>NZ_BAAHSJ010000001.1:0-582826 GCF_054601595.1 Sideroxyarcus sp. TK5 | reverse complement strand
CACACTAATCGGTTGTTTTTTCTATCTTTTAAAGAACTTTTTCCTTGCTTCCTTCACCACCGTGGCAGCGAAGAGGTGCGCATTATAGTGACTAAATTATTTACGTCAACTAAATTTTCACACTATTTATTCAGGCTACAGAAGCGCGGTCCTTTTCATCGACCACAAGCAAACGCACACTTGGTTTGCTTCACTTCAACTCCGCAACAGCGAAGAGGCGCGCATTATAGGGAGCAAAAAATTCGCGTCAACACTTTATTGAAATATTCTGGAAATATTCCGTCGTGCACAGGATGCTCGTAGCCAGATTCACTACAATGCACCCATATGAACCCGCTCATTCTCGGTATCGAATCCTCCTGCGACGAAACCGGACTCGCGCTATACCAAAACGGCCACGGCCTGCTGGCGCACACGCTGCACAGCCAGATCGCCCTGCATAATGAATATGGCGGCGTGGTGCCGGAGCTCGCCTCCCGCGACCATGTGCGCCACGCGTTGCCTTTGTTGCGCCAGGTACTGAGCATGGCAGGGCGCTCACCGAAAGATATCGATGCGATCGCATTCACTCAGGGGCCGGGCCTGTCAGGCGCACTGCTGGTAGGCGCAAGCATCGCCAATGCGCTCGCGTATACATTGGATGTGCCAACCATAGGTGTGCACCATCTTGAAGGCCACCTGCTCTCGCCGCTGCTATCCGAACCCGCGCCATCCTTTCCGTTCGTCGCATTGCTGGTCTCAGGCGGCCATACACAACTGATGCGTGTCGACGGCATCGGACGTTACACATTGCTGGGCGAATCGGTGGACGATGCCGCCGGCGAAGCCTTCGACAAGAGCGCAAAGTTGCTTGGACTCGACTACCCTGGCGGCGCACTGCTCGCAAGGCTGGCGCAGAACGGCACGCCGGGGCGATTCAACTTGCCGCGCCCCATGCTGCATAGCGGCGATTTGGACTTCAGTTTCAGCGGCCTAAAGACTGCCGTGTTACTGGCCGTGCAAAAGAATGCAAATGACGACCAGACACGAGCCGATATCGCATATGCCGCACAAGAAGCCATCGTCGACGTACTGGCCAGCAAGGCACTGTCCGCACTGACCCATACCAACCTGAAGCAATTGGTCGTGGCCGGCGGCGTCGGGGCCAACAAGGTTTTGCGCGAACGACTGGACGCCGCCGTCTCGCGACGCGGGGCACGCGTGTTCTATCCGGATATGGAGTTCTGCACCGACAACGGCGCAATGATTGCTTTCGCGGGCGCGATGCGTTTACAAAAACAGGGAGGACAGCGCGGCTACCGCTTCAACATCAAGCCGCGCTGGGATTTGCGGGAAATTAACTATAGGTCATAAACAACGCCTACCTTTCCTCACCCATCGACTTTCCGCAATGGCGACAAAACACCTCCTCTCCCGGAGTGTATTCCCCACACCATTTACACTTTTCCAGCCACTCAACATCCTCTGCGGCAGTAGCCACTGACTCTTCTTTCTTCTTGCCGCCAATCTTGCTCTCCTTGCCGGCCATCAGGTTCTGGATGTTCTGCTTGTGACGCCAGATCAGCAGCAATGACATGACGCCGGTCGCGATCACCAGTTCGGGACGCAGATGCACCAGCATGGCGTACACCGGTGCCGCGACTGCGGCGACCAGCGCCGACAGCGAGGAATAGCGGAACACGGCCGCCACCAGCAACCAGGTCGCGAAAACCGCCAGCCCCATCCAGCCACTCAACGCCAGCAACACGCCGAGCGCGGTCGCCACCCCTTTACCGCCCTTGAACTTCAGGAACACCGGGAACAGATGCCCAAGGAACACCGCCAGCGCCACCAGCGCCACCAATATCAATCCATCACCATCGTGCGGCGCGAGCCTGATCGCCAGATACACCGCCAGCCACCCCTTGGCCGCATCGCCCAACAAAGTCAGGACAGCCGCCGTTTTTTTCCCGCTGCGCAGAACATTGGTCGCACCGGGATTGCCGGAACCGTATGTGCGCGGATCAGCCAGACCGAAGGCCTTGCTCATCAACACAGCGAAGGAGATCGAGCCCAGCAGATAGGCGAGCACAACAAAAATAATGGCGGTCATCGGTAATACCTTAAAATGCGGAGCGCGGATTCTACTCGAATGCGCCCATGCAACCAAACCAGCAACAAGACCTATATATGGACATCATCTTCCTGCGCGAACTCAAGGTCGTGACCCTGATCGGCATCTACGAGCGGGAGAAACGCGTCCCGCAGACCCTGCAGATCGATCTGGACATCGCCCTGCCCAACAGCCGCGCCTGCCAGAGCGACGACATCAACGATGCGCTGGACTACGCCCAGGTCGCCCTGCACCTGCAGAAGGTATTGAGTGAAGGACACTTTTCCCTGCTGGAAGCACTGGCCGAACACATCGCCCAGATCATCCTCAAGGATTTCAACGCCCCTTGGGTCCGGGTCAGCGTCGCCAAACTGCAAGCCATCCGCAACTGCAAGCAGGTCGGCATCAGCATCGAACGCGGGCAGTGAAATAACCATATTGACCTGCAGGATTTCGGCGTGCCAGTATGCGCCCCGTTTCAGAGACAGCATTCTTGAACGACGTCCAAGCACAAAGGAATCCCTGATGAATCACAAATCAACCTGGCTGGCACTGGCATGTATCGCGGCAACTCTGCCTGCCCATGCTGCGAATATCTTCTCCACAAAATACGACTCGTACATCAACATCAGTTCTGGTCGTTCAAACTCTCCCGGCACCTGCACCTATTTGTTAGGGAACGGAGCCAGTTGCTCGGAAAAAAACACCGTATATCGCATCAGCTACGGGCATCAATTCACCTCCAACTGGGGCATAGAAGTCGGCTATGGGGATTTTGGCCGCGCCAACGAAAAAGGCACACTACCATCGACGCCATCCGGCGTTCCCGGTAGCGGCCCCATCCCTTACACATGGGAATGGAGCGCCATAGGCTGGGAAGCGGCCGGGACCGGAACCCTGCACTTGGGCGACTCACTCTCGATAACCGGCAAGCTGGGGGTTCTCAGCGCAGATGTCGGCTCGGAAATCATCGTGACAACCAGCACCAACGAAATCTGGCACAGTGTCACCCGTGACTCCAGCACCAATATCAGCAGAGGCTTGGGCATCCGATATGATTTCAACAAGGATTTGGCACTGCGGCTCCAGCACGAGAGCTTCGGAGAACTAGGCAAGTCCTCAAAAATAAAGACCACCACCACCTACCTGGGCTTCCTGCTCAAATTCTGACGATTCAGGTGCAAAACAAAGCATTTGCCCACCCCCCTGTTTTTATGGATAATGCGCGCCCTTATACATACACATCCGTGCGCGTACCCAAGCCGCGCCCAACCTAAAGCAAGGAAACACAAAATGAAAGCTGACATCCATCCCGTTTACGCTGAAGTCGAAGTGACTTGCAGCTGCGGCAACAAATTCAACACCCGCTCCACCATCGGCAAGCCGGTTCTGCACGTCGAAGTCTGCGCCGAGTGCCATCCGTTCTACACCGGCACCCAGAAGATTGTGGACACTGCGGGCCGTATCGAGAAATTCCGCAGCAAGTACAGCATGGGCGGCAAAGCCGCTGCTTAATGGAACCTCGTTAAGCGCATAGAATAAAAGGCAGCGCAGGCTGCCTTTTTTCTTTCCGGGAGGAAATATGTCACGATCGCTCTCATCCCTGTTGGCCGGCATCGCCGCACTGGCGCTCGCCGGTTGCGCACAGAACCCGGTGACCGGGCAGCAGGATTTCGTGATGATGTCCGAAGCGCAGGAGATCAGCCTGGGCCGGCAGGCTGATGCCGATGTGCGCAAGCAATACAAGGTCTATCCCAACCCCGTACTGCAAGCCTATGTCGACCGCGTTGGCCAGGACCTGGCCAAGCACAGCCACCGCAACAACCTGCGCTATCGCTTCACCGTACTCGACTCCCCCGAGATCAACGCCTTCGCACTGCCCGGCGGTTATGTCTACATCACGCGCGGCATCATGGCCTATCTCAACTCCGAGGCCGAGATGGCGGCCGTACTGGGCCACGAGATCGGCCACGTCACGGCACGTCACGGGGTACGTCAGCAGAGCGCATCGCAAGCCGCCAACCTTGGCATCCAGCTGGCATCCATCCTTGTTCCTGAATTGAACAATCAGGCCTTCCATGACGTGAGCAACCTGTTGGGCGGTGCACTGCTGTCCGGTTATGGACGAGAGCACGAGCTCGAATCCGACCGTCTCGGCGCGCAGTATCTGGCCCGCACGGAATACGATCCGCAAGCGATGATCCGCGTGGTCGGCGTGTTGAAGAACCAGGAGCTGTTCGACGCCGAGATCGCGAAGCAGGAAGGCCGCGAGCCGCGCCGCTATCACGGCACCTTCGCCACCCACCCGGACAACGACACGCGCCTGCAGCAAGTGGTCGGCGAAGCCGGCACGCTCACCGTCGCGAATCCCGCTGAGAACCGCGAGGAATATCTGCGCCAGACCGCAGGACTCACTTTTGGCGACAGCGTGGACGAAGGCGTGGTGCGCGACAACCGCTTCATGCATCGCGACCTCGCCATCACGCTCGCCTTCCCCTCAGAATGGAGCGTGAAGAATCTGCCCACCCAGTTGCTCGCCATCAGCCCCGGCAATGACGCACTGCTCCAGTTCGGGCTAGACCCCAAGCCTGCCGGCACTGCGGTCGAATATGTGCGCAGCAAGCTCGGACGAAACGCCAGGATAGCGACCATGCAGATCCATGGACACACTGCCGCGCTCGGCGAGATAGACCACACCCTGCTGGGCGTGGTCTATGATGCGGGGCGTGCCTTCCTGATCAAGGGTAGTGCCAAGTCAGCGCAGGCTTTTGCCGCCCATCGCACTGCGCTTGAAGCCACCATCAGCAGCTTCAAGACCTTGAGTGCGGAAGAACGCGAAAAGATCAAACCTTTGACGCTGCAGCTGGTCACGGCAAAGGAAGGCGACACCTATGCGGCGCTGGCCCGACGCTCGCCGCTGGGACGCAATGCAGAGAAATACCTGCGCCTGATCAACGCGCAATACCCGCAAGGCGAGCCCGTCGCAGGTCAACTGATGAAAGTCGTCGAATAGATGTACGAATATTTCACCAAGCTGAAAGAACCAGAGATCACACCGCTCAAGGCTGCGCTGCTGTTTGCCTTGTGCGCGGTATGGGTGCTGACCGGATTGGTCGGGCACGACCCGTGGAAGCCTGACGAACTGTACGGCTTCGGCATCGTCCATCACTTCATCAGCAGCGGCGACTGGCTGGTTCCCACTTTGGCCGGACAGCCGTATCTGGAAAAACCGCCGCTGTACTACTGGACCGCGACCGCATTCGCGCAACTGTTCTCGTCGTGGCTGCCGCTGCATGACGGCGCTCGGCTGGCCACCGGCTTCTTCACCTCCCTCACCCTGCTGTTCGCCGGACTGACCGGCCGCGAACTGTTCGGCAACAATCGCGGCTGGCCCACCGCCATCATCCTCATCGGCTGCCTCGGCATGCTGGTGCGCGGCCACGAGATCCTCACCGACAACGCTCTGCTCACCGGCTGCGCCATGATGCTGTATGGCTACGCCCTGAGCCTGCGCCGACCGCAACTGGCCGGACTCATCACAGGCATCGGACTGGGTATCGGCTTCATGAGCAAAGGCGTCATCGCACCCATCCTGTTCGGCGCGATCAGCCTGAGCCTGTTGTCGTTCAGCAACTGGCGGACGCGCAACTACCTCAACACGCTGGGTATCGCCTTGCTGGCTGCCCTGCCGTGGTTGCTGATGTGGCCGATGATGCTGCATCAGCACTCTCCCGAGCTGTTCCACGAATGGTTCTGGACGCGCAACATCGGACGCTGGTTCGCCTTCGCCGCCAACGGACAATTCAACGACACCTTCTATTACCTCAAGTCGCTGCCGTGGATGGCCTGGCCTGCCGCGCCGCTCGCCGCATGGACGGTGTGGGAAGCGCGCAAACGCATGTGGCATGAAGCGGAGTTCCAGCTGCTGCTGGTCAGTTTCATCGTGATGCTGGTCGTGCTCAGTTTCGTGCCTGACATCAACGACCAGAACGGCATGCCGATGCTGTTGCCCATCGCCCTGCTTGCCAGCGCGTCGCTCTCGACCCTGCGCCGGGGCGCAGCCAACGCACTCGACTGGTTCGGCATCATGACTTTTGCCCTGATCGCCATCCTGATGTGGTGGGGGTGGGCCGGCCTGCTGCTCGGCTATGGGGCGAAGATCGTGGCCTGGCTGAGGGAATACCAGCCCGGCTTCGAAGCGGAACTGGAGACCGCCCCCTTCACCATCGCGCTGATCGTCACAGTGCTGTGGGTATTTCTGATCTGGCGCGTAGGCCGCTCGGTGCGTCGTTCGCTCATCAACTGGGCCAGCGGTGTCACCCTGCTGTGGATACTCACCATGACCCTATGGCTGCCCTGGCTGGATAACGGCAAGAGCTATCGCTACATGATCGAAGACCTGAACACCAACCTGCCCAAGCAATACAACTGCATCGGCGGCCTGCGCATCGGTCAGAGCGAACAAGCCATGCTGGAGTATTTCGGCGACATCCATCTAGACTACAGTCCGCGCAAATGCGACCTGCTGCTGGTGCAAGGCGGTGCGGTGGCCAAGCCTATCGAAGCCGAGATCGGCTGGGAAAAGTTGTGGGAAGGCGGACGCCAAGGCAACCCGCAGGAACGCTTCCGCCTCTACCAGCGCCTGCAGCGCATCCGCTGAGCCTGGCTCAGTTCACGGCGAGGATACGGATATCCTCCAGCGGTTCCTCGCCGCGCGCCAGGCGCAGGAAGCGCGGGAAGGTGCCCGTCTTGTGCACTACCCAATCACCCCGAGCAATCTGCTCATAACGTCCTAGCCTTGATGAGATCGCCTCCAGATCTTTCCCGCTGATCAGCAAGTAATACTTCCCGTCCGCCGGCAGTTGCGCAAGATCGCCTGCTGGAAACACAGGCGCGCTGTTGTACACCGCCAGCTCGCGCGAAACGATCCCCATGTTGTAACTGTAGACCGGCGCGATCGGCCGGGCTGCCAACTGCGTGCTCGCGTTATAAGCCACGCTGTATGCCATGAACGTCAATGCCGAAGTCAACACCAGGAATCCGTACAAGGCCAGCATGCCGAACAGCGGCAACACCAGCAACACATTGGCACGCATCTGCCGGCGCTGCATGATCACATATCCCAGCATCGCCACCAGGATCGTCGCGACGAGCGACGACACTGCCGCATGACCGACATGCACGCTCAAACCGATCGCCAACGCCAGCAGCAATAGCGTGAATACAAGTTGCACAAGCAACAGCGCCCGCCCCTCCTGCAGATTCTGCATGCGTACAGCCAGATACCGGCCGCACAAGATGGCCGCGAACGGGAACAGGATCACCGTGTAGTGATCGAGCTGGAAGCTGGTGGCGCTGAACAAGGCAAAGGTCACGCAGAACGCACCGCACAGGAAAACGAAACCTGCGTTCTCCTCCACCGCGCGCTGCGCGAACTTGCGCACACCGGCAACCATCGCAGCAAAGAACACCGCCACCCAGGGCAGGAACGCCCACAGGAACACCAGCACGAAATAGAACGGATGGCCGCCCCCGCTCGTATCCTGTATCGGCCCGGCATTGAAGAAGCGCCCGAACTGGCTATCCCACAAAAAGAACTTGATGCCCGACACATTCGTCTGCCCGAACACCACCTTCTCCGGATGCGCGTCGAACTGCAGGTACAAGGCGACCACCTCCGGCGCAGTGAACGCCAACGACAACGCAAAAGCCAACCACCACTTCCCACTCCACAACTTGTGCCACTGTTTCTGATACATCCACAGAATCACCAGCCCGCTGGTGATGGTGATCATCGTGAACACGCCCTTGGTCATCACCGCCCCCGCCGTGAACGCCGCCCCCAGCAACAGATACTTCAGCCGGGTCTGTGCGTCGTAACGCAACCAGTAGTAACACGCGCCCATGATGAAGCCGGTCAGGTAAGTCTCCGCCTTCACCTCGATGGAAGAATCCATCAGATGGAACACCGACACATACACCAGCACCGACAACCACGCCGCCTCGCGGCTATAGAACAACCGCGCGATGCGATAAGTGAAATAGCCGCCGATGATGTGGAACAGGAAGCCCGGCAGGATATAAGCAAACGTACTCACTCCGAAAATCTGGAAGAAGAGCGCTGTGATCCAGAACGGCATGTGCGGTTTGTCCAGCCAGTCTTTGCCGTCCAGCATCAGATTCGCCCAATCGTTGCTCAGCGCGATGTGCTGCGACAGTGCGGCATAGGTGATGGAATCGCCGCCGTTGATGATGGGGGAAAGCATCGCGGCGGCATTGACGAGCAGCGCGAACAGGGAGAGGTATTTGATGTGGGTGAGGTTCATGGGGGGCGATGATAACGCTTCCGCTCATCGTTCGTGCTGAGCGCTTAGGATGGGTGGAGCGTAGCGATACCCATCAATCAGAATCAAAGTCAAAACCGTCGGGGGTTGCCCGACAGCAAGTCACTTTTCTTGTCTTGCCAAGAAAAGTAACCAAAAGAAGTCGCCCCCGGTTTGCCGCCCACTTCGTGGGTTCCCTGCGTTGCTCGACTGGTCAGGCGGCTGCGGAACTCGCGCTACGCGCTCAGACAGTCCTCGCCGACATCCCCTGACCAGTCTCCGCTACTCGGCGGCGCACAGGGGAAAGAACGTCAAAAGCAAAATCCCAAAACCTGCGATGCGGGCTTTGCCCGCATCGCCAAACAAAAATGAAGCGTGCGCAAAGCGCACACAAAACCGTAGTGGATTTTCATTCCCTTGAGCGCCGCCGAGTAGCGCAGGACGGGCGGGGGTAGTCCGACGAATATGTTTGAGCACGTGGCCGCGCAGCGGATCGTGCGAGTTTATGAGGAGGCCCGACCGTTCGAGCAACGCAGGGAACCCCGCAGGGGCGGCAAACCAGGGTCGCCTTTTCTTTGGTTACTTTCTTTTGGCGAAGCAAAAGAAAGTAACTTGCTGTCGGGCAACCCCCGACGGTGTTGACTTTGATTGATGGGTATCGCTACGCTCAACCCATCCTACACTTGCTAATCATGCACCCCAAGAAGCACTACTTCTAAATCCTTGAGCTTAACTTTATCGTCACCGCCAGAATCACTACGCATTACCGCCACCATAGAAGTGAACGCTGCACGCTGCTCTGGAGTATTCATTGTGGCGCCAAGCTTTTCAAAGACGGCAAATGCACGAACAGTTTCTGGAGAACCATATAAGCAAATTCGCGCTTTTGCATCAGCCGTCTTTACGAACAGTTCACCACTTTTCTGTAACTGCCGCCTTGCCAAGTTCGCGTGTTCACACACGCAGTTCAAATAGTCTGTGTATGACTTCGCCCTCAAGTCTCGACGATGCTTCTGATTATCAAGGTGCCGCGTAAAAAGATACTGCAATAAGGCACCAATAATAATTCCGAAAAACGAAAATATCGCAGCACTCATCACTTTAGCTTTCTTGTTTGATTAACGAATCTTCGGAGTCTCACAAATCACATCCCCACACTGCCCCCGATTCCGCAACGCATGATCCATCAACACCAACGCCACCATCGCCTCCGCAATCGGCGTAGCCCTGATCCCCACACAAGGATCATGCCTCCCCTCGGTAGAGACCTTCACCGCCTCCCCCGCCTTGTTGATCGAATCGCGTTCGATACGGATGCTTGAGGTCGGCTTGATGGCATAACGCGCCACGATGTCCTGCCCGGTGGTGATGCCGCCGAGGATGCCGCCGGCGTGGTTGGTCTTGAAACCTTGCGGCGTGAGTTCGTCGCCGTGCTGGCTGCCCTTCTGCGTGACACAGGCGAAGCCGTCGCCGATCTCCACGCCCTTCACGGCGTTGATACCCATCAGTGCGTGGGCGATGTCGGCGTCGATGCGGTCGAACACCGGCTCACCCCAGCCCACCGGCACGTTGTGTGCGATGACGGCGAGTTTGGCACCGATGGAGTCGCCGCTCTTGCGCAGGTTGTCCATGTAGTCTTCGAGCTGACCGACATAACTGGCATCGGCCACGAAGAAGCTGTTGCCTTCGGCGTGCACGTCGCCCCAGCTCTTGAACGGCACCTTGATCTCGCCGAGCTGTTCCAGATAACCGCGCACCTCCACGCCGTAGGTCTCGCCCAGCCATTTCTTGGCGATGGCACCGGCCGCGACCCGCGCGGCCGTTTCGCGCGCCGAGGCGCGGCCACCGCCACGATGGTCGCGGATGCCGTATTTCTGCCAGTAGGTGTAATCGGCATGGCCGGGGCGGAAGGTGTCGGCGATGCTGCCGTAGTCCTTGCTGCGCTGGTCTTCGTTGCGGATGAGCAGGGCGATGGGCGTGCCGGTGGTCTTGCCTTCGAACACGCCGGACAGGATCTCCACCGTGTCCGATTCGCGGCGCTGGGTGACATGGCGCGAGGTGCCGGGCTTGCGGCGGTCCAGTTCGGGCTGGATGTCGGCTTCGCTGAGTGCCATGCCGGGCGGGCAGCCGTCGACGATGCAGCCGATGGCCTTGCCGTGCGATTCGCCGAAGGAAGTGACGGTAAACAGGGTGCCGAAGGTGTTTCCAGACATGGTGTTGTCTCGCTTAATTGGTGGCGCGAGTTTAACATGGCGTCACTAGCCAAAGACACCGCCGGACATGTTCATCGACACCCACTGCCACCTCGACGCCGCAGAGTTCGGCGACACCCAGGACGACATCGTGCGCGCCGCACGGGATGCCGGCGTGACACGTATCGTGGTACCTTCGGTCGCCCGCGCCAACTTCGAGACCGTGCGCGAACTGTGCGAGGACTTCCCGACCTGCTCACCCGCCTACGGCATCCACCCGATGTACACCGACGATGCGCTGCCGCACGACCTGGCGGCGCTGCGCGACCTGCTGCAACAAAAACGCCCGGTCGCCATCGGCGAGATCGGGCTGGATTTCTTCATCGACCATTTCGATCGCGCGCGGCAGGAACACTTCTTCGTCGAGCAGCTCAAGCTGGCGCAGGAATTCGATCTGCCGGTGTTGCTGCATATCCGCCGCGCGCAGGATGTGATCCTCAAGCATCTGCGCCAGCACAGGGTGGTGGGCGGCATCGCACACGCCTTCAACGGCAGCCGCCAGCAGGCGGACGAATTCATCAAGCTCGGCTTCAAACTCGGCTTCGGCGGAGCGATGACCTATAGCCGCGCGACGAAACTTCGCGAACTGGCCGCCACCTTGCCGCTGGAGAGCATCGTGCTGGAGACCGACGCGCCGGACATCCCGCCCGATTTCCTCGAACGCGGGCAGCCGAACAAGCCGGAATACATCGCGCGCATCGCGCAGACGCTGGCCGATCTGCGCGGCATGTCCATCGAAGAGATTGCGCGCATCACGACAGAGAATGTATCTTCCGCGCTCCCCGAGCTTCCCGTGACGCACTGACATGCCGCACCGCCATCCCCTCGACGACCTGCACGAACGCCGCTTCGGCGGCATTGACCGCCTCTACGGCGACGGCTCACGCATGGCCTTGCACAAGGCGCGCGTCGCCGTCATCGGCGTGGGCGGTGTGGGTTCCTGGGCGGTGGAAGCGCTGGCGCGCAGCGGCATCGGCAATGTCACGCTGATCGACTTCGACCATGTGGCCGTGTCGAACGTGAACCGGCAGATCCAGGCGCTGGATAGCACACTGGGCATGGCCAAGACCGAGGCGCTCGCCACGCGCATCGCGGACATCAATCCCGCTTGCCGGGTGACGGCGGTGGATGATTTTCTGACGGAGGAGAACATGCGGCAGCTACTGCCGCCGGATACGTTCGATGCGGTGATCGATGCCTGCGACGAGGTGAAGGTGAAGGCGGCGCTGATCGTGCATGCGCGTTTCAACAAGATGAAGCTCGTCGTGTGCGGTGCGGCGGGCGGCAAGCGCGATGCGCTGAGACTGCGGCGCGACGATCTGGCGCGCACCACGCACGATGCATTGCTGGCACGCATCCGCACCCTGCTGAAGAAGGATTTCAACATCCATCCGCGCAGCAACGGCAAGTTCGGCGTGACCTGCATCTATCTGGAAGAACCGTCGCAACGCGGCGCGGCCTGCTCGACGGCCGACCTGAGTTGCTCGGGTTACGGTTCGGCGGTGACGGTGACAGCCAGCATGGGTTTCGTGGCAGCAGCTTGGTGCATCGACAAGCTGCTGGCCGCCAAAGAATAGACGACCTCCCGTGCTCCCGCATCACGCACTTGCAACGTGTTGCGCAGATGATCGTCGACGGCGACCTGCCGGTCACCGACCGGATGCGCATCGCTACTTCAGCCAGCCTTTGCGCCAGAAGATGAACAAGGGCACGCCGACCGTGAGCAGCATCAACAACAGCGCGAAGGGATAACCCAGTTGCCACTGCAATTCCGGCATGAACTGGAAATTCATGCCGTAGATGGACGCGATCAGTGTGGGCGGCAGCAATGCGACCGACACCACGGAGAACAGTTTCACGACGCGGTTCTGATTGATGTTGATGAAGCCTATGACGGCATCCATCAGGAAGTTGATCTTGTCGAACAGGAAGGCGGTATGACCGTCCAGCGATTCGATGTTCTGCTGGATCTGTTTCACTTCCTCCACCTGCGAGGGAGTCAGCGACTTGGTGCGCACCATGAAGGATAGCGCACGCTGCGTATCCATCACGTTGCGCCGGATGCGACCGTTGACGTGTTCGGCATGGGCGATCTCGGCCAGCGACTCGCGCGCCTGCTTGTCGCTCAGCGTCTCGTTCAACACGCTCTGACTGACCCGCCCCAGGTCGGCATACACCTCCTCCAGCGCGTCGGCCGAGAACTCCACATCCATGCCGTACAGCTCGATCAGCACGTCGCGACTGTCTTCGATAGGCCCGGACTCCGCATGCAGTCGGATGCGCAACAGCCGGAAGATGGGCAGATCCTCGTCGTGGATGCTGATCAGCGTCTCGCCGGCCAGCACGAAGGCCACCGCCACACTGTGCGCGTGGCTCTCCGTGCCGGACAGGTAATCGGAACGCAGATGCAGCTTGCCGTCGTGCTCATAGAAGCGCGCGCTGGCCTCGATGTCACGCAGATGCTCGGGGCTGGGCAAGCGCAGATCGAAGGACCGCTCCACTTGCGCCACTTCGGCCTCGCTGGCGGCATACATATCGATCCAGACGATGGCAGACGAGGCGAGATCGTCCGTCACTTCGAAGGTCAGGCGTTCCAGACGACCGTTTTTCAGCGTGAATGCATTGAGCATCTATCCTCCCCGTATGTACGCGGCATTCTATGCCCGCCCGCCGAAGCGGCACAGCACTTCGTAGCGAGCCCCGTGCGCATCGCCCAGCGATTGAACCAGCACGAAATCGCGCGCCTGCCAGTGCACGGCTGGCATGGACGGCAGCGGCGCATCCGTCCAGCTCGCATGGCGCAGCAGCGTGACATGCGGCTTGTAGGGACGGTCTTCGAAGCGGAAGCGGTGCGCGCGCAGGCTGTCCTGCAACGCGGCGACCAGAGCGCCGAGCGCGGGCGGTATCGCATCCGGTGCCGCGTAGACGATGTGGTTGTGGCCCCAGTAATGCGCGCCGCGCCACGTCAGCCCGAAGGGCCGGAACGCCACCTCCTGCGCGGCCAGTCGCAAGGCTTCCAGCCTATGCTCCGCAACCTCCCCCAGAAACGCCAACGTGCAATGCAGGGTGTCGGTTTGCATCACCTTGCCGCCACACCGTTGAAGCAGCGGTGCCTGCCAGCAGGCCAGCGCCTCGCTTTCCGCTGCAGTGGGCCACTGAGCGAAGAACAGACGGCGGGATTTCTCGGGGGCGGATTCCATGTCGCGGATGCTAACGCCTTATGCGCATCGGGGTCGAGTATGCAGGCGCATTCGGGTAGAATGCGCGCCTTGTAACAGGGGCTTGCCTGCATGAACGCGCGTTTACGTGAAATACCCTACAACTACACCTCCTTCTCCGACCGCGAGATCGTGCTGCGCCTGCTCGGCGACGAGGCCTGGGAGATCATCAACACCCTGCGCGCGGAACGCCGCACCGGCCGCTCGGCCCAGATGCTGTACGAGGTGCTGGGCGATATCTGGGTGCTGACGCGCAACCCCTATCTGGAAGACGACCTGCTCTCCAACCGCAAACGCCGCCGGGCGCTGATCGGCGCGCTGCACCACCGCCTGAACGCCATCGAAGCGCGTCGTCAGGACAACGAAGTGGTCAAGCGCCTGCTGGAACTCACCACCGCAGCGGTGGAGAATTTCGCCGAGGATTTCGAGACCACCCTGAAACTGCGCAAGCGCACGCTGCGCTCCCTGTCGCGCATCACCCGCCGCGACAACATCCAGTTCGACGGCCTGAGCCGCGTCTCGCACGTGACCGACGCCACCGACTGGCGCGTGGAATATCCCTTCGTGGTGCTCAATCCGGACAACGAGGAAGAGGTCGCGCCGCTGGTGCGCGCCTGCATCGAACTCGGCCTGACCATCATCCCGCGTGGCGGCGGCACCGGCTACACCGGCGGTGCCGTGCCGCTGGACAAATATTCCGTGGTGATCAATACCGAGAAGCTGGATGCGATCTCGGCGGTGGAGTCCATGGTGTTGCCCGGTCACGACCAGCCCTACGCCACTATCCATTGCGGCGCGGGCGTGGTGACGCGGCGCGTGATGGAAGCGGCGGAAGCGGCCGATCTGGTGTTCGCGGTCGACCCGACCTCGGCGGACGCCTCCTGCATCGGCGGCAACGTGGCCATGAACGCGGGCGGCAAGAAAGCCGTGCTGTGGGGCACCGCGCTGGACAATCTGGTGTCGTGGAAGATGGTCGCGCCGGACGGGCGCTGGATGCTGGTCGAGCGCATGGACCACAACTTCGGCAAGATCCACGATGCCGAACACGCGACCTTCCGCATCAGCCGCTACGACCGCCACGACAAACCCATGTCCGGCCAGCCGGTGACCCTGACCATCCCTGGCAGCGCCTTCCGCAAGACCGGCCTCGGCAAGGATGTGACCGACAAGTTCCTGTCCGGCCTGCCCGGCATACAGAAGGAAGGCTGTGACGGCATCATCACCTCGGCGCGTTTCGTGCTGCACCGCGCACCGGAACATACACGCACCGTGTGTCTGGAATTCTTCGGCCAGGTGCGCGAAGCCGTGCCGGCCATCGTCGAGATCACCTCCCTGCTCGACAACCGCGCCGGCAAGGAAGTGCTGCTGGCCGGTCTTGAGCATCTGGATGAGCGTTATCTGAAAGCGGTCGGCTACGCCACCAAATCCAAACGCGGCACGCGCCCGAAGATGGTGCTGATCGCCGACGTGGTGAGCGACGACGAGGCGGCTGTGGGCGCGATGGCCTCCGAGATCGTGCGCTTGGCCAACCTGCGCCATGGCGAGGGTTTCATCGCCGTCTCGGCCGAGGCACGCAAGAAGTTCTGGCTGGACCGCGCGCGCACCGCCGCCATCGCCAAACACACCAACGCATTCAAGATCAACGAGGATGTGGTGATCCCGCTGCCGCGCATGGGCGACTATTGCGACGGCGTGGAACGCATCAACATCGAGCTGTCGCTGCAGAACAAGATCAAGCTGCTGGACGCGCTGGACGAGTTCTTTGCGGGCGAGTTGCCGCTGCATTACCAGGACGATGCGCAACTCGGCGATGCCGAGCTGCTGGGCGAGCGCCCGCTGGCCGCGCGCAAACTGATGACCGAGGTGCGCGCGCGCTGGAGCTGGCTGCTCCAGCATCTGGATGCTCCCCTGGCCGACTGCACGTTCGCGCCGCAGGATGCCCAAGACGCCGTCACCGTATTCGACGCGGTGCAACGCCATCTGCTGCGCGCCTCGTGGAAGCGCGAGTTGCGCGAGCCGCTGCGCAACATCTTCAGCGGCGGCACCTACCAGCTCATCCTGGAGCAGTGCACCGCCATCCATCAGCAGGTACTGAAGAGCCGCGTGTTCGTGGCGCTGCATATGCATGCCGGCGACGGCAACGTGCATACCAACATCCCGGTCAACTCCGACGACTACGCCATGCTGCAACAGGCGAACGGCGCGGTGGACCGCATCATGCAACTGGCGAAAGACCTGGGCGGCGTGATCTCGGGCGAGCACGGTATCGGCATCACCAAGTTCGACTTCCTCGAAGAGAAGGAGATCGCGCCGTTCATCGCCTACAAGCACAAGGTAGATCCGGACGGCCGTTTCAACCGCGGCAAACTGTTGCCGGGCAGCAACCTGGAGCGCGCCTACACCCCCAGCTTCAACCTGATGGAACTGGAGAGCCTGATCCTGGAGAAGAGCGAACTGGGCGACATCTCCGACTCGATCAAGGACTGCCTGCGCTGCGGCAAGTGCAAACCGGTGTGCACCACGCATGTGCCGCGCGCCAACCTGCTGTATTCGCCGCGCAACAAGATCCTCGCCACCTCGCTGCTGATCGAGGCCTTCCTGTACGAGGAGCAGACGCGGCGCGGCGTTTCCATCCGCCACTTCGACGAGTTCAACGATGTGGCCGACCATTGCACCGTGTGCCACCGCTGTGAGAAGCCGTGTCCGGTCGACATCGACTTCGGCGACGTGTCGGTCTCCATGCGCAACTTCCTGCGCAAGCAGGGACAGAAGAAATTCAACCCGGTCACTGCCACCTCGATGCTGTTCCTCAACGCCACCGACCCGGCCACCATCAAGACGGTGCGCAAGGTGATGATCGAGTGGGCATACAAGGGACAACGTCTGGCACATCGACTGGCCAAACAGTTCGGCCTGCTCAACGGCCAGACGCAGCATCCGCCCGCGACCGTGGGCAAGCCGCCGCTGAAGGCGCAGGTGATCCATTTCATCAACAAGCCGATGCCGGGCGGTTTGCCCAAGAAGACGGCGCGCGCCCTGCTGGACATCGAGGACGATACCGTGGTGCCGGTGATCCGCGACCCGCACACCCCGAGCGAGGAATCGGAAGCGGTGTTCTACTTCCCCGGCTGCGGTTCCGAGCGCCTGTTCTCGCAGGTGGGACTCGCGACGCAAGCCATGCTCTACAACCTGGGCACGACCACCGTGCTGCCGCCCGGCTACCTGTGCTGCGGTTATCCGCAGACGGCTTCCGGCAACGCCGACAAGGGCAGCAAGATCACCACCGACAACCGTGTGCTGTTCCACCGCGTGGCGAACACGCTGAACTATCTGGATATCAAGACGGTGATCGTGTCCTGCGGTACCTGCATGGACCAATTGCTGCAATACCAGTTCGACAAGATATTCCCCGGCTGCCGCCTGCTCGACATCCACGAGTACCTGCTGGAGAAAGGCGTGAAGCTGGATCAGGCCACAGGTCTGCGCTACATGTATCACGAGCCTTGCCACACGCCGATGAAGACGCACAAGTCGCTGGACGTGGTAAAGACGCTGATGGCGACCGAGGTGCCGCTGAACGACCGCTGCTGCGGTGAAGCGGGTTCTTTCGGCGTGTCGCTGCCACACATCGCGACGCAGGTTCGCTTCCGCAAGGAAGAAGAACTGCGCAAGGGCAGCGCCGACTTGCGTGCCGACGGCTACGAAGGCGAAGTGAAGTTGCTGACCTCCTGCCCCGCCTGTCAGCAAGGTCTGTCGCGCTATACTGAAGACGTGGGGGCGGATGCCGACTACATCGTAGTGGAGATGGCGAAGCATCTGCTGGGTCCGAACTGGCAGGCGGAATACGTGATGCTGGCGAACGCAGGTGGTATCGAGCGCGTGTTGCTATAGGGTCGTTACGGAAAGGATGGGCATGCTGTCACTGGAACCGACTGACGATAGGGCAAGACCGGCATTCCACGATGCCGAAGGTTGCAAACAGTGGTTGAGCCAGTTGCAACTGACCAACCTCGGCATGGCACAGGGCAATCTGCGCAAACAGATCGATGAACTGAACCGCCTCGCGATGAGGGGCGAGGAACGACTCGGCATCCTCGAACTGCTGCGCGATCCCGTCGCGCAAGTGCAAAGCGATTTTGCCAAGCGTCTCGTCGGCAAACCGCTGCCGCTCACCGATGACGAACATATGCTGCTGACCGCACTCAACAGCCTGTGGCAGGCCATGCAGAACGGCTATCTGCGCTGCCTGCAGAGCGCTGCAGCCGGTGATGCGCAGATGGAGAAACGGCGTGCCATGTTGTGGCAGCGCAGTCTGTACTACGGCATGCAGCAGATCGTCGAATCCACCCGCGCCGGGTATGAGCCGGACCGGCCCACGTGGCAGCAGTTCCACACGCTCTATCTGGATATCGAGTCATCCGGCCTGCAGAACGAGGTTGTCAAGGATGACCGCTTCCGCAGCGGGCTTCCGTTCAGCTGCCAGACGCTCTACCTGACCACCCTGCTCATGCATCGCGCGCGCTTGCTCGGTCTTAGCCGGGAGCAGCGGCATACGGCGGAGCACTGGTTGCTGCTGTGGGCGGACACGCTCGCCCTGCTGCCGCGCTGCACCGCAAGCAAGGAAGATGCGCCGCCGCTGGTGGTGGATCTGCAAGGCTATCGCGGACTGCAATCCGCCGCGCATGCCCGCTCAGCGTCAAGCATGCGCTGCCTGCCGATGGTGCCGCTGTCGAAACAGATACGCATCAAGACCATTTTGCTGCAACAGGGCCAGACGCCGCAGAAGGTGGAGCTGGCGACCGACTTGTCCGGCAAGGAATGCGTAGACCTGCTGGGCAAGCTGCACCAGTGCTGGTGCGAAGCAAGGTCGGATACGCTGGTGGAGATGCCGCGCGAGACGAGCTCGGTCAATATGTGTGTCGGCCTGGAGAAGATCTATTCCCATATCGCCGGCAAGCCGTTCAAACCGGTGAAGGACGTCGGCAAGGCCATGCAGGATGCGCAGGTACAGATCGCCACCTTCGGTCGCGTACTGGACGAGACCGGGCAGCATGATCTGAAAGCACTGGGTTTCCTGCCCGAGGAGTGGCTGGTGGAGGAGAACACCCTGCTACGCGGACGCCTGCTGCGACTGTCCCCGCTTGGCGACCGCATGGCGGCGCACCACATCGTCAGTATATTCACAGCGGATTCACCCGCGCACAAAGCGGGCGTAATCGACCGCATAGAAGTGGCGCACAGCGGCCAGCTCTATGTGACCGTGCATTATCTGCCGGGTCAGCCGCAGGCCGCGATCGCCAATGCACCGGAATCCACGCAAGCCATGCTGAAGTCCGGCTCGACTCCCTGCCTGATGTTGCCTGCCATGGAGAAACTGCGCATCCCGGCCAGCCTGGTGCTGCCGCGCGACTGGTTCCAGACGGGGCGCGAGATCGAACTGACGCTGGCTGACCGCAGCAAACAGAAGGTCAAACTGGGCATCAGTGTCGAACGCGGCGTGGATTACGAGCGCGTCAGCTTCAAAGCCGCCTGACAAGGCGAGCTCAATGCAGCAAACGGGAAGCCGGGAAGATGATCGAGAAGGTGCTTCCCCGTCCTTCTTCGCTGACGATATGCAGCCGCGCCTGATGGCGCATGGCGACATGCTTGACGATAGCCAGACCTAGCCCGGTACCGCCGGTCTCGCGCGAGCGGCTGCGGTCCACCCGGTAGAATCGTTCGGCCAGTCGCGCGATGTGTTGCTGGGCGATGCCGATGCCGCTGTCCTGCACGGCGAATACGGCATGCCCGTCGTGTTGGGACCAGCGCACGGCTATGCTCCCGCCATCCGGGGTGTAGCGGATGGCGTTACTGACCAGATTGGAGAAGGCGCTGCGCAACTCGTCACGGCTACCACTCAGGTCCACGCCGCAATTCTCCTGCAGGGTGATGTGATGCCTGCCGTTGCTCAGCAGCTGACCGTCGCGCATGACTTCCTCCAGCAGCGTCCCCACTGCCACTGTCTCTTCGCGCAAGCGGTTCTGGTCGTCCTCAAGACGCGACAGGGTCAGCAGATCGTCGACCAGGTGTTCCATGCGGTCGGTCTGCTCGCCCATGAGCAGCAGGGCGCGCTGCGCCATCTCGTTGTCGCGCGAGGGCATGTCCTGCAGGGTCTCGACGAAGCCGTTGACGACCGTGAGCGGGGTGCGCAATTCGTGCGAGACGTTAGCCACGAAATCGCGCCGCATGGTCTCGATGCGCTGCAGCTGGGTGATGTCGCGGCTGATGAGCAGGCGCTGTTTCTCGCCGTAGGAGATCAGCTTGATGGACAGGATCAGGTCGTCCTGGCGCGCGCCGTGCAGCACCAAGGGCTTGTCGAACTGGCGCGCCGCAAGGTATTGCACGAATGCCGGCTGCCGCGCCAGATAGGTGATCTGCTGGCCGATGTCGTAATCGCTGTCCAGCCCGAAATGTATCGCGGCCAGCGGATTGCACCATTCGATGCGGTCCGCATCGTCCAGGATGACCACTCCTTCCGGCAAGGCGGCGGTCGCCTGCTCCATCTGTTTCAGGGCGGCGGCATGGCGTTCACGCTGCAAACGGTTGGTGCGCACCATCTTGTTCAAGTGGGAGAACACCTCTTCCCACAGGCCGGAGCCGTCCGGCAAAGCAAGGTTCTCCGGGTCTTTGAGCCAGCGCAGCAGATCCGCCAGATTGCGCAGATGGTGCAGCAAGCGCAGCGAAATGCCGACGGCGAAGACGGATACGGCCGGCATGGCACCCGCGATGGCCCACACCAGCAGGGAGAACAGGAGCAGGAAAAAGGGATAGAAGAAGGCGCGTTGCCAGAAATCGCTCACGTCGTGATCTCGTTACGGGACGGCGGCATTATACGGACGGAATCCGCCGCGGCCACCCCCGTGCTCAGGCGCGGGAGAACCGGTAGCCGCTGCCGCGCACGGTCTGTACCATCCTGTCGGCCCCAGAGGGTTCCAGTGCCTGGCGCAGACGGCGGATGTGCACGTCGACGGTGCGCTCCTCCACGAACACATGGTCGCCCCACACCTGGTCGAGCAATTGTGCGCGGCTATAGACGCGTTCGACGTGGGTCATGAAGAAATGCAGCAGGCGGAACTCGGTGGGGCCGAGTTCGACGTTCTGGCCGTTGGCGGCGACGCGATGGGTGGTGGGCGAGAGTTCGATGCCTTCCACGCGCACGGTCTCGTCGCTCATCTGCGGCGCGCGACGACGCAGCACCGCGCGGATGCGCGCCATCAGTTCGCGCGGCGAGAACGGCTTGGTGATGTAATCGTCCGCGCCCGATTCCAACCCCAATATCTTGTCGCGCTCGTCGGTGCGCGCCGTCAGCATGATGATAGGGATATCGCGCGTGCGGGAATCGGCACGCAGCTTGCGCGCGATCTCCACGCCGGAGGAGCCCGGCAGCATCCAGTCCAGCAGGATCAGATCTGGCAGGGCGCGGTTGATATGCGCATAAGCGGACGTCGCATCCTGCGCCTTGATCGCGCGGAAGCCGCATTGCGCGATATTGAATGCCAGCAACTCCTGAATCGCCGGTTCGTCTTCCACCAGCAGGATATCGGCTGTCGTCATCGTGTGCTCCATCTCTCGTTACGGTTCGCCGACGATGGTATGAAACTATTGTGACAGAAACATGACAGCGGCTATTCAGCTGCCTGCGTCTCTTTAGCCTCGACATTCTCAACCCTGGACAGAAGCGAGCCGGCGACCATGCCGACGATGCTCATGAGGAATCCCGCGAATTGTGGCGGCAACGCCGCCTCGGGTGCGATGAACTCCATCGGCAACCAGGCGGCGACACCCAACCCCATCGCCCAGTAAGCCCCCTGCTTCGTGGCGCGCTGCCAGTACAAACCGGCGACCAGCGGCGTGAACGCCAGCACCAGCGTCACCTTGTAGGCGTTCTCCACCATCTGGTGGATGCCGGTGTCGCTGTCCAGCGCCCACAAGGCATAGAGCGTGACGCACAGCGAGAACAGGCCCACCACCCAGCGCGTCATCACCAGCATCTTGCGCTCGGACAGGTTCTTCCGTGTGACCCAGCCTTTCAGCACGTTCTCGGACAGAATGACCGACGGCGCGAGCAGCGTGCCGGAGGCGGTGGACATGATGACCGACAACAGCGCACCGTAGAAGACAACCTGCGCGAACAGCGGCAGGTGCGCCTTGACCAGTTCCGGCAACAGCTTCTGGCTGTCCTCGGACAGCCACTGCGCGACCAGCGCGGGATCTATCAGGTTGGCCGAGTAAGCCATGAACAGAGGGACTGCGGCGAACATAAAATACGCCACACCGCCCAACACCGTACCCCACACCGCGACTCTCTCGCTCTTCGAGGCATTTGCGCGCTGGAACACGTCCTGCTGCGGGATGGAGCCGAAGCCCATGGTGAGCAGCCCGGAGATGAAGGCGACCATGGCCACCGCATTCATGTCGGGCCAGAAATCGAATTTATTGTTGTCCACCGCATGCTGTACCACAGGCTGAACGCCGCCGCTCATGTCGGCCAGCAACATCGAGATGTAGACGAGGCCGATGACGATGACGATCATCTGCACGAAGGTGGTGAGTGCGACCGACCACATGCCTCCGTACAGGGTGTACATCAGCACGATGGCGGCACCGATGAGGATGCCTTGCGCCTGTGTGATGCTGCCGTCGGACAACACGTTGAACACCAGCCCCAGCGCGGTGACCTGCGCCGACACCCAGCCCAGATAAGACAAGGCGATGGCGATACCCGCGATTACCTCGACCTTGTGTCCGTAGCGCTCGCGGTAGAAATCGCCAAGAGTGAGCAGGTTCATGCGGTACAGCTTGCGCGCGAAGAACAGGCCGAACAACACCAGACACAGCGCGGCACCGAACGGATCGGAGATCAGCCCGCCGAGATCCTCTTCCATGAAGGTGGCCGGGATACCGAGCACGGTCTCCGCGCCGAACCAGGTGGCGAACACCATGGCCAGCACGATATACAGCGGCAGCGAGCGCCCGGCGGTGATGTAGTCTCGCGCGTTGTGCACTTTGGTGGCGGCATACATGCCGACGCCTATGGACAGGACCAGGTAGAGGAAAACGAAACCGACCAGCATGATGGGATCCCGCAAGGATTGAGAACGACGCGGATTCTAGCAGTCTTGAGCGGAATGCAAAGAGGCTCCAAAAGGAGCCTCTTTGCGGGTGTGGAACGCGACGCTTACAGTTCTTTGGCGTGCGATGCCAGATACTTGGCAACGCCGTCCGGCGATGCGTTCATGCCAGCCTTGCCCTTGCTCCAGCCTGCCGGGCAGACTTCGCCGTGCTCTTCGGTGAATTGCAGCGCGTCGATCATGCGCAGCATCTCATCGATGTTGCGACCCAGCGGCAGATCGTTCACCACCTGGTGACGCACCACGCCGGCGCGGTCGATCAGGAAGGAGCCGCGGAAGGCCACGCCACCATCGGCTTCCACGTCGTAGGCCTTGCAGATCTCGTGCTTGATGTCGGCCACCAGCGGATAGCGCACCTGGCCGATGCCCCCCTTGTCCACGGCAGTGTTCTTCCAGGCCAGGTGGGTGAAGTGCGAGTCGATGGACACACCGATCACTTCCACGTTGCGCTTCTTGAACTCGTCCAGACGGTGGTCGAAGGCGATGATCTCGGACGGGCACACGAAGGTGAAGTCCAGCGGATAGAAGAACACCACGGCGTATTTGCCGGTGATGTGCTTCTTCAGGTTGAAGGTTTCGTTGATCTCATTGTTGCCCATCACGGTAACAGCGTTGAAATCGGGAGCCTGCTTGCCTACGAGTACTGCCATGGTGACCTCCAGTTATGGGTTAATGTTGAGTGAATTGCTAGGTTTTGGAATTTACCAGAAGTATCCCTGCTGTCAACCGGCTTATGCAGAAATTTCCTGTCCCGCCACGCCGCCGAACTGGGTGCGATGCAATTGCGCATAGGCACCGCCCTTTGCCAGCAACCCGGCATGTGTGCCCGTCTCAACGATCCGCCCCTTGCTCAATACAACGATACGGTCGGCTTTTTCGATGGTGGACAGACGGTGTGCGATCACCAGCGTGGTGCGATGCTGCATCAATATCTCCAGCGCAGCCTGCACATGACGCTCGGACTCGCTGTCCAGCGCCGAAGTCGCTTCGTCCAGGATGAGGATGGGCGCATCCTTGAGGATGGCACGCGCGATGGCGATGCGCTGGCGCTGCCCGCCTGACAGACGCACGCCCTTCTCGCCCACCAGCGTCTGCAAACCCTGCGGCATGTCCCGGATGAATTCCATCGCATGGGCAGCGGTCGCAGCGGCGATGATCTCGCTCTCCTGCACTTCGCGCATCTGGCCGTAGGCGATGTTGGCGGCCACGGTATCGTTGAACAACACCACCTCCTGACTCACCAGCGCGATGTTGGCACGCAAACTGGCCAGCGTCACATCGCGAACATCCTGCCCGTCAATCAATATCTTCCCGGCGCTCAATTCATAGAAACGCGGCACCAGATTCGCCAGTGTGCTTTTGCCGCTGCCCGATGCGCCTACCAGCGCCACCACCTGTCCGGCAGGGATATCCAGATCGATATCGCGCAGGACAGGTTTGGCGTCAGGTTGATAGGAAAATTCGACGTTCTGGAATCGTACCGCACCCCGCACCCGCCCCAATTGCGAATGCCCCTTGTCGAGTTCACTCTCTGCATCCAGCAAGGAAAAGACACTTTCAGCGGCAGCCAATCCGCGCTGGACGAATTCATTGATGCTGGTGATACGCTTGAGCGGTGCCGTAAGCATCAACATCGCCGCGACGAATGACAGGAAACTGCCCACGGTGGTTGCGTCGCTTTGCGCCTGTCCGATGGCAAGATAGATGACAAAAGCCAGCGCGATCGCCGCCACCATCTGCACGATCGGTACGTTGGCCACCGCAGCGGCCGCCTGTTTCATCATATGGCGGCGCACCCAGTTGATCTCCTGCGCGAAACGCTGCTGCTCGTAGTGTTGCCCGCCGAACAGTTTCACTACCTTGTGAGCCGTCACGCTCTCTTCGATCACTTGCGTGATGCTGCCCATCGCCTGTTGCGTGTCCCGACTGGAGCTGCGGAGACGGCGATTGATGGTTTGGATCACCCACGCCACCACAGGCGCAACGGTGAGGGAGATCAATGTCAGTTTCCAGTCCAGATAGAACAGCCACCCGAGCAGACCGAGGATGATGATGCTGTCACGGATAGCGACGGTAACCACGCTGGTGGCAGCGGCGGTGACATTTGTCACATCGTAGGTGAGTTTGGAGATCAGGGAGCCGGTCGCATGATCATCGTAGTAGCGCGTCGGCAAGGACATCAATTTTGCGAACATCTCCGCGCGCAGGTCCATCACCACTTTGTTACCCACCCAGTGGATGGCATAAGACCCAAAGAAGGTCGCGATACCCCGGACCAGGAAAATGACCAGTATGAACACGGGGGCCCAATGCATCACGGCATCATCCTTGTGCACGAAGGTGCCATCCAGGAAAGGCTTGAGCAAAGCCGGAAGGAGCGGCTCTGTGGCAGCCGCCACCACCATGCCCAGGATAGAAATCGCGAACGCCCGCCAATGCGGGCGAACGTAGCGCATCAACCGCAGATAGAGTTGCGTGCTGGTCATCCGCAAGCGCTGCTCTGAAGCGCAGGATCAGCGGACATCGGCCTGCCGCGTCTTGTTACCGAGAAATGCGAACAGCATCTGCACACCGGCTGCGGAGCCAACATAGAACACTGCCACGGCCACATATGGCAAGTAGTATTGCGCCACGCTGGAGACATACTGGACAACGCTCATGCGGTCGAAGTATCCGGCCAACAGGTAGAAACTCACATTGGCGATGATGAATGCCGCGCTGCCTGCCGCCGCACCGGCCATGAACAGACCGGCCATGCCCTTGAACGTCAGGTTATGGCGCGGTGCGTACCAGCGACCGACGAACCACAGCGCGCCATAGGCCAGCACCAGGAAGGAATAGGCTGAGGTCACGCAATAGCCGCTCACTTCACGGAAATTGATCGCGTAATAGTCGATCAGTGCCGCTTCGACCATCAGCAGAGCGAGGATCCCCAATGCGCCACGCATGCGTCCCAGGAACAAGCCCCCCAGGAAGAACACGGCATATGAAGCATCGGGCAATGCCATTGCAGAGCCGAAATGGTTGTAGCGCGTCAATGCCATCAACAACAGCAATGCCGATGCGATCCAGACCGTTTTATTTTGTGAAATATTCATTGAGATTCTCCCGAGGTTCCTGCCAGCGATCACTGGCAGGAACTTTACCAGAAATGGCGTTAATCCGCCTTGCAGCCTGTTACGGCCGGTAATTCAAACCGACATAAAAGACTCGCCCCAAGGTGTTGTAGCCGTGCGCCAGCATGTAATCCTCATTGAACAAATTATCCACACGCGCATTCAAGCCCAAATGCGGGGCGAACTCCCACTGGGCAGTCAAGTTGACCACACTATATGCGCTCAGCGTGTTCGAACCATCAATCCGGGCACCGCTTGAGTGCCACTCGCCTCCAACGCGACCGGTTTCGAAAGTGCGGGCGATAGTGAGCGTATTCAGTGTTTGCGCACGCTTTGACAGTTGCACGCCGGTTTTCGCATTCCGCGGACTTTCCAGCGTCAGCGTATTTTCGATCGCCAGCCCATTCTGCTGTACGCCATACACCAACTCCATCCCCTCGATCACGGCTTCGTCGAGATTTTCCATCGTGGAATAGCTGCTATTGGTCGCGATAAGATCGCGAATACGGTTGCGGTACAGTGATGCCTCCAGATGCAGCCCTGACTGAGAGTAATGTGCGCCCAATTCAAGGTTATGTGCACGCTCCGGTTTGAGGTTCGGATTGCCCTGATAGCCATATGAGAGCGGGTAATACATGTCATTGAAGGTCGGCGCCTTGAATGCGGCAGAGGCATTGGCCATGATGCGCCAGCTATCCGACACCTTCAATCCATAGCCCAACAAGCCGCTATTGGCGGTGCCGAAATCCGAATAACGATCCTGACGCAGATTCGCTTGCACCTGATGCACGCCATAGTCACCCGTGTATCCGGCGAAATAGCTGTTGCTGCTGCGAGCATCTTGAGTGAAAGCGGTGCTACCGCTCACACGCTGCTTCAACCGTTCCACGCCCAGCAACAACACACCCTGCTCGCCTGTGGTCAGCGTGTTCTGCCAGGAGAACTGGTCATTCACAGTCTTGAATTGTGAAGAACGAGCTCCATTCTTGTAGCTGGTGACGTCGTCCGCACCTTGAGCCAGCATCAACCGGCTTTGCCAAGCGGGCAGCAGTTGATCGGTCAAGCTCAGCGACCATTTCGACAAGGTGGCCTCGCTATCGTGCGTATCCGACGCAACCCCATAGGCATTGTCGTACTTCACCTTTCCCCGGCTGCCAAACAACGACACATCGATCCGGTCTGACTGATCGAACGCATACCCGGTACGCGCCGAAAAACTGGTGTTGTCGTACCCGTCCGCATCGGGGTTGGCCGAAGGGGAGACTGCTGTATTGACGGCGGATACACCGTCCGTAGCGAATTTTGACACCCCAAGATAGAAGTTCGCATCATTCAGCTCGCCGCCGAAGGACGCACTCGCACGACGCGTGGCATGAGTGCCAAATCCTGCGCTTGCACTCGCCGCCGGCGCACCTTTGCCGCGCTTGGTGAATATCTGCACCACACCGCCGATGGCTTCCGCCCCGTACAGACTGCTGGCGTTGCCGCGCACGACTTCGATGCGATCGATCTGATCCAGCATCAATTGATCGATGGCAGTCGCTCCTGATGTGGCCGACCCGATACGTACGCCGTCCAGCAGCACCAATGTATGGCTCGAATTGGTGCCACGCAGGAACAAGCTGCTTTGTGAACCGACGCCACCGTTCTGCGTCACTTCCACACCAGCCTGATTCCGCAGCAAGGCCGGCACATCTGCCGCCCCGGATGCTTGGATGTCCCGCTGCGAGATGACACTGGTATGCAGCAGAGTTTTTGTGAGGTGTTGCTCGCTACGAGCAGCGGTCACTACCACTTCTTCCAGACTGTCCTGAGCAAATGCCAGGCCTGATGCCGCACACAGCAGTGCGGCGATGAGTTTATGTAGTTTCATGAGATTTTCCTGAATGTGCTCCAAGCGACCCCGTTGGAACATTGAAAAAATCAGGAAATACCGAAGGCGATGAAAGATGCATCGTCCATGCGCCGCCCGCAGCATTTCCTGAACCTCGCCCAAGGCCGGTATCCGGGCTCACAAGTCTTGATCCGCCGCCTTCCCATGCTTGCGCACAGTGGCTTACCGACAGACCCACACTTGCTTACCGTTGCGGGGGCAGCACAGGCATCACACCTGTTTCCCGTTTAACCGAAGGACACTCGCCCTTCGGCACCCTGGAGCGACGGGCATTGTAACAGGACAAAAATCGGCAATTCCAAAATACTTGCAAAACATTCCGTTACCGATTGACTTAACAGGGAAATAAAAACTATAGTGCGCCCATGATCAGCGAACTGGATTCCCTTGAACAGAAACTGCAGCTGCTGGTGCAGCTCAATCAGCGTTTGCGCGACGAGAACCAGCAATTGCGTCAACATGTTGCCTCGGCTCTGAACGCACAGCGCAAGCATCAGGACAAGATCGACCAGACAGCCTCACGCCTTGAAAGACTCCTCGAACAACTCCCCTCCGACGCCTAATGAGTGAAGCCAAGACCAGTTTTCTGGATGTGAACATCCTTGACCGCGAGTTCCGCGTCGCCTGCCCGGATGATGAACGCGGCGAATTGCTGGATGCAGTCAAATACCTCGACGGCAAGATGCGCGAAATACGCGATGCGGGCAAGATCGCATCGGTCGAACGCATCGCCATCATGGCCGCCCTCAACATCGCGCACGAGTTGCTCACCACGCGCGTCGGTGGCGGCTTTGACCTCGCGGAATTGAAGCGTAGAATGCAGGGCATGCAGGCGACCATCGATGAAGCTTTGGTCGACCATGACCGGTTGTTTTAACCGGTCGACAGTTTGTCCCCTGCGGTGTTCGTGAGATTCATAATTCTTTGAACCAATGAGCTAATGCTTAGGTTGCCGCCCATATAACTCGCTGTTGTGAGCATCCCCAGCGGATGCACCTGATGCGACCGGAACGCGACCCTCTTGAACCCAGGTTCAAGATATTGAGTCAACGGCACAGGCGGGGGCCTTTATTCCAGTGCGATCCTTCGGGATCGCATTTTCATTTGAAGGGATACTTCCATGCGCTACTGGCTGATGAAATCCGAACCATCCGATGTCAGCATCGATGACCTTGCCGCCATGAAAGACCAGACCGTAGCCTGGTACGGCGTGCGCAACTACCAGGCGCGCAATTTCATGCGCGACCAGATGAACATCGGTGATGGCGTGCTTTTCTACCACTCCAACTGCAAGGAGCCCGGTATCGCCGGCATCGCCGAAGTGTGCAGCCCAGCCTATCCGGATGCCACACAGTTCGACCAGCACAGCAAATACTTCGATGCCAAAGCGACGCCGGAACAGCCGCGCTGGATGAACGTGGATGTGAAGCTGGTAAAGAAGATCGCGCTGATCCCGCTCGATGAACTGAGGCGGCATCCGGAGCTGGAGCATATGCGCACCTTGCAGCGCGGCAATCGTTTGTCCATCACCCCGCTCGACCCGGCGGAGTGGAAGTTCATCACTGCAAAGTTGGTCAAGAACTGATGGAATGGTATGCCGCCTATCTGCTGTTAGGTACAGTTGCCGGATTTCTTGCAGGGCTGTTCGGGGTGGGCGGAGGACTGGTGCTGGTGCCGGTGTTGTTGCTGATGTTCGATGCCCAGCATTTCGCGACCGAACACATCATGCATCTTGCGCTCGGCACCTCGATGGCGACCATCCTGTTCACCTCCCTCTCCAGCATGCGCAAACACCACCAATTGGGCGCGGTGAGCTGGCAGATCGTGCGCAATATCACGCCCGGCATCCTGCTGGGTACGGCCATCGGGGCATTGACCGCCTCGAACATCCCCGCCCAGGGTCTGGGGATGTTCTTTGCGTTGTTCGTCTATTTCGCAGCAGGACAGATACTCATCGACAAGCGCCCGCATGCCGCGCGACAACTGCCCGGCTTATCCGGCATGACCGGCTTCGGCACGCTTACCGGCTGGATCAGCAGCCTGGTCTCCATCGGCGGCGGCACGCTGGTCGTCCCCTTCCTGCTCTGGTGCAATCTGCCGATACGCAACGCGATCGGCACCGCCTCCGCCATCGGTTTCCCCATCGCTTTCGGCGGCACGTTGGGCTACATCACCGTGGGTGCCAACATCCAGACACTGCCGGCCCCGCACCTTGGTTATGTCTACCTGCCCGCCCTGTTCTGGATCGCGCTCGCCACAGTGCTCACCGCTCCGCTGGGTGCGCGGGCGGTGCATCGTCTGAATGTGGGGGTGTTGCGCAAACTGTTCGCCGGACTGCTGCTTGTTCTTGCCACCAAACTGCTGTTCAAAGTGCTGAGCTGATTCAGCGTCCCGCCTCACGATCCAGCTCGCCACTGGAGAGCCTGGACTCGTAATCGGCCAAGGCCAGCTTCACCTTTCCGCTCAACACATACAACCCGATCAGGTTGGGAAAAGCCATGGACAGCACCAACAGGTCGGTGAAGTCCACCAGATTGGATGCGCTCGCCACCGAGGCGACGACCACGAAGCAGATGAACGCCGCCTTGTACAAGAGGGAATACCGTTCGCCGAACACATACACCCAACACCGTTCGCCGTAATACGACCAGGAGATCGCTGTACTGTAGGCGAACAGTACGACGGACAGCGCCAGTATCGAAGGGAACCAATCCGATACGGTCGCGAATGCCATAGATGTCAAAGTCGCTCCTTGGCTGGCAGCACGGATGGCCTCATACTCCGGTGCGTTATAGACGCCGGTGATGATGATCACCAGCGCGGTCATGGTGCAGATCACCACGGTGTCAATGAACGGCTCGTACAGCGCGACCAAACCCTGGCGCACCGGGTATTTCACCGAGGCGGCGGAGTGCGCGATCGCCGCAGAACCCAGCCCGGCCTCGGAAGAGAACGCTGCGCGTTTGAACCCCTGCACGATGGCCCCCACCATGCCGCCTGCTACCGCTATCGGAGAGAAAGCTTCCGTGACGATCTTGCCCAATGCGGCCGGCACAAGCTCGGCGTTGCTGCCGATGATCCACAGACAGGCCCCCAAATAGATGATGACCATGGTCGGCACCACCGCCTCGGCCACATGCGCGATGCGGCGCAAGCCCCCGATGATCACCAGTCCGATGGCGATCGCCATCAACAAACCATATGCGATCGGCACGTCGCGAAAGAATTCGATCTGGGTCTGCACCGCCCCCATCGACTGGCTGACCTGAAACGCACTGCCGGCCCCGAAAGAGCCGAGTATCGTGAAGATCGCAAACAGGATGGCCAGTACTTTACCGGTACGCGGCGCACCGTTCTCGGCCAATCCTTTGGAAAGGTATTCCATCGCGCCCCCCATCAAGCGGCCGTCAGGGCGGACCTCGCGGTACATCTGCGCCAGACTGGCTTCGGTGAATTTTGTACTCATGCCGAGGAAACCCGCCACGATCATCCAGAATGTCGCGCCCGGCCCACCTATGGAGATGGCGATCGCCACCCCCGCGATGTTTCCAAGTCCGACTGTGGCCGAAAGCGCGGTGGAAAGCGCCTGGAAAGAAGTGACCTCGCCCTGGTCGTCCGCAGTCCGGTACTTGCCGCGCATGACGTGGAAGGCATGGCGCATCATGCGCAGATTGACGAAGTTGAAACGCCACGTCAGGAACACCGCTGCCACGATCAGCCAGGCAACGATCAGCGGCATGGCCGGCTCACCGGGAAAGATGTCGTAGAAGATGACTTGCGCCAACATGCCGTTGATCGAGCCGAACATCGCATCCAGACCGGATTCACTGGCCGATGCCGCCTGTGGCAACGCACACAGCAGCAGATACACCAACGCCTTATACATCTTCATTCTGTCTCCCCCTCTTGTCCTTCGCCCGATTAAACCCCGAAGCGGCGGAGGACTCAAGCCTTGGATGGGCTTTCATCCGTATACTGGCAACAAAAAAGCCGGCGTAAGCCGGCTTTTTTGAACAACAAGGACTCGTTATTACAGGGCCTTGATGAAGTCGATCATTTCCTTCATGTCGGCATCGCTGACCTTCGGGTTTGCCGGCATAGGCATGGAACCCCATGCACCGCTGCCGCCCTTCTTGATCTTTTCTGCGACCTTGTCCCAAGCTGCGGCATCGCCCTTGTACTTGGCAGCGACATCCTTCCAAGCCGGGCCAACCACCTTCTTGTCCACCTTGTGGCAAGCGGTGCAGTTGTTCTTCTTTGCAACGGCTGGCATGTCGGTTGCCATGGCGGAACCCGCGACCATCAGACCTGCAGCAGCGATCATGCTAACGACGATAGATTTCATGTTCTCTCCATATTTTTGGTTTGACTACATTTCACTACGAGCGGAGCGATTACCCCGGCCGCATTCTAAACAACCCCGCACGAATTGCAAACCACAAAGCGGTGGGCGAATAACGCCCCATTCCATGGATCGGTTGACGCTTCACTGCAGCTGCAGCACGAACTGCACCAGTCCGGTCAACTCCTCGTCGCTTAGCGCCGGCTGGGGAGGCATCGCGATAGTGCCCCAATCCCCCTTGCCACCTTTGCGCACTTTGACCTCCACGGCAGCTTGAGCACCGGCTTGTCCACGGTACTTTTGCGCCACGGCCCTCCAGGCAGGCCCGACCATCTTCTTGTCCAGCGCATGGCAGGCCAGACAATTCTTCTTCCTTGCCAAAGCGAGCGCAGCCTCTTCGGAAAGACGTCCTGGCGGGGCAGGCTGTGTCACGGCTGCTGTTTCCTTCACCACGAGCTGCTCCGTCTTTTCCGGCCCCGCCATCGGCACCTCCACACCCTGCGTCGGGCTGACAACGGCGGGCTTCACCGCTTCCGGCATGCGTTGTACAGGCTGGGCGACTACGGGAGCCGCCACGAGCGCGGCCTGCTCCTGCTGTGGTGCAGGTTCAGCCGGGAGCCGCATCGTCTCTTCCTGAGCGGCGGGTTTCGCATCCGCTGCGGTGGGAGCAGCGGGACTTTGCTGCACATCCGGCTGACAGCCTGCGAAGACGAACAACACGGCTAACAAGCAGACTTTATTCATATCCATCTCCAATCAAATGTAAATAGCGAATCAGAGCACTTCGCCTTGCTCCAGCCAGTTCAGCAGGAATGGCCACTGCTCCAACTCGCGATGTGCCTGTGAGGGCGGCAGATCGAACAGCGTCTTGCCTTCAAAACCGGCGTTCACATAGGCCTGCGTCTCGCGCAGATAAGCGAGCACAGGCAAGTCCAGGCCTTTCAGGAATTGTTCCAGCGTCAGTGCTGCCCGTGTGCGCGGATCCATGCGCATGCCAACCACGCCGACGAATATCCTGCCTTTGCGGATCGCCTTCTCGTGATGCAGGGTCTCCAGAAAGTCGCGGCTGGCCTGGATATCGAACGCTGAGGGCGCGATGGGGACGATCACCCTGTGCACCAATTTCAAAGCATGCTCCAGGTTCTTGCCGTGCAGTCCCGCCGGGGAGTCGATCACCAGCCAATCCAGCGGCGCATCGTGCGCGCTCCCCGCTTGCATCAACTCGATACCCGGCAACTCCATCCCGCGTGCGGCGAGCCATTGCGTTGCAGACTTCTGGCGGTCCAGGTCCAGGATGGCGACGCGTTTGCCCTGCGTTGCCAGGTAGCCCGCGATATTGGTGGAAAGCGTGGTCTTGCCGCTGCCGCCTTTCGGATTCGCAATCAGGATCGCTTTCACGACACCCTCCCTATCACCGGTTCGTTACTTCTCCACTTGCGACACGTCCCGCACTGCGCCCTTGTCCGCGCTGGTCACCATCGCTGCGTAGGCGCGCAAGGCTGCCGAGATTTTCCGCGGACGCTCTGCGACCGGCTTCCAGGCCTTGCTGCCTTTCGCTTCCATCGCGGCACAACGCTTGGCCAGTTCGGCATCGGAGACCGCGAGATTGATGGTGCGATTCGGGATGTCGATCTCGATACGGTCGCCTTCCTGTACCAGACCGATCGCGCCGCCGCTGGCCGCTTCCGGCGAGGCGTGGCCGATGGAGAGGCCCGAGGTACCGCCGGAGAAGCGTCCGTCGGTGAGCAGCGCACAGGCTTTACCCAGCCCCTTGGACTTCAGGTACGAGGTCGGGTACAGCATCTCCTGCATGCCGGGGCCACCCTTGGGGCCCTCGTAACGGATGATCACCACATCGCCCGCCACGATCTGGTCGGCGAGGATGCCGGCGGTGGCCGCATCCTGACTTTCGAACACACGCGCGCGACCGCTGAACCTCAGAATGCTCTCGTCCACACCCGCAGTTTTGACGATGCAGCCGTCGAGCGCGATATTGCCGTGGAGCACCGCAAGGCCGCCGTCCTGCGAATAGGCGTGCACCTTGTCACGGATGCAGCCCTTGGCGCGGTCCGCATCCAGCTCTGGATACAGCATGGATTGCGAGAACGCGATGGTGGTGGCGATGCCGCCGGGCGCGGCACGGAAGAATCTCTTCACTTCCTCACTCTGTGTCTGCGCGATGTCCCATTGCTTCAGACTTTCGCGCAGGTTCGTGCTGTGCACCGTACCGACTTCTCCGTGCAGCAGCCCCGCCCTGTCCAGCTCGCCGAGGATCGCCGCGATACCGCCCGCGCGATGCACATCCTCCATGTGATACTCGGAAGAAGGTGCAACCTTGCACAGCGTCGGCACATGGCGCGACAGCCTGTCCATGTCCTTCATGGTGAAATCCACGCCCGCTTCGCGCGCTACTGCCAGCAGGTGCAGCACGGTGTTGGTCGATCCGCCCATGGCGATATCCAGCGTCATCGCGTTCTCGAACGCATCAAAAGTAGCGATGCTGCGCGGCAGGATGGATGCATCGTCCTGTTCGTAATAGCGTTTGCATAGCTCGACGATCAGGCGGCCCGCGCGCAGGAACAACTGCTTGCGCTCGGCATGCGTCGCCACCAGCGAGCCGTTGCCTGGCAATGACAAGCCCAAGGCTTCGGTCAGACAGTTCATCGAATTGGCGGTGAACATGCCGGAGCAGGAGCCGCAGGTGGGGCAGGCGGAACGCTCGATGGCATCCACCTCTTCATCGCTGATGCGGCTGTCGGCTGCAGCCACCATCGCGTCCACCAGATCGAGCCCCTTCACCTTGCCCTGCCAGTTGACCTTGCCAGCTTCCATCGGCCCGCCGGAGACAAATACCACCGGGATGTTCAGGCGCATGGCGGCCATCAGCATGCCGGGCGTGATCTTGTCGCAGTTGGAGATGCATACCAGCGCATCGGCGCAATGCGCGTTGCACATGTATTCAACGGAATCGGCGATCAGGTCGCGCGAAGGCAGCGAATACAGCATGCCGTCGTGCCCCATGGCGATGCCGTCGTCCACTGCGATGGTGTTGAATTCCTTGGCGATGCCGCCTGCCTTCTCGATCTCGCGCGCCACCAGCTGGCCCATGTCCTTGAGGTGCACATGACCCGGCACGAACTGGGTGAAGGAATTGGCGATGGCGATGATGGGCTTGCCGAAGTCGCCTTCGGTCATACCAGTGGCACGCCACAGTGAGCGGGCACCGGCCATGTTGCGGCCATGGGTGGAAGTACGGGAACGGTAATGCGGCATGTTCAGCCTCTCAGGCAACGTATAATTGGATTATTGATTCTACCCCATCTAAGGCTATGCTCGTTCATCCCCAATTCGATCCAGTCGCCCTGCAACTCGGCCCTTTCGGCATCCACTGGTACGGCCTGATGTACCTGCTTGGTTTTGCCACCTTCATCTGGCTGGGCCGCAGACGCCTGCGGGTGATGAACCGGCCCGCCTGGGATGCAAAGCTTCTGGATGATCTGCTGTTCTATGGTGTGCTGGGCGTGATACTGGGCGGGCGTTTGGGCGAGGTGCTGTTCTATGCCCCCGGCTATTACTTCTCCCACCCGCTGAAGATATTGGCGATATGGGAAGGCGGCATGTCCTTCCACGGCGGGTTTCTGGGTGTACTGGTCGCCATGGCGCTTTTCGCCCGCAGTCGCAAGCTGGAATGGCTGGCGCTGATGGATTTCATCGCACCGCTGGTACCGCCCGGCCTGGCTTTCGGGCGACTTGGCAACTTCATCAACGGAGAATTGTGGGGAAGGCCGACCGATCTGCCATGGGGCATGGTGTTCCCGCATGTAGATAATCTGGCACGCCACCCTTCGCAGTTATACGAATTCGCGCTGGAGGGTGTCGCGCTGTTCGCGCTGCTGTGGTGGTTCTCCAGCAAACCGCGCCCGGTCGGAGCGGTGTCGGGACTGTTCCTGATCGGCTATGGCAGTTTCCGCTTCCTCGGCGAGTTCACGCGCAATCCCGATGACGGCATCTTCGGCTTGATGACGTTCGGCGTCAGCATGGGCCAGTGGCTGAGCCTGCCGATGGTGCTGGCCGGCATCTGGCTGATGAAACGGGCCAGCGCGAAGCATGCGCCATGAGACGCATTCTGCTCGCACTCCTCCTTGTTACCGCGGGCGCTGCGCAGGCCGCAGCGCCCGGCTGGAAAACTTGTGCCGCCATCGAACAGGAGCAGGAGCGCCTCGCCTGTTATGACAAGCTCGCGGGGCATCGTTACCTGCAGCGCTCCGCACTTACCCGGGCATGGGACCTGGATGGTCTCGGCAACCCTGATTCAACCGGGGTGCGCAGACTGGAGCCATATCGAGCCAACCGCGTGATGGTGCATCACACCTCCCGCATCAATGCGCAGCCGGCATCCCCTGCCCACCCCGCTTCGGCACCAGTTGCCTACCAGCCGAACGAACTGAAGTTCCAGTTCAGCGCAAAATCCGAGATCGGCAATTTCCGCGAACTGGATCTACTGGGGTTGCAGAACTTCCGTCTGTGGGCCGGCTTCACCCAGCAATCCTATTGGCAACTGTTCAACGGCTCCCAATCCTCCCCGTTCCGGGAGACCGACTATGAACCCGAGCTCATCGGCACTTTCGGCACCGGACACAGCGAAGGCTGGAAATTGCTGAACATCGGCCTTACCCACCAATCGAACGGTCGTGGTGACAACCTGTCACGCAGCTGGAACAGGCTCTATACGCAGGGCGGCTGGGAATACGGCGACTATTACCTGTTGGCAAGAGGCTGGTGGCGCTTTCCCGAATCCGCCGCCAAGGATGACAACCCGGACATCCAGCAATATCTGGGCAGAGCGGAACTGGAAGCGCACTGGTCACCCGACTCGGATGATGAAGTGACCCTGCTGGCACGCAGCAACCTGTCTTTTGGTCAGCCGCGCGGCTATCTGCAGCTGGACTGGTCCACACCGGTGCGCTTCTGGCATCTCTCACATCTCAGTCTGCAGCTGGCCACAGGCTACGGACACAATCTGGTCGACTACAATCACAACCAGACCAGCTTCGCATTCGGTCTGACATTCAAGGACTGGTGAAGTTGACACTGCCTGACGCCCTCCCCGATACTCTCGCCCCATTCTTCAACAAGGTGTTCCGTTTTGGATGACATCTCACTGGGCGCGTTGTTCGGCATCCTGTTCGTCCTGCTGATCTGCAGCGCTTTCTTCTCCGGTTCAGAAACCAGCATGATGGCGGTCAATCGCTATCGCCTGAACACCTTGATGCGCAAAGGCAACCGCAGCGCGAAACTGGTCAACCAACTGCTGGGCAAGGTGGACAAGCTGCTCAGTTCCATCCTGCTTGGCAACACGCTGGTCAATGTGGCTGCCGCCGCTGTAGCCAACATCATCGTATTGCGAATATACGGCCAGGATGATCTGGCCATTCTGCTCGGCACCCTTGCCCTCACCTTTGTCTTGCTAGTATTCAGCGAGATCACCCCCAAAGTGCTGGCCGCCAGTTACCCTGAAAAGCTGGCGTTGCCGGCGAGTTACCTGCTTTCGCCGTTAATCACACTGTTCCACCCCGTCGTCTGGATCGCCGGCATGCTGGTCAAGATCCTGCTGCGCCTGTTCGGCATCAAGCTGCTGACCGACCAAAGCCGGTCGCGAGCCACGCTGGAGGAGTTGCGCTCCATGGTCCTCGAGGCGGACCATTACCTGCCCCATAAACATCAGAAGATGCTGCTGAATCTGGTCGATCTGGAGCGAATCACGGTGAACGATGTGATGATCCCACGCAACCAGATCGAATCATTGAACTTCGCCGCCGAGGCGGGAGAACTCAAACGCCAGATCATCACCAGCCACCATACGCTACTGCCGGTATATATGGACTCTCCCGGCAACATCATCGGCATACTGCATATCAAACGCGCGCTCTCCTTGCTGCAGGACGAGGTGCTGGACACCGACCAGTTGCGCGAGATACTGCACGCCCCCTACTTCATCCCTTCCGATACGCCACTATTGAAACAATTGCAGCAATTCCAGGAGCGCCAGACCCGACTCGGCCTGGTCGTCGACGAATACGGCGAATTGCTCGGTCTGGTCACATTGGAGAACATCCTGGAGGAGATCGTTGGTGATTTCACCACGCAGTCTCCCGCCCAGGGCGGGAAATACTTGCGACAGGAGGATGGCAGCTACCTGCTCGAAGGATCCAGCAGTCTGCGCGACCTCAATCGCAAACTTGGCATACACCTCCCGCTAGGTGGGGCAAAAACGCTCAACGGCTTGATCCTGGAACACCTCGAGGACATCCCCGAAGCGGGGACCAGTATGAAGATCGGTGACTATCCGATCGAGATCATCCAGACACAGGATCGGGCCATCAAGGTCGCCCGCATATTCCCGGCTCATTCCGGCAAACGCAAGGCAACGACTTGATCGCTTTACAAAGCCGGCAATGCCATGCATGATGCAAAAAGCCTTTATAATCCGACACGTTTAGAGTGGCGCTCATAATCAACCCAAACTCTGTCGGCGCAGTGTTCCAGTCGAGGGAAAGATGGCTATCGAAAAAACCGAGAAGATCAAAGAGATACTTTACCACTGGGAAGGCAAAGACAAGTCCGGCAAAGCCGTGAAGGGGGAGATGCGCGCGGCCGGGGAGGCCACCGTCTCGGCCCACCTGCGACGTCAGGGCATACAAGTCACCAAGGTCAAGAAGAGTTCGCAGGGGGGCGGCAAGGTCACTGACAAGGACATCACACTGTTCACCCGTCAGCTCGCCACCATGCTGAAGTCCGGTGTGCCGCTACTGCAAGCATTCGATATCGTCGGCAAAGGGCATGACAATCCGGCAGTCGCCCACTTGCTGATGGCGATCAAGACCGACATCGAGACCGGCAGCAGCCTCGAGCAGGCCTTTCGCAAATACCCGTTGTATTTCGATGACCTGTTCTGCAACCTGATCGGTGCCGGCGAGGCGGCGGGTATTCTGGACACCCTGCTTGACAGGCTGGCCACCTACAAGGAGAAGATCCAGGCGATCAAGGGCAAGATCAAATCCGCCCTTTTCTACCCAGTGTCCATCATCGTAATCGCATTCGCGATTACCGCAGTCATTATGATCTTCGTCATCCCGGCCTTTAAGGAACTCTTTAGTAATTTTGGTGCTGATTTGCCCGCTCCCACCCTGGTCGTCATGGGAATCTCCGATTTCTTCGTGGCATGGTGGTGGGCCATCTTCAGCACCATCGGCGGCACCCTCTATGGCTTCTTCTACGCTTGGAAACGCAACAAGAAGATGCAGCGTGCGATGGATCAGATCATGCTCAAACTGCCGATATTCGGCCCACTGGTCCGCAAAGCCACCATCGCCCGCTGGACGCGCACACTGTCCACCATGTTCGCAGCCGGTGTGCCGCTGGTGGAGGCTTTCGACTCGGTAGCGGGAGCTGCCGGCAACGCGGTGTACTACGACGCGACCAAGCAGATCCAGCGCGAAGTCACCTCCGGCAGCAGCTTGAATGCGGCCATGATCAATACCAATGCCTTCCCGGCCATGGTGTTGCAGATGGTAGCCATCGGCGAAGAGTCCGGTTCGATCGATTCGATGCTTTCCAAAGTCGCGGACTTCTTCGAAGCGGAGGTCGATGAGGCGGTGGAAGCCCTCTCCAGCCTGATGGAGCCCATCATCATGGTGGTGCTGGGTACGCTCATCGGAGGCATGGTGATTGCCATGTATCTGCCGATCTTCAAGATGGGCCAAGTGGTTTAATACGCAATCCGGCGCGGCCAGCCGCCGCGCCCATTCTCAAAAGACGTTCAGATGATCCTATTGCTGCAAGATAATCCTGCATTGTTCGTGACGGTCTGCGGCTTGCTCGGCCTGATGGTCGGCAGCTTCCTGAATGTCGTCATCCACCGCCTGCCCAAGATGATGGAGCGCGAATGGCATGCGCAATGCGCGGAACTTTCCGGCAAGCAGATTCCGGCAAGCCCCCGCTACAACCTGCTGGTACCGCGCTCAGCCTGCACGCATTGCCAGCACGCTATCGGCGCTTTGGAGAACATCCCTGTCATCAGTTATCTGATATTGCGCGGGAAATGCAAAGGATGCGGGGCTCGCATCTCGGCACGCTATCCCATAGTCGAATCTATAAGCGGATTGCTCTCAGCTTATGCCGCCTGGCACTTCGGCTTCGGCCTCGTAGCCGGTGCTGCGCTGATCATGGTCTGGGCACTCATCGCGCTCACCTTCATCGACTTCGACACACAGTTGCTGCCGGACGCCATCACGCTGCCACTGCTCTGGCTGGGACTGCTGCTCAACATCAACGCCACATTCACCTCGCTCGCCCATGCGGTCATCGGGGCGGCAGCCGGCTATCTGGTGCTGTGGAGCGTGTACTGGTTGTTCAAACTGGCTACCGGCAAGGAGGGCATGGGTTATGGCGACTTCAAGCTTCTTGCCGCCATCGGCGCATGGCTGGGATGGCAGCTGCTGCCGTTGACCATCCTGCTCTCCTCGCTGGTCGGTGCCGTTGTCGGCATCGCCCTGATCGTCATCGCGAAGCATGGCCGCAACATCCCTATCCCCTTCGGCCCTTATCTTGCCGGAGGGGGGCTGATCGCTTTGTTCTGGGGGCAGCCTCTGACCGAAAGTTATCTGCAACTCCTGTCAACGCCGTGATCGCCTGTTACGGCCTGACCGGCGGCATAGGTAGCGGTAAGAGCACCGTTGCCAAACTGTTCGAATCAAAAGGTGCCCGCATCGTCGACACCGATGTGATCTCCCACGATCTGACCGCCGCCAATGGGCTGGCATTGCCGGCCATACGGCAGGAGTTCGGCGACACGTTCATCGGCCAGGATGGCGCGCTCGACCGCGACAGGATGCGAACGCTGGTGTTCTCCGACAGGGCAGCCTTGCACAGACTGCAAGCCATCCTGCACCCCATGATCCTCGAACAGGCCAAATCTTGCGCCAACACACCGACCGGAGCCCCCTATACGCTGGTAGTGGTTCCGCTGCTGTTCGAAAGCGGACGCTACCGCGACTGGCTAAGCGGCGTGATCGTGGTGGATTGCCCTGAAGAACTGCAGATAGCACGCACCTTGCAGCGCAGCGCACTGGACGAGCCGACCGTGCGCGCAATCATGGCCCAGCAGCTGGACCGGGGCAGCCGGCTACGGCAAGCGGATGAGACCATACTGAACGACGGCAGCCTGATGCAACTCGAACACCGGGTCTGCGAAATGCATAAGCGCTTGGCAGGCTGCTGAAAAGCATTTGACGATATCCTGCACGGCCTATAATCTTTCGGTCAAAGTACACCGCCTCAAAACATCCGAAAAGTGATCAGTTACGAATTCCAGTTGAACGAACGTGTGCGCACCCTGTTGCGTCTGGAGGACCTGTTCTCGCGCATCCAGCGCTTCATCGCGCGCGAGGAATGCGAAGACCATCACGCGGCTCTCGGGGTATTGTTCGAGATACTCGAGGTCGCCAGCCGCGCCGATCTGAAATCGGAACTCCTGCAGGAACTGGAGAAGCAGAAGAAGGCTCTCAATGCTTTGCACAACAATCCCGCCATCTCCGAAGATGCACTGGATGCCATCCTGAACGAGATCGAAGCTGACTGTGGCAGGCTGCTGGACATCACCGGCAAGATCGGACAGCATTTGCGCGACAACGAATGGCTGATGGGCATCAAGCAACGAGCGGTCATCCCCGGCGGCGTTTGCGAATTCGACCTGCCCTCGTACCACTACTGGCAGAATCAATCGGTGCAAAAACGCCGCGGCGACCTGAACGACTGGCTGGCTCCCCTGCTCCCGCTCAGGGATGGCATAGACATCATGCTCAAGCTAATGCGTGAAAGTGGAAGGCACCACCGCTTCACCGCACACAACGGCACTTTCCAGCAGATGCAGGGCGGAAAGGTGGCGCAATTGCTGTGTGTCACACTGGATAAAACATTGCCCTGCGTTCCCGAGATCAGCGCCAACAAATACGCACTGAACATCCGGTTCATCTCTGCCAGCTTCAGCGCCAAGACCTCACTCTACGAACACGATGTGGACTTCGATCTGGTCTTCTGTTCCCTGCAATGAGCAAACCAATCATCGTCTCCTGCCCAACCTGCGGAAAAGAACACGCCTGGGACACGAGCAACCGTTTTCGTCCCTTTTGCAGCGAGCGTTGCCGCCTGATCGATCTTGGAAAATGGGCCAACGAGGAATATCGCGTCGAACAGCGCGAAAGGGATTCCGGCGATCAGGAGACCCAGGCCTGACGCAGTAGCGCGATACCGTAGGCACCGTGCTCCCAGGCAGTCTGCATATCGCCCTGTTGCAGCCCGCCCAAGGCGTACACGGGTATCGTTGCATCAGCCGCCACGGCAGCGAACCTGTCCCACCCCAGATGTTGCGCCCCCGGATGCGAGAGCGTCGGCAACACCGGCGACAGCACAGCAAAATCACAGCCTAGTGCCTCGGCACGTCGCAACTCTTCGATGTTGTGACATGATGCCGCGCACCATTCCACGGCAGGACGTTCTTTCAGCACAGCCAGCTGGGTCGAGGTCAATTGCACCCCATCCGCGCCCACTTGCCGTGCCATCTCCGCATCGCCATTGAGCAACACCTTTGCGCCGCCAGCATGCGCGAGTGCCACCACCTGCTGCGCCAAGGAACGTAACGCCACGCCGGACAGCTCTTTTTCACGTAGCTGAACAAGCTTCAAGCCCGCCTCCAGTCCGGCTTGCAGACGCGCCATGAATGTAGCAATGCCCAGCTCGGCTACATTGCTGATGGCATACATGTCCGGCAGCTCCAGCGCGCGCAGAATGGGCGTGTTCGCGGGCAGGACGGGGGCGACATCCACGCCCCCCGGCACCTGCCACGCGAACTGCTGCCCTTCATGTGCGTGCAACGCACCCGTCCATGCCGTCACGCGGAAGAATCTCAGGCGCACGGTCGCATGGGGATAGGTGAATACTCTGGTCAGCCAGGGGTAGGCTGTTTGAACCGTGATGCCGAGTTCTTCGCGCAACTCGCGCACCAGGGCATCATGGGCCGTCTCGCCGGCCTCGACCTTACCGCCGGGGAATTCCCAATAGCCTGCCCATATCTTGCCAGGAGGCCGTTGCGCAAGAAGGAAGCTGCCGTCTCGACGCTGCAGGACCGCAGCCGAAACTTCGACAACCTTATCTCTGGACATGCCGCCCGCACCAGTCGCGCGCGAACTGCCCCGCCACGCGGCCGCTGCGCGAACCGCGCAGCAAAGACCATTGCAGGACAGCGGTGCGCACTTCATCCGTCATCCCCGCTTTCCAGCCATGGTGCGCCAACCAGTGTGCGGCCACCGCCAGGTACTCATCCTGTGTGAAGGGGTAGAACGATATCCACAAACCGAAGCGCTCGGACAACGACACTTTCTCTTCCACGCTCTCCGCCGGATGTACCTCATCTCCGACATACTGTGTGGCCTGATTGTCCTGCATGGATTGCGGCATCAAGTGACGGCGGTTTGAGGTCGCGTAGATAAGCAGATTATCGGAGAAAGCGACAAGATCACCGTCCAGCGCAGCCTTGAGCGACTGATAGTCGGGTTCGTCGGCATTGAAGGACAGATCGTCGCAATACAGTATGAAACGCTCGGCCCGCCCCTGCACCAGCCCGATGATGTGCGACAGGTCGATCAGCCCCTGTTTGTCGATTTGAATGACACGCAGACCTTGTCCTGCATATTCGTTCAACAGCGCCTTCACCAGCGAAGACTTGCCTGTACCGCGCGCGCCAGTCAGAAGCACATTGTTCGCCGTGCCACCACGCACGAATTGCAGCGTATTCTGCTGGATGCGTTGCTTCTGGTCGGCTATGCCGAGCAGGTCGGAGAGCGCGATACGCTGGAAATTCAGGACGGGATGCAACACACGTTGCTGGTGGTCCCAGTGGAATGCGGCGGCAGATTGCCAATCGGGTGATTGCGGTTGCGCGCCGGGCAGGGTGTTTTCGAGGCGAACGAGCAAGCCTTCGGCACGGGAGAGAAACTTGTCCAGCTTATCCATAGAACTATTCCCCGTGCGGGAGCTGCAAATCAGCTTCTGTAGCTGGCGTTGATCTTCACGTAATCGTAAGAGAAGTCACACGTCCACAGCGTGGCGTTGGCTGCCCCGCGGTTCAGCACCACGCGTATGGTGATATCACTTTGCTTCATCACGCGCTGGCCGTCTTCTTCCTGATAACTCGCGGCACGACCGCCGTTCTCGGCCACCAGCACATCATCCAGATAGAGCTTCAATGTCGCGACATCGAGATCTCCCACGCCCGCATAGCCGATCGCTGCAAGAATGCGTCCGAGATTGGGATCAGAGGCGAAAAATGCTGTCTTGACCAGCGGCGAGTGTGCGATGGCGTAGCCGATCCTTTTGCACTCGGCCTCATCCTTGCCGCCCTCGACCTGGATGGTGATGAACTTGGTCGCGCCTTCACCGTCGCGCACGATGGCTTGCGCGAGTTCGGTCGCCACATCGGTAATGACGGCCTGCATCGCAGCACGGCTCACCGCATCGATGTTCACGCAATTCTTGCCGGTCGCGATCAGCATCAACGCATCGTTGGTGGAGGTGTCTCCGTCCACGGTGATGCAATTGAAAGACTTGTTCGCGGCTTCGCGCACCATCTCTTGCAGCAAGGGCTGCGCGATGGCGGCATCGGTGGCGATATAGCCCAGCATGGTGGCCATGTTGGGATGGATCATGCCGGAACCTTTGGAGATGCCAGTGACGGTGACAGTCTTGCCGTTGATCTGCACCTGCTTCGACACCGCCTTGGCGACGATGTCGGTGGTCATGATCGCCTGCGAGGCGTCGAACCAGTTGTCGGCTTTCAGATTGGCGATGGCCTGCGGCATGCCCGCGACGATCTTCTCGACGGGCAGCGGCTCCATGATGACGCCTGTGGAATACGGCAGCACCTGATCGGGCGCACAACCCAGTAGCCTGGCCAGTTCGGTGCAGGTGGTGCGCGCGGCATTCATGCCCTGCTCGCCGGTGCCTGCATTGGCATTACCCGTATTCACGACCAGCGCCCGGATTCCCTTGCCTGTAGCCAGATGCTGCTTGGCCACGGTGACCGGCGCGGCGCAGAAGCGGTTGGTGGTGAACACACCGGCGATCGTCGCGCCGTCGTCCAGCTTGATGACCAGCAGATCCTTGCGGTTGGCGCGCTTGATGCCCGCCTCGGCGATACCCAAAGAGACGCCCGCAACGGGCAACAGTTGTGCCGCAACCGGCGCGGAAAGATTCACAGGCATGATGATGATTTCAGAGGTGGCGACCGGTCTTGTACAGATAATTGGTCATTTCGACCGACTGTGCATTCATGCGGCGCACGATGCCATGGGTATGGCGAACAATGCCTCGCATCACGTAATAGACGATAGCGGGTTGTGTGTTCAACAACGATTCGAGCCTGCAACGATCGAGCAGCAACACCTTGCAATCGGTCTTCGCGGTGATGGTGGCGCTGATCTGCGAAGCATTGCCGCCCACAAAAGTGATTATCCCCGCCAAGTCGCCCGGCTGCAGCAGATGCAGGGTGGCTTGCTCGTTGCCGATGTTCGCGGTCGCCTCGACTTCGCCGCTGGCCAGCATGACCAATGAATTCTTCAGCTTCTCCTCGCCCGGACGCAACAGACTCTCGCCCGCCTTGAATTCGCGCACCTCGAACAGCTGTCCCAGCGTTTCGATCTCGGCGTCGCGCAACTCTTCGGTCAGCGTCGAATTGTGCAGCGTCTGCAGAATCATTTGATCCGTACCCATCTTTGGTCTCCCTAGATTAATCAGTTCAGTTTGCCGTGGCACTGCTTGTACTTCTTGCCGGAGCCACAGGGACACGGGTCGTTCCGTCCGACCTTCTCCGTCCCCCGCACGAACGGCTTATGTTCGGCGTCTGCGCCGCCCCCGGATGCCAGAGCTTCCTCATAGGCCGCATGATGATACTGCACATTTTCCGGGGTGTGGGGCGCTTCGGCCGCCTGCACCGCCTCTTCGCTGCGGATCTGCACGTTCATCAGCGTCTGGGTCACATCTCGCTTGATGCCGTCCAGCATGGCCGAGAACAACTCGAATGCCTCGCGCTTGTATTCCTGCTTGGGATTCTTCTGCGCGTAACCGCGCAAATGGATACCCTGACGCAGATGATCCAGCGAAGCCAGGTGCTCGCGCCAATGCTGGTCCACACTCTGCAACATCACGATGCGTTCATAGCCATGCATCACCTCGGCACTGACCTGATCGACCTTTTCCTGGTACTGTCGGCTTGCCGCTTCGGCGATGCGCGCAGCCAGTCCCTCTGCATCCAGTTGCTTGTCCTGCTCCATCCACTCCACGACAGGCAGATGCAGCTGGAATTCCGCAGCCAAGGCCCTCTCCAGTCCGTGCACATCCCACTGCTCTTCCATGCTGCCGGGCGGCAGATGCAGCTCGACCAGTTCGCGTAGCACTCCGCCGCGCATCGCAGTGATGGTCTCGCTGATATCCGTACTTTCCAGCAATTCCGCTCGTTGCTGGTAGATCACTTTGCGCTGATCGTTAGCCACATCATCGTACTCAAGGATCTGCTTGCGCATATCGAAGTTCCGCGCCTCGACCTTGCGCTGAGCGTTCTCGATGGCGCGCGTCACCCAGACGTGTTCGATGGCCTCACCTTCCGGCAACTTGAACCGGTTCATGATCGCAGCCACACGGTCGGAGGCGAAGATACGCAACAGGGAATCTTCCAGCGACAGGTAGAAGCGGCTGGAACCCGGATCGCCTTGGCGGCCGGAGCGTCCGCGCAACTGGTTGTCCACCCGGCGCGACTCGTGGCGTTCGGTACCGATGATGTGCAGACCGCCGCTGGCCAATACCTGCTCGTGTACCGGCTGCCATGCAGCGCGCAATTCGGCCACACGCTTCTCCCGTGTTTCCGCATCAAGGCTCTCGTCCATGCGCACCAGCTCGATCGGCTTCTCCACATTGCCGCCGAGCACGATATCGGTACCGCGACCGGCCATATTGGTGGCGATAGTGATCATGCCGGGACGGCCAGCCTGCGCGACGATCTCGGCCTCGCGGGCATGTTGTTTGGCGTTCAGCACCTGGTGCGGTAAACCGGCCTTCTGCATCAGGCCGGACAACAACTCCGAGGTCTCAATGGAAGTGGTGCCGACCAGCACCGGTTGACCGCGCTTGTGGCAATCGCGCACATCTGCGATGACAGCGGCATACTTCTCCTTGGCAGTCAGGTATACCTTGTCCATCAGATCCTGGCGTACGGTAGGACGATGCGGCGGGACGATGACCGTTTCCAGGTTGTAGATGGACTGGAACTCGAACGCCTCGGTGTCCGCCGTACCGGTCATGCCGGACAGGCGGCTGTACATGCGGAAATAGTTCTGGAATGTGATGGAGGCCAGCGTCTGGTTCTCCTTCTGGATCGCCACTCCTTCCTTGGCCTCGACCGCCTGATGCAGACCGTCGGACCAGCGGCGCCCCGCCATCAGTCGGCCGGTGAATTCGTCGACGATCACCACCTCGCCATTCTGGATGACATAGTGCTGGTCACGATGGAACAGATTGTGTGCCCGCAACGCTGCATACAGATGATGGATCAGCGTGATGTTCGCGGGGTCGTACAAGCTGCCGCCGGCCGGCAGCAGGCCCGCCCGGGACAGCAACTGCTCGGCATGCTCATGTCCGGTCTCGCTCAGCAGTATCTGGTGGCTCTTCTCATCCACGCTGTAATCTCCGGGGGCCTCGTCGTCTGCCTGGCGGACCAGTTCGGGTGCCAGTGCGTTGACCCGCACATAGATGTCCACGTTGTCTTCCGCCTGACCGGAGATGATCAGCGGGGTGCGCGCCTCGTCGATCAGAATGGAGTCTACCTCGTCCACGATGGCGAAATTCAGTCCGCGCTGGAAACGGTCTTCGGCCCGCGCTGCCATATTGTCGCGCAGGTAGTCGAAGCCGAACTCGTTGTTGGTACCGTAAGTGATGTCGGCGCTGTAGGCAGCCAGCTTGTCTGCGTGATCCATATTGGACAGGATGACGCCGACGGATAAACCGAGGAAACGGTACAGACGCCCCATCCACTCCGCGTCGCGCGAAGCCAGATAATCGTTCACCGTCACCACGTGCACCCCCTTGCCGGACAGGGCGTTGAGGTAGGCAGGCAGGGTCGCCATCAGGGTCTTGCCCTCGCCGGTGCGCATCTCGGCGATCTTGCCGTAATGCAACACCATGCCGCCGATCAACTGCACATCGAAGTGCCGCATCTGCAACACGCGCCGACTGCCTTCTCGCACCACGGCGAACGCTTCCGGCAACAGTGCATCCAGCGTCTCGCCTTTGCCGACGCGCTGCCTGAACTCGTCAGTCTTGGCCTGCAACGCCTCGTCTGATAGCGCCTGGACAGCAGGCTCAAGCGCATTGATGCGTGCGATCGTCTGGCGATATTGTTTGAGCAAGCGGTCATTGCGGCTGCCGAAGACGGATTTCAACAATTTGGAGATCATGCTTGTATTTTCTGTGACGATTGTTGCGAACAAATAAAAAAGGGTGAGGCACTCACCTCACCCCTGCCGTAATGGAACCTGCCTCAACTGGCTGCTTTTTCCAGGAAGCGCACCGGATTCTGAGCCGTCCCCTTGTATCTCACTTCGAAATGCAGGTGATTGCCTGTGGAACGCCCGGTGCTACCGACTCTTGCGATCTCGTGCCCGCGCCGGACGACCTCGCCGACCTTGACCAGCAGTCTGGAAGCATGCGCATAACGGGTGATGATCTGGTTACCGTGATCTATCTCGACCATATTACCATACTGGGGATGCATGCCCGCGAACACCACGACGCCGCCCGCCGAGGCGTACACCGGGGTACCCGCCGGCACCATATAGTCCACCCCTTCATGCATCGCGTTCTTTCCGGTGAAAGGGTCGATACGCCAGCCGAAGTTGGAGGAATACCAGCTCACCGTGATCGGCGCCACCGAGGGCAGCATCTTCTTGTCCAGTTTGTCCTGTTGCAACAAAGTCTCGAGTGCCACCAGCTTGTCACTCCTGTCTCCAAGCAGCGCATCCAGGTCAGCCATCTGTTGCATCATCGTCTCAAGCGAGATGTCCTGCTGCGGAGGGACCGTCAGCAGTGGGCCGCCCTGTGCCGGCTTCTGGCCGAAGGAGAACTCCTGCGGCTTCATTCCGCTCAGTTTGGCCAGACGCGCACCCAACCCATCGAGACGCTGCAGTTGCGCCTGCATCTGCCCCAATCGCACCGCCATCGCATCCAGGCTCTGGCGCATGAACAACTCCTGCTTGCGCAATTCCTCGTCCTGCGCACTGGCCAGCCAGTCGCGCAATTCATTGCTGATGGAGCCGGACTGGAAGCGCACGATGGCATACTGCGCCATCAACACGGCAGCGACGAACAAGCCCAGCGCAGCCAATGCAGCCAGCGCCATATGGGTGCCGGTCAGCGTCAGACTGCGCGCTTTTGCAGAACTGTTCGAAACTAGAATAATATTCATGCATACACTCCCTACGAGATCCCGATCGACTGTGCCCGACCGCCTGAACGACTTTCTGGACTCCGATCCAAAGCTGAAGCAACTTGCACTGGCGGCGCGCCAGCTGGTGTGGTTACAGCATCAATATCGGGCCATCGCGCCGCCATCCCTGCTCAAGGGCAGCCGCGTGTTGCGCTTCGAAAACAATCATCTGACATTGGCCGCCGACAACGGCGCGATCGCCAGCAAACTCAAGCAACTCGCCCCCCTATTGATTTCTTCATTTCGAACAAGGGGATGCGAGGTTACTGGAATTCAAACACAGGTGCAAGTGAACGCCGCCCCGCCCGCGAAGCCGTTGCCACCCAAGGAGATCGGCGAACAAGGCCGCGTTGCACTGGATGAGTTGGCGCACGATCTGCCGGAGGGCGACCTGCGATCGGCCATTGAACGTCTGGCGCACATAAGGCGCTAAGCTAAGACGCGCCAGGCAACCAGCCCGAAGTGCTCCAACGCATACAGCACCGCAAATACCAGTAAAAGGAACACCAAGTAACGCAAGATTTGTTTGATGAAGGCCAGATAACGCACTTCCCGCGTAAAAAGATAGGCCACCGCCGAAACTGCCATCAGTAGCACTGACAGCAGCAAAACCAATCGAATCAGCATAGCAGCCTCCGATCAGACAGGCTGTAGTTGCAGACGCAAAAAGTCCGGTGCCTCTTCAGCCTTGGTGAATGTGGCGAATTCCCACGCCGATTCATCTGCCAGCAGCGCACGACAGAGGGCGTTATTCAATGCATGCCCGGATTTGTAGCCGGAGAACGCCCCGATCAGCGGGTGTCCAAGTAGATACAGATCACCGATGGCATCCAGCACCTTGTGCTTCACGAACTCATCCTCGAAACGCAGGCCGTCCGGATTGATCACACGGTACTCGTCCATCACGATGGCATTGTCCAGATTACCGCCCAGCGCCAGCCCCTGCGCCCGCATATTCTCCACATCCTGCATGAACCCGAAGGTGCGCGCCCGGCCGACTTCCTTAATATAGGAATGCTCGCCAAGGTCCACCACGACATCCTGCCTGGTATTGGCGAACACCGGATGGGCGAAGTTGATGGTGAAACTCAGCTTGTATCCGTTGAAAGGCTCGAAGCGCACCCACTTGTCCCCGTCCTTGACTTCGATCGTCTTTTTTATGCGGATGAACTTCTTGGGCGCATCCTGCTCGACGATGCCTGCCGATTGCAGCAGGAAGATGAACGTCCCCGCGCTTCCATCCATGATGGGCAACTCGGGGCTGCTCAGTTCGACGATGGCATTGTCGATCCCCAGGCCGGCCAAGGCCGACATCAGGTGCTCGACGGTGGCCACGCGCGCACCCTTCGCTTCCAGACAGGTCGACAGGCGCGTGTCATGTACCGCATGCGCTTCGGCGCGTATGTCCGGAGACTGAGGCAGATCCACGCGGCGGAACACGATGCCGCTGTCGATGGCTGCCGGACGCAAGGTCAGATAGACCTTTTCTCCGGTATGCAGACCGACACCGGTCGCTTCGACCACTGTCTTCAACGTGCGCTGTTTGACCATTCCTGTTATCCCGACTGACACGCCGGCGAGTTTAGCACAGGCCACCGCAGCGACCCGTCCCTGCCCACCGGCTATCGCCTCTTGCTCAGTCCGCCTGTTTGCGCAGGAACGACGGGATATCCAGCGTCTCGACTCCGGATTGCTTCATTGCCTCCACCGCCTCACGGTGACGTCCGCTGCGCATCACGGCCGGCATGTCCAGCTCGCTGAAATCCACCATCGGCGCATCATGCGTACCCGTGCGCAGCTGGGTCTGCGGCACCAGCACCGGTCTGCTCTGTGGCTTGCGGACTTCGCCCAGACCGGTCGCTACGATGGTCACACGCAGTTCGTCGCCCATGTTCTCGTCGAACACGGAACCGACGATGACGGTCGCCTCGGAAGCCGCGAACTGGAAGCAGTTCATCACTTCATGGAACTCCTCCAGCGTGATGCTGCTGCTCGACGTGATGTTGACCAGCATGCCACGCGCGCCTGTCAGGTCCACATCCTCCAGCAACGGGCTGGCGATGGCCTGTTCCGCCGCGCGCTGAGCACGGCCTTCGCCCGCAGCACTGGCCGATCCCATCATGGCCATGCCGTTCTCCGACATGACGGTACACACATCGGCAAAGTCCACGTTGATCATGCCCGGCACATTGATCACCTCGGCGATACCCGCCACCGCGCCGTGCAGCACACCGTTGGATGCCATATAGGCGGCAGGCATGGTGGTCTTCCCGCCCAGCACTTCCATCAGCTTTGCGTTCGGCACGATGATGAGCGAATCGACATAGGCGCTCAATTCTTCGATACCCTGTTGCGCCAATGCCATGCGTTTGCCTTCGAACACGAACGGCTTGGTGACCACGGCCACAGTCAGGATGCCCAGCTCCTTGGCCACCTGCGCCACGATCGGTGCGGCACCGGTACCGGTGCCGCCGCCCATCCCGGCAGTGATGAACACCATGTTCGCGCCGCTGATGATCTCGGCGATACGCTCGCGATCCTCTTCCGCCGCAGCTTGCCCGATTGCAGGCTTGGCCCCCGCGCCCAACCCCTTGGTCAGCGCGGAGCCGATCTGCAACTGCACGCGGGCCTTGCTGCGCTTCAACGCCTGCGCATCGGTATTGATGGTGATGAACTCGACCCCCTGCACCCCCTGTTCGATCATGTGATCGACCGCATTGCCGCCGCAGCCGCCCACGCCCACCACCTTGATCACCGCGCCTTGCGGTTGTGCATCCAACAGTTCGAAAGCCATCATTTTTCTCCTTAAGGTTGATAACAAATATTCAAATACAAAGCCGACCGATCACACAGCACGCCCACTGCTAAAAATTCCCCTTGAACCAATCCTTCATCTTTTCCAGCACATCCTTGAACGACCCCGTCCCCACCCTGGACACCTCCTCGCGCTGGTGGCGTTCCAGTCCGTACACCAGCAGACCGACTCCGGTCGCATAGCGCGGCGTCTTCACTACAGCCGACAAGCCGCCGATGTTGCGCGGCAGTCCCAGCCGCACCGGCAAGTGGAAGATCTCCTCGCCCAGCTCGACCATGCCCTGCATGGCCGCGCTGCCACCGGTTATGACGATGCCGGAGGACAGCAGGTCCTCGAAACCGCTGCGACGGATCTCCGTCTGCACCAGCGAATACAACTCCTCCACGCGCGGTTCGATCACTTCCGCCAGCGTCTGGCGCGACAACATGCGCGCACTGCGCTCGCCCACGCCCGGCACCTCGATCGGCGCATCGTTCGCCAGCTGGCGCAATGCGCAGCCGTACTTGATCTTGATGTCTTCCGCATCCTTGGTCGGTGTGCGCAGTGCCATCGCGATGTCGTTGGTGATCTGGTCGCCCGCGATGGGGATCACCGCCGTGTGGCGGATCGCGCCGCCGGTGAAGATCGCCACATCGGTCGTGCCACCGCCGATATCCACCAGACACACACCCAGCTCTCGCTCATCGTCCGCCAGCACCGCTTTGCTCGACGCCAGCGGTTGTAAAATCATGTCTTCCACTTCCAGTCCGCAGCGATGGATGCACTTGAGGATGTTCTGCACCGCAGACACCGCACCGGTCACGATATGTATCTCCACTTCCAGTCGCAGACCGCTCATGCCCAACGGCTTCTTGATGCCGCCCTGTCCGTCGATACTGAATTCCTGCTCCAGGATATGCAGGATCTGCTGGTCGCCCGGCAGGCTGATCGAGCTGGCCGTCTCGATGGCCCGCACCACATCGGTATGCGCCACTTCCTTGTCCTTGATCTTGATCATGCCGTGCGCGTTCGAACTGCGGATATGGCCGCCCGCGATGCCGGTATAGACCTGGCGTATCTTGCAGTCCGCCATCAGCTCCGCTTCCTGCAGTGCCTGCTGGATCGCGCCCACCGTGGCATCGATGTTCACCACCATGCCCTTTTTCATGCCGGATGATTGATGCATGCCCGCACCGATCACTTCCAGCGTACCCTCCGCAGTCACCTCGGCCACGATGCACGCGATCTTCGACGTGCCAATATCCAGACCCACGATCAGACTCTTGCTCTCTTTACTCATCACCTTCTCCTGAACACCCTATGCCGCGCTCAGCGGCGGCTGCACCGCAAATCCGTTCCGGTAACGCAGATCGATACGGCGCGCGTTCGGCGCGCGCACCGCCACGCTGTACGGAAAGACCTTGACGAAACGCGCCAGTCGTTCGCGCATCGCCTCGCGTCCCAGCGCAAGCTCCATGCCATCGTCCAGCTTCACCTGCCAGCTCATGCGCGGCGACAGATCCAATCGCGCGATATGTCTTTGCATAGGCTGCAACACCTGTTCCAGCTCGCCATACATGCGTGCCACCACCAGCGAGTTCTCCGTCTCGCCGGAGAACTCGGGAAGCGCCTCTTCGCTCACCGCCTCGAACACTTCGCCATGGCTATTCACCAGCGCGGTCTTGTTCCAGCGTGCCAGCGCGATGTGTTCCTCGATCGCCACTTCCAGTTGCCAGGGGAACTTGCGTCGCACACTCACAGAGCGCACCCAGGGCAATTGCTGGAATGCAGCGCGTGTCTCGGCCAGGTCGACGGTGAAGAAATTACCGTGCACCTGATCGCGCACCACTTCCTCCAGTTGCGCTACATCCACGCGTTGCGGATTTGCCGTCAGCACCACCGCCTGCAGTGAGAATGCCGGCAACTGCGCCACATAACGCAGCAGGCCATACACCATCAGCAACAGGCTGAAACCGAACAGCACATTGGCGATACCGCGCAGCAGATGAGCGTTATCCCACATGCGCGCCCTCCAGGATCTGCAACACCAGCTGGTCGAAACCGATCCCCGCCTGGCGTGCCGCCATCGGCACCAGACTGTGATCGGTCATGCCGGGCGCGGTGTTCACTTCCAGCAGATACATCTTGCCATCCTCGCCACGCAGGAAATCCACGCGCCCCCAGCCCTGTCCGCCGATCAACTGGAAACCCAGTTGCGCCATGTGCTGCATCTCGGCTTCCTGCTCGACATCCAGGCCGCACGGGCAGAGATAGCGCGTATCGTCGCGCAGGTACTTCGCTTCATAATCATAGAATTCGTTCGCCGGTTCGATCTTGATCGCCGGCAAAGCCTTGCCGTTCAGGATCGCCACCGTGTACTCGCCGCCGCTCATGAAGCTCTCGGCGATCACCACCTTGTCGTGCTTCGCGGCTTGCGCGTATGCAGCAGGCAGGTCTTCCACCTTTTTGACCTTGATCACGCCCACGCTTGAACCTTCGCAAGCAGGCTTCATGAACAGCGGCAGGTCGAGATGCTCGGCCACCGCATTCCAGTCGGTCGGTGCGGTCAGCGCTTCATATTCCGGGATCGGTAATCCGGCCGCCTGCCAGATCAGTTTGGTGCGCCACTTGTCCATGCCGATGGCCGAGGCCATCACGCCGCTGCCGGTGTAGGGGATGCCCATCAGTTCCAGCGCCCCCTGCACCGTGCCATCCTCGCCGCCCCGGCCATGCAACATGACAAACACGCGATCGAACTTACCCCTCTTCAATTCCGACAGCTCGCGCTCGGCTGGATCGAATGCATGCACGTCCACACCGCTGCGCAGCAAAGCGGCCAACACCGCCGCACCGCTCTTCAGCGACACTTCACGCTCCGCCGAACGCCCACCGAACAACACCGCCACTTTTCCGAATCTGCTCACTTGTCACTTTCTCCAACGATCTGTACTTCCGGATGCAGGTTGATGCCCGTCTGCTGCTGCACCGTCGTCTGCACTTCAACTATCAGCGCCTCGATATCCGCGGCGGTCGCTCCCCCTGCATTCACGATGAAGTTCGCATGCTTCTCCGACACCTGCGCGCCGCCGATGCGCTTGCCTTTCAGACCACAGCCCTCGATCAACTTCGCCGCATGTTCGCCCTGCGGGTTGCGGAACACGGAACCCGCATTGGGCATCTGCAAAGGCTGACTGGCGCTGCGCTTCTCCATCAACGCTTTGATCTCCCGCTTCGCCGCTTCGACGTCGCCCTCGCCGAAGCGCAGCCAGGCACCGACGAAGAACTCATCGCTCTGTTGCTTCAGCGCAACGTGGCGATAGCCGATGTCATATTCCTGCGGCGTGCGCTCGATCAGTGTCCCGCTGCGCGTCAGCACCTGCACACGCTGCACCGCGCCCCAGGTCTCGCTGCCGTAGCAACCGGCGTTCATCGCCAGCATTCCGCCCAGCGTGCCGGGGATGCCGACAAAGAATTCCGCGCCGCACAGCTTGTTGCCCGCCGCGAACCGCGCCAGCTTCGCACCCGGCACACCGGCCTGTGCGTAAATCTCTCCGTCTTCCATGCGCAACTCGGTGAGCGCACCGACCATCAGCAGCACCGTGCCGCGAAAACCGCCATCGCGCACCAGCAAGTTGCTGCCCAACCCGACCGCCAGCAAAGGCTCGTCCGCTGGCGTCTGTTGCAGGAACACCTGCAGATCCGCCAGGTCGGCCGGCTGGTACACGCGCCGCGCGACACCGCCCGCGCGCCAGCTCACGTGGCGCGACATCGGCTCGTCCAGCAGCATCTCGCCGCGCAAGCCTTCGGTATCGAACTGTGCCGGTTCGTTCATATTCATCTTTATGCGACTTGTTTCACTTTGCTCGGCACAGCGCCGATGGAACCCGCGCCCATGGTCAGCACCACATCGCCGTCTTTGGCCATCTGCATGATGGTCTGCGGCATGTCATTGATATCCTCGACGAACACGGCATTGCTCTGCCCTGCCACGCGCAATGCATGCATCAGCGCACGCCCGTCCGCCGCCACGAGGGGTGTCTCACCCGCAGCATAGATATCAGCCAGCGCCAGCGCATCCACGCCGCCCAACACCTTCACGAAATCCTCGAACAGGTCGCGCGTGCGCGTATAGCGATGCGGCTGGAACGCCAGCAGCAGGCGCTTGCCTGGGAATGCGCCGCGCACTGCGGCGATGGTCGCTTTCATCTCCACCGGATGATGGCCGTAATCGTCGATCAACGTGAAGCTGCCGCCGGACGGCAAGGCGACCTCACCGTAGCGCTGCATGCGTCGGCCCACGCCCTGGAATTCGGCCAGCGCATCGGCGATGGCTTGTGGCGCAACCCCCACTTCCAGACCGATGGCGATCGCTGCCAACGCGTTCAGCACGTTGTGTTCACCGGCCAGATTGAGCGTGATGTCCAGATCCAACGGCTTGCCATCGAACAGACATTTTTCGTCGTGGCGGCACTGCGCGGTGAAGCGCATCCGGCCAGCCTCGTGGCGCACATTCACCGCACGTATGTGGGCGTCTTCGCCCAGTCCGTAAGTGGTCACCGGTTTGCTGATGCGCGGCAGGATGTCGCGCACGTTCGGATCATCCGCGCACAGCATGGCGCGGCCGTAGAACGGCAGGCGCTCGATGAAATCGATGAAGGCCTGCTTCAGTTTGTTGAAGTCGTGACCGTAGGTCTCCATGTGATCGGCATCGATGTTGGTCACCGCGGCGATGATCGGCGTCAGGTGCAGGAAGGAAGCATCCGACTCGTCCGCTTCGGCCACGATGTATTCGCCCGTACCGAGACGCGCGTTCGCGCCGCTGCTATTCAGTCGCCCGCCGATGACGAAGGTCGGGTCGAAACCACCCTTGGCCAGCACGCTAGTCACCAGCGAAGTGGTGGTGGTCTTGCCGTGTGTGCCGGCGATGGCGATGCCCTGGCGCAGGCGCATCAGTTCGGCCAGCATCACCGCGCGCGGCACGATGGGGATGTGTTGCTCGCGGGCCGCGACCACTTCAGGGTTGTCCGCCTTCACGGCGGTGGACGTCACCACGGCATCCGCATCGCGCAGGTTCTTCGCATCGTGCCCCTGCGAGATCTCCGCACCGAGGTCGCGCAAACGCATGATGACCGTGCTGTCCGCGATATCGGAGCCGCTCACCTTGAAACCCAGGTTGAGCATCACCTCGGCGATACCGTTCATGCCGGAACCGCCGATACCTACGAAGTGGATGTTTTTGATCTTATGTTTCATATCTTCTATCCCGCCAAGGCAACGCAAACTTGCGCCACGTGTTGTGTTGCATCCGGTTTGGCCAGGCTGCGTGCAGCCTGTGCCATCGCCAGCAACTTTTCCCTGTCCAGTTCGCGCAGCAGTTGTGCCAGCTTGTCCGCACTCAATTCCTGTTGCGGCAAAAGGATCGCCGCGCCGCGCTCGCTCAGGAAACGCGCGTTGTGAGTCTGGTGGTCGTCCACCGCGAACGGGAACGGCACCAGCACGCTGGCCACACCCGCCGCCGCCAGCTCGGCGACCGTCAGCGCCCCCGCGCGACAGATCACCACATCGGCTTGCGCATACTGTTGCGGCATATCGTCGATGAAAGCGCGAACTTCGGCGTGTACCCCGGCTTGTGCATATAGCTGCTGCACTGCTTCGAAATTCTTCTTGCCGGTCTGGTGCACAACATTCGGTCTTGCATCCACCTCCAGCAACGCCAGTGCTTGCGGCAACGCATCGTTCAGAGCTTTGGCTCCAAGACTGCCGCCCACCACCAGCACATTCAACTTGCCGCTGCGCGATGCGTAGCGCACTTGCGGTGCAGCCAATGCTGCGATGTCGGTACGCACCGGGTTGCCGGCCCACTCAGTGCCTTTCAGTACATCAGGAAAACCGCTCAGCACTTTGGTCGCGAGCTTGGCCAATATCTTGTTGCTCATGCCCGCGATGGAGTTCTGCTCATGCACCACCAGCGGCCGGCGCAGGAATGCCGCCATCAATCCGCCCGGCATGGTGATGTAGCCGCCCATGCCCAGCACCACATCGGGCCGATGGCGCAGGATCGCCACCGCGCTCTGTCCCAGTGCACGCAGCAAGGTGAACGGTAGCATCAGCAAACGAATCAGCCCTTTGCCGCGCACACCGGAAAACTTCACCCATGCCACCGGATACCCATGCTTGGGCACCAGTTCGGCTTCCATGCTGTTCGGTGCGCCCAGCCAGACGATGTTCCAACCTTGCGCATGCAGCGCATCAGCGACCGCCAGCCCCGGGTAGATATGCCCGCCGGTTCCGCCTGCCATGACCATGAGAGTGCGGCTCATATCGGCAGCCCCCTCGCAACACGCCTGTTCTCGTAATCAATACGCAGCAACACCGCCACCGCCACCATGTTCACCACCACGCCGCTGCCGCCGAAGCTCAGGAATGGCAGGGTCAAACCCTTGGTCGGCAGTACGCCCATGTTCACGCCGATGTTGATCATCGCCTGCACGCCCAGCCACACGCCGATGCCCTGCGCCACCAGCGCGGCATACAGGCGGTCCGACATCGCGGCCTGGCGGCCGATGGCGAAGGCGCGCACGATCAGCCAGCCGAACAGCAGCAGCACTGCGCTCACGCCGAACAGGCCCAGCTCTTCGGCGATCACAGCCAGCAGGAAGTCGGTATGCGCTTCCGGCAGATAGAACAGTTTCTCCACGCTGCCGCCCAGGCCGACGCCCAGCCACTCGCCGCGCCCGAAGGCGATCAGCGCATGGCTCAACTGGTAGCCCTTGCCGTAGGGATCGGACCATGGGTCGAGGAAACCGAGTACGCGCTGCATACGGTATTCGGAAGAGAAGATGAGTGCGGCAAAGGCCAGTGGCAGCGCAACGGTCAGCGCGCCAAATATCTTCAGGTTGAAGCCGCCCAGCCACAGCATGCCCATCGCGATGGCACAGATCACCACGAAGGCGCCCATGTCCGGCTCCAGCAGCAGCAAGGCACCAACCAGTGCCATCACGATGAACATCGGCACGAAGGACTGCACGAAGCGGTGGCGCACCGCGCCTTTGCGCACCGCATAGTCGGCGGCGTACAGCACGGCGAACAGCTTCATCAATTCCGAAGGTTGCATGTTGAACACGACCAGCGAGATCCAGCGGCGGCTTCCGTTCACCGACTTTCCGATGCCCGGGATCAACACCAGTATCAACAACACCACTCCGATCACGAACAGCACCGGCGCATATTGTTGCCATTTCTGCGTGGGCACCATGAATGCCGCCATCGCAACAGCCAGACCGATCGCCATGAACAGGCTGTGGCGCACCAGATAGTAGGTCGCCTGGTGGCCGGTATAACGGCCCGCTTCGGCGGTGGCGATGGACGCGGAGTACACCATCACCAGACCGATGGCGAGCAACGCGGTGACCAGCCAGGCCAGCACGGTGTCGTATTCGGCCATGGCGCGACGCGGTGCGTTCAATGCGGTATTCAACATGTCGCCTCCGCTTGCAGTTTCCGCACCGCAGCGACGAATGCTTCCGCGCGATGCAGGTAGTTGCGATACATGTCGAAGCTGGCACAGGCGGGCGACATCAGCACCGCGTCCCCGCGCTGTGCATTGGCCGTCGCGGTGCGTACCGCATCTTCCATGTCGCGCGCGTTCAATACCGGCTTGCCGCATCCAGCGATTGCGCGTGCGATCAGCGGCGCGTCGCGGCCGATCAGTACCACGGCGCGCGCATGCTTTTCCACTGCCGCTTTCAAGGGCGAGAAATCCTGCCCCTTGCCGTCGCCGCCCAGGATCACGATTGCAGGTTTTCCCAGACCATTCAGCGCCGCTTCGGTCGCCCCGACGTTGGTCCCTTTGGAATCGTCGTAATAGGTGATGCCGTTCACTTGTGCCACTTCTTCCACACGGTGCGGCAAACCCTTGAAGGCGCGCAATGCCGCGACCAGCGGCGGCAGCGGCAAGTCGAGCGCACGGCACAGCGCCAGCGCGGCCAGCGCGTTCGCCACATTGTGCAGACCGGCCACCTGCAATTCGTCGGCGCGCATCACCTTCTGCGCGCCCTGCATCAGCCAGGTGATCGCACCTTCCTTGCCGATCCCCCAGTCCAGCTCGCTGCTCGGCGGCGTCAGCCCGAAGGTCACCTGTTTGCGTCCGGCCAGCCCCATCGCCGCGCTGCGCGCATCGTCGCGATTGAGCACCTGTACGCCGTCACCGTTATAGATGCGCGTCTTTGCGGCAGCATAAAGATCCATGCTGTGCGCATAGCGATCCAGATGGTCTTCGCTCACATTGAGCACCACCGCCACATCCGCGTTCAGGGTATGGGTCGTCTCCAACTGGAAGCTGGACAACTCCAGCACCCAGGCTTGCGGCTGGTGGCCGCCGCGCTCGCGCAAGGCATCCAGCACGGCGGGCGAGATGTTGCCCGCCACTTGCGCATCCAGCCCGGCGGCGGCGCACATCGCACCGACCATGCTGGTGGTGGTGGTCTTGCCATTGGCGCCGGTGATGGCGATGACTTTCGGTTTCGGCTGCGCATCCGCAATCTGTTGCGCCAGCAGTTCGATGTCGCCCTCGACCGGGATGCCCCGCGCGACCGCGCGCTGCACGAACGGTTCGGCCATCGGCACCCCGGGGCTGATGGCGATGCGGTCTATGCCTTGCAGCAGCGCGTCGTCGAACGCGCCGCAATGCATCTCGGCTTGCGGCATCTCGCTGCGCAATGTCGCCACACCGGGCGGCTCTGCACGACTATCGGCGACGCGCAGCCGCGCGCCCTGCGCATGCAGGAAACGCGCAAGCGACAACCCGGTCTCACCGAGACCGAGTATCAGCACCGATTTGTCGCGCAAAGATGTCATCTCAGTTTCAGCGTGGACAATCCAATGAGTACCAACAACATCGTGATGATCCAGAATCTCACGACGACTTGAGTCTCTTTCCAGCCCTTCTGCTCGAAGTGATGGTGCAGCGGGGCCATCAGCAGGATGCGCTGGCCGGTGCCGTAACGTTTCTTGGTGTATTTGAACCAGGAAACTTGCAGCATCACCGACACCGCCTCCACCACGAACACACCGCCCATGATGAACAGCACCAGTTCCTGGCGGATGATCACCGCCACTGCGCCGAGCGCCGCACCCAGCGCCAGCGCGCCGACGTCGCCCATGAACACTTCGGCGGGATAGGCGTTGAACCACAGGAAGGCCAGTCCGGCTCCCGCGATGGCGGCGCAGAACACGGCCAGTTCACCCGCGCCGGGGATAGCGGGTTCGCCCAGGTATTTGGCGAACTCGGCGTGTCCGGCGACATAGGCGAAGATGGCCAGCGCCGCCGCCACCATCACGGTCGGCATGATGGCCAGGCCGTCCAGACCGTCGGTCAGGTTCACCGCGTTGCTGCTGCCCACGATGACCAGATACACCAGCACGATGAAACCGACCATGCCGAGCGGGATGACGAAGTTCTTGAAGAACGGCACGATGATCTCGGTGTGCTGCGGCAACGTGGCATGCGTCCACAGATAGATTCCGACCGCCAGCGCGATCAGGGATTGCCAGAACATCTTGGCGCGCGCGGACAGCCCGTCCGGGTTCTTGTAGACCACCTTGCGGTAGTCGTCCACCCAGCCGATGGCCCCCACGCCCAGCGTGGTCAGCAACACCACCCACACATAGGCGTTGTGCAGATCGCCCCACAGCAGGGTAGTGATCGCCACGGACATCAGTATCAGCGCGCCGCCCATGGTCGGCGTGCCGGCTTTCACCAGATGCGTCTGTGGGCCGTCGCTGCGCACCGACTGGCCGATCTTCATCGCGGTCAGTTTGCGGATCATCCACGGACCGAGCATGAAGGAGATGATGAGCGCGGTCATCGCGGCCATCACTGCGCGCAGCGTGATGTAGTTGAACACGCTGAATGCGCGGATATCCTGTGATAGCCATTGGGCTAATGCGAGCAGCATGTTTCCTCCTGTTGCAACGCGCAGGCCTGCACCACGCGTTCCATTTTCATGAAGCGCGAGCCCTTCACCAGCACCGTGGTCTGCGCGTCCAGTTCTTGTTCGAGTACAGCCAGTAAACCTTCCACATCCGCGAAGTGCGTTGCAGCGTTCCCGAATTCGGCCACGGCTTGCGCGCTGAGCGTGCCCAACGCATACAGCTTTTCGATGCCCAGTTCGCGTGCGGCGATGCCGATCTCGCGATGGAACTGTGCCGCGTTGTCGCCCAGTTCGCCCATGTCGCCCAGCACGAAGATGCGCTTGCCTGTCGCCTGCGCCAGCACCTCCAGTGCGGCATGCATGGAAGCCGGATTGGCGTTGTAGGTATCGTCGATCAGCGTCGCGCCGCCCAGCGCCTGTTTGCGCTGCAAGCGTCCCGCCACGCCGCCGAAGGATTCCAGTGCGCGCTCGATAGTTGCAATTGGCACATGCACGGCCAGCGCTGCGGTTGCGGCAGCCAGCGCGTTGCGCGCATTGTGTTCGCCAGGCACCTGCAGCACGACGCGCAGTTCGCCCGCCGGAGTGAACGCACGCAGTTCCCCGCCGAAACCCTGTGCCTGCCATTCGCCTTTCACGGCAGCGTTATGTTCCAGCGCGAAGTCGAACACGCGATGTTTGTCCGCCAGCGTGCGCCACAGTCCGGCATGCGCATCGTCGGCATTGATGACTGCGGTGCCGTTACCTTGCAGCCCGGCGAAGATCTCGCCCTTGGCGCGCGCCACCCCTTCCACCGAACCCAGTCCTTGCAGATGCGCACCGCTGGCGTTGTTGACCAGCACCACATCGGGCTGCGCGAGATGCGTGAGATATGCGATCTCGCCGGGGTGGTTCATGCCCATCTCGATCACGGCATAGCGATGTTGCGCACGCAGCTTGAGCAGGGTGAGCGGCATACCGATGTCGTTGTTGAAGTTGCCGCGTGTCGCCAGCACGGCGTCTTCGCCCGCGTGCGCAGCGAAGATCGCTGCCAGCATCTCCTTGACCGTGGTCTTGCCGTTGCTGCCGGTGACGGCGAGCAGCGGAATGTCGAACTGCCTGCGCCAGTACGCGGCCAGTTTTCCCAGCGCGAGGCGCGTGTCGGGCACGAACAACACGGGGCATCCCACTTCTTCCAGTACGCTGCCTTCCTTCACGATGGCCGCGACCGCACCGGCTTGCGCGGCCTGCGCGACGAACTGCGCGCCGTCGAAATGCTCGCCGCGCAACGCGATGAACAGGTCGCCCGGCGCGATGCTGCGCGTATCGGTGGAAACGGCGGTGAAGCGCACATCATTTCCGTCCATGCTGGCATGCAATGCGGCGGCGGCCTGTGAGAGCAGCATCATGACCAGCGCTCCTCGGGTTTCCACATGCTCAGCGCGCGCTGCGCCAGTTCGCTGTCGGAGAAGGGATGGCGCACCCCGGCGATCTCCTGATATTCCTCGTGTCCCTTGCCGGCGATCAGCACGGTATCGTTGATACGCGCATGGTCGATGGCCTGCGCGATGGCGCGCGCGCGATCCTCGATCACCTGGCACTCGCCCTGCATGCCGGCACGGATCTCTTCGATGATCGAATGCGCATCTTCGCTGCGCGGATTGTCGCTGGTGACGATGCGCACATCGGCGAAGCGCTCGGCGACCTTGCCCATCATCGGGCGCTTGCCGCGATCCCGGTCGCCGCCGCAACCGAACACGCAGATGACGTGACCGCCGGCCGGTTCAGTCGCCTCGCGCAGCGTCTTCAGCACGTTCTCCAGCGCATCCGGCGTGTGCGCGTAATCCACCACCACCATCGGCACTTCCTTGCCACCCAGTGTCTGCATGCGTCCGGCGACCGCCTTTTGCAGGCCCAACTCGCGCACGGCGTCTTCCATGGCCACCCCGCTTGCCAGCAAAACTGCCAGCGCACCCAGCAGGTTGGAGGCATTGAACACGCCGACCAGACGGCTGTTCATATCCGCCGCACCCCAACTGGTATGCAACGTCAGGGACATGCCCTGCATGTCCGCGCGTACCAGTTTGCCGTGCACCATGCGAATGCCGAGACGGCCGGCGCGCTGCAGCGCCTCTTCGCTCAGGCCATAGCCGATCACTTCCGCCGCACCGTCGCGCAGCGAGGTGGCCAGTTCGTCGCCGAAGGCATCGTCCAGATTGACCACGGCGAATTTGAGGCTGTCCCAGTCGAACAGCTTGCGCTTGGCCGCGGCGTAGTGCTGCATGTCGCCGTGGTAATCGAGATGGTCGCGTGTGAGGTTGGTGAGCAGCGCCACATCGAACTGCATGCCGTTGACGCGCCCTTGCGAGAGCGCATGCGAGGAGACTTCCATCACCGCTGCTTGCGCACCCTGCCGTATCCCCTCGGCCAGCAGCGCATGCAGATGCAGCACATCCGGCGTGGTGTTCACGCTCGCCTGCAAGGCATCCGGAAAACCGTTGCCCAGCGTGCCGATCACCAGGCTCTTGCTGCCTACTGCGGAAAAGCAGCGTGCCAGCCACTGGCTGATCGAGGTCTTGCCGTTGGTGCCGGTCACCCCCACCGTCCACAATTTGGCCGACGGCTGACCATAGATGCTGTCTGCGATGAATCCGGCCTGTTGACGCAGACCATGCACCGGCAGATTGGGCACCGTCCATTCCGGACGCCAGACGAAATCCTGCGCCTCCCAGATCACCGCATTGGCGCCGTTCGCGATCGCCTGCGCGATGTAGCGACGCCCGTCATTGCCTTCACCGGGATAGGCAACGAAGGTGTCGCCCGCCCGTACCGCGCGGCTATCCGAGACGAGGCGCTTGACCTCGATACCCAGCATGCCCAGTTCACCGAGTCGAAGCGCGTTCATGTCTCCTCCTCCACCAGTTGTGCGGACTGCAGGACATTGTTCAGCGGTGCATCGTAAGGGACGTCCAGCGCGCGCAGCGAAGCGCTCATCACACTCTGGAAAACAGGCGCGGCGACCAGTCCGCCGTAGTATTGGGCACCGGACGGTTCATCCACCATCACGGCCACGATCAGGCGTGGATCGGAGGCCGGCGCCATGCCGACGAAGGAGGCGACGTACTCATCCACGTAGCGGCCGTTCTGCAATTTGTGCGCGGTCCCCGTCTTGCCCGCCACGCGATAGCCGCGGATCTGCGCCAGCGGCGCGGTGCCGCCGGGCTTCACCACCAGTTCCAGCATGTCGCGCACCGCGCGCGCGGTGCGTATCGAATAGACCGGCTCGCCCGCCACGTGCCCGGTTTGACGCAGCATGCTGACCGGCTTGAGTTCTCCGTCGTTGGCGAACACGGTATAGGCACGGGCAAGCTGCAACAGGTTGACCGAGATACCGTTGCCGTAGGACATGGTGGCCTGCTCAATGGGCCGCCATGTCTTGAAATCGCGCAGGATGCCGGTCGCTTCGCCGGGGAAACCGCTGCCGGTTCGCATGCCGAAACCCGCATCGCTCAGGTGCCCCCAGAACGTATGCGGCGTCAGCGACAACGCCATCTTGGCCGAACCGACGTTGCTCGATTTCTGGATGATCTGCGAGACGGTCATCACACCGTCCGGATGCGTGTCGTGGATGGTGCGGCCGTTGATGGTCAGCCTGCCGTCGCCGGTATCGATACGGGTATCCGGCTTGAACTTCCCTTCTTCCAGCACGGCGGCTGCCGCGAACGCCTTCATGGTCGAGCCGGGCTCGAACAGGTCGGTGACGGCACGATTGCGCATCACGGACAGCGTCGCACCTTTGCGATTGTTCGGGTTGTAGGTGGGCCAATTGGCCAGCGCCAGCACCTCGCCGCTCCTCGCATCCAGCACGATGATGGAGCCGGACTGGGCCTTGTGGTCTATCACGGCCTGCTTGATCTCGCGGAACGCCAGGAACTGCAGTTTGCTGTCTATGCTCAGCGCGACATCGCCGCCCTCTTTCGGCGCACGCAGACTGGCCACGTCCTCGATGATCTGCCCGCGCCTGTCCTTGATCACGCGCTGACTGCCCGGCTTGCCGCCCAGCGTCTCCTGCAGCGCCAGCTCGATGCCTTCGCGACCGTTATCGTCCACATCGGTGAAGCCAAGCAGATGGGAAGTCACCTCGCCCGCCGGGTAGTAGCGCTTGTATTCCCGTTGCAGCGATATACCCGGGATATTGAGTGCCGCCACCTTGCGCGCCTGCTCCGGCGGCAACTGGCGCTTGAGATAGACGAAATCGCGCCGCGCCTGAAGTTTGTCGCGCAATGCCTCGGGTTTCATATCCAGCGCCCGCGCGAGGTTCATCAGCTGGCGCATATCGATCACCACCTCGGCCGGACTGGCCCAGACAGACTCCACCGGCGTGCTGATCGCCAGCGGCTCGCCGTTGCGGTCGGTGATCATGCCGCGATGCGCGGGCACCTCGATCACGCGCGCATAGCGCGCATCGCCTTTCTGCTGCAGAAAATCGTTGTTGATCCCCTGCAGGTAGACGGCTCGCGCGAACAGCGCCAGCATCACCAGCAGCAACAGCACGAACAGGAGGCGCGAGCGCCAGGCGGGCAAGGCAAGCTGCGCAGAGGTCTGGGGGAGCGAGGCGTAGTTCATGGCCGCACCCCGTCACCGTCGATGCGCACCAGGTGCATCTGGTCGCTGACAGGCATGTGCATCTGCAATTGCTGGCGTGCGAGCTTCTCTACGCGCGTCGGCATCGCCAGCGTGCTCTGCTCCAACTGCAATTTGCCCCACTCTACATCCATCTGTTGCGCCCGTTCTTTCTCGTACTGCAGATCCACAAACAATTTGCGCGCTTTGTGCTGGGAGGTGACGACTCCCAACGCACAGGCGATGACCAGAATCAGCAACGCTACATTCAGCCTAGCCACCCAGCCGCTCCGCCACTCTGAGCACCGCGCTGCGCGCGCGCGGGTTGGCTGCCAGCTCGGCAGCCGATGCGAACACCGGCTTGCCGATCAGCTTGAGCTTCCCCTGCGGAACGTCCGCCGCGCGGATCGGCACGAACTTGGGCACCTTGTCGCCCTGCGCCATGTCGCGCATGAAACGTTTCACGATGCGGTCTTCAAGGGAGTGGAAGCTGATGATGGACATGCGCCCGCCCGCTTTCAGACGCCCCACGCACTGCGGAAGAACATTCTCGAGCTCTTCGAGCTCGCGATTGAGATGAATCCGTATAGCCTGAAAGGTTCGCGTGGCCGGGTTCTTGCCCGGTTCGCGCGTGCGCACGCACTGCCCCACGATGTCGCTGAGCTGCCCGGTTGTCTCGATAGCCCGCTCCTGGCGCGCAGCAACAATCGTCCTTGCAATCTGCCTAGCAAACCGTTCTTCGCCGTAATCACGTATCACCTCCGCCAGTTCTCTTTCTTCCACGGTCGCCAGCCATTCGGCTGCCGTCTGCCCACTGCTCGTATCCATGCGCATGTCCAGCGGCGCATCGAAACGGAAACTGAAGCCACGCTGCTCGTCGTCCAGTTGCGGCGACGACACCCCCAGATCCAGCAGTACACCATCCACCTTGTCCACGCCCTGCTCGGTCAGCACTTGCGCCAGCTGCTCGAAGCCGCGATGCACCAGCGTGAATCTCGCATCATTGATCGCGCGCCCTGCTGCGATGGCCGCCGGATCCTTGTCCAGTGCGATCAATCGCCCCTGCGCTCCCAGGCGCTGCATGATCAGGCGACTATGCCCGCCGCGACCAAAAGTGCCGTCCACGTAGATGCCATCCGGCCGCACCTGCAACGCATCGACCGCTTCGTTCAACAGGACGGTCGCATGCGCGAACGCGTCACTCACAAGGTGAACCCTTCCAGCTCCGGCGGCAGATCGTCCATCGAGAAACTAGTCATCTTCTCGTACTGCGCCTGCCAGCGCGCCTCGTCCCACAATTCGAATTTGTTGCCCTGACCGACCAGCATCACGCGCTTGTCCAGCTTGGCGTAATCACGCAAGGTCGCGGAGATCAGCACGCGCCCGGCAGCATCCATGACCACGTCTTCCGCATGACCGACCAAGAAGCGCTGCAAAGCGCGCGTTTTAGGATTGAAAGCGGAAAGCTGCATCAGCTTCTCGCGGATGGGTTGCCACTCGGGCTGCGGATAGACGAGCAGACAACCGTCGGCATCGGCGGTCAGCACCAACTGACCGGCGCAATGGGCCAGCAGCATGTCGCGATACCGCGTGGGTATCGTCAGCCTGCCCTTGCCATCCAGATTGAATTGCGCCGCCCCTTGGAACATGGAACCCCTTTGCCTCCCATTTATTCCCACTTTTTACCACTGGGTCCCACTATATTGAAAACAATCGGGTCGGTCAAGCAGGAAAATGGGTTTTTTTCTTTTCAGGACAAAGGGTTAGCGGCTTTCGTTGAGATAAAATAAATACGCTTAAAAAGCAATGGATTGCACAAAACAGCTAAAGTTGTTTGTGATGGAAGGTCTATATATTTGGCAGGACGACACGATACTTCGCATCGTCCCGATGAAGGAACTGCACAGAGGAATGACTCAGTTGAGTGTCGGCTCGCCGCCCTTGGGGAACAGCACCCACATGCGACCGCGCTGCTTCATGCGCCCCGCTTTGGCACCAGCCAGCTCGCCGAAACCCCAGAAGAAGTCGGCTCGCACCGCCCCCTTGATGGCACCGCCGGTGTCCTGCGCGAACATGAGGCGATTGAGCGGTTCTTCGGTGTTGGGCTGGGTCGTGGACAGGAACACCGGCACGCCGAGCGGCATGGTGCGCCGGTCAACTGCGATGCTGTATTCGTTGGTGAGCGGCACACCCAATGCCCCCACCGGACCCGAGATCGCATCCGGCATTTCACGGAAGAACACATAGCTGGGGTTGTGCCCCAGCAACACTGCGAGCCGTTCCGGATTCTTTTCAGCCCAGCGCTTGATGCTTTGCATCGAAGCCTGGTCTGCCGTCATCTCACCCATATCGATCAGACGCCGCCCGATGGACGCGTAGGGATGCCCGTTCTGGTCGGCGTAGCCGATCTTGACGCGAGTGCCATCCTCCAGCTGGACACGCCCCGAACCCTGTATCTGCAGAAAGAACAGCTCCACTTCGTTGTCCACCCACAGGAAGGCATGGCCTTGTAGCGCCTCGGCCCGACCCGCATCGATCTCGGCACGATTGAAGTAGGGCACGACACGCTTGCCTTCCAGACGGGCGCGCGCCGTCTTGCCACGGAATTCTGGATACAGTTCACCCATGTCCACTTCCAGCATGTCTTCCGGCGGCGCATAGACCGGGTAGGGGTATTTGGCGCTCTGCTTGCGGCTGCCGTATAGCAGGGGCTCGTAATAGCCGGTGACCAGTCCGGTATCCGTGCCGTCCGGGTTGAGGACGCGATAGGGAGTGAACCAGGTCTCGTAGAAAGTGCGTTGCGCCATCAGGTCGTCCGGTGCGATGGCTTTCGCCGCATCGCAGATCGGCAACCACAAAGTCTTGTAGCGCAGTGCACTGCAACTCTGCTCGAGCGCCGGCCAGGAGGCCGGCAATTCCTGATTCAGCCAGTCCGGTAGCTCCGACCAGCTGGCCAGCATGAAATCGGGCGAGACCTTGCCGACCGGCGGCACCGGCTCGATCACCGCAGGCTTGAACATGTTGCAGGCCGACAACCAGACACTGAGGCCCAACAGCAGGGCCAGATTACGAACGGGCAAGAGAGACTTCATCGTTTCCTGACTAATGCAGCGTGCGCGGCACGCTCAATACGAACTGGGGCACGGGGACCGTGAACTCGCCACCGTCCAGTACTTGCATGCGGTAGCTGCCCGACATTGTACCCACTTGGGTGGCCAGCACGGTGCCACTTGAATATTCGAACTTCTCGCCCGGCTTGATCACCGGCTGCTCGCCGACCACCCCCTTGCCCTTCACTTCCTGCACGTGGTTGTTGGCATCCGTGATGATCCAGTGACGGCTCAGCAACTGCACCGCCTGCGGCCCCTGATTGGTGATGGTGATGGTGTAGGAGAAAACGAAGCGTTCATCCGCCTCATCGGATTGTTCCGCCAGATGGCGTACCTGTACGGCAACGTGAACACGATATCGAGAAGAATCATCCATCGTTGCATTTCACCGTATTTTACATGTCATGACAAGCCGCACAGCGGCGCAGGGCGCATTTCAGGTAAAATGCGCGTCCAAAATTCAAACCCGTCTCAATTAAAGGAACTCTCATGGATTATCAGATCGCCCCCTCCATCCTCTCCGCAAACTTTGCCAAGCTGGGCGAGGAAGTGGACAACGTGCTGGCCTCCGGTGCGGACATCGTGCACTTCGATGTGATGGACAACCACTACGTGCCCAACCTGACCATAGGTCCCTTGGTCTGCGAAGCGCTACGCAAACACGGCGTGACTGCAGACATCGACGTGCACCTGATGGTCAAGCCGGTGGATCGCATCATCCCCGACTTCGCCAAGGCCGGCGCGACCTACATCACCTTCCACCCGGAAGCCTCCGAGCACATCGACCGCACCATCGGCATGATCAAGGAACTCGGCTGCAAGGCTGGTCTGGTGTTCAATCCCGCCACACCGCTGGATATTCTCGAGTACACCCTGCCCAAGCTGGACATGGTGCTGCTGATGTCGGTCAACCCCGGCTTCGGCGGTCAGAAATTCATCCCGCACGTGCTGGACAAGGCACGCAAGGTACGCGCCATGATCGACGCCGGCGGTTACAAGTGCCGTCTGGAGATCGACGGTGGCGTGGGCCCGGCCAACATCAAGGAAGTGGCTGAAGCAGGCGTCGACACTTTCGTGGCCGGTTCTGCCGTGTTCGGCAAGAAGAACGACAAAGACGCGAACCACTACAACACCATCATCGGCGAACTGCGCGCAGAGCTGGCCAAAGTCGGCAAGTAATGGCGTACCAGGACTTCCCGCTGGCTGTCTCGGCCATCGTCATCGACCTGGACGGCACCCTGCTGCATACCGCACCGGAACTGGCCGAATCGGCCAACCGCATGTTGCGCGACATGGGCCGTCCACCCGTGTCGCAAGACCTGCTGATGAGCTATATCGGCAACGGCATCCACTGGCTGGTCAAGCGTGCGCTGACCGGCGACATGCATGCCGAACCGGATGCCGCGCTGTTCGACCAGGCATTGCCCATCTTCGAGCAGCATTACACCGCGCTGCTGCTGCAGAGCAAGCCGTTCCCCAATGTGATCAAAGGGCTCGATGCGATGAAAGCGGCGGGTTTCCGTCTCGGCTGCATCACCAACAAGGTCGAGCGCTACACCACGCCTTTGCTCAAAGGCATCGGCATGGCACACTACTTCGACATCGTGCTGGCTGGTGACACACTGCCCGAGAAGAAGCCGCATCCACTGCCGTTGCTGCACGCGGCCAAGTTCTTCGGCTGTACCATCGAACATCTGCTGCTGGTCGGCGATTCGCTGAGTGATGCGCAGGCGGCACGTGCCGCAGGATGCCCCATCATCTGCGTACCTTACGGCTACAATCACGGCGAGCCGGTGGAGACACTGAACGTGGATGCAGTCATTCCCGATCTCACCGGCGTGTTGCCACTCATCAAACCAAACTGACATGACCCATACCGACCTCTTATTGCAGACGACCTGGTGGCGATGGTGATCCGGCATCACCGGACATCGCGTCCACCCATGGTCATCGCACAACACTAGAGAGGTCTTTATGCTGTCCCCTATCACTCAGGAAGAATTCAACGCATTAGCCGCACAAGGCTACAACCGCATCCCGCTGGTCGCCGAGACCTTCGCCGATCTGGACACGCCGCTGTCACTGTATCTCAAGCTGGCCAACAAGCCGTTCAGCTATCTGCTCGAATCGGTGCAGGGCGGCGAACGCTTCGGTCGTTATTCCTTCATCGGCCTGCCGGCCGAGACACGCATCTCGGTGCGCGGCAACCAGGTCACACTGACCAACGCCAGTGGCGAGACGACGCAACAGGTCGAACATCCGCTCGACTTCATCAGCGACTACCAGAAGCGTTTCAAGGTCGCGCCGCTGTCCGGCCTGCCGCGCTTCACCGGCGGTCTGGCGGGTTACTTCGGCTACGACACCGTGCGCTACATAGAACCGCGCCTGGCCCGGACACGGAAGCCGGATACGCTGGGCACGCCCGACATCCTGCTGATGCTGACCGAACAACTGGCGGTGATCGACAACCTGTCCGGCAAGCTCACCTTCATCGTGTATGTCGATCCGGCACAGGACGACGCCTACCCGCTCGGGCGCGACCGTCTGCGCGAGTTGATCGGCATGATGCGCCTGCCGGCAGACATCCCGTTCGTACCGCCGGCACAACATGTCGAAGCCAAATCGGAATTCGGCGAAGCGGCCTTCAAGGCTGCGGTGGAGAAGTCCAAGCAATACATATTCGACGGCGACATCATGCAGGTGGTGCTGTCGCAACGCATGTCACAGCCCTTCCCGGCATCGCCGCTGTCGCTGTATCGCGCGCTACGCAGCATCAATCCTTCGCCCTACATGTTCTATTACGACATGGGCGACCATCACGTGGTCGGCTCCTCGCCGGAGATATTGGCGCGACTGGAAGGTGACACCGTCACCGTGCGCCCGATTGCCGGAACCCGACCGCGCGGCAAGACCCCGCAACAGGATGCCGAACTGGCAACAGAACTGCTGGCCGATCCAAAGGAACTGGCCGAGCATCTGATGCTGATCGACCTCGGTCGCAACGACATCGGCCGCGTGGCCGAACACGGCACGGTGAAGCTCACCGACAAGATGGTGATCGAGCGTTACTCGCATGTGATGCACATCGTTTCCAACGTCGAGGCGAAGCTGAAGCGAGGCCTGGATGCGATGGATGTGCTGAAAGCCACCTTCCCCGCCGGCACGGTCAGCGGCGCGGCCAAAGTGCGCGCGATGGAGATCATCGACGAACTGGAACCTTCCAAGCGCGGCATCTACGCCGGCGCAGTCGGTTACCTCGGTTTCAACGGCGACATGGACGTCGCCATCGCCCTGCGCACCGCCGTGGTGAAGGACAAGATGCTCTACGTGCAGGCGGGTGCGGGCATCGTCGCCGACTCGGTGCCCGAGAGCGAATGGCAGGAGACGCAGAACAAGGCGCGCGCCGTGCTGCGCGCTGCGGAGATGGTGCTGGACGGGCTCGATGCCCAAGCCCACCGCTAGGAGGACACCATGCTTTTGATGATAGACAACTACGACTCCTTCACCTACAACCTGGTGCAATACTTCGCCGAGCTCGGCGCGGATGTGGTGGTGAAGCGCAACGACGAGATCACGGTGGATGACATCGCGAAGATGAACCCGCAGCACCTGGTCGTCTCGCCCGGCCCCTGCACACCGAACGAGGCGGGCATCTCGGTCGCCGCGATCAAGACTTACGCGGGGAAGATACCGCTGCTCGGCGTGTGCCTCGGCCACCAGAGCATCGGCCAGGCCTTCGGCGGCAGGATCATCCACGCCAAGACGCTGATGCACGGCAAGACCTCGCTGATCCACCACCACGGCAACAGCGTGTTCACTGGCCTGCCTTCGCCGTTCACCGCCACGCGCTATCATTCGCTGGTGATCGAGCGCGAGACCATGCCCGACTGCCTGGAGATCACCGCCTGGACCGACGACGGCGAGATCATGGGCGTGCGCCACAAGACGCTGGCCGTGCACGGTGTGCAGTTCCACCCGGAATCCATCCTGACCGAGCACGGCCATGACATGTTGAAGAACTTCCTGGAGGGCAAACCATGAAGCCGCAAGACGCACTCAAGCGCATCATCGAGCACCGCGAGATCTTCCACGACGAGATGGTGTCGCTGATGCGGCAGATCATGGGCGGCGAAGTCACGCCCGTGATGATCGCGGCCATCATCACCGGGTTACGCGTGAAGAAGGAGACCATCGGCGAGATCGCCGGTGCGGCGCTGGTGATGCGCGAACTCTCTACCAAGGTGGATATCGCGGACGACAACCGGCTGGTGGACACCTGCGGCACCGGCGGCGATGGTGCACACACCTTCAACATCTCCACCGCCTCGGCCTTCGTCGCGGCAGCCGCAGGGGCGAAGATCGCCAAGCACGGCGGGCGTTCGGTATCGTCTCAATCGGGCAGCGCCGACGTGCTGGAAGCGCTGGGCATCAACATCAACCTGACGCCGGAACAGACCGCGAAGTGCATCAGCGAGGCCGGCTTCGGTTTCATGTTCGCCCCGAATTACCACAGCGCGATGAAGCATGCCGCGCCGGTGCGCAAGGAACTGGGCGTACGCACCCTGTTCAACATCCTCGGCCCTTTGACCAACCCCGCTGGCGCAAAACAGCAACTGCTCGGCGTGTTCCATCCCGACCTGGTCGGCATCCAGGCACGCGTGCTGCAACGCCTGGGCAGCCAGCGCGTGATGGTGGTGCATGGCATGGACGGGCTGGACGAGATCACGCTGACCGGCGAAACCATGGTGGCAGAGCTGAAAGATGGCGAAGTGCGTGAGTACACCGTGCATCCCAAGCAGTTCGGCCTCTCCACCGCCTCGCTGGAAGAGATCCAGGCCAGCAACGTGCAGGCTTCGCGCGACATGATCCTCGACGTGCTGGACAACCAGCCCGGCCCGGCGCTGGACATCGTGCTGATGAACGCGGGCGCTTCCGTCTACCTAGCCGGACTTTCCGACACGCTGCAGAACGGCGTGAAGAAAGCCGCCGAAGTCATCGCCAGCGGCGCGGCCAAGGCCAAGCTGGCGCAACTGATACAGGTGAGCAACGCCTGAGCGGCAATGGATACGCTCGCACACAACCGGTCTGCATTGCGCAAAGCGGCCTGGCCGTTGCTGATGCTGGCAGCCTTGTTTTTGATCGTCTGGTTCGCCCCGCCGCAACATGCGTTCGAAGGCATCTCCAGATACCAGAGCATCCACCTGCCGGTCGAGACCGCCTCCCTCATCATCTCCATGCTGATCTTCGGCGTCGCCTGGAACGCCTATAGCAAGGAGCGCGCCGCCAACATCATCCTCCTCGCCTGCGCTTCGCTGGCGGTCGGCCTGATCGACTTCGCGCACATGCTGTCCTTCGCCGGCATGCCGGACTGGGTGACGCCCGCAGGCCCCGAAAAGGCGATCAACTTCTGGCTGTCCGCACGATTCATCTTTGCCGCAGCCTTGCTGTCGGTCGCCTTGCGCCCGTGGCAACCGCTTGCGCGTCCGCACACCCGCTACACGATGCTGTCCGTTGCGATCCTTGTCAGCGCAGTGGTGTACTGGGTCGGCCTGTTCCACCAGGATGCGTTGCCGCGCACCTTCATCGCCGGTCTGGGGCTGACCACCTTCAAGATCGCGGCGGAATATGCCATCGTCGCGCTGCTGCTGGTCGCCACCGTGTTGTTCTGGCGTCAGGCGCAACGAGGCAAACCGCGCGAGGCAGTCGGTCTGTTCAGCGTGGCGGCCATCTCCATCCTCAGCGAGTTGAGTTTCACGCTGTATTCCGATGTGACCGATGTGTTCAATCTGCTGGGGCATGTCTACAAGATCATCGCCTATGCCGTGCTCTATCGCACAGTGTTCGTCGGCAGCGTACAGGAACCGTTCATGCGCGTGCGCGAGGCGGAGAATGCCCTGCAACACGCCAATCGCGCACTCAAAACACTGAGCGCGGGCAACAAGACACTGCTGCACGCACACGAGGAACGCGCCCTGCTGGAAGCCATGTGCCGCGCAGCCGTGGAAAAAGGCGGCTATCTGCTGGCGTGGGTCGGTTATGTGCAGGATGACGCGACGCACTCGATCAAACCCGAGGTCTGGCATGCCGTACAGCCCGGTTATGTGGAATCCCTACTGTCGACATGGCAGGACATCGCACTGAACAACGGCCCGTCAGGCCTGACGGTGCGCAGCGGGCAAGCCACCATCTGCCAGGACATCGCGACCGACCCTCTGTTTGCGCCCTGGCGGGACGTGGCGCTGCGATACGGCTACCGTGCCAGCATCTCGCTCCCGCTGCACGACAACGGCAGCACCTTTGCGACGCTGTCGCTGTATGCCGCCTTGCCGGATGCATTCACGACCGACGAGATCGCGCTGCTGTCCGAGATGGGCGAGGATCTTTCATTTGGCATCCGCAATCTGCGCATGCGCGCCGAGCGCGACCAGGTCCTGCAGGAGAAGCAGAGTTTTCTGGAAAAGATACAGCAAGGGCTGCAGGACACGGTGCAGGCCATCGCCGCCACCGTGGAGATGCGCGACCCCTATACCGCCGGCCATCAGCGGCGCGTGGCCGACCTTGCCGCCGCCATCGCCGGCGAGATGGGGCTGCCCCATGAACAGATCTTCGCCATCCACCTCGCCGGAGTGGTGCACGACCTGGGCAAGATCTCCATCCCGGCCGAGATACTCAGCAAACCCGCTCGCCTCAACGAGATCGAGTATTCCTTCATCAAGACTCATCCTCAGAGCGGCTATGACATCCTCAAGGACATTGACTTCCAGTGGCCGGTGGCCGAGATGGTGTTGCAGCATCATGAACGCATGGACGGTTCCGGCTACCCGCAGGGACTGAAAGGTGAGCAGATCCTGCCGGGAGCGCGCATCATCGCCGTGGCCGACGTGCTCGAGGCTATGGCATCACACCGCCCCTACCGCACGGGACTCGGCATCGAGTCGGCACTGCAGGAGATACGCGCGCATCGCGGCACGGCCTATGATGCCGACGTCGTGGATGCCGCGTTGCGACTCTTCACCGAAGGAAAATACCAACTCTAAACAAGACAGATGGTTTCAGTCCAGCATCAATTCCCGCCGCTCACCGGAGACGACGCCAGCGACATCCAGCACTGGATGGCGGCACTGTCGGACACCTTCGATCCGGATCAGATCGACCTCATCCGGCAGGCCTGCGAATTCGCTGCCCCGCTCTACCGAGGCAGCACCGACATCACCGGCACACCGCTACTGCAGCACGCGCTGGGTTCGGCCTCCATCCTGATCGGCCTCAATATGGATCACGAGGCCATCGCCGCCACCGCGCTGCATGCCGTGCCAGACTTCCTGAAGGACTCGCACATCCTGCTGCGCGAGCGCTTCGGCCCCAACATCGCGGGGCTGGTTGAGGGCATCTCGCGCATGGAACATGTGCGCCAGTTCAGCGAGGTGCGCGCTCAGCCAAGCACCGAAGAAGCCGCACAGCAGGTCGAGACGTTGCGCAAGATGCTGCTGGCGATGGTGGAAGACATCCGCGTGGTGTTGATCAAACTCGCCGAACGTACGCAGACGCTGCGCCACCTCTCCCATGCCGATGCTGCGCTGCAACGGCAAGTCGCGCAGGAGACACAGAGCATCTTCGCCCCGCTGGCCAACCGCCTCGGCGTGTGGCAGATCAAGTGGGAACTGGAAGACCTGTCCACGCGCTATCTGGAACCTGTGCTGTATAAACAGGTCGCCAAGTCGCTGGATGAGAAGCGCGTCGATCGTGAGCGCTACATCACCGATCTGGTCGAGCAACTGCAGCAGACACTGAAAGATGCCGGCATCGACGGCGAAGTGACCGGCCGCCCCAAACATATCTACAGCATCATCAACAAGATGAAGCGCAAGCATCTGGCCTTCGAGGAGCTGTACGACGTGCGCGCCGTGCGTATCCTCGTGGATGACATAGAGCAGTGTTATGCCGCGCTGTCGCTGGTGCACGAACTGTGGCTGCCGATACAGAAAGAGTTCGACGATTACATCGCCAAACCCAAACCCAACGGCTACCGTTCGTTGCACACCGCTGTGCTCGGCCCGCGCCGCCTGTCGGTGGAGGTGCAGATCCGCACGCGACAGATGCACCACGATTCCGAACTCGGCGTCGCCGCCCACTGGCGCTACAAGGAGAACAGGAAATCCGAAGGCGGTCTGGACGAGAAAGTAGCCTGGTTGCGACAGGTTCTGGCGTGGAAAGCCGAACTGGCGGACAGCGGCGAGCTGCAGAAACAGCTCGGCAACGAACTGTTACAGGACCGCGTGTACGTGCTGACCCCGCAGGGCAAGGTGATCGATCTTCCCAGCGGTGCAACGCCGGTAGACTTTGCCTACGTTCTGCACACCGACCTGGGGCACCGCACGCGCGGTGCCAAGGTGGACGGCAACATCGTGCCGCTCAAACACAAATTGCAGACCGGCCAGCGCGTGGAGATCCTCACCGTCAAACAGGGCGGCCCCAGCCGCGACTGGGCCAACCCGCAGCTCGGTTATCTGAAGAGCGCGCGGGCGCGCGCCAAGGTGCGACACTGGTTCTCGGAACAGAACCTGGACGACAGCATCGCACAGGGACGCGCCTTGCTCGAACGCGAACTGCATCGCATCGGTGCCAACGACATCAATCTGGAAAAGCTCGCCCAGCAACTGCATTACAACAAGCCGGACGACCTGCACGCCGCCCTCGGCCGCGGCGACATCACACCGCGCCGGGTGAGCCTTGCAGTCGTCAAGGAATCGCCTGCACCGCGCAAGACGGCTACTCCAGCACCATCTAGCGGCCGCACACCTCGTGTGCTGATCGAGGGCGTGAACAACCTGGCATTCAAACTGGCGCTTTGCTGCCATCCGGCCCCCCCGGCCTCCATCGTCGGCTACGTCACCCGTGACCGTGGCATCACCATCCACCGCCGCGACTGCCCGTTCATGCAACGCGTACCGGAAGAACGCGAGGACAGGCTGCTGAACGCGATGTGGTCGGACTGAGCCCCGCGCTCAGGACAGGAAGCGCGCTAGCATCTCGGTATCGAACGGCCAGCCGAGTTCATCCCCGTTGTCCAGCCGTTTCACTACCGGGATGCGTGTACCGTAGCATTCAAGTAGCGCATCGTCATCCACGATATCGACAAGTTCGGCTTCGACACCTCGCTGTGCGAGCAAGACTGCTGCCTGCTCGCACAGATGGCAATGCGAAGTGCTGTAGAGAACCAGCTTCATCAATAGTCGGTGTAACCCTTCTCGCCCGGCGTGTAGAACGTCGCCATGTCCGGCGGAGTAAGTTCGCCACCTTTCTGCAGCTTGTTCACCAGGTCCGGGTTGGAGATGAAGGGACGACCGAAGGCGACCAGATCGCCTTTCTGCGCATCAAGGTCCGCATCGGCGCGTGCCGCATCGTAGCCGCCGGACAGAATGTACTTGCCCTTGAAGTTGGCGCGTATCTTCTGCTTCAGCTCGGGACTGACTTCCGGTGCGCCCATCGAACTATGGTCGACGATATGAATGTATACCAGACCGGTCTCGTTCAACGCCTCGACCAGACGCAGATACAGCGCATCCATCTTCGCGTCCGGCTTCATGCCATTGAACACACCGTAGGGGGAGATGCGCATGCCGATGCGCTCCGCACCGATGGCGGCGGCGCTGGCTTTGGCGACTTCCACCACGAAGCGGATGCGGTTCTCAACGCTGCCACCCCACTGGTCGCTGCGCTGGTTGCTGGCGGTGTTGAGGAACTGGTCGATCAGGTAACCGTTGGCAGCGTGCAGCTCGACACCGTCGAAACCCGCCGCTATTGCGTTCCTGCATGCCTGGGCATATTCCGCTATGGCGGTGGCGATATCCTCCCCGCTCATCTCGGTCGGTACCGGATAAGGCTGCATGCCATCGCTATCCGTCCACATATCCCCGGCCAATGCCTGCGCGGATGGTGCGACGATCTTTGTTCCTTCATGCATGTTGGCCGGATGGCTGACGCGGCCGGTGTGCATCAGCTGCACGAATATCTTGCCGCCCCGTGCATGAACCGCATCGGTCACCCGTTTCCATCCCTGTATCTGGGCATCCGAGAACATCCCCGAGATGCGTGCATAGCCCAGACCATTGGCGGAGGGTGACGTGCCTTCGGTGATGATGAGCCCCGCGTCTGCGCGCAATGCGTAATAGTTCTCCATCAGCTGGTTCGGCACGTTACCGGTGGCGCGCGAGCGCGTCATCGGTGCCATCACGATTCGGTTCCCGAGTTGCAGTTTGCCGAGGGTGGTCGGGGTGAACAATGCTTTCGTCATTTCGTTTCCTTGTTGTCTGTTTACCGCCGGCTCGGGGCCGGCGGTCCCTACATCACTGCTTGATGGCTTCCACCGGGATGGTCAATGTCACTTCGTCGCCGACGTAGGGCACATTCTTGGCCATATCGAAGTCGGAGCGTTTCACCTTGGCCGAGGCAGTCGCGCCGCAAGCCTCCTTCTTCACCATCGGATGCGGCATGCAGTGGAAGGAATTGATGGTGAGCGTGACCGGTTTGGTGATGTCCTTGATCGTCAGTTCACCAACCACAGACACCGGCTGATCCCCCTTGAATTCGACCTTGCTCGATCTGTAGGTGATGGTGGGGAACATCTCTGTGTCGAAGAAATCCGCAGCCTGGATGTGTTCATTGAACAACGCCGAACCAGTGTTGACAGACTTGGCATCAATGGTCACATCGACCTTGCCGGTCTTCTTCGCGCGGTCCAGCGTGATGCTGCCGGAGACTTTGTCGAAGCGGCTGAGCTGGATGGAATATCCGAGGTGGTTGTATTCGAAACGCGGCATGGAATGCGTCGGTTCGATCATGTACGTCTCCGGTGCGGCATAGGCTGCGACCGAAACAAAAGCAGCGGTCAGGGTGGCGAGTGTGCGTTTCATGGCGTTCTCCTTTTGGTGGTTGGATTTACTTCTTGTTCGGTGCTGCAGTGACGACAAAATGGAACTTGATCTGTATCTCGTCGGCGACGGTGCCGACATCCGACCATGCGCCTTCGCCGATGGCATAGTCGAGACGTTTGATGTTCAGCACGCCGTCGAACTGGCCGCGCGCGCCGGCTTCCGTGAAGGTGACCGGCACGAAGACATCCCGCGTCCTGCCTTTGATGCTGAGTTTGCCGCTGGCTTCATAACGGTTGCCGCCCAGCGACTTCATGCCGGTTGAGACGAAACTCGCCGTCGGATGGGTTCGGGTATCGAACCACTGCTTGCCGAGCGCTTCTTCGTTCGCCTCATCCACACCGGTGTCGATGCTGGCGATGTCGATCTCTATGCTGGCCCGCGCCATATCCAGTCTGGCAGGATCGAAAGCGAGCTGGGCAGTGAAGCGGTCGAACTTGCCTTCCATCGCCACGCCCATCTGCGTGTAGCCGAACATCACCGCGCTTTCATTCGCCTGCACCTGGCGATATTGGGCCGCCCCCGCCACGCCGAAGTGCATCAACAACGCTGCCATCAACAGGTATCCGATCGTTCTCAGCATCATGCCCTCCTTCATGCCAGTCGCCCGCAGCGGTAATCGTCCAGCGCCTGATGGATCTCTTCCTGCGTGTTCATCACGAAGGGACCGTATTGCACGATGGGTTCGTTGAGCGGTTTGCCCGCGACCAGGATCAACCGGGCATCCTCTGTTGCAGTCATCGTCACGCCATCCGCATCCGCTTCGTTGCCCAGGATGCCCATGCGCTGCACATCCACTTGCGTCTCGCCGACCTGCACCGCTCCGCGATAAACGTAGATGAAGGCATTGTGTGTGGCCGGCAGAGCGGTCGAGAACGGTGTGCCGGCAGGCAGGTGGATGTCCAGATAGACCGGCTCGGTGATCTCGCGCGTCATCGCCCCCGTCACCCTATTGCTCTCACCGGCAATCACGCGCACTGTCGCGCCTTCCGCTGTGATGTATTCGGGGATCTCCGCCGATGCGAAATCCTTGTACCAGGGCGCAGCCATCTTGTTGCGCGCAGGCAAGTTGAGCCACAGCTGGAAACCCTCCATCAGCCCGTCTTCCTGCTCGGGGATCTCGGAATGGATCGCGCCACGCCCGGCGATCATCCACTGCATGCCACCGTTCTCCAGCAGACCTTCGTGCCCGGCACTGTCGCGATGGCGCATGCGCCCGGACAACATATAGGTGATGGTCTCGAAGCCGCGATGCGGATGGTCGGGGAAACCGGCGATGTAGTCGTCCGGATCGTCGCTGCCGAATGCATCCAGCATCAGGAAGGGATCGAGACGACGCTGCAGTTTGCCGGTCAGCACGCGCGTCAGGCTGACGCCCGCGCCGTCCGAAGTCGCCACGCCCTGCACCAGACGTTCGATAGCGCGCGTACGCTTGAGAAGTGTTGGGGTCGCCGTGTTCATGGCACATCCTTGGTTGACTAAAGTGCTTGCATACTAGTCGTTCCAAATTGATAGATAAATATACTCTTGCGAGATAGACTATCCCGTAAATGGAACAAACAAATATCTCCGCCGACGACATGATCCTGTTCGCCGCCATCGCCGAACAGGCTAGTCTGGTGCGCGCCGCCGAACAACTCAGCATGCCCAAAGCCACCGTTTCGCGCCGCCTGGGGCATCTGGAAGAAACGTTGGGACAGAAGCTGTTGATCCGCACCACACGCCGCCTGACCCTCACCGAATTCGGCGAAGCCTTCCTCGATCACTGTCGCCGCGTCGCGGAAGAAGTCGTCACCGTGCAGGATTTCGTGCGCAGCCAGGATGTGCAACCGCGCGGCAGGCTGCGCGTCTCCATGCCGGAAGACTACGCCAGACGCACGCTGTCGCGCGCACTGGCCACCTTCATCGAAGCCTATCCCGAGATCGAACTCGAACTCGACCTTAGCTCGCGACTGGTGGACCTGATCGGCGAACGCTTCGACCTCGCCATCCGCATGGGCGAACTGGCGAACGATTCCACGCTGGTCGCACGCAAACTGGACGAACAACACCTCGGCCTCTATGCCAGCCCCATCTATCTGGCACTGCACCCCGCCCCGCGCCACCCGGACGAGCTGGCACACCACGCCGCACTGCGTATGGGCGCAGAGAACGGTCAAGCACTGGCGTGGCAATTACAGCATGGCAAGGAAGAGTGGCAAGGTATCCCTCCCGGACGCATGACGCTGAACTCCATCAGCGTCATACAACAACTGCTATTGGATGGTGCAGGCATTGGCATGCTGCCTGTGCCATTTGCCGAAGAGGACGTGAAGAAAAAAAGACTGGTGCGCGTGCTGCCCGACTGGCGCTTTCCCTCCGTCACCGCCTGGGCGGTGATGCCGATGCGACGCTTCCTGCCCAGCAAGACGCGCGCGTTTCTGGACCATGTAGAGAACGCATTGCGACTCGCGTAAAGCGCCTTGACACAAAAAACAAAGCCTCGCAATGATGCGAGGCTTTTGTATTGGTGGGCCCTGACAGACTTGAACTGTCGACCAAAGGATTATGAGTCCTCTGCTCTAACCAACTGAGCTAAGGGCCCGTGACACTTAACCTTCGCCGTCGAGGAAACTCTTCAGCTTCTCGGAGCGCGAAGGATGGCGCAGCTTGCGCAGGGCCTTGGCTTCTATCTGACGGATACGTTCGCGTGTGACATCGAACTGTTTTCCGACCTCTTCCAGCGTGTGGTCGGTGTTCATCTCGATACCGAAGCGCATGCGCAGCACTTTGGCTTCGCGTTGCGTCAGGCTGTCGAGGATGTCCTTGGTCACGTTGCGCAGGCTATCGAACACGGCCGCATCGATCGGTGCCAAGCTGTTGGCGTCCTCGATGAAGTCGCCAAGATGCGAATCGTCATCGTCGCCCACCGGCGTCTCCATGGAGATGGGCTCCTTGGCGATCTTGAGGATCTTGCGGATCTTGTCCTCCGGCATCTCCATCTTGATGGCGAGCGTGGCGGCATCGGCCTCGATACCAGTCTCCTGCATGATCTGGCGCGAGATGCGGTTCATCTTGTTGATGGTCTCGATCATGTGCACCGGGATACGGATGGTGCGCGCCTGATCGGCGATGGAACGGGTGATCGCCTGGCGGATCCACCATGTCGCGTAGGTCGAGAACTTGTAACCGCGGCGGTATTCGAATTTGTCCACGGCCTTCATCAGACCGATGTTTCCTTCCTGGATCAGGTCGAGGAATTGCAGGCCGCGGTTGGTGTATTTCTTGGCGATGGAGATGACCAGACGCAGGTTGGCCTCGATCATGTCGCGCTTGGCGCGGCGTGCCTTGGCTTCGCCGTTGGTCATCTGCCGGTTTATCTCTTTCAGGTCGACGATGGGGATACCCACACGCTGTTGCAGGGCGATCATCTGCTTCTGCTGGTCGATGATGGCGGCCTCGTTGCGCGACAGCGCATCGCTGTAGGGCTTCTTGGCCGCGATCTCGCGATGCACCCATTCCAGATCGAGCTCGTTGGAAGGGAAAGACTTGATGAAGTGCGGACGGGGCATGTGCGATTTGGTGACGCACAGAGTCTGGATGGCACGTTCACTGGCACGTACTTCCTCCACCATCTTGCGCATGGTGTCGCACAAGGCGTCCACTTGTTTGGCAGAGAAACGGAACTGCATCAACTCGTCGGAAATCTGCTGCTGCAGCTTGTCGTACTGTTTGCTGCGGTAACCGTATTTCTCGTAAGCCTTGCCCATCTTGGTGAACAGGTCGCTGATCACCGCAAATCGGGCCAGCGCATCGACCTTCATCTGTGCGAGGTTAGCGGCCACAGCAGCAGCAGCGGCTTCCGCCTGCGCCTCTTCATCCTCTTCGTCATCACTGTCGCCATCATCGCTATCGGCTTCATGGTCGTCATTCGACTCGCCGTCGGCATCGTCGGCATCGCTGCCGATCTTCGCTTCATCCTCGCCATCAACGAATCCGTCGATCAGTTCCTCCACACGCATCTCGTCGCTGGCGATCTTCTGGGCCAGCAACAGGATCTCCGCGATGGTCGCAGGACAGGCGGAGATGGCCATGATCATATGCTTCAGGCCGTCTTCGATGCGCTTGGCGATCTCGATCTCGTCCTGACGAGTGAGCAGGTTGACCACCCCCATCTCGCGCATGTACATGCGGACAGGATCGGTGGTGCGTCCGAATTCGGAATCAACGGTGGAGATGGCAGCCTCGGCTTCGGCAGCGGCATCATCATCGGCTACGGGAGGGGCGACTTCGTTCATCACCAACGACTCGCTATCCGGCGCGACGTCGCACACGGAGATACCCATGTCGTTGATCATGCTGACCACGCCCTCCACCTGCTCGACCTCCAGCATATCGGGCAGATGGTCGTTGATCTCGGCGAAGGTCAGATAGCCGCGCTCCTTGCCCAGCAGGATGAGAGCCTTGAGGCGGGTGCGGCGCTCTTCGATGTCTTGGGAAGTATCGCTCTGCTTGTTGTTTACTTCAGCCGCCTTGGCTTTTACGACGGTCGTTTTCCCGGCGCTCTTTTCCTCTGCGCCCTGTGTTTCGTCCTGAATCACCGCTGTGGTTTTCTTTGCCGGAGTGGTGGTTTTCTTTTTTTGCTGAGTCGCCATGCTCGGTTCCCAGAATTAGATTGATTAGCGGGCAGTCGAGTCCCCAGGACCGCCAAAAGGGCGCGGATTATAGCAGATTTATTCAACTTTTCCGAAGGTTAGCTTCAAGTAGCGCCTGCACAGTCGGATGCAATTACCGTGCCTGCCTCTTGATTTTCAACTCACGACAGCCTTCAATCTCAACAGCGCCTCGTTAAGTTCAGCGTGCCGGGCGCGATCGGCGTGGGTCATCCCGGCCAAACCCTTTGCCTGTAGCAACGCCATCTCACTTTCGATCTCTGACCGTTGAATCTTGCGCAGTACGCCAGCAAAGTCCGAGTCGATGTCGTAATCGTCACCCAGCTGCATGACTTCGCCCTGCACGGATGCGAACACCGCAGCGTGCACCGTATCCTGAAAATGCTGTATCAGTGCAGCGGTGCTGACCTCGTCGGCTCCTTCACGCAACCAGTCAGCCAGCGCGGCGATGGCGACCCCTTCGGCAGTCTCATTCGACCAGTCGCGTGGCAAATCACGTGCAAGTTCAGGCTTCATCAGCAGGCAGCGCAACATATGGCGCAGTTCCGACGGGGCGTTGCGCTTTGCCTTTTGTGGGGCCAGCCGTTTGGGCGCGGTGACCGACTTGATGGACCACAGCGCTTCCAGTTCGGCCTGCTCCAGACCGGCCAGCGCCGCGACCTGCTTGCGTAACAGCAAAGCGGTGGTCGGTGCCGTGATGGCTGTCAGCAACGGCTGGGCATTCTTAACCAGCGCGCTTTTCCCTTCCTGAGTCGTCAGGTCTACTTGCGAAGAAAGTTCTCGCAGCAGATAGCCGGACAGTGTCATTGAATCGTCCAGTTCGCGCTCGAATGCCTCGGTTCCGAATTCGCGTATGTATGAATCGGGGTCGTGCTCCTCAGGCAGGAACAGGAAGCCGATTCGTTTGCCATCCTGCAACTGCGGCAAGGCGTTCTCCAGCGCACGCCAGGCGGCCTTCTGGCCGGCACGATCCCCGTCGAAACAGAAAACCAGTTGGTCGCACAAGCGCATCAGCTTTTGAATATGGAAGGGCGTCGTTGCCGTCCCCAGTGTCGCCACCGCATATTCCACGCCGTGCTGCGCGAGCGCCACCACGTCCATATAACCTTCAACCACGACCACGCGCTGGTGTGCACGAATGGCCTTTTGCGCCTGATACAGACCGTATAGCTCATGACCTTTCTCGAACAGTTTGGTCTCTGGGGAATTTAGATATTTCGGCTCGCCCTTATCCAGCACGCGCCCACCGAAACCGATGACCTGACCGCGCACATTCACGATGGGGAACATGATGCGGTCACGGAAACGGTCGTAGCGCTTTCCGCCATCCCCCTCGATCACCATGCCGGTTTCGACGAGCGCTGCATCCTGATAGCTTGGAACCGCATTCTTCAATGGCTGCCAGTCGTCCGGTGCATAGCCGATGCCAAAACGCGCCGCCACTTCACCAGACAGCCCGCGTCCCTTGAGGTATTCGATGGCTCGCGGGTTATTTTTCAGCTGCTCGCGGTAGTAGCGCGTCGCTGTCTGCATCAGTTCATACAGGTCGGGCGCAACTTTCTGTTGCGGGACGTTCGAAGCTTCACGTGGCACTTCAAGACCGATACCTTTGGCCAGGTCTTCCACCGCTTCCACGAAACCGCTTCCGGTGTGCTCCATGACGAAGCCTATGGCCGTGCCATGCGCGCCACAGCCGAAGCAGTGATAGAACTGCTTGCTCTGGCTGACAGTGAAGGAGGGAGATTTTTCGTTATGGAAAGGACAGCAGGCGACGTAGTTGGCACCCGCCTTCTTGAGCGGGACATAGCGCTCGATGACATCGACGATGTCCAGACGGTTGAGCAGGTCCTGAATGAAACTTTTTGGAATCACTCCCGCCCCCGCTCAATATTGAAACCCCGCTTCCCGGTCAGCACCGGGACAGCGGAATCACTTTGACAAAGCAGCCTTGACTTGTCCGGACACTTTGCCCAGATCGGCACGCCCGGCCAGTTGGGGCTTAAGGATCGCCATCACCTTGCCCATATCCTGCACGCCGGCTGCACCGGATGCGGCGACAGCCTGTACGATGGCGGCAGCGACTTCCGCATCGCTCATCTGCTGCGGCATATAGGCTTGCAGCACTGACACCTCGAACTTCTCGACATCCGCCAGATCCTGCCGTCCGGCCGCATCATACTGGGCGATGGAATCGCGACGCTGCTTGAGCATCTTGTCGATGATCGCCAGCACATCCGCATCGCCGAGTTCGACACGCTCGTCGACCTCTTTCTGCTTCATGGCAGCAAGCAGTAGCCGGATCGCACTGAGGCGGGCCGTGTCCTTGGCGCGCATCGCGGATTTCATATCTTCGGTGATCTGCAGCTTCAGGCTCAAGCGCTACTCCTCAAAACAAATGCAAAACGCCGCAACCCCGAAAGATTGCGGCGTCGAGATAATACCGGATCAGTACAGCTTCGGCGGCAGAGTCTGGCTGCGCAGGCGCTTGTAGTGACGCTTGACGGCAGCGGCCAGCTTGCGCTTGCGCTCTGCTGTGGGCTTCTCGTAAAACTCGCGAGCGCGCAAATCGGTCAGCAGACCGGTCTTTTCAACGGAACGCTTGAAGCGGCGCATTGCCACTTCGAACGGCTCATTTTCTTTAACACGTACGGTTGTCATGGACAAACTACCTTTAACCAAAAATTCGAGGGCGCGATTCTACCGAAGACGCACCCGGCGCACAACCTGTATTTACAAAACCGTTACCCGACCGAACTTGCGCTTGCCGACTTGGGCCACGACTACCGCACCGACCTTGATCTGCAGGGCTTTGTCGCTGACCTTCTCGCCATCTAGCTTAACGCCGCCCTGACCGATCATGCGGATCGCCTCGGAAGTGCTGGCAACCAGATCGGCCTGTTTCAGCAGATGGGCGATACCGATGCTGCCGCCGCCGGACTGCACCGAGATCTCCGGCATGTCGTCCGGTAACACGCCCTTCTGGAAGCGTGCCTCGAACTCGGCCAAGGCGTCCTCGGCCACCTTCTGAGAGTGGAAGCGGGCGACGATCTCCTGCGCCAGCATCACCTTGATATCGCGCGGATTTCGCCCCTGCGCGACCTCTTCCTTGAAATTGGCGATCTGCGCCAGACTGCGGAACGAGAGCAGATCGTAATAGCGCCACATCAGGTCATCGGAGACAGACATGATCTTGCCGAACATCTCGGTCGGCGAGTCAGTGATGCCGACATAGTTGCCCAACGATTTGGACATCTTGTTCACACCGTCCAGCCCTTCCAGTAGCGGCATGGTGAGTACGCACTGCTGCGGCTGACCATGATGCCTTTGCAGTTCGCGCCCCATCAGCAGGTTGAATTTCTGGTCGGTGCCACCGAGCTCGATGTCGGCCTTGAGGGCGACGGAGTCGTAACCCTGCACCAACGGGTAGATGAATTCATGGATGGCGATGGGCTGGTTGCCCTTGTAACGCTTGGAAAAATCGTCGCGCTCCAGCATTTGCGCCACGGTGTGGGTGGCGGCCAGGCGGATAAGGTCGACCGCACTGAACTTGTCCATCCAGGAGGAGTTGAACACGACCTCGGTCCGCTCCGGATCGAGTACCTTGAACACTTGGTCTTTATAGCTTTCCGCATTGGCAAGCACCTGCTCACGCGTGAGCGGCGGGCGGGTGGCATTCTTGCCTGTGGGGTCGCCGATCATGCCGGTGAAGTCGCCGATCAGAAACAGGGCATGGTGGCCGAGATCCTGCAACTGGCGCATCTTGTTCAGCAACACGGTATGGCCAAGGTGCAGGTCGGGTGCGGTCGGATCAAAGCCGGCCTTGATGCGCAACGGGCGGCCCAGCCCCAGCTTCTTTACCAGCTCGGCCTCGATCAGCAGTTCATCACTGCCACGCTTGATTTGATTGAGGATTTCTTCTTGACTCATGTCGAAAGACCGTTTGTCTGTCTCTTGCCCGGGAGCCGGGCGGATTTTGATGGGGTATCGCTTTCTGTTAAAGTGGCACCGTATTCTGCTTGTCGGCCGCAATGCCTTTCGCATATGACCCGACGATGCCGCCAAGGAAGCGCGAATGTTACCGCAAAACACCCTGCTACACGCGCACAAGATGAAGCTGCGCTGGTTCGTCACCCTGTCCACCCTGCCGTTGCTCGGGGTGCTGACGGCGTTCGGCATCATGCCCCAGACCGTGGGGCTACCCTCCTCGCAATACAGCGTCATCGAGAACATCGAACTGCCGGTCAACACTGCTCAATCACCCACGGCCAGCGTGTTCTGGCGCAATGACCGCGTGCAGCGAGGCGATACCGTCAGTGAGCTGCTGCGTCGTGTCAATGTACAGGATCCGGCGGCCGACGAATTCCTGCGCCGGGCCCCATCTACTCGCTCGTTCCGCCAATTGCGCGTGGGCAAGTCATTTCTGGTCGAGACGGACGATGCTCACAACCTGCTTGCATTGAGATACACCGACAATGATGGCAACCAGGTCCGAATCCTCAAAGACGGCGAGAATTTCAGGGTGACGGAACAGGCTGCCGAGACCGAGCGTCGTGTCTTCGTGCAGACCGGCGAGATCAGCAGCAGCCTGTACGCTGCCACGGACGAAGCGGGCTTGCCGGATTCCATCGCCAACCAGATGGCCGAGATCTTCGGCGGCGATATCGACTTCCACCGCGACCTGCGTCGGCACGACAAGTTCAGCGTGATCTATGAGATGAACTATGCGAATGGCGAATCGACACACAATGGCCGCATCCTGGCCGCCGAGTTCATCAACCATGGCCGCACCTTCCGCGCTTTCTACTTCCAGAACTCAAGTCATGGCGGCGACTACTTCTCGCCCGAGGGCAAGAGCATGCGCAAGGCTTTCCTGCGTTCCCCCATCGAATTCTCGCGCGTGAGCTCCGGCTTCAGCCGCTCGCGCTTCCATCCGGTGCTCAACAAGTGGCGCGCGCACAAAGGCGTGGACTACGCCGCCCCCATCGGCACCAAGGTTCGCGCCACCGCCGACGGTGTCGTGAGTTTCATCGGACAGCGGGGCGGCTACGGCAACGTGGTGATGCTGCAGCATCAGGGACATTATCAAACGGTCTATGGGCACCTATCCAGATTCGCCGCCAGCCTGCGTCGCGGCCAGCGCGTCGGTCAGGGCGAGATCATCGGATATGTGGGCAAGACCGGACTGGCCAGCGGCCCCCACCTGCACTATGAATTCAAGGTGAGCGGCATCCAGCGAGACCCACTGAAGATTGCGCTACCGGACGGCAAGCCGATCAGCGAAGTACAACGCACCGCATTCACCGAATCCATGCGTGATCTGGATGCTCGTCTCTCCTTGTTGCGCAATACACGCATCGCCAAACTCGATTAGTGGCAACCGCTCCCGACCTCTATCTCGGCATCATGTCAGGCACCAGCCTGGATGGCATCGATGTCGCTTTGACCGATTTCAAAGAAGGGAAGCCGCAGCTCCTCGCGAGCCATTACCAGCCTTATCCCCGCACGCTTAAAGACGTATTGCTTGAACTGCACCAACCCGGTTTCGATGAACTGCACCGCGCGCAGCTCGCCTCCATTGCCTTGGCACGCGCTTATGCAGATGCCGCGCTTACCCTGCTGAACAAGGTGGGCATCCCCCCGCATCACATCCAGGCCATCGGCTGCCACGGCCAGACCATCCGCCATCGGCCCGAACAAGGCTACACGGTGCAGCTCGGCAATGCCGCGCTTTTGGCCGAGCTGACCGGCATCCATGTCGTGAGCGACTTCCGCTCGCGCGACATCGCTGCAGGCGGCCAGGGCGCCCCGTTGGTGCCCGCATTCCACGACATGATGCTGCGCCATCCCACGATCCATCGCGCCATACTCAACCTCGGCGGAATCGCCAACCTCACCGATCTCAAGCCAGGTCTCGGCACGACGGGCTTCGACACCGGTCCGGGCAACCTGTTGATGGACAGCTGGATCAGCAAACACAAGGGCTGCCCATATGACAAGAATGGCGAGTGGGCTGCCAGCGGCACGATCATTCAAGTGTTGCTGCAACGCATGCTGGACGAACCGTATTTTTCCTCGCCCCCCCCCAAGAGTACCGGGCGTGACCTGTTCAATCCAGCATGGCTGGAGAATCAGCTTGATGGCACAGAATCCCCGGCAGATATTCAGGCGACCCTGTTGGCTCTCACTTGCGACAGCATCGCTGATGCCGCCGAAAGATTCTGCGCAGGGGTAGAAGAGCTCTATGTGTGTGGAGGCGGTGCACACAACTCCGCGTTGATCTCCCTGCTACAGCGTCGCCTGCCTGGCTGCCTCATCCGCAAGACAGACGCGCTCGGCATCCCTGCGGACTGGATGGAAGCGGTCGCCTTTGCCTGGCTGGCACGCCAGGCCATGACACTGCATCCTGGCAACCTGCCCGCTGCTACGGGCGCGTCCCATCCTTGCGTGCTGGGTGCGATCTATCCCGCATAAAACAAAACGGGGCGCTCACGCGCCCCGTCCCTTGTTTCGGCCACCGACCCCTTATGCCGAGAATGAGGATCCACAACCGCAGGTGGTCGTTGCATTCGGGTTCTTGATGACGAACTGTGAACCTTCCAGTCCCTCGGTGTAATCGATCTCCGCGCCGACCAGATACTGGAAACTCATGGGATCGACCAGTAACTGCACGCCGTTCTTGTTCATGACCGTATCATCTTCGTTGACGACTTCATCAAAAGTGAAGCCGTATTGAAAACCGGAGCAGCCGCCGCCGGTGACAAAGACGCGCAGCTTCAAGTCGGCATTGCCCTCTTCTTCGATCAGTTGTTTCACCTTGTTGGCAGCGCTGTCGGTGAACAACAGCGGATCTTGCATCTCAGTCACAGCATTCATGGTCGTACTCCTTGTCTTTTATTACGATTCAGCGCCGCCCACCTTGAGCGGCACGACTTTTTCCGAGGCCTCATTGATGTGCACCAGCTTACCCTCGACGATGGCACCCAACTGTATCTCCAGTGTTTTGTATCTGACATCACCAGTGACCTTGGCTTTGCTTTGAAGTTCCAGATACTCCGATGCCTGAACGGGGCCGGTCACCATGCCGTTGACCACCAGATGGGTGACGCTGATCTCACCATGCACCCGGGCCTGCTCGCTCAACACCAGCGTGCTGGCTTTGGCCGGATCCGCGATCACGCAGCCAGTGACTTCTCCGTCCACGCGCAACCCGCCCGCAAAGTGGATATCGCCATTGACCCGAGTCCCTGCTCCTATCAAAGAATCGATGCGATTCTGCGGTTTGCTGTGTTTACTGAACATCTAGCCACTCCATTATGAAAGCAATACCGTCTGCGTCACCTTGGGTTCCTGCATGCCCTTCTCGAAGACTCGTATCTCCACGCTATCGATATGCACCCCATCCGGAAGGCGGAATATCCTTTCGACACGCTGGTAATACTTGAAATTCAGGCCTTGCGCGGCAACCTCGGCCGAATCAGGCTCGGGGAATTGTAACACCACTTTTTGCCCCCCCTGCTCGCCGTTGACCACTATCTGCAGATTCCCCTGGAAGACCCTTCCACGGCGCTGAACACCTTGCACCAGCAACATGCGGCAATGATATTCACCGGGCAGACTGGCGGGCTCAAGTTTAAGGCTATGTATGGAAAGTTCCGCATCACGACCGGCTGTGAGCGGCAAGCTCTGAAAGAAAGACAGGTCTTCACGCAGACGCAGATTCTCATCATGCAGCGCATTCACCTGTTCCAGCACTTCATCAGCGGCCGCTTGCTGGATCTGGGCCTGACGTTCATGAACCGCAATCTGGTTGGCTTGATCGGCACTCTGCCGCTCCAACTCCTGCAAGCGCTCTCGCAACACTGCGATCTCCTGCTCAGCTTCGCCGCGATGGAAACCCGCCAGCGCCATGCCTGCATCATAGGCCCACCAAACCAGGAACCCCATCACCAGCATGAATGGGAGAACGATGGCCCAGCGCACGTACCAAGGCACGTGCGGGCGCACCGCCAGACGCGGCGCGGAGATGCTGAAGCGGCGTTTGAATCCTTTGATCATTCTCTTTTAGGGCAACAATGGAACCAGATCGATACCGGTCTTTTCCGGCAACCCGAACAGTATATTCATGTTCTGCACCGCCTGCCCGGCCGCCCCTTTGACCAGATTGTCGATCACCGACAACACCACCACGGTATCCCCCCCCTGTGGACGATGCACTGCTATACGGCAGATATTGGAACCCCGCACAGAACGCGTCTCCGGCATCGCACCAGCCGGCAACACATCGACGAAGGCTTCGTCGGCATAACGCCGCTCGAACAGCGCTTGCAGATCGACTTCCTTGGTCAGCCGCGCATAAAGCGTGGCGTGGATACCGCGAATCAAGGGGGTCAGATGCGGCACGAAAGTCAGCCCGACCGGCGCACCGGTCACATTCGCCAGCCCTTGCCTGATCTCCGGCAAGTGCCGATGGCCGGCCACGCCGTAGGCCTTGAAGTTGTCGCCAGCTTCGGAGAACAGGGTGTGCACTTCGGCTTTACGTCCCGCACCCGACACCCCGGACTTCGAATCTGCGATGAGGGAACTGGTATCGACGACACCAGCCTCCAGCAAAGGGATGAATCCCAGTTGGACCGCAGTAGGGTAACAACCCGGATTGGCGACCAGGCGCGCATGCTTGATCTGCTCCCGATTCAGCTCGGGCAGCCCATAGACGGCCTCTGCCACCAGATCAGGGCAGGCATGACTCATGCCATACCACTTCCCCCATTCCGCGACATCCTTGATGCGAAAGTCCGCAGCCAGATCGATGACCTTGACTCCCGCGTCCAGCAGGGCTCTCACCTGCTGCATGGCGATGCCGTTGGGGGTGGCGAAGAACACCACGTCACACTGGTCGAGATGCGCCTCATCGGGATGCGAGAACGCGAGATCCACCCGCCCGCGCAGACTGGGGAACATCTGGCTGACCGGCATACCCGCTTCGGCACGCGAAGTGATCGCGTGCAATTCTGCCTGTGGATGCGCCGCCAGCAAACGGAGCAATTCAACCCCGGTATAACCCGTGCCACCTACGATACCGACTTTGACCACGCTGCCCTCCTGAAAAGTGGCCGAATGATAAATGAAAAAGCCGCCCAAAGGCGGCTTTCCCGGTTCCACACAAGCTTAACGCTTGGAGAATTGTTTCCTGCGACGCGCCTTGCGCAGACCGACTTTCTTACGCTCGACCTCACGTGCATCGCGAGTCACCAAGCCGGCTTGGCTCAGGGTGGACTTCAGGGATGCATCGTAATCGATCAGTGCGCGGGTGATGCCGTGGCGCACCGCACCGGCCTGGCCGGATTCGCCGCCACCGGTGACGTTGACCAGGATGTCGAACTTGCCCATCATCTGGGTCAATTCCAGCGGCTGACGCACGACCATACGACCGGTCTCGCGGGAGAAGAAAACGTCCAGCGGCTTGTCATTGACGACGATGTCGCCCTTGCCTGCCTTGATGAACACACGCGCCACCGCACTCTTGCGACGGCCAGTTCCGTAGTTATAAGTCACGCTCATGATTAAGCCTTCAACAGATCGGTAGGTTTGGGTTGCTGCGCGCTGTGCGGATGCGTTGCACCTGCGTACACCTTCAGCTTGCTCAGCATCGCGTAACCCAAAGGTCCCTTCGGCAGCATGCCGCGCACGGCCTTCTGCAAAAGACGCTGCGGGTGACGCTGCTGCATCTTGATGAAATTGGTTTCGTAGATACCGCCGGGGAAACCGGTGTGGCGGTAGTACATCTTGTCCTGGGCTTTATTGCCGGTCACGCGCACTTTTTCAGCGTTCACGACCACGACGAAATCGCCGGTGTCCACGTGCGGCGTATAAATAGCCTTATGCTTGCCGCGCAGGCGGGTAGCGATCTGGCTGGCCAAACGGCCCAGCACTTTGTCAGCTGCGTCGACCAGGATCCAGTCGTGCTGGACTTCCTGCGCTTTAGCGGAAAATGTTTTCATGGCATTTCCTAAAACAATAAATGAATAACGGACTGCGAAGGGCGCGCATTCTATGCGAGACCATTTCACCTGTCAAACGCTTATCGACCCCTGGCCATCCCGCCCCCGGGCGAGCCGGATCATAGCAACCCGTCCAGCCACGCTTTCCACCCCTCGAACTTCCGCCTTAGCCTGGCTTGGGACCCGTTCATCGATATCCGCTCAGCCCGCCTGAATACCCCAGCATCCGCCCCTGTCACCAATTGGGCCACCCCGATCAGGCCGGCATCGGACTGCGACAGCCGGAATGCCGCTGGTATAAGGCCTGCAATCCCATGTTGGATACAGGACAAATTGGACAAGCCGCCAGAAAGATACACGCCATCCACACCCGAGCCGCGCTGAATATCCTCGATTATCCGCGCCACACGAAAGATGATGCCTTCCTGCAACAGCAGGGCGATGCGATGCCTGTCCAGATGATCGACCGACTCCGAGAACCTCGACCCGATGTCGCGCCTGAAATAGGGCGCGCCCAAGCCGCTGGGCTCCGCCACGCAGTAGATATCGTCGCTCGCCAACTCATCCGGCGAACAACCTTCCACCTGATAACCCGCCAGTGCCTCCGCGATAGAATTCAAAGTCCCTTCGCATGCCATATGAACCTGATGATGCGCATCCATGCATACCAGCGTCTGCAAATACCCGGCCGGGGCCGCATGCCCCTGCAAACCATATGCAGCGACGAATCCACCCGTCCCGAGATTCACCATCGCCTCACGATGTCCCGGCACGATGCCATGCCACAGCGCCGCCGACTGGTCGGCCACACTTGCCTGCAAACACAGCCCATTGCCGAGTGCGATCCTCAAACCGGCCGAGGGCATTATCTCCGGCAGGATGGCAACATCCACACCGAACAGATCACACAACTCTGCGGACCACTGCAAGCCACGCACATCCATCAACAAGGTGCGCGCCGCCATCGAGGCATCGGTCACATGATGCCGGCCGCCCGTCCAGCGCCATATAAGAAAGGTATCGAGCGTACCCAGCATCCACACACCGTCAGCCAGTAGCGTTCGCCATTCCGGCTGCGCTGCGAGCAGCACGCTCAGTTTGGGGGCCAGATAATAGGGCGTAAGCGGCAGGCCGGTAAGCGCCCGGATGCGCCCTTCTTTTTCCCGCAATGCCTCGCAGCTCGCCATACCACGGTCATCTTGCCATGAGATGAGTGGCGTGACCGGACGTCCGCTGGCTCGCTCCCATATGACGAAAGAAGATCGCTGGCTGCACAGCCCGAGTGGCGGGCGCGCACTGGTCCGGGCCAGACATTCCGCAAGCACCGCATCGACCGCCTCTGCATAAGCCTCCGCATCGCTTTCATAACGACCTGCCACCGCCATAACAGGCGGCGCATGACGGACCACGACCGCATCCAGCTCGCCTTGCGCGGACAGCAGCCCAGCCTTGATGCCGGTCGTCCCCAGATCGAGTGCGGCCGCGACGATCATGCCAGACAAGTCTGCACTTCATCAGCGACACGCTGCGCATCCCAGCCCAACCCGGGTGCCAGCAGTTCGGCGAGATGTCGCAACCGCCCTTCCTCCAGCCTCGCCAGGATAAGCAAGGGCATACGCCGTCTTAGCAGGTCGGCAAGATGCACCACCATCTCATCGCGCGCGCATACCAGCAGATCCGCATGAATCAACGGCACCTCCGTCACGATGCGGGAGGCATAATGCGGCGACTCTCTGACGATAGCGAACACCTCTACGATGCGCACCCCATGCCGACGCATCAGCCACTGCGCACTTTCATCGTCGATGCCCAATCCCCGCGCCGCTGCAGCCGATTCAGCCGCCCATTGCCCAAAGCCCTGTTGCGGCGCCCACGGAAGCAAACATCCTTTGCTGGCGCATGCCGCATCGATCCCCAACTTTGCACACACCGCATCCACGACCACCGCCGCATCCTCGCGTGCCGAGGTGAGCTTGCCGCCGATGGCGTGATGCAAGCCGTTCTCTGCCGTCCTCAACTCCCAGTCCCGGCTGACAGCGGAGGGATGAGCCGCATCACTCTGTCGCATCACGCGCACCCCAGCATAACTGCCGATCACATCCCGTCTGCCCCATGCATGCCTGAGATAGCGATTGGCCGCGTCGAGCAGATAGTCGATGTCCGCCTCCTCGACCTGCACCCGTTCGACGTCGCCGCGATAGTCGGTATCAGTCGTGCCCAGCAGCGTTCGGCCATACCACGGGATGATGAAGAACACGCGTCCATCCTTCTTCGCCGTGAGCAGCACCGCCTCCTTCGCGCGCAATGCAGGCAAGACCAGATGCACACCCTTGCTCAAACGACACCATGCGCGCCCTTGCTCGCCCAACACCTCCCAGCGCCCCGAAGTGCTCACGCATTGCCTGGCGCGCAACTGACGCGTGTCGCCGGTCAACACATCCCGCACTTCAGCCCCGCACACCTTGCCGCCTTCCTCATGCCATTCGACCAACTGCGCGTAGTTGACGCACACCGCACCGTGCGCCATCGCACCCGCCACCAACTCCAGCACCAGGCGCGCATCGTCTGTCTGCGCATCGCCGTAGGTAAAGCCGCCATGCAGCCCCGCGTCATCCAGATACGGGAAGTGGGTCGAGAATGCGCGCTTGAAGAAATGGCGATGCCGCATCGGCTCGACGGGAAATTCCGCCAATGCGTCATACAGCATCAACCCCGCTTTCAGCAGCAGCGTCCCGTTACGACTGTCCGCATACACCGGAACGCCGAAACGCAACGGCCATACACGATGCGGCGCGATATCGAGCAGCAGCTGCCGCTCGTTCAGTGCCTTGCGCACCAACTTGAAATCGTAGGTCTCGAGATAGCGCAGGCCGCCATGGATCAGCTTGCTGGAAGCGGACGATGTCGCGCCAGCCCAGTCGCCCTGCTCCACCAACGCGACCTTGAGTCCGCGCAAGGCGGCATCGTATGCCGTCCACGCGCCGTAGATGCCGCCGCCGCAGACGAGCAAATCGAACTCTCCCTGCAGGGCGGAGAAGTCGCGCCTCATTCTTCCCTCATCCGCAAGGCTTTCTGCGGCACATCACTGATCAGGATATCCACTCCGAGCAGCAGCGCACGCTCGATCTCGGCATCGCTATCGCAGGTATAGACGGCGATGGACTTTCCCCGCCCGCGCAGCAGACCGACCATATCGACATCCAGCGTGGATATCTCGACGCAGAGTCCGTGCAGGAACGGATGTTCGTCAAGCGCGCGCCGTGCATCGCTCACAGTATGCTCCGGCTCCAGATTGAGCACCAATGGAAAAGCGGGTGCGATGCCATGCGCATAAACAAGACTGTTCATATTGAAAGAAGAGACCAGCACGCCAGCATCCGCGTCTCCTGCCAGCGCCAATGTCTGGCGCACCTTCATCTCTTGCCGCGCGATATCTTCCCAACTTCGATTCTTGATCTCCAGCAACAAGCCGCAACGCGCACGGTAGGCCTCGACGAATGACTGCAAGGCCATCACGCATTCCGGTTGCACACCCGGAAAATGCGCCGCGAAATCCATCTCCAGCAACTGCCTGAAGTCGTAATCATCGATACGCTTGCCGGGCAGGCCCAGCTTCTTCAGATCGCGGTCATGCCACAGCACGGCGACCCCATCGCGACTCAACTGCACATCGGTCTCGATACCGTCGATGGGATACAGAAGCGCCCTCTCGAAAGCCGTACGCGTATTCTCCGCAGCCTCGCGATTGGCACCGCGGTGCGCATAGATCAAGGTCTTGCTCATGGCAGTCTTTCAATGAAGTTGTGCATGGCGGCTTCCATCGCCGCGTAATGCGGGTTGTACATGAGCCGCTGCAGCAGCCCGTATTTCAGGTTCTGCGCCGTCACCTCGCCCAGCCATGCGGATCGGGATGCGCGGCATGCGGAATATTGCACCTCATTCCCGGCAAAATAGTGCAGGCAATTCGTGTATTCGCCCGACTCGCCGTAATGCGCATCATCGGGAGGGATGACGATGGCGGTATGCGCACTGGAAAGGATACGTTTTTCCGGCAACGCGCTCCGCACCCATTCCACATCCGCCTGTTGCGGGTCGGCTGCGGCATACCACACCATCTTGCGCAAGGGATACTCCAAGCCATCGAAGAACTTCAGCGTGGCGGCCGCGATGACTGTCGCATCGTCGGCACTGGCCGCTACGAACACCGGGATCTTCAAGTCGCCATGCGGCAATGCCCGCGTCAGACGCCACATCTGGGTCACCGCATTCATGCAGAAAGATTCATATTTGTAACGATCCCGGTCCGGCATCACGGACAACCAGGCGCGGCGTGACAACATCCAGCCATAGAAGCGACTCATACTTGCCCACCGGGCACGAGCGGCAATCTCCAGCGCGGGGGAGAACAGGAACAGGCCGCGCACGCGTTCGTCCCTTTGCGCCTGCAGCAGACTCAGCGCACCACCCGCCGAGAAGCCCGCCAGATAGACCTCATCCACCTCTTCCTCCAGACACTGCGTGCCATAAGCCACTGCCTCGGCCCAGTCCTCCCAATGCACATCGAGCAGATCGCCCGGCTGCGTCCCATGTCCCGGCAACAACACCGCCATCACCCGGAATCCGCTACGCCGGAAGAACTCGCCCAAATGGCGCATGTGGTAGGGTGAATCGCTCAGGCCGTGGGTGAGCAACACACCGCGCCGGTATGGTTTTTCGCCTCCCCTTGGGAAATCTCCCGAAGGCTGCAATGCGAACGGCGCATTGCCGGCCACGATCCGCTCGACATCCGGCTTGCCTGCATGGGCCCGTCGCAACATCGCCTCAGTCTGCCGAACATATCCGGCAAAAGACAGCCCCTTTCCGGCGAAACGACTGTTCAGCCCGGTAGGACGATGACGTGCCTGCAACGAGGGGTTCATGCAGGCATTGTACCTGCCGCGCGCTAGCCTCGACTCACCATGCAGGCGTATCATGCGCCACCCATTTTCGCCATATCCCATGTCCTGGTTCCTCACCAACCTCATCAGTGCCTTTCTGCTGCCACCCCTGAACCTGCTGGTTGTGGCAGGCATCGGCTTGTATCTGTGGCACAAGCGGCCGCGCGCGGCACGCATCCTGATCGCGACCTCGGTTGCCGGCATTTGGCTGCTGTCCACTCCGTTCGTGGCCGATAACCTGCTGCAAAGCATCGAAGGCGAACCAGCCGATCCCAGCAAGGCGTCCGCCGATGCCATCGTCGTCTTGAGCGGCGGCCAGCGTTTCGACGCTGCGGAATATGGCGGCAACACCGTCAGCAAGGAGACGCTTGAACGCGTGCGCTACGCAGCCATGCTGTATCGCCGGACCGGCAAGCCGGTATTGGTCAGTGGCGGCGACCCGCAAGGCGGGGGGCCCGAAGCGCCGCAGATGAAGCAGGTGCTGGAGCAGGAATTCTCCGTGCCGGTGCGCTGGGTCGAGGACAGCTCGGACAATACGCTGGAAAACGCACGCCACAGCCACGAACTGCTGGCGCGAGAAGGGGTGACACGCATCTACCTTGTGACCCAAGCATGGCACATGCCGCGCTCGATACAGGTCTTCGAACGCGCTGGTTTCGAAGTGGTGCCTGCCGCCACCGCATTCACCACATATCACAAGACCGACCTGCTGAGTTTCATTCCCAACGCCGCTGCCCTGCTGGAAAGTTACCGTTTCATGCATGAAGTCATCGGCATGCTCTGGTATCGGCTAAAATCCTGACGCAATCAACTGAGGAGGCTCGCACATGAAAGCACGCATCAAATGGGTGGAAGAAGTCTCGTTCCTGGGTGAGACTGAGAGCGGACACGCGGTATTGATGGACGGCCCGCCGGCCGGCGGCGGCCGGAACCTCGGCCCGCGCCCGATGGAGATGCTGCTGATCGGAACCGGTGCTTGCACCGCCTATGATGTGGTGCACATCCTCAAGAAAGCGCGCCAGCCCATCACCGACTGCGTGGTGGACATACAGTCGGAACGCGCCGAGACCGACCCCAAGGTGTTCACGCAGATCCACATGCATTTCATCGTTACAGGCAAAGGACTGAAACGCGAACAGGTAGAACGCGCGATCAGCCTGTCTGCAGAAAAATACTGCTCAGCCTCCATCATGCTCGGCAAGACGGCGGACATCACGCACGATTTCGAGATACAAGAGGGCTGAGTCGCACCGCCATTCCGGCCTGACCGCAGGTCAGTTTTCCTGAGCCTGCCGAAGGGCCGATATGACAGCTAGACCCAATAGACGGTCTTGGTCATCACCTTGGACATGCCGCGCATCGCCAGCTTCACCGGCAGCGGCAACTCGGCCGCCCCCAGCGCGACAGCCATATCCGAATGGCCGACCTCGTCCACATACATCTGCTGTGCCACCGCACGGCTCTTCGCATCCTGCGGCGGCAGCGTATCCAGATGATGCTGCAGATGCGCACCGACCTGACGCTCTGTTTCGGCCAGAAACCCCAGATTCCACTTATCGCCTAGTGCCCCGGCGACAGCGCCGATCGCCAGTGAACCGGTGTACCACAGCGGATTGAGCAGGCTCAATCGGCCGCCCAGTTCATGCACACGGTGCGAGGTCCAGGCCAGATGCTCGGTCTCCTCCCACGCCGCCTTATTCAATTTTTCCTGCACCATTGGATCGCACGCCGTCAGCGCCTGCCCCTGATACAGCGCCTGCGCGCAGATCTCACCGGTATGGTTGATGCGCATCAGCGCGGCGGCATGCTTTTTCTCCGCCTCGCTCATCGACACATCGGGGATGGCCGCATCGGGATAAGGCCGCGCAGTCGGTGCCTTGGCGAACAGCGTGCGCAAGCCCTTATCGAATTCGATGATCAATGTATCCAGATTCGGCATGCTGATCTCCTGCTTTGAGAATTTATATAGCAAGGTTACTGGATTCCTGCCTGAGCGGGAATGACCCCACAATAAAAAACGGGCCTCCGAAGAGGCCCGTTCTCATCCAAATCAGAGGGTAAGGCTGATTTAGAACTTCTTGCGCAGACCAACTGCCAGAATAGTCGTATCCGTTGCAACATTAGCCGCTTTGGCATTGATCTGGTTCAATGCACCATATGCGGTCGTGCTCTTGGACAGGTTGTACACATACGCAGCCGTGAAAGAGCTATCGTCGTTACCGCCGCCACCTGCGATGGAGTTCTTGGCGAAGCTAGCTACAACAGCACCAGGACCAAATGGAGCAACTGCGCTGAGAGACAGTGCATTGTTGGTGCCCGCACCACCGTCTGTCTTGTTGGTCTGGAAGGTACCCATCAGCTTGGCCACGCCCATGTCGTAGGAACCAGCAAAGGCCATATCAGTGGTTTTTGCATAGCCATTGTCGTCGCTGGCAGTACCTGCATACACAACACCTGCGGACAAGGGGCCTTGCGCATAAGTTGCAGACAACATCATTGCCGTAACCTTGTTGCCGGTGGTTGCGCCGGATGCTGGCTGAACCAAAGCATCAGTCAGGTTGGTAGTGTAGTTTGCTGCCAGAGTCAAACCGTTCATGTCTGGAGAAATGTAAGCCAGTGCGTGAGGCAGGCGAGCAGCTACAGCAGTCGTGCCAATGAGATTGGCTGCGTTCACATTTTGCAAAGGCGAAATTGCAGAGCCAGCGAGCGGGTCAAATTTGGCTTGCCAGTCATAACCAGCCGTTTGCAGGTAACCAGCCGCAACAGTACCGAAATCACCAGCCAAGGCCAGCATTTCCTGACGCGCAGTACCTACGCCATCGGAAGTGTCCGTAGCCAACTTGTATTCCGCCACAGCAACGGCAGTCATACCATTATCCAGACCTTCAGTGACTTTCACGCCAATGCGCGAGCCAGAAAGGCCGCCAGAAATTGCAAACATGGAACTCTTCAGATTTGTAACCGACTTGTTGATTACAGCAGCATCGACGATTCCGTAAACGGTCGTTTCAGCGAAAGCAGGGGCAGAGAAAGCGGCAGCAACAGCCAGTGCGATGATTTTCTTTTGCATGTGGAACTCCTCTATTTATAAGTTGGTTTGCCATGAAGACGACTGTCGGTTTGCCTCATTCGTCTCGCGATGCACCGTACTATCGGCACCTTACGGGACGCTTACGACGTCACAAATCTGCAACACCGCCCGAGACCTCCGGCAATCAAGCCCCTACAGCGAGCTCGGAGCGGATTCTGCCTCAACAAAAGTGCCGTAAATTGACCTGCATCAAAATTCGTGCATTCTGTTGCTGATTTGCAACATGAGTTTTCGGGACAAGCCGACAACCGCCGAAAAACAAGGGCGAAACACACCAATGGGATGCCCGAGCGGGGGATTGCAATGCAAACGGGAGCGTATTTCCGCCCCCCTTCTGTGGCGCTACCTTAAGAAGAAAAAGTACGGGACAGTTCCGCCCCCGGATCGTCCGCACGCATGAACGCCTCGCCCACAAGGAATGCATGCACCTGATGGTCGCGCATGCGCTTGACGTCCTGTGCGGTGAAGATGCCGCTCTCGGTGACGACGGTGCGATCAGCAGGGATCTGCTCCAGCAGGTCCAGGGTGGTTTGCAGACTGACCTCGAAAGTGCGCAGATTACGATTGTTGACACCGATCAAGGGCGTCTTCAGTTGCAAGGCCACTTCCAGCTCCTTGCCGTCATGCACTTCGACCAGCACTGCCATGCCCAGCTGCTGCGCCAGCTTCTCGAAAGCCTGCATCTGCTTGAGCGACAACGCGGCAGCGATCAGCAGGATGGCATCGGCCCCCATCGCACGCGCCTGGTAGACCTGATATTCACTGACCATGAAATCCTTGCGCAACACAGGCAATTCGCAGGCCGCACGCGCCTGTTTCAGATATTCGGCACTGCCCTGGAAAAATTGCTCGTCGGTCAGCACGGACAGACAGGCTGCACCGTGCCTTGCGTAACTCTGCGCGATCTCGGCCGGATGGAAATCCGCGCGGATCACACCTTTGCTGGGACTGGCTTTCTTGATCTCGGCGATCACAGCTGCCTCTCCTGCCGCGATCTTGCCACGAATGGCAGCCACGAAATCGCGCGCCGGCAACGCCTGCTGCGCCTCAGCACGGATCACGGGCAAGGGCTTGGCAGAAAGCGCGGCGGCTACTTCCTGTGCTTTGACTGCAAGTATCTTGTTGAGGATGTCGGACATGCTGGGTTCTCTTGAATAAGGCGCGCATTCTAACGCATGCGCAATGCTAAAATACGAGCCACTGATCTCCTGTTACGCACCATGAACGACATCAAGCAATACATGAAGAGCGTCGGGCAACAAGCCCGCACCGCATCGCGCGCGATGGCGATGGCCGATACCAACGCCAAGAACCGGGCACTGGAGAACATCGCCACCGCCATCCTGCTCGACACCCGAAAACTCATCGCCGAGAACGAAAAGGATATTGCGGCTGCGAAGCAGAACGGCCTCGACGCCGCCTCCATCGACCGTCTGACGCTTACCGAAAAGACCATCCAGGGCATGGCAGAGGGCCTGCGCCAGATCGCCGCATTGCCCGATCCGATCGGAGAGATCAGCGACATGAAGTATCGTCCGTCCGGCATCCAGGTCGGCAAGATGCGCGTACCGCTGGGCGTCATCGGCATCATCTACGAATCGCGCCCGAACGTGACCGCTGACGCAGCCGGCCTGTGCCTGAAATCCGGCAACGCGGCCATCCTGCGCGGCGGCTCGGAAGCGATCCATTCCAACCGAGCCATCGCGGCGTGCGTATTGCAGGGGTTGCGCGAAGCAGGCCTGCCAGAGACCGCCGTACAGGTAGTGAACACCACCGACCGCGCCGCCGTGGGCGAACTCATCACCATGAAGGAATATGTCGATGTGATCGTGCCGCGCGGCGGCAAGGGCCTGATCGCGCGCATCTCCGACGAAGCCAAGGTCCCAGTCATCAAGCATCTCGACGGTATCTGCCATGTCTACATCGACGACGAGGCCGACATGGAGAAAGCGGTGCGCATCGCCGACAACGCCAAGACCCACCGCTACGGCGTGTGCAACGCGATGGAGACCTTGCTGGTGAATGCGGGCGTGGCAACCAAGGTGTTGCCCGAACTGTGCAAGATCTATCTGAACAAGGGCGTGGAATTGCGCGGCGATACCAGCGCGCGGGCTCTCGTGCCCCAGATGAAGGAGGCCACCGAGGAAGACTGGCGCACCGAATATCTCGCGCCTATCCTGAGCGTGCGCGTGGTAGAGAACCTGGACGAGGCCATTTCCCACATCAACACCTACAGCTCGCAGCACACCGACAGCATCGTCACCGAGAACTATTCAAAAGCGATGCGCTTCCTGCGCGAGGTGGATTCGGCCAGCGTGATGGTGAATGCCTCGACTCGCTTCGCCGACGGCTTCGAATACGGCCTGGGCGCAGAGATCGGCATCTCCACCGACAAGATCCATGCGCGCGGTCCGGTCGGACTGGAAGGGCTGACGTCGCAAAAATACATCGTGCTCGGCAACGGGCAGATCCGCATCTGACAAGAAAGAGAACATCATGAGCACTATCGAGATCAAGGTACCGGACATCGGCGGCTTCAAGGACGTCGCCATCATCGAAATCAGCGTCAAGGCAGGCGACAGCGTGGAACAAGAGCAGACGCTGATCACGCTGGAGACCGACAAGGCGACCATGGACGTCCCCTCTCCCGCCGCCGGCGTGGTGAAGGAGATGAAGATCAAGGTCGGCGACAAGGTCAGTGAGGGTTCCGTGATCCTGCTACTGGAAAGCAGTGCCGCTGCTGCGGCACCGGCCAAGACCGCGCCAGCCCCTCAAGCCGCCGCACCTGTCGCCGCACCACAGCCAGCCCCGACACCCGCTGCAAGTGTCGCCAAGGGCGACCTCCACGCCGAAGTCGTCGTGCTCGGTGCCGGCCCCGGCGGATATACCGCTGCCTTCCGCGCCGCCGACCTCGGCAAACAGGTCATCCTGATCGAGAAGCACGCCACGCTGGGCGGCGTCTGCCTGAACGTCGGCTGCATCCCGTCCAAGGCATTGCTGCATGTCGCCAAGGTGATCAACGAAGCGGAAGAAGTCAGCCACCACGGCGTGACCTTCGGCAAGCCGAAGATCGATATCGACCTGATCCGAGGCTGGAAGGAAAGCGTGATCGGCAAGCTCACCGGCGGCCTCGCCGGACTGGCGAAACAGCGCAAGGTGCAAGTAGTGCGCGGTATCGCCAAGTTCACTTCGCCCAACTCCATCGCGGTGCAAACTGAAGAAGGCGAGAAGATCGTCACTTTCGACAATGCTATCGTCGCAGCGGGTTCCAGCGTGGCGCGCATCCCCGGCTTCCCTTACGACGACGAACGCATCATCGATTCCACCGGCGCATTGGCACTGAAGGATGTGCCGAAACGCATGCTGGTGATCGGTGGCGGCATCATCGGTCTGGAGATGGCGACGGTGTATGAAGCACTGGGCGCGAAGATCTCGGTGGTCGAGCTCATGGACCAGCTGATGCCGGGCGCGGACAAAGACATGGTCAAACCGTTGCACACACGCATCGCCAAGCGTTACGAAGCCATCATGCTGAAGACCAAGGTCACCAGGATCGAGGCAGAGAAGAAAGGGCTGAAAGTCACCTTCGAAGGCGAGCAGGCTCCCGCTGAACCTCAGCTTTATGACAAAGTCCTGATGGCGGTGGGCCGCCGTCCGAACGGGCGCGAGATCAATGCCGAAGCGGCAGGCCTCGTCGTCAACGAGCGCGGCTTCATCCCGGTCGACAAGCAGATGCGCACCAACGTGCCGCACATCTTCGCCATCGGCGACATCGTCGGCGACCCGATGCTGGCGCACAAGGCGGTGCACGAGGGCAAGGTCGCGGCGGAGAACATCGCCGGACATAAAGCCTTCTTCGAGCCGCTCACCATCCCGTCCGTGGCCTATACCGATCCGGAAGTGGCATGGATGGGTCTCACCGAGACGCAAGCCAAGGCGCAAGGCATCGAGTACGAAAAGGGCGTCTTCCCGTGGGCCGCTTCCGGTCGCGCGCTGTCCATCGCACGCGAGGAGGGTTCCACCAAAGTGCTGCTCGATCCGAAGAGCCGCCGCATCCTCGGTGCCGGTATCGTTGGCACCAATGCGGGCGAACTGATCGCCGAGGCCGTGCTGGCACTGGAGATGGGTGCAGACATGGAAGACATCGGTCTCACCATCCACCCGCACCCTACGCTGTCCGAGACATTCAACTTTGCGGCCGAGATGGCGGAAGGCACCATCACCGACCTGCTGCCGCCGAGAAAGAAGTCCCACTAATTGGAAGCACTGACCCACTGGCTGAACAGCGACCTCAGCCTGTGGGGCCTGTTCATCTCCAGCCTGCTGGCCGCCACGCTGCTGCCCGGCGGTTCCGAAGCAGTGCTGTTCGGCGTACTGAAGCTGCACCCGGAACTGTTCTGGCCAGCACTCCTGATCGGCACGTTGGGCAACACGATAGGCGGCATGATCTCGTTCGGCATGGGCTGGCTGCTGCCGCAGACACAACAGCTCAAGCATGTGGACAAAGTAAGGAGACACGGCACGCCCGCACTGCTGCTTGCATGGGCACCCTTGATCGGTGATGCATTATGTCTGGCGGCAGGCTGGCTACGTTTGAATCCCTGGCACGCAGCCTTGTTCATGCTGGCCGGGAAATTCGGGCGTTATCTTGTGGTCGCGCTGACCACCTGATCACTGCTTGAGTTTGCGTTCGATCGCGGCTTGCGTCGACAACACGATGTCTTGCAGCGGACCGCCCAGTTTCACAGCGCGCTGCACGAACGGTAGCGCCTCCGCATCTCGCCCCATGTCGGAAAGCGTCTGCGCCAGATTATTGAGCGCGGCGACCGAATCCGGATGCGATTCGACGGCGCTCCTGAATTCAGCCTCGGCCTCATCCATGCGCTTCATCATGTAGGCGACATTACCCAGGGCGATGCTCACACCCAGACTGCCTGGCCAACGCTGCTTCGCTGCAAGATAGGCCGTGCGGGCGGCAGGCAGTTGCCCCGTCTTGCCGAATGCATTGACCGCAGCGACATAACGCGACTCCTTTGCCGTGTACGGCACCTTCCCCGGTGACAGCGCAACCATCGCCCAGTGTGCACTGCGCGCCCAGGTGTTCTCGAACGCCAGCAGCGACATGCGCTGGACGCGCTCGCGCCCCGAACGAAGGATGATCTCCTTGTCATCCAGGTCGTAACCGATGACCACCGCGTAATGCCAGACCGGATACCAGTCCAGCGCCAGGTTCTGCAGCACCACGACCGGTGTGCCGCGCGCGACCTCCTCCAGCACCTCGCCCAGCACCGGCGACATCTGATAGGCCACCAGACCATGGCGTCGCGTCGCACCGAGCATCTCGACCTGCAATGACCCTTCGCGTTCCGGCAGATAGACTTCCGGCCTGAGCACCTCCGGATCGACATCAATGCCGGCATGCTCCATGACCATCGCCAGTGCAGCCGGGCCGCACTGGTAATCTTCCTGCGCAAAGAACGGCACTTCGGAAAGCTCGACCTGGCGCGGCAACGATGCCGCCTTTTCCTCGGACAAGGCAGCCGGGGGCGGCAGCGTCCTGCATCCCGCTGCCATCAGAATGAATATGCCAGCCAAAAGGCTGGCATAGACTCTGGACATCGCGGATCAGCGTACCGAGCGTGTGAACGGGAATATCTTCGTGTAACCGAGGATGTCTGTGACCAGCAGAACGATGAAGATGAATACCGCAGTACCGAGGATGTCGCCACCGGCCGGCAACTGATCCAGCTTGCCCGCGACCTGCAACACTTCCTCGTCCGTCAGCGCATCGACTCGCGCCTGCGCTTGCTCTGTCGTGACGCCGCGATCTTCCAATTGCGCACGCACATCGTCGCGATTCACCAGCGCCATGATCTTTGCGCGCCCCTGTTCAGCCAGGGCATGGTCGACTACCACATCCGTTTCCACCATCGCGGCATTGGCAGTCAACGGCATCGCCATGCAAGTCATGAGCACCATCATCACGCGGCTGGTCCAACGCATGAAACCGGAATTTTGCATCGTCATCTTGAATCCTCCTGAACGGGTTGAAGAACGGTCATACACCGATATGTTCGCGGGCAAACAGCACTTGCCGCAGAGCCATACTAGCAGGCGCTCATCCGCTTCCGCAATGGCTAACTTGACCCGGTCAGTTCGCGTAGCCGATCTTGCGCAAAGCTTCGAATATCTTTGTGGCAAGCACCGTATGCCCCTCCGCATTCGGATGGATCTGGTCGCCCTTGAGCAAGGGATCGGAAAGCACCTCGGCGATGGCATCCTCGATCAGCGGCACTTGCAGTGATCCCGCCACCCTGCCATAGAATTCCGGCGGGGCAAGATTGCGCAAAACGGCCCCGGCAAGACTAGGTTGCGGTGTTGCCACCATCACCACCTGAGCCCCCTCCGCCCTGCTCTTCACCACCATGCGCGCCAGATTCTCTTCCAGCTGCTGCACCGGCAAGCGGCGCAACATGTCGTTGCCGCCCAGTGTCAGCAGTACCAGCGCGGGCCTGTGTTCTTCGAGCAACGCGGGCAATCGCTGCAAAGCATCGCCACTGGTGTTTCCGTTCACGCCACCGTTGATCACCTGCCAGCCGGTGCGTTGCGCCAGCAAGGCGGGCCAGGCTTGCTCCGACTTAACGCCCGCGCCGGCGGTGAGGCTGTCACCCAAGGCCAGCACCACGCTGCCGGGCGGCAAAGCTGGCAGTTTCTCCGCCTCGCCGCAGCCGGCCAGCATCAACGCCAGCGCGAGCAACAACCAGCGCATCATTGCGCCCCCTTCAGCATCGCCACACCCCACGCCACGCCGAAGCCGTTCACCTCGCTCGCGACGATACCCAGCCCGCCTTCGCAGCGGCTGGATGACAGATCCACATGCAGCCAAGGTGTGTCGTGCTCGACGAAGCGCTTCAGGAAGCGCGTGGCGAGGATGTGGTCGGCATCACCGGTCAATGTGCATTGCTTGATGTCGGCCACTTTGGAATCAAGCTCGGCTTCGTAGTCCTCATCCTGCGGGAAGGCGCACAGGCGCTCGCCGCTCAGCTTGCCGGTGTTCACCGCACGCTGCGCCAATTCGTCGCTGCTGGCGAACACGCCTGAATAACGCGCACCCAACGCAGCCGCCATGCTGCCGGTCAGCGTGGCGAAGTCGATCATCAAATCCGGCTTGGCGCGCGAAGCCAGCGTCAGCGTATCAGCCAGCACCATGCGGCCTTCGGCATCGGTGTGGATGATCTCGATATGCGTGCCGTTCAGCGCCTTGACGATGTCGTTCTGCTTGTATGCCTTGGGGCTGATATGGTTCTGCGCGATCGCCAGCCAGCAGTCGATATTCACCGCCAGCTTCTGTTCGTTCGCCGCGAACAGGATGCCGAGCGACACTGCTGAACCATTCATGTCCTCGTGCATGTTGTGCATGTAGCGCGACGGCTTCAGGTTGTGGCCGCCGGTATCGAAACAGATACCCTTGCCCACCAGCGCGACAGTCTGTTTCGCCTTCGGATGTTTGTAGGTCAGATGCACGATGGCAGCGTCCTCGGGATCGCTGCCCTGCGCCACTGCAACGAACGCGCCCGCCCCCATCTTGCGCAACTTCTTCATGTCGAACTCTTCATGCTTCCAGCCCTTGGCCTGCGCCAGCTTCCTGATGCGCTGACGATACAGCCCCGGCGTCAATTCATTCGGTGCCGTCACCGTCAGCTCGCGACACAGCAGATTGCCTGCCGCCTGCGCCTGCAGTGCGGCGAACGGTTTCTTGTCCACCACACCTACCAGCACGATCTTCTGCAAGGGCTTGCGCTCGTCCTTCTTCTTGCGCATCGGCAGCAGCGCGCTGTTCACCCATGCACCGTACACCGCCAATTCAGCAGCACGTTGCGCCGTCGCGCCGGACACGACGATAGCGATCTGCCTCGGTTGTTCGTCCAGCAGCAACTGCAAGGCCTTGCGCACCAGCACCTGCTGCGCGAAAGCATCTTTCTCCGCATCCAGCATCGCCCAAGCAACCAGCGTCCCGTCCGCTGCATTCGCAGCGACAGGCGATTTCGCCAGCTCATCCGCCTTCATGTCGCGGCGTTTGAGCACGCTGGCGAGCAGTGCGGCATGTGCCGCATCCTTGGGTAATGTCTTGCCCTTGGGCAGCAGCACCAGCAGGTGAGCAGTGGCGGGCAGGGTCTTGGATAGGGTCAGTTGTGCTAGCATTGCGGCCTCGAATTTAGTCAATGAACGCCGCGATTATACGGGCTACCCCATGCGCCAATACCTCGACTTGATGCAGCACGTGCTGGACCACGGCACCACGAAATCCGACCGCACCGGCACCGGCACGACCAGCGTGTTCGGCTACCAGATGCGCTTCGATCTCTCGCAAGGTTTCACGCTGGTCACCACCAAAAAGTGCCACCTGAAATCCATCATCCATGAACTGCTGTGGTTCCTGCAGGGCAGCACCAACACCAAGTATCTCAAGGACAACGGTGTCAGCATCTGGGACGAGTGGGCGGACGAGAACGGCAACCTGGGGCCGGTGTACGGCAAACAGTGGCGCTCGTGGGAGGCTGTCGATGGCCGCGTGATCGACCAGATCAAGATCGCCGTCGACCAGCTCAAGACCAATCCAGATTCGCGCCGCATCATCGTCTCGGCCTGGAACGTGGGCGAGCTGGACAAGATGGCGCTGGCACCGTGCCACGCTTTCTTCCAGTTCTATGTCGCCGACGGCAAACTCTCCTGCCAGTTGTACCAGCGCAGCGCCGACATCTTCCTCGGCGTGCCGTTCAACATCGCCAGCTATGCGCTGCTGACCATGATGATGGCGCAAGTGTGCGGGCTGAAGTACGGCGATTTCGTACACACCTTCGGCGATGCGCACCTCTATTCGAACCACATGGAACAGACCGCGCTGCAACTGTCGCGCGAGCCGCGCGCGCTGCCGACCATGAAGATCAACCCGGAGGTGAAAGACATCTTCAGCTTCAGGTTCGAGGACTTCACGCTGGAAGGCTACGACCCGCATCCCGCAATCAAAGCTCCGGTGGCGGTGTGAGCCTCTCCCTCATCGTGGCGATGGCGCAGAACCGCACCATCGGCGTGAACAACACCCTGCCCTGGCGCTGCCCGGAAGATCTGAAGCACTTCAAGGCACTGACCATGGGGCATCACATGATCATGGGACGCAAGACTTTCGATTCCATCGGCAAACCGCTGCCGGGGCGCACCACGGTGATCGTCACGCGTAATGCCGGGCTGCAGGTGGCAGGCTGCCTCGTCGCGCACTCGCTGAATGATGCCATCACCGCCTGCAAGGATGACGATGAGATATTCATCGTCGGCGGTGCGGATCTGTACGCACAGGCACTGCCGCTGGTCGATACGCTGTACATCACCGAGATCCAGCAGGAGGTGGACGGCGACGCGCACTTCCCCGAGTTCGACCGGAGTGCCTGGCTGGAAATCGCGCGCGAGGTGCGCAGCCAGACCGAACCGCAGCCCCTACAATTCCACTTCGTCACCTACCAGCGACGATAGTCGACAATCTTTCCTGCAACAGCCCGCCTCATGCGGGCTGTTTTGTTTTCGCCCCTATCTTTCAACCATTTATCAGTATCCAGCCCAAGCAACACAACCATCTTTGTCGACATAAACCATACTTTCTTGCCATTTGGCAATGTTTTGGTGCTAGCATTCGGCCACTTTGTCGACAATCGGAGTTTCCCAGTGTTGATCCCCCATCCCCCATCCGCCACCCTGTCCGACCTGGCCACGCACAAACTGGCGCAGAGCATCGTCACCGGCGAACTGGCGCAAGGACAGAAACTGAACGAAGCCGAATTGGCAGAGCGCTTCGGCATGGGACGCGGCCCGTTGCGCGAGGCGTTGCGCCATCTGGAAGGCATGCGGCTGGTGAAACGCACCCCGAATGCCGGCGCGCGCGTGGTGGTGCTGGACCGCAAGACGTTGTCCGACCTGTATACCGTGCGTGAAGCGCTGGAAGGCATGGCCTGCCGCGTCGCCGCCGCACAGATGACGGACGACGAGATCGCCGAGTTGAGCGCCCTGCTCGACAAGCACGAAAAGCAGATCGCCAAACAGGGCGGCAAGGTCTACGCCCAAAGCGAAGGGGACCTCGACTTCCATTTCCAGATCGCGCGCGGCAGCGGTAACCAGATGCTGATGGATATGCTGGGCAGCGAGCAATACCAGTTGCTGCGCATGTGCCGCTACCGCACCAGCCGCAACGCGCAGCGCACCAAACCTGCACTGAACCAGCACCGCCAGATCGTCGAAGCACTGGCGAACCGCGATGGCGAACTGGCCGAACTGCTGATGCGCCGTCACATACAAGGTGCATGGCGCAGCATCAGCGAAATGATCGATAAGGAAGAAAAGGAAGTCGCATGACCTTGCTTGGCCGTCATTCCGGCGCAGGCCGGAATCCAGCAAGAAGAACAATTCCGCGTAGCGGACAAAACCCAACTGCATGTTGGATAACTACACTGGATTCCGGCCTGCGCCGGAATGACGAAGTTTGAAGATTCACGGAGAAAACTGATGACACAGAAACCAAACACCCCCGGCAACAAACTGCGTCAGGCCGTCGCAGACAACCATCCCCTGCAAGTCGTCGGCGCGGTCACCGCCTATTGCGGCATCCTCGCGCAGAAGACCGGCCACAAGGCGCTGTACCTGTCCGGCGGAGGCGTGGCCGCTTCCTCGCTCGGCATCCCCGATCTCGGCATCACCACGCTGCACGACGTGTGCGAAGACACGCGCCGCATCACCGCCGCGAGCGACCTGCCTCTGCTGGTGGATGTCGACACCGGCTGGGGCGGCGCTTTCAACATCGCGCGTGCCACGCGCGAAGTGGCGCAGGCCGGCGCGGCCGGTTTCCATATCGAAGATCAGGTGATGCAGAAACGCTGCGGCCATCGTCCCAACAAGGCCATCGTGAGCCAGAGCGAGATGGTGGATCGCGTGAAGGCGGCGGTGGATGCGCGTGTGGACGGCAGCTTCGTGATCATGGCACGAACCGATGCGCTGGCCGTGGAAGGCATGACATCCGCCATCGAGCGTGCGCAAGCCTGTGTCGAAGCCGGAGCCGACATGATCTTCCCTGAAGCGATGAACACGCTGGAACAGTATGCCCAGTTCACCAAAGCGGTGAACGTGCCGGTGCTGGCCAACATCACCGAGTTCGGCGCGACCCCGCTGTTCACCACCGAACAACTGGCAGGCGTCGGCGTGCAACTGGTTCTTTACCCGCTCTCCGCCTTCCGCGCGATGAGCCAGGCGGCGCTGAATGTGTATCAACACATCCTCGCCGACGGTACACAGCAGAACGTCGTGCCTACCATGCAGACGCGCATGGACCTCTATGACTACCTCGGCTACCACGCTTACGAGCAGCAGCTCGACCGCCTGTTCGCCGAAAAAGGTGCAGATTAACCATCAAGCAAGGGAGCAAGCGATGACCGAAGAGACCACCTTACCCAAGCCGAAAAAATCCGTCGCCCTGTCCGGCACCGTCGCAGGCAACACCGCGGTGTGTACCGTAGGCCGCACCGGCAACGATCTGCACTATCGTGGTTACGACATCCTCGACTTCGCCGAACAAGCCGAGTTCGAGGAGATCGCGCATCTGCTGATCCACGGCACGCTACCCAATGCTGCACAACTCAAAGCCTACAAAGCAAAACTGCGAACACTGCGCGGCCTGCCGCCTGCACTGAAACAGGCACTGGAAGCGCTGCCTGCCAGAGCACACCCGATGGATGTGATGCGGACCGGCTGCTCGGTGCTGGGTACGCTGGAACAGGAAGCCGAAAAGCACGACCCGGCGCAGACCAAAGAGATACTGGATCGCCTGATGGCCAGCTTCGGTTCCATGCTGGTGTACTGGTATCACTACAGTCACAACGGAAAACGCATCGAGGTCGAGACCGATGACGATTCCATCGGCGGTCACTTCCTGCACCTGCTGCACGGCAAACCGGCGAAAGCCTCGTGGGTGCGCGCGATGCACACTTCGCTGATTTTGTACGCAGAGCATGAGTTCAACGCCTCCACCTTCACCGCACGCGTGATCGCGGGCACCAACTCCGACATCTACTCCTGCATCACCGGCGCCATCGGCGCGCTGCGCGGCCCCAAGCACGGCGGCGCGAACGAGGAAGCCTTCCGCATCCAGAGCCGCTACAAGAGCGCAGACGAAGCGGAAGCGGACATCCGCGAACGCGTCGGCCGCAAGGAGATCGTGATCGGTTTCGGCCATCCGGTGTACACCATCTCCGATCCGCGCAACGTGGTAATCAAGCGCGTGGCGAAACAACTCTCGGATGAGAACGGCAATACGTTGATGTACGACATCGCCGACAGACTGGAAACCGTGATGTGGGACCTGAAGAAGATGTTCCCCAACCTCGACTGGTTCTCCGCTGTGTCCTACAACCAGATGGGCGTACCGACCGAGATGTTCACCCCGCTGTTCGTGATCGCACGCGTCACCGGCTGGGGTGCGCACGTGATGGAACAACGCGCCGACGGCAAGATCATCCGCCCGAGTGCGAACTATGTCGGGCCGGAGAACCTGAAGTGGGTTCCCCTGGCTGAGCGCGGCTGAGAAAGGCATCATGAACAGTAAATACCGTAAACCTCTGGCCGGAACCAAACTGGACTACTTCGATACGCAGGCCGCCGTCGAAGCCATCCAGCCCGGCGCTTATGCCAAGCTGCCTTACACTTCCAAAGTGCTGGCCGAACAACTGGTGCGCCGCTGCGAACCGGATGAACTGACCGATGCGCTGAAGCAACTGATCGAGCGCAAGCGCGACCTGGACTTCCCCTGGTATCCCGCGCGTGTGGTGTGCCACGACATCCTCGGCCAGACCGCACTGGTGGACCTCGCCGGTCTGCGCGATGCGATTGCCGATCAGGGCGGCGACCCCGCACTGGTCAACCCGGTGGTGCCGACCCAGTTGATCGTCGACCACTCGCTGGCCGTGGAAGCGCCCGGTTTCGACAAGGATGCCTTCCGCAAGAACCGCGAGATCGAAGACCGCCGCAATGAAGACCGCTTCCACTTCATCGAGTGGACCAAGACCGCGTTCAAGAACGTCGATGTGATCCCCGCCGGTAATGGCATCATGCACCAAATCAATCTGGAGAAGATGTCACCGGTGATCCAGGCGCGCGAAGGCGTTGCCTTCCCCGATACCTGCGTGGGCACCGACTCGCACACCCCGCACGTCGATGCCCTTGGCGTGGTCGCCATCGGCGTCGGCGGTCTGGAAGCCGAGACCGTGATGCTGGGCCTGCCTTCCATGATGCGGCTGCCGGACATCGTCGGCGTGAAGCTGGTGGGCAAACGCCAGCCCGGCATCACCGCCACCGACATCGTGCTGGCGCTGACCGAGTTCCTGCGCAAGGAAAAAGTGGTCGGCGCCTGGGTCGAATTCTTCGGCGCAGGTGCGGACAGCCTCTCCATCGGCGACCGCGCCACCATCTCCAACATGTGCCCGGAGTATGGCGCTACGGCGGCGATGTTCTACATCGACAAACAAACTATCGACTACCTGAAGCTGACCGGGCGCGATCCCGAACAGGTCGCCCTCGTGGAGAACTACGCGAAGACCACCGGTCTGTGGGCGGACCAGATGGTTGCCGCCGAATACGAACGTGTGCTGCAATTCGACCTGTCCAGCGTGGTGCGCAACATGGCAGGCCCCTCCAACCCGCACCGCCGCCTGCCCACCTCCGCCCTGCACGAGCGCGGCATCGCCGACGAAGCCAAGCTGGCAGCAGGCAAGGCCGAAGAAGCGCAAGGACTGATGCCGGATGGCGCGGTCATCATCGCAGCCATCACCTCCTGCACCAACACCTCCAACCCGCACAACGTAGTGGCCGCCGCATTGCTGGCAAAGAAAGCCAACGCACTGGGTCTGCTGCGCAAGCCCTGGGTCAAGACTTCCTTTGCGCCCGGCTCCAAAGTCGCCGAGCTGTATCTGAAAGAAGCGGGCCTGCTGACTGAACTGGAGAAGCTGGGCTTCGGCATCGTCGGCTTCGCCTGCACCACCTGCAACGGCATGTCCGGCGCACTTGACCCGAAGATCCAGCAGGAGATCATAGACCGCGACCTGTACGCCACCGCCGTGCTCTCCGGCAACCGCAACTTCGATGGCCGCATCCATCCCTATGCAAAGCAGGCCTTCCTCGCTTCGCCACCGCTGGTGGTCGCTTATGCGATCGCAGGCACGGTGCGCTTCGACATCGAACAGGATGCCCTGGGCACCGACAAGTCGGGCAAGCCGGTCACACTGAAAGACATCTGGCCTGCCGACGAGGAGATCGACGCCATCGTTGCTGCCAGCGTGAAGCCGGAACAGTTCAAGCAGATCTACACACCGATGTTCGACCTGGGCGTGATCGAAGCGGCAAAGAGCCCGTTGTACGACTGGCGTCCGCAGTCCACCTACATCCGTCGTCCGCCCTACTGGGAAGGCGCACTGGCGGGCGAACGCACGCTGAAAGGCATGCGTCCGCTGGCCGTGCTGCCGGACAACATCACCACCGACCACCTGTCGCCTTCGAACGCGATCCTGCGCGACTCGGCCGCCGGTGAATACCTGGCGAAGATGGGCCTGCCGGAAGAGGACTTCAACTCTTACGCGACGCACCGCGGCGACCACCTCACCGCGCAACGCGCCACGTTCGCCAACCCGCAACTGGTCAACGAGATGGCCGTGGTCAACGGCGAGGTGAAGAAAGGCTCCCTCGCCCGCGTCGAGCCGGACGGCAAGGTGATGCGCATGTGGGAAGCCATCGAGACCTACATGGGACGCAAGCAGAATCTCATCATCGTGGCCGGTGCCGATTACGGCCAGGGTTCCTCGCGCGACTGGGCGGCCAAAGGCGTGCGCCTGGCCGGTGTGGAAGCCATTGTGGCGGAAGGTTTCGAGCGCATCCACCGCACCAACCTGGTCGGCATGGGCGTACTGCCGCTGGAATTCAAGGCGGGCGATACGCGCAAGACTTACGCAATCGACGGCACCGAGACTTTCGATGTGGAAGGCAGCATCGCACCGCGCGCCGCGCTGACCGTAGTGATGCACCGCAAGAATGGCGAGACCGTGCGCATCCCGGTGACCTGCCGACTGGATACTGCTGCCGAAGTGCGCGTGTATCAAGCGGGCGGTGTGTTGCAGCGCTTCGCGCAGGACTTCCTCGAAGGAGCGGCATGATGCGCATCTCAAAAAATTCAAACTCCGTCATTCCGGCGAAGGCCGGAATCCAGCGGTTATATAAAAAAAGCAGTTTTATCAGCGCGTCGCACTGCTCTTATTTATTGCTGGACACCGGCCTGCGCCGGTGTGACGAATTACTAGAGGTGTCCTGATGTCCCACGCCCCACAAATCAAAATCCCCGCCACCTACATGCGCGGCGGTACTTCCAAAGGCGTGTTCTTCCGCTTGGAAGATCTGCCGCAGGCAGCGCAGGTGCCGGGCAAGGCGCGCGACAAACTGTTCCAGCGCGTGATCGGCAGCCCCGACCCCTATGCCGCGCAGATCGACGGCATGGGCGGTGCGACCTCCAGCACCAGCAAGTGCGTGATCCTGTCCAGGAGCACGCGCCCCGGCCATGACGTGGATTACCTCTACGGCCAGGTCTCCATCGACAAGGACTTCGTCGACTGGAGCGGCAACTGCGGCAACCTCTCCACGGGCGCAGGCGCTTTCGCGATCCATGCCGGCTACATCGACACTGCGCGCCTTAAAGATGGCGTCTGCACCGTGCGCATCTGGCAGGCCAACATCAGCAAGACCATCAACGCGCATGTGCCGGTCAGGAACGGTCAGGTGCATGAGACCGGCGATTTCGAACTGGACGGGGTAACCTTCCCCGCCGCCGAGATCGTGCTGGATTTCATGGACCCGTCCGACGAGGGCGAAGAAGGCGGCAACCTGTTCCCCACCGGCAATCTGGTCGACCAGCTCGATGTCCCCGGTGTCGGCAGTTTCCCGGCCACCATGATCACCGCGGGCATCCCGACCGTGTTCGTGAATGCAAAGGATATCGGTTACACCGGCACCGAACTGCGCGAAGCCATCAACACCAACCCGGCCGCACTGGCGCGGTTCGAGAAGATCCGCGTGGCGGGCGCATTGCGCATGGGGCTGATCAAGACCCCCGAAGAAGCCGCAACCCGCCAGCACACCCCGAAGATCGCCTTCGTCGCACCGCCTGTTGACCATGTGTCTTCGAGCGGCAAAACGATCAAAGCGTCGGAAGTCGATCTGCTGGTGCGCGCCCTGTCGATGGGCAAGCTGCACCATGCCATGATGGGCACGGCAGCCGTTGCCATCGGCACGGCCGCGGCGATCCCCGGCACGCTGGTGAATCTGGCCGCGGGCGGCGGCGAACGTGATGTGGTGAAATTCGGCCATCCTTCCGGCACCTTGCGGGTCGGTGCGGCCGCCAGCCAAAACGGCGGCGAGTGGAAGGTGGAGAAAGTCACGATGAGCCGCAGCGCGCGCATCCTGATGGAAGGCTATGTGCGTGTTCCGGGAGATAGTTTTTAGATTCGTTTTAACCGAATAACTTTTTTTGCCCGCATGGGCTGCACCATCAGGGAGGATTCGAAATGAGTTACCAATCAGAGTATGACCGTTCGATGCAGGATCCCGAGGGCTTCTGGCGTGACCAGGCAAAACAGTTGGAGTGGTACAAGTTCCCGCAGCAGATTCTGAGCAAGGATGCCGACGGCATCGGCCACTGGTTCGCCGACGGCGAGATGAACACCGCCTACATGGCGCTCGACCATCATGTGAAGAACGGGCGCGGCAACCAGACTGCGATCATCTACGACTCCCCCGTTACCAACACGAAAGCGAAGATCAGCTACGCCGAGCTGACCGACCAGGTCGCGCGCACGGCGGGCATGCTGGCCGACCTGGGCGTGGTGAAAGGCGACCGCGTCATCATCTACATGCCGATGATCCCCGAAGCGGTGGTCGCCATGCTGGCGGTGGCGCGGCTGGGCGCGATCCACTCGGTGGTGTTCGGCGGTTTCGCGCCGCCCGAGCTGGCCGTGCGCATCGACGATGCCACCCCCAAGGTCATCATGACCGCATCGTGCGGCATCGAGGTGAAGAAGGTCATCGAATACAAACCGCTGGTGGACAAAGCCATCGACCTCGCCGCACACAAACCGCAAAGCTGCGTGGTGCTGCAACGTCCGCAGGCGAGCGCATCGCTCGTCGCCGGGCGCGACCACGACTGGACGACCTTGCTGGCGAAAGCCAAGGCGGTCGGTTGCACCCCGGTGAAAGGCAGCGACCCGCTGTACATCCTCTACACCTCCGGCACCACCGGCAAACCGAAAGGCGTGGTGCGCGAGAACGGCGGCCATGCGGTGGCGCTCAACTACAGCATGAAAGCCATCTACAACGTGGAAGCGGGCGACGTGTTCTGGGCCGCGTCGGACGTGGGCTGGGTGGTCGGCCACTCCTACATCGTGTACGGCCCGCTGCTGCACGGTTGCACCACGATCGTCTATGAAGGCAAACCCATCATGACGCCGGATGCGGGTGCGCTGTGGCACATCATCTCCGAGTACAAGGTGAAGTCCTTCTTCACCGCGCCCACCGCCTTCCGTGCCGTGAAGAAAGAAGACCCCGATGCCTTGTTGATGAAGCCGTATGATCTGAGCAGCCTGCAAGTCATCTTCTCCGCAGGCGAACGCCTCGACCCGCCCACGCAGGAATGGCTGACCGAGAAGAGCGGCAAGACCGTGGTCGACCACTGGTGGCAGACCGAGACCGGCTGGGGCATCACCGCCAACCTGTGGGGGGTGGAGCCGCTGCCGGTGAAACTGGGTTCTTCCACCCTGCCGACGCCGGGCTTCGACGTGCGCATCCTGGACGAGAACGGCAAACAACTGGCGCGCAATGAGCAGGGCTACATCGCCATCAAGCTGCCGCTGCCGCCCAGCTGCATGAACCGCGTGTGGGGCGACGACAATAAGTTCCGCGACAGCTATCTGCAATTCCTGCCCGGCTACTACACCACTGGCGACGGCGGCTACATCGACGACGAAGGTTATGTGTTCGTGATGGGCCGCGTGGACGACGTGATCAACGTGGCGGGACACCGCCTCTCCACCGGCGAGATCGAGGAAGTCGTGGCTGGACACCCGGCCGTGGCCGAGTGCGCCGTGATTGCGCGCGACGACGAGTTGAAGGGGCAGATACCGATGGGGCTGGTGGTGCTGAAATCCGGCGTCAGCGTAGACGAAACACAGCTGGGACAGGAACTGGTCAAACGCATCCGCGACAACATCGGCGCCATCGCCTGCTACAAGGACACGGTGATATTGAAACGCCTGCCCAAGACCCGCTCCGGCAAGACGCTACGCAAGACGCTGAACGGCATCGTCAATGGCAAGCCTTACAACGTGCCTTCGACCATCGACGACCCGGGAGTGATCAACGAGATCATTGAGACGTTGCGTAGTAAGAAGATCGTTGCTTGAGCGAAAACTAAAACCCCGCCATATCTAGCTTGGCGGGGTGAAGTCATAGGAACTGCTTGTCGGCGAAAACAGCTGGTGATGGAGACAATCCAGACAGCTGGATTATTCATGCTTAGCACAACACGAAGTGCTCTAGAAGTCAGCGCTCTGAAGAAACAAATTCGATTGGCTAATTACGGATTCGCATGCTGCTCAATTATGCTTGCTACCGCGTGGCTACCTGCAGGCAACAAAGTGACAACTCCAGCCTTCTCATCAAAGTGAATAAGCTTTTCTTTATGTAAGACTTTCAAAGTTTTTTTGTAGTAGGTTTTATTGGTTGATTCCGTCCACTTCATCAGATTCTCAATGGAAACATCCATTTCTGTGGATGATGCCAACAATAGAATCTGTTCTTTCAAGTTCATTTTTGGAGACAATACTTTTTTTAGTCCATTACTATCCCATACCAAAGGTGTGCTTCTCTGTGCGAGCGCATCTACCGCAATTTGAGCCTCTTCCAATGTGCCCGTATGAAACACTCGAACAAGCTCTGCCATAATCCAATTGACCATCGTAAGCATTAACGTGGCATCTACCGCATTCGCATCTACATCACTACCTACATGTCCAACTCCTCGGTTGTTTCTGATCTCGTATAGCGCTGGAAGCATTCGAGGAATTAGTATCTGAAAACTTCTTGGCAAGGACGTTTCGTTTTCAAGTTTCCTGCATGCCTCAGCCATATTTCTTGGCTTGGATGGCGAGATTGGGTAATTGCCGTCTACGTGGCCTTTAATTATGGAATAGGCTATTTCACATATTTTTCCAGCGCTGAGCTCGGCAGGCTCCCACCGATGCTCCATATAGTTTTGAGTGAGCTTTTTATACTCCTGAACCAATGGAGTTCTTAACCCTTCGGGTAGGGAGCCTAGGAGTGTTTTGAGTTCAGCCATATTAATTGATGCCTAACTTACGCTTACCCTCTTCAGTCACGTAAAACTGCTTTCCTTCTTTTTCACAGAACCCCTGTTTAACATTCTGATTCAAATTTTCAGCTGCATTACCAAGTCGTTTTTGATTTGCAGTACCTAGGGCTGAGGTTACATCTTTGGTCTGCAGCCTGTTCTGCCCCTTCGATTCGAGCCAGATGGCAGTCGCAAGAAATTTAAGATTTTGATTTGTATCTGCACCTTTCTCCTTCAGCCAAATTGCTAACGGCTTGGAAGATATTTCAGCATGGCCTGATAAATTTGCCGCTTCATGACTAGCGCCATTAATACCTAGGGCAGCGGGTATAGCTGGAATAGGGGCTAACGACATCAGGTTTTCAGCTCTCTCGAGAATTTTATCTAACTGCTCAGACAGCCAAGATGATTCTCCTTCGCCAGAGAAGGAAATCTGTCCAATTGTAATTTCAATTTTCGCTTGCCCCATTTCTGCACCCCTTTCCATCAGTTAAGTAATACCCTAGCAATATCCATCTCAGCGAAACTTAGCAGGAAATCCCCCTATTAACCATATGCCAAAATATATAGGTCATAGACTGCATATGTTGTGAGAGTCACCAGGTGATGCATTGCATGTATCTGCAAGAAAGTGTGATTGTGATTGATCAAACCTGCTCGCGTATAATCGCGCCGCCATGTCAGCCCCCCTCTCCTCCCTCGAACTGCTCGCTCCCGCCAAGACCGTCGCCATCGCGCGCGAGGCGATCTTGCACGGGGCGGATGCGGTGTATATCGGTGGCCCTTCGTTTGGGGCACGCGACAAGGCGGGCAACAGCCTGGCCGACATCGCGGAGCTGGTGCGTTATGCGCATCGTTTCCACGCCAAGGTCTATGTCACGCTGAACACCATCCTGCACGATGCGGAGCTTGAGCCTGCACGCAGGCTGGCGCAGGACTGCTACGACATCGGTGTGGATGCGCTCATCGTGCAGGACATGGGGCTGCTGCAACTCGACCTGCCACCCATCGACCTGCATGCCTCCACGCAATGCGACATCCGCACGCCGGAGAAGGCGAAGTTCCTCGCCGATGTCGGTTTCTCGCAACTGGTGCTGGCGCGCGAATTGACCATCGAGGAGATCATCAAGGTGCGCGCGGCGGCGCCCAGCGACACAGTGATCGAGCATTTCATCCACGGCGCGTTGTGCGTCGCGTATTCCGGCCAGTGCAACATCAGCCACGCACACACCGGACGCAGTGCCAATCGCGGCGACTGCTCGCAGGCCTGCCGCCTGCCTTACACGCTGGAAGACGACAAGGGACAGATCGTCGCGTTCGAGAAACACCTGCTGTCGGTGAAGGACAACAATCAGAGCGCGAACCTGCGTGCACTGGTCAAGGCGGGCGTGCGCAGCTTCAAGATCGAGGGGCGCTACAAGGATGCGCCGTATGTAAAGAACATCACCGGCCATTACCGCCGCCTGCTGGACGAGATCCTGGAGAACCGCCACGACCTGCATGCGGCTTCCAGCGGCACCACGAAACTGTTCTTCACACCGGATCCGGACAAGACCTTCCATCGCGGCGCGACCGACTATTTCGCCAACGGCCGCCAGATCGACATCGGCGCGTTCGATGCGCCCAGCTTCGTCGGCCTGCCGTTGGGCAGCATCAGCAAGCTCGGGCCGGACTGGTTCGAGATCGAGACCACCGAACAGCTTTCGAACGGCGACGGCCTCAACTACCTGCACAAACGCGAGACGCGCGGCTTGCGCGCAAACACGGTGAAGCAGGTGGGCGCGGCATGGCGCGTGTGGCCGAACGAGAAGATGGCTGAACTGACTGGATTGCGCGTCGGCCTCACCATCAACCGCAACAGCGACCACGCGTGGGAGATGGCGCTCAGCAAGAAGTCGGCGGAGCGCAAGATCGGCGTGCACGCCACGCTGGCGGAAACCGCGACGGGTTACACGCTGACCTTGCACGACGAGGACGACATCGAAGTCAGCGCGAGCGCCGACTTCGACAAGCAACCCGCGAAGCAACCGGAAGAAGCAGAGGACGCCGTACGTGCGCAGCTCGCACGCATGGGCAATACCGACTTCGAACTGGAAGGTGCAGACGTGCACTGGTCACAACCGCAGTTCATCCCCTCTTCGCTGCTCAACACCTTGCGCCGCGATGCCGTGGAAAAGCTGGAGGCCGCGCGCCTGGCTGCGTATGTGCCGCTGCCGCGCAAGGCGGCGGTGCAACCGCCTGCCACCTATCCGGAAGAAACGCTCTCCTTCCTCGCCAATGTGTACAACAGCGCCGCGCGCGACTTCTACGCGCAGCACGGCGTGAAGCTGATCGCCGCCGCCTACGAGGCGCACGAAGAGCCCGGCGAAGTCCCACTGATGATCACGCGCCACTGCATCCGCTATTCGCTGAGCCTGTGCCCGAAACAGGCCAAGGGGGTGATCGGCGTGCAGGGCCAGGTGCGCGCCGAGCCGATGACGCTGGTCAACGGCAGTGAGCGCCTGCGTCTGGAATTCGATTGCCGCAAGTGCGAGATGCACGTGATGGGCAAGGCGAAGAAGTACATCCTTAAATCACCTCCGCCTTCCATTATCCCGCTCACCTTCCACAAGCAACGGCCGTCCGCCTGACCGTGACGAGCATGCGGGTCCGGCATGTTCCCTGTCGCCAAAGCGAAGTTGAATCAAGGAATTCCTGCGCTATTCGCGGCACGAAAGCCGTACTTTTCAACTATCCTTGCCCCTCGCCCTGAATAAAGTAAAGCAATGAACGCCACCACCGAGCAGAACACTTCCGAGACGACCTTCCTGGGACTGGCCCCTTTCCTGCGCGCCAGCGTCTCCGGACAAGACCTGAAACCCTATGCCGAAGCCCTGCTCGCCGAAGCGCAGCAGAAGCAGACCGACGGCCAGTTGTGGATGAACCTGTCGGTCGCCATGCAGTGCATCGGCCAGCGCGACATCGGCCTGTCCATCCAGGCCATAGCGCTGGAGCAACAGCGCATCTACCGTCTACCGGCGATGCAGCAGCCTGTCCTCACGCGTTTGCTGGTACTGATGGCACCCGGCGACATCGCGGCCAACACGCCCATCGACTGCCTGCTGGAACGCACGGACGTGGACCTGATCCTGTATTACGTGAGCCAGCCAGACCCGCTCGCATTGCCCATCCCCGAACACGATGCGGTACTGGTCGCCATCAGCGAATCGGATGCCAACCGCGCCACACTGCTCGCTCTGGAAGAAAAGTTGCATGACTGGCCGCAACCGGTCATCAACCAGCCGAAGCACATCCCCTGCGTCGGTCGCGATGCGGCCAGCGAACTGCTGCGGGATGCAGCCGGTATCGAGATGCCGCCTACACTGCGCTGTGGACGCGAAGTGTTGCAGGCGATCGCCGCAGGCCAGACCACGCTCGCCGCGAACTTCCCCGGCAACGACTATCCGATCATCGTGCGCCCCTACGACTCGCAAGCGGGACGCGATCTGGCGCGCATCGCCTCGGCGCAAGAACTGGCGGCGTATCTTGCCAAGGTACAGGCAAGCGATCTCTTCATCGCGCGTTTCGTCGACTACAGCGGCGACGACGGCCTGTTCCGCAAATTCCGCATCGCGCTCATAGCCGGCCAGCCCTACGCCTGCCACATGGCCGTGTCCGGCAACTGGATGATCCACTACCTCAACGCGGGCATGTACGAGGACGCGAACAAACGCGCCGAGGAACTCGCCTTCATGGAACACTTCGACGACTTCGCGCAACGCCATCGCAATGCGCTGGACGAGATATACCGCCGCACGGGTCTGGACTATCTGCTCATCGACGGCGCCGAGACGCGCGACGGCAAGCTGCTCATCTTCGAGATCGACCACACCATGGTCGTGCACGCGATGGACCCGGAAGAACTGTTCCCCTACAAACAGCAGCACATCGCCAAGGCGCGCGATGCCTTCCGCGCCTATCTGCAACGCCTGACCGCGAGCCGCCATGGCTAAGCCCAGCAACCGGCTGAACTTCTCCGGCGGGCCCGGCGCGCTGCCGGAGACCGTGCTGCAACAAGTACAGCAGGCCATCATCGCCGTGCCGGAAGTGGGACTTTCCATCCTCGGCATCAGCCACCGTTCCGACTGGTTCGCCGCCGTCGTGCAGGAACTGGAAGACAACATCCGCACCCTGCTCGGCCTGAACAAGGACTACCACGTGCTGTTCCTGCAAGGCGGCGCGACGCAACAGTTCTCCATGATCCCGATGACGCTGTTACGCGGCAAAAAAACGCCTGCGGACTATCTGCACACCGGCTACTGGAGCGGCAAGGCGCTGGCCGAAGCGAAGCGCGAAGGCCCGGTGCGCGTGCTGTGGAGCGGCGAAGCGAACCACTTCGACCGCCTGCCGACCGATGCGGAACTCGACTACTCGCCGGACGCGCCCTATCTGCACTACATCTCCAACGAGACCGTGGAAGGCCTGCAGTTCCAGCGCGTGCTCGGCCGCGACGACGTGCCGCGCGTGTGCGACATGTCGTCCGATTTCCTGTCGCGCCCCTGCGCGGCGGACCGCTACGCCATGATCTACGCGCATGCGCAGAAGAACATCGGCCCCGCCGGGGTGACGGTGGTGCTGTTGCGCGACGAGATACTGAAGGACGCACCGGACGACCTGCCCGGCTTCCTCGATTACCGCAGCCACATCAAAGCCCACTCCATCTTCAACACCCCGCCGGTGTTCTCCATCTACGTGGTGTTGCTGGTAACGCGCTGGTTGATGAACGAGATCGGCGGACTGGAGCGAATGGCCGCGCTTAACACACAAAAAGCCGAACTGCTGTATCGCGCACTGGATGAGAGCGACGGTTACTATCGCGGCCACGCCGCCATCGCCGACCGCTCGCAGATGAACGTATCCTTCAACCTGCCCAGCAAGGAACTGGAGCAACGCTTCCTGCAGGATTGTTCCGCATCAGGCTTCTCCGGCCTGGGGGGACACCGCTCCATCGGCGGCATACGCGCCTCGCTCTATAACGGCTTGACGCTGTCGGCGGTGGAAGAGCTGTCTGGATTCATGGCGGAGTTCAGGAAGGCGAACGGCTGATCGTCGCCCGGAAACACGCATCTCATCCTTGCATATTGAAAGACAGCATTTAAATTGCAGCACACATCCGGCGTTATCATTACTGCGCCGAATGGTCACAACCAGCCTTCTCTCACACCGGGATATTCATTTTGCCGAACCCGGCAAAGTCTCTATACTCCGGCACTCGTGATGCAACATTTCATCGATAGCTTGAAGTCGGATACAGGGAGTCATTCATGAAAAATTATCTTATGTCTTTGCTTGCCGCTGCGATGATGCTGACCGGTGCAACCGTATTTGCAGCCGGCGAAGAGGGCAGCGGGCATAGCAGCACAGCCACCAGACTGGAAGTTGAAGAGTTGAAGCCGGTCGCAGCGGAGACAGCGGAAGCGCCCGCTCCGGCCATGAAACCCGCCAAGCCCAACAAGCACAGCACATCGAACAAGCCGCGTGCCAAGGATCTGGATTTCAGACACTGCCTCGAACTGACGGACAACGCCGAGATCGCGCGATGTGCGCAAGAGTGAAGCACAAGCTGGCAAACGCAACCTAGTCGCCGCGCAGCCACTGCGCACCAAACCAGCGCCGGTCCCACGACCGGCGCGACCTGAATATCCGCAACCATGACCAAACTCAAACTGCACTGGCAGATCCTCATCGCCCTTTTGCTGGCCGCCATCGCCGGCTCTGTCGCGGGTACTGACGCCACACTGTTCGGCGTGCGCTGGTACGCGGTGTTCGATTTCATCGGCACGCTGTTCCTCAATGCATTGAAGATGCTGATCGTGCCGCTGGTGGTGTCGTCCATCATCGTCGGCATCGCGGGCATCGGCGGGGGCGGCGCGTTCGGGCGGCTGGGCGCAAAAACGCTGATCTATTACGCGACCACCAGCCTGTTCGCCATCCTGATCGGCCTCGCCATCGTGAACATGACCGCACCCGGCATCATCGACGGCCAACCGGCGAAGGAACGACTCGGCATGGCGCAGGTGAGCGATGAGGTGGCGGCCAGCATCGAGGACAAAGGTGCGGGCGACCTGGTGGGCATCTTCCTGCGCATGGTACCCACCAACATCGTGTCCGCCGCAGCCGACGGACAGATGCTGGGGCTGATCTTCTTCAGCCTGCTGTTCGGTTTCTTCATGACCCGGATCGAGGAGCCTTACGCCGAGAGCCAGTACAAACTCTGGAACGGCATCTTCCAGGTGATGATGAAGATCACCGACTGGGTGATGAAGTTCGCGCCCATCGGCGTGTTCGGGCTGGTAGCCAAGGTGGTGGCTAGCACCGGCTTCGCTGCCATCGCACCGCTGGCCTGGTTCTTCTTCAGCGTGCTGGCCGGGCTGGCGATACATTCCCTGCTGGCGCTGCCTGCCCTGCTGTATTTCGTAGGCGGCGTGAGCCCGCTGCGCCATTACCGCGCCATGGCCCCCGCCCTGCTCACCGCTTTCTCCACCAGTTCTTCCGCCGCCACCCTGCCGCTGACCATGGAATGCGTGGAGAAACGCGCGGGCGTGTCCAACCGCACCAGCAGCTTCGTGCTGCCGCTGGGCGCGACGGTGAACATGGACGGCACCGCGCTGTACGAATGCGTGGCGGCGATGTTCATCGCGCAGGCTTACGGCATCGAGCTGGGCTTCGTGCAGCAGTTCACCGTCGTGCTGCTGGCGCTGGTCACCTCCATCGGCGTGGCGGCCATCCCCTCCGCCAGCCTGGTCGCCATCGCCATCATCCTGAGTGCCATCGGCCTGCCGCTGGAGGCCATCGGCCTGATCCTGGCGGTGGATCGCGTGCTGGATATGTGCCGCACGTCGGTGAATGTCTTCAGCGATTCATGCGGGGCGGTTATCATCGCGCGTCTGGATGGCGAGGAGAACGTGTTGCCCGATACGCCTCCCGTCCAAAGCAAAGCTTAATAATCAGCAAGTTGTTCTATTCAGGAGTCTCCGTTGAGCGTCAAATACGATGAGTCGTCATTCAAGGTGCTGCGCGGCCTGGACCCCGTGCGCCAGCGCCCCGGCATGTACACCACGCTGGACAACCCCAACCACATCATCGCCGAGGTGGTGGACAACGCCTGCGACGAGGCGCTGGCCGGTTTCTGCAAGAACATCGTCGTCACCGCACACATCGACGGTTCGGTGACGGTGTCGGACGACGGGCGCGGCATCCCGGTCGGCCTGCATCCGGAGGAAAAGAAGTCCGTGGTCGAGGTCGCCTACACCGTGCTGCACGCGGGCGGCAAGTTCGACAAGGAGAAAGGCGGCGCCTACCAGTTCTCCGGCGGCCTGCACGGCGTGGGTGTGGCGGTGACCAATGCATTGTCCACCGCGCTCGAGGTCACCGTGTTCCGCGACGGCGGCGAACACCATCTTCGATTCGAACACGGCGTCGCGAAGCAGCCGCTGGCGCGCGTGGGCGAATGTCCCAAGCGCAAGACCGGCACCACGGTGCGCGTCTGGCCGGACGGAAAATATTTCGATGCACCCAACGTCAACCTGGTGCAACTGGAACGCGCGCTGCGCTCCAAGGCGGTGCTGCTGCCGGGTGTGACCGTCACGCTGCTGATCGAGAAGAGCGGCGAGAAGAAGGAGTGGAACTATCCCGACGGCCTGCGCGGCTACCTGACGCAGGCGCTGGACGCGCAGGAAGACGGCGGCGCATTGATCGCGCCGGTGTTCTCCGGCGAGCGCTACGTCGGCAAGAACGACGACAACTATGCCGAAGGCGAAGGCGCGAGCTGGGCACTGGCGTGGACCGAGGAAGGCGCGATCACGCGCGAGTCCTATGTGAACCTGATCCCGACCTGGAACGGCGGCACGCACGATTCCGGCCTGCGCGACGCGATGTTCAACGCGGTAAAGAGCTTCATCGAACTGCACGGCATGCTGCCCAAGGGTGTGAAGCTGACTTCGGACGACGTCGCCAACCGCGCCAGCTTCGTGCTGTCCGCCAAGGTGCTCGACCCTTCCTTCCAGGGCCAGACCAAAGACAGGCTGGTGTCGCGCACCGCGCTGAAACTCGTCTCGACCATGGTCACCGATCCACTGCTGCTGTGGCTGAACGAACACGTCGATTACGGCAAGCGCATCGCCGAAGTAGTGATCAAGCAGGCGCAGAGCCGCATGAAATCGGCGCAGAAGGTGGAGAAGAAGAAAGGCTCCGCAGTCGCCGTGCTGCCGGGCAAGCTGACCGACGCGGCCGACTTCAACCCGGAGCGCAACGAGCTGTTCCTGGTCGAGGGCGACTCCGCAGGCGGCTCGGCCAAGCAGGGCCGCAACAAGGAGTTCCAGGCCATTCTGCCGTTGCGCGGCAAGGTGCTCAACACTTTCGAGGTGGATCGCAACCGCCTGTTCGCCAATGCCGAGGTGCATGACATCGCGGTGGCCATCGGTGTCGATCCGCACGACCTCACCGACAACGTCGATCTGTCCGGCCTGCGTTACAAGGGCATCTACATCATGGCCGACGCGGACGTGGATGGATCGCACATCGCCACGCTGCTGCTGACACTGTTCTTCCGCCACTTCCCGCGTCTGGTCGCGGACGGTCACATCTTCCTCGCGCAGCCGCCGTTGTTCCGCGTCGATGTGCCCGCGCAAGGCAAGAAGCCGATGCGCAAGATCTACGCCCTGAACGAGGACGAGCTGACTTCCATCGAAGACCGTCTGCGCAAGGACAAGGTGCGTGAAGGATCATGGTCGATCTCGCGCTTCAAAGGTCTGGGCGAGATGAACCCGGAACAGTTGTGGGACACCACCATGAACCCGGACACGCGGCGCGCGCTGTGCGTGGCGCTGGATGCATCTTCAAAAGAAGATACGCATCGCGTCATGAACATGCTGATGGGTAAACAGGAGTCGGGCGCGCGCCGCGCCTGGCTGGAATATCACGGTAACGAGGTAACAGGCGATGTCTGATCTTTTCGAAGAAGAAGGCGCACAACCGGAAGAAGCAATGCAACAGGAAGTAGTGGAAGCAGCGGCAGGCGACGGCGGCGGCAACGCACGCCAGTTCGCGCCGCTGCCCCCGCCGCCGGATGGTGACTCGGTGCCGCTGGCGCAGTATGCCGAGCGCGCCTATCTGGAATACGCGGTATCGGTGGTCAAGGGCCGCGCGCTGCCAGACGTGTGCGACGGCCAGAAGCCGGTGCAGCGCCGCATCCTGTATGCGATGCGCGAGATGGGGCTGGCGCACGACCGCAAGCATGTGAAGTCCGCGCGCGTGGTGGGCGAGGTGCTGGGCAAGTTCCACCCGCACGGCGACTCGTCGGCCTACGAGGCGATGGTGCGACTGGCGCAGGGTTTTTCCATGCGCTATCCGCTGGTGGACGGCCAGGGCAATTTCGGTTCGCGCGACGGCGACAACGCCGCCGCGATGCGCTACACCGAAGCGCGTTTGACGCCTATCGCCGACCTGCTGCTGTCCGAACTGGACATGGGCACGGTGGACATGCAGCCGAACTACGACGGCCACTTCGACGAACCGGCCATGCTGCCGGCGCGTCTGCCCATGGTGCTGCTCAACGGCGCATCCGGCATCGCGGTCGGCATGGCGACCGAGATCCCCTCGCACAATCTGCGCGAGATCGGCGCTGCCGCCGCCATCTGCGTGCGCGATCCGAAATGTTCCGACGAGGAATTGCTGGCCTCGATCAGCGGCCCCGACTTGCCCAGCGGCGGACAGATCATCTCCTCGCCGCGCGAGATCGCCGAGTGTTACCGCACGGGTCGCGGCTCGCTCAAGATGCGCGCGCGCTGGAAAGTGGAAGAACTGGCGCGCGGCCAGTGGCGCGTGGCGGTGTACGAACTGCCGCACGGCACTTCGGCCAAGAAGATCATGGAAGAGATCGAGGACCTCACCAATCCCAAGGTGCGCGCCAACAAGAAGGCACTCACGCAGGAGCAGGTGCAGAACAAGCAGTTGCTGCTATCGGTGCTGGACAGGGTGACCGACGAATCGGACAAGGACAATGCGGTGCGGCTGGTGTTCGAACCGAAGTCCAGCCGCCAGTCGGTGGACGAGCTGATGACCATATTGCTCGCGCACACCAGTCTGGAAAGTTCGCTGCAACTGAACATGGTGATGATCAGTCTGGACGGCAGGCCGCGCCAGAAGCCGATGGCCGAGGTACTGCGCGAGTGGGCGAGCTTCCGTATCGCCACGGTGCGCCGCCGTTGCGAACATCGTCTGGCACAGGTCAACGACCGCATCCACATCCTCGACGGTCGCATGATCGTGTACCTGAACCTGGACGAGGTGATCGCACTGATCCGCGAATCGGACGAACCCAAGCCCGCGCTGATCGAGCGCTTCGATCTGTCCGACCGTCAGGCCGAGGACATCCTTGAGATCCGTCTGCGCCAGTTGGCGAAGATGGAAGGCATCAAGATCGAGCGCGAACTGAAGCAACTGAAGGACGAAGGCGAAGAGCTGGGCAAACTGCTGGCCTCCGATGCCATGATGCGCCGCCGCGTGGCGAAAGAGATCGACGAGGACATCAAGACCTATGGCGACGAGCGCCGCACGCTGATCGAGGAAGCCGAACGCGTGGTGCTGACCACGCAGGTGGTGGACGAACCGGTGACAGTCATCGTCTCGAAGAAACACTGGGGCCGTACACGTCAGGGCCACGGACTCGATCTGGCGGGCATCTCGTTCAAGGACGGCGATGGCTTGCTGGGCGCGTTCGAATGCCGCACCACCGACCACTGCATCGTGATCTGCAGCAACGGCCGCGTGTGCAGCATCCCCGTGCACTTGCTGCCGGGCGGCCGCGGCGACGGCGTGCCGCTGGCGACGCTGATCGAAGTGGCGACCGGCGCGAAGATCGTGCATGTGCTGTGCGGCAAGGCAGAACAGCATGTGCTGCTGGCCACCGCCGCCGGTTACGGCTTCACCTGCACGCTGGGCAACATGGTGGGACGCAACAAGGCGGGCAAACAGTTCATCAGCGTGGAAGGCGAAGCGATCCTGCCGCCTGCCCTGTTCACGCCTTCCGACAATGCGCTGGTGGTGGCGGCCTGCAGATCCGGTCGTCTGCTCGCCTTCCTGCTGGCCGAGATGAAACAGCTCGCGGGCGGCGGCAAGGGCGTGGTGGTGATGGGCATGGCGGACGGGGACGAGCTGGCCGCGGTGACCGTGGCCGGTCAGCCCAAGGTCACCGTCATCACCTCCAGCGGCAGCAAGGAGCAGAGCCTGACGCTCAACGACAAGGATCTGCAAAGCCATTTCGGCAAACGCGCCCGCATGGGCAAGGCGCTGGCGCTGAAAGGCAAGTCGGTGGTGGTCGGCCTGCAATCGTAAGTCACGCGCGTCGCGGGTGTCGCCATGGCGGCACCCGCACGCATCTGCGCGAGGATCGCGCCCTTTTTCTGCAAGGCAAAACGCAATCATGTGGTTCAAGAATCTGATCGTCTATCGTCTCAACAAATGGGACGTCACTCCCGGACAACTGGAAGAGAAACTCTCGCAACATGCACTGCAGCCCTGCTCCGGTCTGGAGCTGCAACGCGCGGGCTGGATACCGCCCAAGGAGGCTGAGCCGTCCTTCGTGCACACGCTGGGCAAGCAGATGCTGATCTGCCTCGGCGCGGAAAAGAAGTTGCTACCCGCATCGGTCATCAACACCATCTGCAAAGACCGTGCAGTGGAAATGGAAGAACAGCAAGGCTACAAGCCGGGCCGCAAGCAGATGAAGCAACTCAAGGAAGCGGTCACCGACGAATTGCTGCCGCGCGCCTTCGCCGTTCGCCGCCGCACGTATGCATGGATAGACACCGCCGCTGGACTGCTGGTGCTGGATGCAGCCAACCTGGCCAAGGCGGACGAACTGGTGGAACTGCTGGTGAAGTCGGTGGACGGCATTGCCTTCACGCCGCTCAAGACGGAAGTCTCCCCCACCACCGCGATGACCTCCTGGCTGGCGGGCGAGGAACTGCCCTCAGTGTTCACCGTCGACCGAGATTGCGAGTTGCGCGCCTCGGGCGAAGAGAAAGCCACCGTGCGTTATGTGCGCCACTCGCTGGAAGCGGAAGAGATCGCCAAGCACATCAGCGCAGGCAAGGAAGTGACCCGGCTGGCGATGACCTGGTACGACCGCATCTCCTTCGTATTGCACGAGAACGGCCAGATCAAACGCCTGCAGGCACTGGACCTGCTCAAGGAGCAGGCCGACAGCGATGCGCAGGACGACGCCTTCGATGCCGATTTCGCCCTGATGAGCGGCGAACTGAAGAAATTGCTGCCCGCTCTGGTCGAGGCGCTGGGCGGCGAGAGCAGACCGGCGGCATAGTCCCCCGGCCGCCCACCCCCAAGGAAGGAGGGTGGGACACACTAAAGCATTATTGTTTCTTGCCGAAACAGGCATATGCTGCACAGGATTATTGCAGCAAGACCTTATTTCGAAAGGACGGCAATGGCGAACAAGTCCCCCTCCATTCTCAAGCAACTGAAGTATTCCTTCCTCGGGTTCGGCCTGCTCATGGGGTTGATATTCCCGTTCTATGCCAATTTCTTCGTGCAATGGAAGCCCGGCATGCTGGGCTGGTTCATCGTCGGCTGCATCGTGGCGGGCATCACCATCGGCATCTTCAACCACCTGCTGCTGGAATGGCTGCTGGTGGGCAAGCTGCGCAAGGTGGCAGTCGCCGCCGAACGCATACGCAACGGCGACCTGCGCGAGGGATGCGGCATACGCAGCGCGGACACGGTGGGCGAGATCACCGGCGGCTTCGATGCCATGGCCTCCGGCCTGCGCGACACGCTGGGCGAGATGACGGCATCCGCCAACACCGTGGATGCGACCGCGCGCGAGATCGGCGACTCCATGAACTCGCTCGGTGCCAGCATGGCGGAATACCGCCAGAACGAGCAGGAGATCATCAAGGTCATCAACGGCATGGCCGATGCCTCGCGCACCATCCTCGAACTGTCCGACTCGGCGGGCGGCAGTGCCGCCTCCGCCGATGAACTGGTGCGCAACGGGGTCCGGCATGTGTCCGCGACCGAGCAGGCCATCTCCGTGCTGGATGCGGCCAGCCGCAAGATCTCGGCCAATGCCAACAGTCTGGAGGCCAGCGCCAGGGAGGTCGAGACGGCGGTCTCCGCCATCCGCGCCATCGCGGACCAGACCAACCTGCTGGCGCTCAATGCGGCCATCGAGGCGGCACGCGCGGGCGAGCAGGGGCGCGGCTTCGCCGTGGTCGCGGATGAAGTCCGGAAACTGTCCGAGCAGGCCGCGCAGGCGACCACGCGCATCGACGGCGTGCTCAAGCAGGTGAGCGCCGATGTAGCATCCACCGTCAGCATCTCCGAAGAGAACGCCAATGCCGTCGTCGACGGCCTGCGCGCCTCCAGACTCTCATCCGAGACGTTCGTGCAGATCGAACAGGCGACGGCCGCGATGAAGGCTTCGGTGGAGGAAGTGCGCGAAGCGGCAGACGACCAGCAGATGCTGGTGGGGCTGGTGCTCAAGCGTATCGAGGAGAACCAGCACAGCACCGACGAGACCGCCAAGCTCACATCACTGTGCGTCCGGGAATCGGAGCGGATGATAGACACGGCGCACACACTGAACGAGGCCACCCACAGATTCATGGTCTGAGCGCATGGCACTTTCCCGCTTCCTCTCGACCTGCCGGAGATTGCTGCTGCCAGTCGTGTCGCTGCTCGTGCTGGCATCCGCCCCGGCCGGCGCGGCGCAGCCCGTGTTACGGGTACTGGCCTGGCCTGGTTACGCCGAGGCGGAAGTGGTGCGCGCGTTCGAGCAACGGCATGCGGTGCGGGTCGAGCTGACCGTCGTCACCTCGGACGCCTCGCTGTGGGAGAAGATCAACACCCGCAACTACGACGTGTTCGCCGTCAACGCCGCCGAACTGCAACGTTATCTCGCAGCAGATCTGGTGCAGCCGCTGCGCCTGGACAGCATCCCCAACACGCGCATGCAACTGCCGCGTTTTCGCGCCTTGTCCGCCATCCCCGGGCTGATGCGCGACGGCAAGGTTTACGCGACCCCCTACACCTATTCGCAGATGGGACTGATCTACGACCGCAAGCAGTTCCGGACACCGCCCCGCTCGATCTCCGCGCTGTGGGACGAACGCTATCGCGGCAAGGTCATCGCCTACGACGGCGGCACGCATAGCTTCTCGCTGGCCGCGCAGTCGCTGCGACTCGCCTCCCCTTTCCGCATCGCGCCCGCCGACCTGCCGCGCACCGCAGAACACCTGATCGGATTGCGGCGCAATGTGCTCGGCTTCTACACGCAGCCGGAGGAGTCGGTGCATCTGTTCATGCAGCACGGTGCCGCACTGATGTTCGCCAACTACGGCATGCAGCAGGTGCACATGCTCAAGGATGCCGGTGCGGACATCGGTTATGTGATGCCGCAGGAAGGCGCACTGGCCTGGCTGGATTGCTGGAGCATCACGCGCGATGCACGCGACCCGGCACTGGCGCACGCCTGGATCGACCATCTGCTCGGCCCGCTGGCCAGCCGCTTGCTGGTCGAACGGCAGGGACTGTCCAACACGCTGTCCGACGAGGGGAACGGCCAGCCGGACGGCATACCGGTATGGTTGCAGCCGCCGGAAGACACCGTCCGGCGCGAAAGGCTGTGGGAACGGATACGTTCCGGAGACCGCCTGTCTCGGGTGCTGGCACCATGAGATTCACCATCGCCTGGCGTCTCGGTCTGGTGCTGGTCCTTGTCGGATTGCTGGGCACAGGCCTGACCGGTTACTTCGCCTATCAGGCCAGCCGCGAACAGTTGCTGCAGTCGTCAGAGGAGCGCCTGCTGACCGCGACACAGGTGCTGATGCGCCAGGTGACGGTGGCGTTAAACAATGTCAAGGCAGACGTGCGCCTGGTCGCGCAGCATCCGCAGGCACCACGCATCCTGCAACGCAGCACCGGCGGTTTCCAGACGCTCAGCGAAGAGAACGTGGCGAAGATATTCGAGGGGATGATGGCGGTGCATCCGGAATACTTCCAGGTGCGCCTGATCGAAGCTGACAATCACGGCCTGGAGCGCATCCGCGTCGACCGCGGCATGCATGGCCTGTTGCGTGTCAGCGGCGAAGCACTGCAGGAGAAGGGACATTACCCCTATGTGTTCGAGACCCTGCGTCTCCTGCCCGGCAGCATCTATGTCTCGCGCGCCACCATCAACCATGAGATCGGCGCGCATGCGGGCGAACATCGTCCCGCGCTGCAGGTGGCCGCCCCCATCCACGATGCGCGGCAGCGCGCCATCGGGCTGGTCGTGATCAACGTCGACCTGCAAGGTCTGTTCGCCCAGCTGGCTGCCGACCTGCCGCCGGAGTTGAGACTGTATCTGGCGAACCGGCGGGGCGACTATCTGATCCATCCCGACCCGGCCCTCGGTTTCGCTTTCGACCGTGGCCAGGAGGCGCGCGTGCAGGATGAGTTCCCGGCCGTCTCGGCACTGCTGAAAGATGCCCCGAATGCGGCGACGCATCGCGTGACCTCCAGCCTGCCGTCCGCCGCCGAGCCACTGGTGGCCGCCTTCGACCAGATCCCCGTGCCCGGCATGGAAGGCGGCGACGGCTTCATCCTCGGCCTGTCGCAACCACTGTCCAGCGTGATGGCGGAAAGCCGGCAGCTCGCCTCCATCACGCTGGGCATCGTGCTGAGTTTCAGCGCACTGACGGTGCTGCTCGCCGTGTTCCTGGCGCGCGCCTTCAACCGCCCCTTCTATCACATCGTGGCTGAGATCAGACGTTTCGCGGTGGATGGCAAGATCGGCGCATTGCCGGTGGACAGAAAGGATGAGATCGGCGAACTGGCACACAGCATCCAGTTGATGGAGAGGCAGATCCAGCATCAGATCGAGGACCTGCAGCGGCAGCAGGAGATGCTCGACCACCTGGCCAGCCATGACAGCCTGACCGGCCTGCCCAACCGGCGCATGTTCCTCGACCGCCTGACCCACGCGCTGGCACGCGCCAAACGGCAGGACGAACAATTGCTGCTGCTGTTCATCGATCTGGACGGTTTCAAGACCATCAACGACACGCACGGCCATGCGGCGGGCGATGCGGTGTTGCAGGTGGTCGCGCAACGCCTGCGCGAACTGCTGCGCGAATCGGATACGGCGGCGCGCCTGGGCGGTGACGAGTTCATCATCCTGTTCGAGGGGACATGGGAGGATGCGCGGATCGAACAGATGGTGCGCAAGGTGCAGACCGCGCTGGCTGCCCCCATCCCCTACCAGGATATCGAATTGCATTCCGGCGGCAGCATAGGCGTCAGCCGCTTCCCGCAGGACGGCAGCTCGCCCTCGACGCTGATCGCGGCGGCCGACCAGGCGATGTACCACTCCAAATCGAACGGACGCTGAACCCTACCAGGGCGAGAAAGCGGGGGAGTACTTCTGCAGGGACGGCTTCATCAGCAGGTCTTCCTTGATGACATGATCGATCAGCCAATTGCGCAGGAAATCGGCAAAGCCTCTGGTCAGCTCCGGCGACCAGGTCTGTTCCGCGTTGACGAAGCCCGACTCCATCTTTCCCAGCTTCTCCATCAGTGACTGGTGCGACTGCTGCAAGCCGGGTGTCTGCTGGTAACCGACCGCGATGGCGATCTTCTCCTCGCGGTCGAAATGCAGCTGCGAATAATCATGCAAACGCTGCAACTCCGCCTTCAATGCGGCCATGTCCTTCTTCGCGAGACAGGTTTCGACCCGGTTGATGATCTCGATCAGGTATTTGTGGTCTTCGTCGATGATGTTGTTGCCGACACTCAGTTGCTCCCGCCACGCTATCGCCATGTTCCCGCTCCTTGTTGAAGATGCCCGGTCACCGACACGGCCGATCCATGCTGCCAGTATGCGGTCGAAGTTCAACCGCCCGGACGCACTTTAACAGCGCGCGCCAGCTGCGTGCATTACTTTTCGACCGGGGGGATAGCCCGGTGTCGAATCTCAACGCCGCTTCCCGTTCCCGGAAATCCAAAGGCTGCTGCGCCTCCTGCAATCTCGCCAGCACGTTCACATCCGCCTCAGATGCATCATGGTGACGCTGGCGGATGCGCTCGCGCAATGTCCCGTCGTCCGCCTCCAGCGTGGCGATGACGAACGGCAACGCAAGTTCCTGCGCCAGCGCGCGGAACATCTCGCGTTCTTCATGGCGCAGGAAAGCCGCATCCACGATCACCGGATAGCCCGCCGCCAGCAGGCCGTGCGCCAGCGCCCGCAGCAAGCCGTAAGTCCGAGCGGTCGCATCGCGGCTGTAGATGTCCGTATCCAACTTGCGACTGCCTTCCAGCGCCGACAAACCGAACAACCTCTTGCGCTCCACATCCGAGCGGATGCGCACTGCACCCAGTTGTTCGATGACGTATTGCGCGAAGGTGGTCTTGCCTGAACCGGGCAGGCCGTGCGTGATGATCAGCGCCGGTCGCCTGTCGGACAGGCAGCGCTGCGCCAGCGCCAGATGCGCCCTGCATGCCTGCAGATGCCGCGTGTGCGCCGTGCCGCCATCATCCGGCTGGCGGGCGCGGATGGCGGCGACCTTGGCGCGCACCGTCGCACGATAGACCAGATAGAAACGCAGCACGCCCACGCCCGAATAGTCGCCGCTCGCTTCCAGATACGCATTCAGGAAGCGCCAGGCGAGATCGCTGCGACCGTGATGCAGCAGATCCATCATGGTGAAGGCGACCTCGTCCATCACATCTATCCAGCGCAGCGCTGGCTCGAACTCGATGCAGTCGAACGGCACCGGCACGCCATCGGCGAGCACGATGTTGCCCAGATGCAGATCGCCGTGACATTCGCGCACGCGGCCTTCATTCCGGCGCGACTCGAAATGCTCTGCGCACGCCAGCCACTCCGCTTCCGTCAGACGTTGCATCGTATCGAGCCGCTGCAGATCGGTGCTGTCCGTCAGCAGCGTGCGCATCTGTTCGAAGTTCTGCAGCGCGGCAGCGCGTATCGTCCCGGCGTCACCGTATGCCGTCCGCGTATCCACAGTCTCTGCCTGTTCGTGGAAACGCGCGACGGCGGCGGCCAGCGCATCGATGTGCGACGGTTCGATGCCGCCGCGGCGCACGCATGCATCCATCAGCGCATCCTGCGCGAAGCGACGCATCTTAACCGCGTATTCGATGGCAGGCAGCGTGCCGAACCTGGGCGCAACTGCGCTGCCGCCCAGACTCACCACCTCAAGATAGAGGTCGGGGGCAGTACGCCGGTTGAGGCGCAACTCTTCCTCGCAGAAATGTCCTCTGGAAGACAATGATGAATAATCGAGGAAACCAAGATCGACAGCCTTCTTGATCTTGTACGCGAAGTCGCCGATCAGCAGCACCCATGAGATATGCGTCTCGATCAGCTGCGCCGCATGTGCGCGCTGCAGCGCGACTACCAGGCGTTGCTGATCGGCAAGCGCAGACATAGCTAGTCGAAATCTCCCCAGGCGCTCTTGCGCGGCTTGCGATCGCCTTCCACCAGACGCGCGATCTCGCGCCGGTCGCGTTTGGTCGGCCTCCCCTTGAGGTCGGACTGCGGCAGCAGCTTGTTCTGCTCGGCCTGTATCGCGCGCTTGCGCTTGCTCTCCTCGGTCTCGCGATACAGCTTCTGTGCGACCGGCGCGGGGCCGCGCTTGCCGGACAGTTCCAGTATCTCCACTTCGTGCTGGTAGGGACCGAGGCGGATCACCAGCACATCGCCCACGCCCACCGTCTTGGCCTGCTTGATGCGCGCGCCGTCCATGGTCACCTTGCCGCTCTCGACCGCGTCGGCGGCGATGCTGCGCGTCTTGAAGAAACGCGCGGCCCACAGCCATTTGTCGACGCGTAGTTTTTCTGCCGGTTCGTTCATTTCGTTGCCATTGAGAAGTCGGATCCGTGAAGATATGTAAAGTCTGTGCGGTTGCGGAACCTCTGTCGCATGATCGCATCCGATGCCGCGGATTGTGGGCGAGCCGGGAGCATGCGTCAAACCTGCCATGACCCTTACGGTTTATTCAAATCGTCCACTATCCTCTATAGAATCCCATCCATATCCGGCCTGCCCGGCCGTGCAGCAGAAAGGTGGCAGTGAAAGCCCAACTCCGCATACTAATGATGATAGCTCCACTGGCCGGCTGTGCCGTGGGCCCGGACTACGTCAGACCGGATCTCTCCGCCCCAGCGAACTGGCGCGACACGGCGGGGACACGCCCCGCATCGGCGCAGGAAGACATCTCCCGCTGGTGGTTGCGCCTGAAAGACCCCGTTCTGAACGAACTCATCGCCACTGCGCTGCGCAACAGTCCCGACATGCGCACCGCGCGCGCCAGGCTGCAGGAATCGCGCGCGCGGCTCGACATCTCTGATGCCGCCTTCATGCCGCAGTTGAGCGCTGCGCTCGGTGCAGGGCGCAGCAAGGCCGGCAATGCTTCGCCCTCCAACCAGTTCAACGCCGGTTTCGATGCCGGTTGGGAGATAGACCTGTTCGGCGGTTTGCGCCGCGCTTCCGAGGCGGTCGAAGCGGACGCCGGTGCGACACTGGCGGATCTCTACCACACGCAGGTATCACTCGCCGCCGAAGTGGCACTCAACTACATGCAACTGCGCAGTCTGCAGCAACGCCTCGCCATCGCGCGCAACAATCTGGAGGCGCAGCGCGAGACGCTGAAGATCACCGAATGGCGCGCGCAGGCCGGACTGGTGACCTCGATGGAAGTGGAACAGGCGAACAGCAATCTGCAACAGACACTGGCCGGCATCCCCACCCTCGCCAGCAGTCTGGGCAAAGCCGAGAACCGGCTGGCGGTGTTGTCGGGGCGATTCCCCGGCAGTCTGCACGAACGCCTGGCGACACCCGCCGCGCTGCCGCCCCTGCCGGACGAGATCGCGCTCAGCATCCCCGCCGACACGCTGCGCCAGCGCCCCGACGTGCAGGCCGCAGAACGACGTCTTGCGGCGGAGACCGCGCGCATCGGCCAGACGCGGGCGGAACGTTATCCCTCGTTCTCGCTCAGCGGCAGCCTGGGCTGGAAGGCGCTCACCGTTGGCGCGCTGGGTGACAGCGCCAACCTGACGCGCTCGCTCTCTGCCAGTCTGGCACAGACTATCTTCGACGGTGGCAGGCTGGGGGCGCGCGTCGAAGCACAGAACGCGGCGCAACAGCAGGCACTGATCGCCTACGAGCAGACCGTGCTGCTCGCGCTGGAAGAGATGGAGAACGCGCTGGCCAGCTATGCCAACAGCCATGAGCGCCGCGCCGCGTTGCAACATGCCTCGGCCTCTGCACGCAATGCAGCGCTGATGGCGCGCCAGCGTTACGAGGGCGGCCTGATCGATTTCCAGAGCGTGCTCGACACCGACCGCACCCTGCTGTCCAGCGAAGACAGTCTGGCCGGTGCCGAACTGGATGAACGCACCGCATTGATCGGCCTGTACAAGGCGATGGGCGGCGGCTGGAGCGAGGATGCCGCCCTGCCTGTCGCGCAAACCCATGACAACCAAGGTCCCCAACCATGAACGACACCTCCAGCACACGCCAGAATCCATCACTTGCCCTTCCCCGTTCTGCGGGCAGCGGCAAACGGTGGTTGCTGATCGCATCGGTCGCGGCTGCCATCGCGCTGCTCGGCTGGATGTTGTGGCCGAAGTCGAACGGGACGGGCAACGGCAGCTACCTCACCGAGGAAGCCGCGCGTGGCGACCTGTCGGTGACGGTGTCGGCCACCGGCAATCTTTATCCCACCAACCAGGTGGATGTGGGCAGCGAGTTGTCCGGCATCGTGGAGAGCGTGCTGGTGGACGAGAACGACCGGGTCAAACGCGGCCAGGTGCTGGTGCGGCTCGACATGTCCAAACTGAACGACCAGGTGGTGAAAGCGCAGGCCGCCGTGCTGGCCGCTGAGGCACAGGTGGCACAGATGCAGGCGACCGTGAAGGAGTCGCGCGCCACGCTGGCACGTTTGCGCCAAGTGGCGGAGATGACAGGCGGCAAAGTGCCGTCGCGTAGCGAACTGGAAGCGGCCGAAGCGGCGGTGACGCGCGCAGAAGCGAACGAGGCCAACGCGCGCGCCGCCGCGGCGCAGGCTTCCGCCCAGTTGCGTTCGGACCAGACCAATCTCTCCAAGGCCACCATCCGCTCGCCCATCGACGGCATCGTGCTGACGCGCAAGATCGAACCGGGACAGACCGTGGCCGCTTCCTTGCAGGCACCGGTGCTGTTCACCATCGCCGAGGACCTCGCGCGCATGCAGTTGCAGGTGGATGTGGACGAAGCGGATGTGAGCCAGGTGAAGGAAGGACAGACAGCCTACTTCATGGTGGACGCCTGGCCGGGGCGCAAGTATCCGGCCGAGATCGCGCGCGTCGGTTTCGGCGCGCAGACCACCGACGGTGTGGTGACTTACAAGACGCTGCTCAACGTATCCAATGCCGACCTGAGCCTGCGTCCCGGCATGACCGCCACCGCCGAGATCTCCACCGCCAACCTGCACGACGTGCTGCTGGTGCCGAACGCCGCATTGCGCTTCACACCGGTGACCAAGGCCGCCCCTTCCGGCGGCTTCGTCGCCAGCCTGATGCCGCGCCGCCCGCAGCAGCCCAAGCAGGTGAAGGACAACGCCTCGGCCGGCAGCAGCGCGCGCACGCTGTGGGTGTTGCAGGACAACAAGGCGACGCCGGTCGAGGTCAGCATCGGCCTCACCGACGGTCGCCGCACACAAGTCGTGGGTGGCGCATTGCAGGCGGGTGCGCGCATCATCATCGGCATGCAGAAGTCGGCGAAATGAATGTCGTCCCGCCCAGCGCCGGGCCGGATGTGCTGATCAAGCTGTCCGGCATCACCAAGACCTACGGCCGCGGCCAGGCCGCGTTCCAGGACTTGCGCGGCGTCGACCTGTCCATCCGTCAGGGCGAGTTCGTCGCCATCATGGGGCCGAGCGGCTCCGGGAAATCCACCGCGATGAACATCCTGGGTTGTCTCGACACACCGACCTCGGGCGAATATGTGTTCGACGGCATGCATGTGGAGCACCTGTTGCGCGACCAGCGCGCGCTGCTGCGCCGCAACGCCCTCGGCTTCGTGTTCCAGGGGTTCAACCTGCTGGCACGCACCACGGCGCAGGAGAACGTGGAACTGCCATTGCTCTATCGCGGCGAGAGCGCCGAAGCGCGACATGCACTGGGCATGGCTGCGCTGCGCTCGGTCGGGCTGGAAGCGTGGGCGCATCACACCTCGTCCGAACTCTCCGGCGGCCAGCAGCAGCGCGTCGCCATCGCGCGCGCCATCGTCACCAATCCCAAGGTGCTGCTGGCCGACGAGCCGACCGGCAACCTCGATTCCAAACGCGGCCACGAGATCATGGAGTTGCTGGTGGGCATGAACCGCGACCACGGCATCACCATCCTGATGGTGACGCACGAGCCGGACATCGCCGCTTATGCCAAACGCATCGTGCATTTCGTCGACGGCCAGATCGCGCACGACAACGAGAACGGCGGTGCGACATGATGGGCTGGACAACATTGCTGCTCGCCCTGCGCGAGATCCGGCGCAACCTGATGCGCTCCTTCCTCACCGTGCTCGGCATCGTCATCGGCGTGGCTGCCGTGGTCACCATGGTGACGCTGGGCAACGGCGCGACGCAGTCGGTGTCCGACCAGATCTCCAGTCTCGGCAGCAACCTGCTGATGCTGCGCCCCGGCCAGCGCATGGGACCGGGCAGCGGCAGCCTGGGCGCGCCCAGCTTCAAGGCGGAGGATGCGGAAGCGATCCGCGCGCAGGTGGCGTGACTCAAGGCGGTCGCCCCCACCGTCAACCGCACCAGCGTGGTGGTGGTCGGCACCAGGAACTGGGCGACCTCCATCACCGGCAGCAACAGCGATTACTTCATCGCCGGCAACTGGACGCTGGAAGAGGGTCGCTTGTTCAACGCCAGCGAGGAGCGCGCCGGCAAGGCCGTGTGCGTCATCGGCGCGACCGTGCGCAAGGAATTGTTCGAGGCGCACAGCCCGGTGGGCGATTCGATACGCATCAAGCAATTCTCCTGCGAAGTGATCGGCGTGCTCGCCGCGAAAGGACAAAGCGCGATGGGCCGCGACCAGGACGACACGATCGTCATGCCGCTGCGCACTGTGCAGCGCAGGCTGACCGGCAAACAGGACGTGAACACCCTCCTCATCTCGATGCAGGACGGCGCGTCATCCGAACAGGTGATCAACCAGCTGTCGCTGCTGATGCGCGAGCGGCGCAAACTGTCGGACAACGAGGACGACAACTTCAGCGTGCAGGACACCAAGGAGATCGCCAAGACCCTGTCCGGTGCCATCGGCACCATGACCGCGCTGCTCGGTGCCGTCGCGGCGGTGAGCCTGCTGGTAGGCGGCATCGGCATCATGAACATCATGCTGGTATCGGTGACCGAGCGCACGCGCGAGATCGGCATCCGCCTCGCCATCGGCGCGCTGGAAAAAGAAGTGCTGTTGCAGTTCCTCACCGAGGCGGTGGTGCTGTCCGCCTTGGGAGGCCTGATCGGGTTGCTGCTGGCCGCCATCGCCTGTGCCGGCCTGTCGTCGCTGCTGAACCTGCCCTATCTGTTCAGCCCGGGCATCAACCTGCTCGCTTTCGGCTTCTCGGCCGCCATCGGGGTGATCTTCGGCTATGTGCCGGCACGGCGCGCGGCGCGACTGGATCCGATCGAGGCGTTAAGGCACGAGTGATCGGATGACCCTCAGGCGGTCTTGCGTCTCACCTTCTCCTCATACATCTGCTGGTCTGCCGTCTTCAGGACATGGTCCAGCGAGGCACCTCGTGCGGGACACATCGAGACACCGATCGACACACCGACCTGCAGGGACACGCCTTCGAACTGGATCGGTGCCTCGATCCCGGCCCGCAACCGCTCGACCATGTCTGCCAGCATCCCGGGTTCCACTTCATCCATGAGCACGATGAACTCGTCGCCGCCCCAGCGCGCCACGGTATCGCTCTCGCGCACGACCTCGCTGGCGCGGTCCGCGACCGCAAGCAGCACGGCATCGCCCGCCTTGTGACCGTAGCGGTCGTTGATGTTCTTGAAGCCGTCCAGATCGAGGAAGAGGATGGCGCATCGCTGTTCCGGTTTGCGCCTGTGACGCGCGAAGACGATCTCGGCCCGGTCTTCCAGCAGATGCCGGTTCGGCAGACCTGTCAGCTGGTCGTACATCGCCAGCGCGGCCAGATCGGAACGGCTGCGGATCAGCATGTACATCATCCAGGCGGCGATGGATGCGAGCGCAACGAACAGCAGTCGTATCCCCATCGTCGACGCGTCCGCACCGGCACCCCTCAGGGAACGGACCGCGATGCCCCATTTCCCGCCCGGGATGTTGATCTCCTGGATGAAGGCATCCGGCCTTTCGAACAGCGCTGCATTCCCCAGCACCATGCTGCCGGTCATGCCGCTGCCATCGCCGCCACGTATGGCGTATTCGAATTGAGAATGGTCCACCCCTGCCGAGATAACTGTTGAAAAGGAAACGAGGTCGATGACGGTGGAGAGCAGCCCCCAGTAACGTTTGTTGACGTACAGAGGAACGCGATAGATCAGTCCTTTCCCGCCCTGTACCAGATCGACCGGGCCGGCCAGCGCGGGCACACCGCTTTCGGTGATGCGCTTGACCATGCCCCATTGCTTGGGCTGGTCCGGGTAATGCAAGCCGATCGCACCTTCGTTCCCCTCGCGCGGATAGACATATCTCAGGGTGTAGCCGACGGCGACACCGAAGTTGCGGACATGGGCGTTACTCTTGTGCAGGACACCGAGGATGTCGTGGACTTCCTGCGCCTGCAGATCGTTGTTGCGCACCACCAGATAACTGCCGAGGCCGCTGCTCAGATACAGCAGGGAATTCAGCTCGCTCTCGACCTGGGCACGCATCTTGGCGCTGAAGGCCACGCTGTCCCTGAAGTATTCCTCTTCCGCGTCGGCCGTGCGATTGTGGAGGAACAGTTCCCCCAGCGCGACGACGAGGATGAACAGTGTCATTGCCCCGAAGAGCGCGATGCGATGACTACGGATGAAAAGGGCAGCTCGTTTCAGCAAAGGTGTTTCCTCTTTTGTGAAGCATCATCCCCCGCCCCACCCGGTCCGTCAATCACGGCCTCCCAATACCCAACAGTCTCGCAGGTCCGCAAGCTGGAATGAAAAAGGCGATGCGGACGCATCGCCTTTCCATCGGTTCCTGACACGACTACTTCACACAGTCCACGTAATAGATGCGCTCGCCGTTCACCCTGTCCGACACCAGACCATGGATGTCTGTCTCGAAGCCTGGGAAGCGCTTGTTGAACTCGCGCGCGAACTTGAGGTAATCGACGATGGTCTTGTTGAAGCGCTCGCCGGGGATCAGAAGCGGGATGCCCGGCGGATAAGGCGTCAACAATACGGCGGTGATGCGGCCCTCCAGCTCGTCCACCGGCACGCGCTCGATCTCGTCGTGCGCCATCTTCGCGAACGCATCGGACGGTTTCATCGCGGGCTGCATGTCGGACAGATACATCTCCGTCGTCATCTTGGCCACATTGTTGGCCTTGTAGGTGTCATGGATCTGCTGGCACAGGTCACGCAGGCCGGTGCGTTCGTACTGCGGGAACTTCGCGGCGAACTCCGGCAGGATGCGCCAGATCGGCGCGTTCTTGTCGTAGTCGTCCTTGAACTGCTGCAGCGCGGTGAGCAGCGTGTTCCAGCGGCCCTTGGTGATGCCGATGGTGAACATGATGAAGAAGGAATACAGACCGCACTTCTCCACGATCACGCCATGCTCGGACAGGTACTTGGTGACCATCGCAGCAGGGATGCCCGAGTCGGCGAAGTCGCCGTCCACGTCCAGCCCCGGCGTGATGACGGTGGCCTTGATGGGATCGAGCATGTTGAACCCTGCCGCCAGTTTGCCGAAACCGTGCCACTTGTCGTCCGGGTTCAGCATCCAGTCGTCGCGCTCGCCGATGCCTTCCTCGGCGATGTTCTGCGGCCCCCACACCTTGAACCACCAGTCCTCGCCATACTCTTCATCCACCTTGCGCATGGCGCGGCGGAAGTCGAGCGCTTCGGCGATGGATTCTTCCACCAGCGCGGTGCCGCCCGGCGGCTCCATCATCGCCGCGGCCACGTCGCACGAGGCGATGATGGAATACTGCGGCGAGGTGGAGGTGTGCATCAGGTAGGCTTCGTTGAACACATGGTTGTTCAGTTTGCGCGTCTCGGATTCGCGCACCAGGATCTGCGATGCCTGCGACAGACCGGCCAGCAGTTTGTGTGTGGACTGCGTGGCGAAGATCATCGATTCCTTGGCGCGCGGGCGACCGCGACCGATGGCATGCATGCTCTTGTAGAAGTCGTGGAAAGCGGCGTGCGGCAACCAGGCCTCGTCGAAGTGCAGCGTATCGATCCTGCCATCCAGCATCTCCTTCAGTGTCTCGACGTTGTAGATCACACCGTCGTAGGTGCTCTGCGTGATGGTGAGGATGCGCGGTTTCTTCTTTTTGTCCTTGATGAACGGGTTGGCGTCGATCTTCTTCTGGATGCTGGCCGGATCGAACTCGGATTTCGGGATCGGGCCGATGATGCCGAAGTTGTTGCGCGTCGGCGTCAGGAACACCGGCACCGCGCCGGTCATCATGATCGAATGCAGGATGGACTTGTGGCAGTTGCGGTCGACGACCACGATGTCGTCCGGCGCCACGGTGGAGTGCCACACGATCTTGTTCGAGGTCGAGGTGCCGTTGGTGACGAAGAACAGATGGTCGGAATTGAAGATGCGCGCCGCGTTGCGCTCGGAGGCCGCCACCGGGCCGGTGTGGTCCAGCAACTGGCCGAGTTCGTCCACCGCGTTGCACACGTCGGCGCGCAGCATGTTCTCGCCGAAGAACTGGTGGAACATCTGCCCCACCGGCGACTTCAGGAATGCCACGCCGCCGGAGTGGCCGGGGCAATGCCAGGAATAGGAACCGTCCTGCGCGTAGTCGAGCAGCGCGCGGAAGAACGGCGGCGCCAGCGAATCCAGATAGCTCTTCGCCTCGCGGATGATGTGGCGCGCCACGAACTCCGGCGTGTCCTCGTGCATGTGGATGAAGCCGTGCAACTCGCGCAGCACATCGTTCGGGATGTGGCGCGAGGTGCGTGTCTCTCCATACAGATAGATGGGGATGTCGGCGTTGCGGAAACGCAGCTCGGCCACGAAGGCGCGCAGCGTCTTGAGCGCGGATTCGGTCTCTTCCTTACTGCCCGCGCCGAACTCCTCGTCGTCGATGGAAAGCAGGAAAGCCGACGCACGGCTCTGCTGTTGCGCGAACGAAGTCAGGTCGCCGTAGCTGGTGACGCCCAGCACTTCCATGCCTTCTTTTTCGATGGCGTCGGCCAGCGCGCGGATGCCAAGACCGCTGGCGTTCTCCGAGCGGAAGTCTTCATCAATAATAATTATCGGAAAGCGAAACTTCATGTTCAGCTCCTAGTGAATGGTGAACGAGCCAACGAGCATTGAGCTCCAGCGACTATTGATACGAGGTTGAGCTTCAGTGCAGACTCATATTGGCCGCAGGCCAATGTGATGTCGGAGCTAAAACTGAATTTCATGGCTTTCCTCTACTGGGAATGAGTAATTTGCGCGGATTGTCGCAGATTGCGCGGTGAATGAAAGGGGCTTATTTCCCAGCCGGATACGGACTGGCGAGGGTGGCGACCAGATCGGCCAGCACCTCACGGAACTGCTGTTCATCGCAGCCCATCAGCACGGCATCTTCCAGCGCATCACGGCAGACCTGGCCGATCTCGACCAGGTTCTCCTGCATGACTTTGTTCTTCTCATAGCAGGCCACCACCTCGCCTTCGGGTGATTTCCAGACGATGTGCTTGATCTTGTCCATCAGGTCTTCGGCAGGGTGACGCCGACCTGGCCCTGATACTTTCCGCCACGGTCTTTATAGGAGGTCTCGCACACCTCGTCGCTCTCGAAGAACAACACCTGCGCCACGCCCTCGTTGGCGTAGATCTTGGCCGGCAGCGGCGTGGTGTTGGAGAACTCCAGCGTCACATAGCCTTCCCACTCCGGCTCGAACGGGGTGACGTTGACGATGATGCCGCAGCGGGCATAGGTGGACTTTCCCAGACACACGGTCAGCACGTTGCGCGGGATGCGGAAATATTCCACGGTGCGCGCCAGCGCGAAGGAGTTGGGCGGGATCACGCAATAGTCAGCCTCGACGCTCACGAAGGAATTCGGATCGAAGTTCTTGGGGTCGACGATGGTGCTGTTGATATTGGTGAACAGCTTGAACTCACGCGAGCAGCGGATATCGTAACCATAGCTGGAAGTGCCGTAGGACACGATCTTGTGGCCGTTCACTTCCTTCACCTGATTCGGCTCGAACGGGTCGATCATGCCGGTCTGCTCGGCCATGCGACGTATCCACTTGTCTGACTTGATGCTCATTGCGATTCCTTGCTGGGTTTGTGCGGGCGCGATTTTATCTGATTCCTCGGCGGTGCGTGGGTTTTGCTACAATCGCGCCCTCATCGAATTTAAGCAAAAGCGAGCGAGACGGATGCAATGCAAGGCGCACGGCGCGCAGGAACCGGAATGCACATCAAGTGCATGAGGATTCCGAGCACCGTGCAACGCCGCAGTGCGCCATCGCAGCCGCTTTTCAAGGAAGAACCCGAATGACCCGCAAGATATTAGTGACCTCCGCCCTGCCCTACGCCAACGGCAGCATCCACCTCGGCCACCTGGTCGAATATATCCAGACCGACATCTGGGTGCGCTTCCAGAAGATGCGCGGCAACACCTGCCATTACGTGTGCGCCGACGACACCCACGGCACGCCCATCATGCTGCGCGCCGAGAAGGAAGGCATCACGCCGGAACAGTTGATTGCCCGCGTCTGGCAGGAACATTTCGATGACTTCTCCGCTTTCCACGTCAACTTCGACAACTACGGCTCGACCAATTCAGCCGAGAACAAGGAAAGCGCGCAAAGCATCTACCGTACGCTGAAAACCAACGGCCTGATCGAGGTGCGCTCCATCGAGCAGTATTTCGACCCGGTCAAGAACATGTTCTTGCCGGACCGTTTCATCAAGGGCGAGTGCCCCAAGTGTCACGCCAAGGACCAGTACGGCGACAACTGCGAAGTGTGCGGCGCGGCCTACGCCCCCACCGACCTGATCAACCCGTTCTCCGCCGTGTCCGGCGCTGCGCCGGTACTGCGCAACTCCGACCACTACTTCTTCAAACTCTCCGACCCGCGCTGCCAGAACTTCCTGCGCGAATGGACGCGCGGCGGCTCGCTACAAGCCGAGGCCGCCAACAAGATGCAGGAATGGCTGGGCGCGGAAGGTGAGAACAAACTGACCGACTGGGACATCTCCCGCGACGCGCCCTATTTCGGCTTCGAGATCCCCGATGCACCGGGCAAATATTTCTACGTGTGGCTGGATGCACCTGTCGGTTACATGGGCAGCTTCAAGCAGTTGTGCGCGAAGACCGGCATCGATTTCGACGAATACTGGAAACAGGGTTCCGACGCCGAGCTGTACCACTTCATCGGCAAGGACATCCTCTACTTCCACGCGCTGTTCTGGCCCGCCATGCTGCAGCACGCCGGTTTCCGCACGCCGACCAAACTGTTCGCGCACGGTTTCCTCACCGTCAACGGCGAGAAGATGAGCAAATCGCGCGGCACCTTCATCACCGCGCGCAGCTATGTCGATCACATCAAGAACACCGAATACCTGCGCTACTACTACGCCGCCAAGCTCAACGGCACCATGGAAGACATCGACCTCAACCTCGATGACTTCGTGGCCAAGGTGAACAGCGATTTGATTGGCAAGTACATCAACATCGCCAGCCGCTGCGCGGGGTTCATCAGCAAGAAGTTCGACGGCAAGCTGGCCGACGTATCAGTAGAAACCGAGATCGACTTCCAGAATGGTTTTCACTCGCTAAATGAAATTGCTCAGGCATACGAACTACGTGATTTTGCAAAAGCCTTGCGAAATATCATGGCGTTCGCCGATGACATAAACATCTACGTCAATGACAACAAGCCTTGGGAATTAGCGAAGCAAGAGGGGCAAGAACAGAAGCTTCATCTAGTGTGCTCTGCCGCACTTGTGTTGTTCAAGCAACTGACTGCAATGCTCAAACCCGTCTTGCCCAAGCTGGCCTTGGATGTTGAAGCGTTCTTGAACATTAATCCGCTAACTTGGAATGATGCCAAGTCCAAGCTGCCCGCCGGCCACACCATCAACGAATACAAACATCTGGCCACCCGCCTCGATCCCAAGCTGATCGAAGCGATGGTCGCCGCCAACCAGGAATCGCTGCAGCCGCAGGCGCACTCTGAACAGCGCCATGCCGCACACCAGCAACAGGAAACGAAGAAAGCCATGACCGAAACTGAAACCACACCATACATCTCTATCGACGATTTCATGAAGGTGGACCTGCGCGTCGCACGCATCGTGGATGCACAGCATGTGGAAGGCGCCGACAAGCTGATCCAGTTGACGCTGGACATCGGCGAAGAGAAGACGCGCAACGTGTTCGCAGGCATCAAGTCCGCCTACGATCCGGAGAAGTTGAAAGGCCGCATGACCGTGATGGTCGCCAACCTCGCACCGCGCAAGATGAAGTTCGGCATGAGCGAGGGTATGGTACTGGCCGCCTCCGGCAGCGAGCCCGGCCTGTTCATCCTGTCGCCGGACGACGGCGCACAGCCGGGCATGCGCATCAAGTAATAATGCTGTCATTCCGGCGCAGGCCGGAACCCAGTTGATTGAATATCCCCCGCGCAAGCGGGACTGCATCAAAAGTTGGTCTGCTGCGCAGGATGTGTTTTTTTCTGGATTCCGGTTTTCACCGGAATGACGTAGGTATATCACTCATTTGGAGCCCGCCCGCATGGACTACGACATATTGATCATCGGCTCCGGCCCCGCAGGGCAGCATGCGGCCTGGCAGGCGGCGCGCATGGGCAAGCGCGCGGCGATCATCGAGCGCAAGCCCAAGCTCGGCGGCGCGGGCTTACAGACCGGCACCATCCCCAGCAAGGCGATGCGCGAAGTGGCGTATCTGTTGTCGCGTTCCGGCGGCATGCGTTCCGCGCTCGCGCCTGACAGCCGCAGCCGCCACGGCCTGCTGGCCGACGCGGTGCGCCGCAAGGAAGGCGTCATCGCGCAGCAGGAATCGGTCATCCTGAAACGTCTGCTGAAACACGGCGTGGCGTTGATCCCCGGCGAGGCATCGTTCGTCGATGCGCACACGCTGCAAGTCGCAGATAGCACCGGCAACACACGCAAAATCTCTGCACAGGTCATCCTGCTCGCCGCCGGTTCGCGTCCGCGTCGCCCGGCCAACATCCCCTTCGACAAGAAGACGGTGCTGGACTCCACCTCCATCCTCAACCTGCGCCATCTGCCCGACAGCCTGCTGGTGGTGGGCGGCGGCGTGATCGCCTGCGAATTCGTGTCCATCTTCGCCGCGCTCGGCGTGCACGTGTCGGTGGTGGACAGCCACAAGCAACTGCTCACTTATCTGAGCGAGGACGTGGTCGGCGTACTGGCCGACAGCTTCCTCGGCATGGGTGTGGACTTTTACATGGAAGAGCGCGTGGCCGAGATCGTGCGCGAGGACCACGGCGTGTTGACGCGGCTGGCGAGCGGCAAGGAATTCCACACCGATGCCGTGCTGTTCGCGCAGGGCCGCGAACCGAACAGCGCGGGCATGCAAGTGGATAAAGCAGGCATCGCGCTGGATGAAGGCTGGGTCACGGTGAACGCGCAGTTCCAGACCAGCGTGCCGCACATCTACGCGGTGGGCGACCTGATCGGCCGCCCCGCGCTCGCTTCCACCGGCATGGAACAGGGACGCAGCGCCGTGTTGCATGCCTTCGGCGGCAGCGAACAGCAGTCTGCCGAGAACCTGCCGATGGCGGTGTACACCATTCCCGAGATCTCCTACGTGGGCAAGACCGAGAAGGAAGTGCAGCAGGAGAACACCCCCTACGTGCTCGGCCGCGCCTACTTCAAGGACAGCGCGCGCGGCCAGATCATCGGCGATGCGCAGGGCTTGCTGAAGCTGGTAGTGGATGCGCGCAGCGGTAAACTGCTGGGCGTGCACATCGTGGGTGAACAGGCCAGCGAGCTGGTGCACATCGGCCAACTGGTGATGAACCTGAACGGCAGCGTGCGCGACCTGATCAGCAACGTATTCAACTACCCAACACTGGCAGAATGCTACAAACTGGCAGCACTGGATTGCACACATCAGATGGAGCGGCGCAACAAAGTTTAATGAAGCTTTGATTAACTCGAATTCGTCATTCCGGCGAAGGCCGGAATCCAGTGATTTTATTCAACTGGACACCGGCCTTCGCCGGTGTGACGACTGAATCAGACACTTCTTAACTAGCAACTCAATGCCGTTCGTGCTTATAACGTTCCTCTACAGAAAGGCGCATATGACTAAGTTACTCGGCTTGCTCTTACTCCTCCCCGCCCTCGCTTACGCGGCGCCTTTCAACATCGATAACATCGCCCCCGGCGTGTACGTCCATCGCGGCGAACACAAAGACCTATCCGGGCATTACGGCGGCGACATCTGCAACCTCAGCTTCATCGTCGGCAGCAAAGGCGTGGCGGTGATCGACACCGGCGGCTCCCCCGCAGTGGGCGCAAGCCTGCGCAAGGAGATCCGCAAGGTCACCAAGCTGCCCATCCTGTTCGTCATCACCACCCACGTCCACCCCGACCACGCGCTGGGCAGTGCCGCGTTCAAACAGGACAAGCCGGCATTCGTAGGCCACAGCAAGCTGGCGCACGAGATGGCACTGCGCAAGGAAGTCTATCTGCGCAACCAGCCCGAATGGGTAGGCAAGGACGCCGCCGGCAGCGAACTCATCGCGCCCGATCTGGCAGTGAACACCACACACGAACTCGACCTCGGCGGCCGCACGCTGCGCCTCACCGCCCACCCCGTCGCGCACAGTCCTTCCGACCTCAGCGTACAAGACACCGCCAGCAACATCCTGTGGACCGGCGACCTGCTGTTCATCGAACGCGCACCGTCAGTGGATGGCGACATCCCCTCCTGGCTCACCGTCATCGAGGAACTGCGCAGCGCGAACGCCCCCCGCGTCGTGCCCGGCCACGGCCCCGTCACCGCGAACGGCGGCGCAGCACTGGACGACGAGAAACGCTACCTGACGGCCTTGCTGACCGACGTGCGCGCCGCCATAGCACGCGGCGACAGCATGGAGCAGACCATAGAGACCGCCGCGCAATCGGAGAAGGACAAATGGCTGCTGTTCGACATCACCAACCGGCGCAATATCGCACGGGTGTTTCCGGCGTTGGAGTGGGAGTAAGTCTTGGCCCAAGCAGCCACATCTGAAAGATATATAGGCCAAATGGCATATTGACCACGTTGCATTGATGAAATATGTTCCGGCATCACTTGCTCGGATAGCCACCTACCATGAATATCGGCCCAATAAAGAGTTCGAAGCCCGCCGTTTGTGCCTGCTCTATGTTCTGCCGTTCATTACTTCTGGTGTGCTCAATTATCCTTTGTTCCTGTTCCAAGCAAGAGGAAGCAACACCTCCTGCAACAACTACCCCTGTAGCCACTCCTCTTGAAGCAAAGCAAATATTAGATGCGCCTGACATAATCAAGCTTGAGCCGCAGAGTGTTCCAGCGTCAGGCGTTTCTCAAAATGTATTAGTAAACACTGACAAGTCAGAGTTGCCACCCATTCTTGTGGCGTTTCTAACGAGGTATGCCGGATATCATCTTCTATCCCCATCTGATTTGTCTGAGGATGGTGCCAAGGTACTTATTTCTCACGAATTAGAACCCTTTGTTGTGGCAGACACAAATCAGGATGGCGATGAAGATGTCGCAGCAATTCTCGTGCGTGGGCATAAGTTCTTTGCTCTGATTCTCCAGACTGTGGAACCTGGAGCTTCGGCCACACCTCACTGGCTACTTCGAGATATGACCGAACCAATGTTGGGGATAGTCGCGAAGAATGGATACGTCACGCCAGCATTTTGTTCCAGCTGTGATACTAATTACTGGTTCGGATGGACAGGCTCAGAATATGCCATGCAAGCCATTTTGAAAAATGGTCGAGCCTGCATAACAGAAGAGACTGATATTTTTTCGCTGCCCAACGAACTCTCAAAACTGGTGCATACAACTGCAAAACCTGAACTTGCCACAGTATTAGGAATAGGTCGTCGCAATGGAGGATATTACTGGTATGAAATTAAGCTAGACAATGGCGTAATTGGCTACGTACTTAATAGCACCTTTAGCTTTGATCCTGGCACCTGTTAATGCAAACCATCCGGCGGGTTAGTAACCCGCCCTACATTTTTCTCTGACTACAAATCCCCCGTACTCGCCGCCACCATCATATCCTTCATGGCGGCCATCACTTTCTCGGCGCTCTTGCGCGTGTCTTCCGGCAGGGCTTTGATCATCTTGAGGTCCATCATCATGGAGACGACCCAGCGCTTGCCGGTCTTGTCTTCGATGATGGCGATGCGGCAGGGCATGAAGGCGATCATCATGTGGTCGGCGGCGAGCATCTTGTTGGCGGTGAGGCCGTCGCAGAAGTTGAAGATCTCCATGCGTTTGGCGGGCTTGCCGGTGAGGGCTTCGATCTCTTTGTAGATGGGGTTGCCGCCGACGAACTTGAGGTTGTGCTGGTTGGCGCGCAGCTTGAGCGATTCCACTGCATCGTCGAAGCTGATGTCGTCCTGCACCTGGATGTGCGCGATCTGCAACTGGACGTTGGTGTAGCTTAGTCCTTCTGCGGCGGCGAATTGGGTGACGGCCAGCAACAGGGTGGCGATGAGGGTTTGGAGTGTTTTCATTTTGCTTCCTTTCATTGCGTGCGACGTTTGGCGACGGCCGTATGCTACGCCAACAGTTTCATGCCCAGCGTACGAAACTGTTCGGCCTTGCTTTCATCTATGGACAGCTTGATCAGCTTGCAACAGCGCTCCACTGCCTGCACCAGTGCTTCGCGTGTATCTTCCGTTTCCTGCAGACGCTGTATGACTTTTTCCCCGTGTGCGCCCAGCAAGTGCTGCGCCAGCTCGATGAGCCCGGCGCGGCCGGTTGCAGAGGGCGTGTACGCGGCGTGAGCCGTTGCGGCAGCGGCAGCCGTGCCTGCCGGCTTGCCAGCTACGGCAACGTAGCCGTTGTCTAGCAGCCAGGTCAGTTGCTCACCGAACTCGGGCAGTCCGGCATAACGTTCCAGCAGGTCTTCCAAGCGGGTCTTGCCGTCGACCATGATGAGGATGGCCCGCAGCTTTTGCGGCACTGCGTCGCTACGCTGTGCCAGCTCTGCCACCCCCTTGTCTGTTTTGACTAATACAGCGGCGCTATCCATGACCACTTAGACAAGTTCTTCGATGACACGGAAGATCAGCCGCACGGTGATCAGCACATAGATGGCACCGAACAGGAAGATCAGGGCCACGAACATGTTGATGATGTTGGGCGGCAACTGGGTGAAGAACGGTGTGACGAAATAGCCCGCCGTGAACACCGTGACCATGAAGGTCAACAGGCCCCACTGCTTGCCCACGACACCGCCGGGTATCTTGCTGCGCAGCGAGTACACCAGATACATACAGATCAGCATCACGCCGATGGCGGCGATGTTTATTCCCAGGACAACTTGTGATTCCATTTGATTCTCCCCTTTCAGTTTCACTTCATCGTTAACAATGGGTATCCGGTTGCTTCTCAAACCATGCCCGGATTACCCGCCACTCCCTTCAGCTTAGGCACGTTGGGTGCCGTGACTTTGATGACCTTCTCGTTGCGCAGATGGCGGGCGACCAGGTCCCAGACCGGTTCGCCGCCCTTGTCGCGCGCGGCTTCGGAGACGGGCGCCCAGCCGGCGACCTTGTAGGTCTTGTTCGCGTCCAGCGGTTTACCGTCCAGGCGCATGTCCTGGATGCGCTTGCCCATGACCGCGCCCGGTTCGCAGGTGTATTCCAGTCCGCCCACGCGCACCATGTCGCCGCCCTGCTGGTAATACGGGTCGGGGTTGAACAGGTTGTCGCCCACGTCTTCGAGCACGTTCTTGATCTGCGCACCGGTCATCTCGGTGAGCGTGGTGTACGGGTAGGTGATCGCCGTCTGGTTGAGCACGTCTTCCATGGTGATGGCTGCACCGGGCAGCAGCGAGGTGCCCCAGCGGAAGCCGGGTGAGAAGGCGATGGGCGCGTCCTTCTCTTTCATCAGTGCGTCGAGGATGACTTGGTCGAAGCTGCCGTTGAAGTTGCCGCGACGATAGAGCAGACCGTCGGTAGTGGCGAGCTTCTCGTCCAGCTTGGCGGCATAGGGCGCGCGGTGTTTCTGGATCAGCGCGGCCATATCTTTGTCCGCCGCGAGCAGGTTGGAGAACACCGGCAGCAGTTTGTAGTGGAAGCCTTTTACTTTGCCGCCCTTCACGTCGAAGTCGAGCACGCCGAGGAACTTGCCGTTGGAACCGGCGTTGGTCACCAGCGTGGTGCCGCCCGCGTTCTTCACCGGGATAGGTGCGGGGATGCCGTCGTGGGTGTGGCCGCCGAGGATGGCGTCGAGACCGGTGACGCGCGAGGCAAGCTTGAGGTCGACGTCCATGCCGTTGTGCGACAGCAGCACGACGACCTGCGCGCCTTTGCCGCGCGCTTCGTTGATGACCTCTTGCAGGTTGTCTTCCTGAATGCCGTAGGACCAGTCCGGCACGAAGTAGCGCGGATTGGCGATGGTGCTGTAGGGGAAGGCTTGTCCGATGATCGCGACCGGCACGCCGTTCATCTCTTTGATGACGTAGGGCTTGAACACGGGGTCGCCGAAGTCGGTGGTCTTGACGTTGTGCGCGACGATGTCCATCTTGCCTTGCAGTTGCTCTTCGATCTCTTTGACGCGGTCCGCACCGTAGGTGCATTCCCAGTGCATGGTCATCACGTCCACGCCGAGTTGCAGACAGGCGTCGACCATGTCCTGGCCGTTGGTCCACAGCGCCTGCCCCGTGCCTTGCCAGGTGTCGCCGCCGTCCAGCAGCAATGCACCGGGACGCGCGGCGCGCACTTGTTTGACCAGCGTGGCCAGATGCGCGAAGCCGCCGACCTTGCCGTAGTGGCGCGCGGCTTCGACATAGTCGAGGCTGGTGTAGGCGTGTGCCTGTGCCGTGCCCTGCTTGACACCGAAATGTTTGAGCAGCGCGTTGCCGACCAGATGTGGCGGCTGCCCGCGCATGGCGCCGATGCCGAGGTTGATCTCGGGTTCGCGGAAGAAGATAGGGTTCAGTTGCGCGTGGCTGTCGGTGATGTGCAGCAGGCTGACGTTGCCTTTGCGCGGCAGGTCGTACATGCGCGCCGCATCACTGGCCGCCCAGGATTCATTGCTGTTCAGTACGAAGCCGCCCGCCGAGGCGATGGCCAGTATCTGCAGGAATTCGCGTCGATTCATACCCATCGTGTTTCCTTATATAGAAAGCAGCGTGATGAGGAGAAGGGCCGCCCCGCCGCGAACGGGCGGGGCGGACTGCTCAGTCTTACTTGTTGACGGGTGATTCCGGGTCCAGCAGCAATGCCACCAGATCCTTCATCTGTGCTTCAGTAAGGATGCCCATGTGACCGAAACGCGGCATGTTGGCGCATGCATTGCCGGCTTTGGCGTTGTAGATGCGGGCATAGGCGTAGCGCTGGATGTCTTCGCCGTTGCCGCGCGTCTTGCCGAAGTTGAGCAGGCTGGGGCCGATGGTGCCGTAGGCGATCTCGCTGGAAGACAGCTGGTGGCAGTTGTAGCAGTTGCCGCCGTTCGGGTCGCCTTCCTTGTCGCTCCAGGTCATACCACGGCCGCTCTGGGCCAGCTTCTCGCCGGCCTTCCAGTCGCCCATGAACTTGCCATCGGCAGGCCACTTGATGGCTTCGGCTTCCTTGGCTTCCAGTTTGGCCTTCAGCTTCTTCGGCAGATTGTCCACGTATTTGCTGCACGCGGCCTGTAGCTCATCCTGCTCCACGCGTGTCGCCTTGGCGATGCCTTTGTCGCGGAAATCGCGTTTCACGATCATGGCGGTCTTGGCGTCCAGATCCTTGGACGCATCACCCGCCTGCGACGGTGCAGCAACCATGGCCAGCGAGAGACTGACCGCGAATCCAATCATCGATTTAGTATTCATGTTTGTCATCTCCTAGCGTTTCAGACCTGGGCCGACATACTCTGCGCCGTTCGCGCTGACTGCCAGATAGGTGGTCAATGCGATGGTGGCTTCGGATGCGAACTTCGGTTCCGGGAAGCGTTGCTGGCGGAAGCAGTCGTTCAGGCGCCACTGGAAGGAGCGGGTCAGACCCTGCGACACGCGATAGGCAGGCCAAGAGGTGTAAGCCGCCTGGGCGTCCTTTTTGCTGCTGCGCATGTTGGGCAGGTCCTGCATGCGGATGCGCACGCCGCTGGTGGCATGGCAGGTGGAGCAGGCGAAGTCATACGGACCGGCGCGATAATTGAAGATGCGCTTGCCGATCTCGTAGGCTTCTTTCTCCTTGGGGTGCTTGGTCGAGACCTTCATCTTCATGCCTTTGGATTGACCGACAACGTAGGTGGCCAGCGAAGAGATATCGGACTCTTTCTTCTCGGAAGCAAATGGCTTGGCGGTGATCTGCTCTTCCGGGATGCCCTGCAAGGTGGTCATGCAGGTGAGCAGACGCGATTCCAGGTCCTGCACCATCTTCGTATCCTTGAAGTATCGCGGCATCTCTGCATAAGCGCCCTTCACCACGCCCGGGCCTTTGCCCAGATCGCACTTCTCCAGGCTGACATTCTTCGGACCGCCCGGTGTCTTCCACAGCTCTTCGCCGCGCATCTCGTCGAACTCGGCGGGATTGCCGTCGCTGATCATTTCGCGGTATTGCTCGATGCGCTCCGAATCGGTGACGGCTTTCTCTTCCGCCACCGCCGCCAGGCTGGTCGACAATGCCAGCACCATCACTGCCCTGCATATTTGATTGGTGTTCATTTGTTCTCCCTGATAAAAAAATGGCCATGCAGTCGCATAGCCAATTCATCTTTACTTTTATGCCGAGATCGTCACCTCGTCGCTGCGGGAGTCGCCCTTGTTGTCGACCCAGCTGACTTTGACCTTCTCACCCGCGCTGCCCCCTTTGAAGCTGAACATCAGGTAAGGGTTCTTGGAGATCGATTGCCCGAACTGGGCATCGAGCACGATGCGTCCCTGGTATTCCGCCTTGACCTCGGTGATGAACCAGGCCGGGATCAGGGAACCGTCCGCATCCTTGCGCAGGCCGGTCTCCATCTCGTGCTGCATCAGGATCTTGACTTCGGTCATGCCGTCCTTGACGGAGGCACGTATCTTCATTGGTTTGCCCATGTTGTCTTCCTTGTGCGTATTGAGTGAGTGTCCGCTACGGTTAGCCGCCGCAGCCGCCTGCCGTGACTTTGACTTCTTTCGAAGTGCGGTAGTACTTGCCGTCGGCCTTGACCAGCGCCACCACATGGGCCGTCTTGCCCATCTTCACTCGCGTCGTCACTTCGGCTGCTGTGCCTGCGGGGATATTGAACACGGCCGCCAGCACGTTGGGGTTCTTGTCCACCATGATGGCGATCTGCTCGACATTGGGAAGTGAACTGGAGATACCGACCGGCACCACCGAGCCGTTCTCGGCGATCTCGGGTACGGTCAAGCGGATCAAGGTGGAATTCTCTTCCGGGTTGGTCGCCCCCAGCGAGCCCAAGGCTTCGTCCACTGCTTTGGATGTGAAGGCTTTCTGATTCCATTCGGCCAGTGCCTGGCCCGGGCGCAACAGGGCCGCACCGCCGAACAGGGCCAGCAAACCTATGCCCCCGGTGGATAAAGCCTTGCGACGTCCCAGATCTATCTCTTTACTCATCAAGATTCTCCCTTTCCCGTTTCGTTGTTAAAACAAGGACTGCACACTCGCTGCGTTTTCCACCGTGGACGGATATCACCGTCCTCGGAGCAGAGCCGAACCGTATACCTGACAAGATTACGGTGTCAATAACCCATACGTAGCCCGAATGGGTAGTGAATACAACTATTAAGTGTGATTTTTAACAACGGCTAATATGCCGGCGAAGCGGCCGACACGATAGATGTTGCGGGTGCTGACGCACCCGGTGGAGGCAAAGACTAAGCAGCGGATCAGACGCCTAAAAGGTGCAGTTGGGTGGTCACTGCAAGACCGCATCCTTGCCGTAACTGGCGACCAATTCCTTGCTGCTCAGCGGATGCGCGAACAGGTAGCCCTGACCGATGTCGCAGCCAGTGCTGCGCAACACTTCCAGCTGTTCCGCCGTCTCGATGCCCTCCGCCACGACGCTGAACCCAAGCGTCTGCGCCATCAGCAGGATGGTCTTGGCGATCGCTTGCGCATCCGAGTTGTTGGCGATGTCGATAACGAAATGCTGGGCGATCTTCAACTCGTGGATCGGCATACGTTGCAGATAGGCCAGCGAGGAATAACCGGTACCGAAATCGTCGATGCTGAGTTTGATGCCGAGCGCCTTCAACTCCTGCAACATCTGTTGCGCCTGCTCGGTATCTTCTGCCAGCGCGCTCTCGGTCAATTCCACCATGACGCGGCCGGCATCGAGCTTGTGCTGGCTGAGCAGGCGCAGCATCAGCGCCGGGATGTTGCTGCGGCGGAACTGGTAGGGCGAGACGTTGATGGACACGCGCGGGATGTCATGGCCGTGTTTCACCCATTCCGCCATCTGTTTGCAGGCGGTCGCGGCAACCCACTCGCCGAGGCGGTCGATGATGCCGGTCTTCTCGGCCAGCGGGATGAACTTGGACGGCGGGACCAATCCCTCTGTCGGGTGCTGCCAGCGCACCAGCGCCTCGACACCGACCAGCCTTCCGCTGGCGATATCCACCTGCGGTTGATAGAGCAGGTACAGTTCATTGCGCTCGATCGCACCGCGTAACTCGGTCTCCAGTTTCAGGCGCTCGTCGGCGATGCGCTTGAGTTCGTCGGTGAAGAAGTGGTGCGAGCGCTTGCCGCCGTCCTTGGCTTGGTACATGGCGCTGTCCGCGTTCTTGAGCAGCGTCTCGGGATCGAGGCCGTCATTGGGATACAGGCAGATGCCGATGCTGGCACCAGGGTAGATGTTCTGGCGGCCGATCGAATGCGGACGCAGCATGGCGTCGCTGATGCGGTGTGCGGTCATCTCCGCCTCGGCCACGGTCGCCTCTTCGATCAGCAGCGCGAACTCGTCGCCGCCAAAGCGCGCCACGGTGTCACCGCCGCGCACGCAGTCGCGCAGGCGTGCGGAGATCTCCTTGAGCAGATCGTCGCCGGCGGCATGTCCCATCGAGTCGTTGATTACCTTGAAGTTGTCCAGGTCGATGAACAGTACGGCGAATGAGTTCTCGCTACGCTCGGCATGCGCGATGGCCTGACGCAGGCGGTCGAGGAACAGCGCGCGGTTGGGCAGCCCGGTCAGCTCGTCGTGCGTGGCGAGGAACTCGACCTTGCGTTGCGATTCCTTGACCACCGAGATGTCGCTGAAGATGCCGACGTAATTGATGATGTTGCCTTCCGGGTCGTGCACCGCGTTGATGGTGAGCCACTCCGGATATATCTCGCCGGATTTGCGCTTGTTCCATACCTCGCCCTGCCACCAGCCATGCGTCCCGAGATGGTCCCACATGCTCTTGTAGAACGAGGCGTCCTGCTTGCCGGAAGACAGCATCTTGGGTGTTTGGCCGATCGCCTCCTCCGCCTCATAGCCGGTCACCTGCGTGAACGCGCTGTTGACGGTAAGGATGTTCTGGTGCGCGTCGGTGACCACGATGCCTTCACCGGAGCGGTCGAACACGCGCGCTGCCAGACGCAACTGGTCCTCGGCACGTTTTTGTTCGGTGACATCCGCGGACTGGGTACAGATGCTGTACACCACGCCATCCTCGGTCAGCAGCGGGAAACGGATGGAATGCAGGAAGCGCTCCTGTCCGGAGGAGAACGCGAGGTGGTCCTCGAACTCCAGCGCGGTGCGCAGCCTCACCACATCGAGCTCCTTGCCGCGGAAATCGTCGGCGATCTTGCGCGGCAGCACTTGGGCATCGGTCTTGCCCAGCACGTCCGCCGAGTCCAGCCCGAAGAATTTCTCGAACTCGCGGTTGACGAACTCATAACGCCCGGCAAGATCCTTGAGCGCGATGATGGAGGTGGAGTTGTTCATGATCGCCAGCAGGGTCTCGCGGTTCTTGCGCACATCGCGTTCCGCCACCAGGCGCTCGGTGTGGTCGAGCAGCACGACGATCGCGCCGCGCGCGCCGCAGGTGCGCGTCTCGTAAGGCGACACGTGCAACAGGTAGTGGCGCTCGTTGGAGTAGATGTGCGTCTCGCTCGGGCGGTTGCTGGAAATGGCCCCATGCACTGCACTGGAGAATTCCTTCATGCCCACCGGCAGGCGCATGCTGGTGAGTGGCTGCCGGATGGAGACCGTGGACAATGAGAACAGCGCGGCGGCCGGACTGTTGAAGCGCGTCAGTTCGAGCTGGGCATTGCACACCATGATGGGGAAACCGACGCTGTTCTGGATGTTCTCAAGGTCGTTGAACAGGTCGGCCAGCTCGGTCGATCGCACCTGCAGTTCCTCGTTGACGGTGGTCAGTTCCTCGTTGGTGGATTGCAACTCCTCGTTGGCCGCTTCCAGTTCCTCGTTCGAGGATTGCAGTTCTTCGTTGGCGGCGACCACCTCCTCGTTGAGCGCCTGCATCTCCTCGTTGGAGGTCTCCAGTTCCTCGATCACAGTCTGCAGACGTTCGCGGGTGGAGATGAGTTCCTCTTCCAGTTCGCGCACGGTACGGCCTTCCGGCCCGTGTTGCACCTCGTCGCCGCTTCCGGCCGCCGCCGCTTCCTGCGGTACCTCCTCGAAACACACCAGATAGAAGGGATTGACCAGGCCGCGGTCCAGCGGATGCACGACCAGCCGCACGCGCTGCGCCTGCCCCCCTGCTTTGATCACGTGCGGCCTGCCGCTCGCCGATGCCTGATTGTGCTCGGCCTGGTGTTGCAAGAGCTGCAGGTCGGCGCGCAATTCGCGCAACAACAGGTTCTGCAGGTTGAAATTGGGCTTGCCCGGGACGATACCGAGATAGGGGCTGACATCACCGTGCATGTGCAGGATGTCGAAGTTGCCATTGACCAGCACCGCAGCCGGCACATAGCGCCGTATCGCCTCTTCCATCAGGCGCGATTCGGAATCGGCCACCGGCTTGGCACTGCTGCGTTCGGCTGAATCCGGCAGGCGGAACGCTGACACGCTGAGCCGGGATTCCCCGGCGCAGCGCCGGTAGATGCGCGCGCCCTTGTCTAGCACGTCGAACAGCGCCTCCTGCTGGAAAATGCCTTCCGACTTGCCGAGGAACAGCAGGCCATTGGGGTTGAGGCTGTAATGGAAGGTAGAGAGCACCTTGGCCTGCAACTCGCTCTGCAGGTAGATGAGCACGTTGCGGCAGCTCACCAGGTCGAGACGCAGGAAGGGCGGATCCTGGACCAGGTCCTGGCGCGCCACCACCACCATGTCGCGCAGCGTGCGCGACACTTCGAGGCGGTTGCCCACCTTCTGGAAATAGCGGATGGCCAAGCCCGGCTCCAAGTCGACCAGCGCGCTCTCGGGATAGGAACCCTTGCGCGCCACGGCCAGCGCGTTGAGGTCGATGTCGGTGGCAAAGATCTGGATGCGGTACTGGCTGATGTTCGATCCCAGCATCTCGGCAAGAATGATGGCCAGCGTGTAGGCCTCCTCGCCGGTGGCGCAGGCCGGGACCCAGATGCGGATCTCGTCGCCGGGACGCTTGCCCTGCACGATGGCCTGCAACAGGGTGCGCAGCGACTCGAATGCGGCCGGGTCGCGGAAGAAGGCGGTGACCGAGATCAGGATGTCCTTGCCCAGGTGCTCCAGCTCTTCCGGCTTGTCGTCCACCAAGGCGAGATAGTCGTCGAGGTCGCGCACATGGGTGGCCGCCATGCGCCGCTCGATGCGCCGCCACAGCGTGCCTTCCTTGTAACCGGAGAAGTCGATGCGCGTCTGCTGCTTGACCTTGATCAGCAGCTTCTTCAGCGCGGTCGCGCCAATCAGTGGCTTGTCATCCACCGTGACGCTGCCATGCGAGCGCGCGATGACGGCGATCTCTTTGGCGATGCCCTCGGGCGACAGCACCCAGTCCACGCAGCCGGTATCGATGGCCGACTGCGGCATGCCGTTGTACTTGGCGGTCTGCGGGTCCTGCGCAAAGGTGTAGCCGCCCGCCGCCTTGATGTCGCGCAATCCGGCGGAACCGTCACTGCCGGTGCCGGAGAGGATGACGCCGATGGCGTCCTCGGTCTTCTCTTCCGCCAGCGAGGTGAGGAACATGCTGACCGAAGGGCGCGGCGTGGCTTCGCGCGGCCCCTCGATGAGTTCGAAGCGCCCTTCCCTGAGCTTGACGTTGTTGCTGGCAGGCGCGACGTAGATGGTGTCGGGCTGCGGCTGCACGCCGTTCTCGATGTCCTGCACGGCCATCGCGGTCTCGCGGCCGAGCAATTGCGACATCATGCTGCGGTGGGTGGGGGAAAGATGCTGGAGGACAACATAGGAGATGCCAAGATCGGTTGGCAGGGCGGCGATCAGTGTGGACAACGCTTCCAGACCACCCGCCGAAGCGCCGATACCCACCAGATACGGGCGCAGCGGGACCGCCGCATCGGCCTGTACCTTCTTCTTTGTCCGCTTCACTGTTGATGCCTTTCGCGGTTTTGCCACCGCGACCTTTTTCTTTTCTTCTGGAAGCATCTGTTTCCCCTCGTGATGGACCGTGGCCCCGCCTCTGCCTGCCGGGCCTCCCTTGCCCCAGTCAGATTCTGTGATCCAATTCACTCAACGCCGCACAACATCGAACTTGATGCGCGCACGTTCTATGTGTGATGCGCACAATAGCGCAAAACTACCAACGAGGAGAAAGAAAAACCCGTATTTTCTGAAATGTTATTCGGGCAGGGCAACCTGGATATCAAACAACACGTCGCTTATTGCCGGTCAATTTGGAAGGAATTCGGTTCCGGTACCTGTTCCTTCTGTGTTGACAGGGCCAGCAAACCTTGCCCCCCGGTGGATATGCCTTGCGACGTCCCTGATCTATCTCAAGGATTGCACATTCGCCTGAGTATTCCAGCGTGAGCTGATATCGCCACCAGAAGCCAACTTGCAGCCAGTAAGATCAATGAATACAAACATTCATCGAGATTTTCGAGCGCAGCAGGCACCGTCGGCGGCTCTTTACGGCCACCCATCGAGCGGTATTTGCGGTGAACCCGTGCGCTTAGAGATAGAGGATCTCCAGCCGAAGTATTGCACCTCTCAAAGAATCCAAGGCTGCTCGCGGGGTCATCGATGGAATGCCAGTACGCCGTTCACGGTCGTGGCACTGTTCTGGAAGCCGTAAACCACCCCGGCACCGGTCGCGCCGATGCCGGTGAACGATCCGCCCAATCCGCCTTGGATCGCCACACCATTGGCAGTAGCAGTGAATGTTCCGCCACCACTCCCATCGCCGAATACTGTTTGCTGGATCGGAAGATTGGTGCCGGTCGCCACGTAGTTTGTGCCAGCCACTGTCGCATTCACGCCCACGTTCACTGTCATGGCGGAAAAGTCAGCCTTCAATGTCGCACCGTTCAGTGTGCCTACATTACCCAGATTGTCGGTCGGGCTGGTACCGCCACCCAGCGTGTAGTTATACGTGCCCGAGGCGGGCAAGGTCACTGGCCCGTTCATCACTGGCGCAGCAAGCCAGTGCAGACTGCTGCTCGTGTTGCTGACAGAAGCCAGAGCGGTGTTGGTCACACGGTCGGTGACGTCCAGACTGCCCCCTTGCCAGCGCCCCCAACTGATACCCGAAACAGGGTCTTTCCCCAAGTTGGTGGCTGTGGCCGTTCCGATGGAGATGATGTTGGAATTCATGCTGACTGTCGTGCCGCCCTGCGTCGACCCGCCTTTATTCGACCCCATATCGAAGCGCGTCAGATTGCCTGCCGCGTCTCTGATCACGCGCCCTGCGTTATTGAAAGCCCCGTTGATGTCGTAATAACTGCTGCCGCTGCTGGAGACGCCGAGAGGGTCGTACCTTGAGATCGCCACCAGTTGGTACGGCGTAGCCAGATTCACCGTCGTCGCGGGCGAGCCGTTGAAAGTTTCAAGCCTGAACGCTGCGGCACCGCTGATACTTTGCGCCAGAGTGTCGCTGAAGTAGTACTGCAGGAATGCGCCGTTGATGCCATTGCCGGTGATCTGCCCGGAAATATAACCCTGCCCCGAATTCGTTCCGTCCATGACGATATTCAAGGTGCCACCACCGTAGGTATCAAAATGCGAGCGGGAATTACCCACGCCGCTATTGGATGTCAGCGGCATCCCGGTGGCTGCGGCTGTCCAGCTGTGTCCGCCGCCGCTTACCGCAAGATTCGCCCCCACGGATTGATTGGTGAAATTCACCGACAGGCTGGCCGATCCAATAGCACCGGTCACCCCTGCCTGTGTGACCGGGACGGTTCCGCCGTCGAATACATAAGTCGCGGTACCGACCAATGCTTCCGGCAAGTAGAAGGGATTCACACCGGGCCCGGTGATCCAGCTTCCGTAGCCGCCGGAGAATGTCTGGGTGAACGAAGTGGAAGGCGAGCCTGCGTACGAAATGGTAGTGGTCAGTGTCGGCACTACGGCATAGCGTCCGAACTTGATCCCTGTGGAAGTCACACTATTCGCAGCGCCTGTCACGGCACCTGTTGCACCTGTCAAAGTATAGGTCGCCCCCGTACTGCACGGTGGCACTGAACAAGTGCCTCCCCAAGTCACCGTGAAGCTCGGATCGGTTGCTAACGGAGAGATGGCACTCGGCAAGGTTTCAAAATTGTATGGCTGCCAAAAGGAGGTGAGCATCAAACTATCCGTAACCAACAATGAAGTGACCACATAAGGATTCGTCACCGGCGTCGTCACCAGCGTGTTCAATGTCGTGGTCGTCCCCTCCTGCAATAGTGTCTGTGTGGTGGAATTCAATGTGGCACCGGTAGTGGAATTGACCAGCACGACAGGAACGAGCAACGGCGGTGGAGCGATAGCTGGCAACGGTTGCAGAGCACCGACCGGCGGAGGGGGCATTAAAGCACCGGGACGCACAGGTGCAGCATCAGCTGCTGCGGTCCTGATCGGAGCAGGACCGGCCGCCCCCTTTGGCGCACGCTCACCTGCCCCTTCCCGACTCTGCTTCCCCTCCCCGTTCTGGGGCGGTTGGTCGCCATCGTTTCGCGCCTGTTTTGCATCACCCTCCTGCGGCTTTTTCCCGCCATCCTGCTGCCCCGAAGCGCCTTGCCCCGTTTTGCCGGCATCACCTTCTTCATTCTCCTTGACGGTTTTGCTTGGTGCTGCAGCTACCGTGAAGATATTGGTATTGATCGGAGCCAATACAGGCAGCGCATTCAGTCCGCTTGAAAAACCCATCTGATTCGGCAGCACATTTACAGTGCCCAAGTTCGTCGTGAGCGTCGTTTCACCCACGTTCACTTTGCTATATGTCCCCGGCGGTGGACCGGGGGGCGGGCTGCCGGCGGGACCGCCGACCGGTCCCAAAGGAGGCACAACATATGATTCGTGATCGGTACCACGGATACCGATAGTGGCCGATGGTGTCTTGATGCTGTAGTTGTGCTTGTTCTTGGATCCGATCAGGCCGGTCACCGCCCTGAAGCCGCCCTTGAGCAAGGAGAAGATGCTGCGCTCACTGCCGTCCTGCTTGCCTTTGAATATGAACTGGTCGAACTTCATCTGCGTATTCGGGCGGATCGCGACAAAGCCGCCATCCAGCATCTTGATCTGCGCCGAAGATGACACCGCAGTGGAGATGAAGTCCCCCTCGGACACCCTGTCGCCCTTCCTCAGGACTCGTGTCACACCCGCAGTCGTGACCTTCACATTGCCGTGTACGAACTGGACACTGCCCGCCACGGACGCTTCTGCCGCTTGAGTAGAAAGCATCAGACTGGCCGATGCGAAGGCCAGAAGGAATTTGATTTGCCTGGTGATATTCATCATCAACCTCATTCAAGAATGTTGCGCGCGCAAACTATTTAAAATCCCTGCGTACCGTCATGGATGCATCGACACGATCAAAACTGTAAATGGCTATGTTGGATCTGTTGCGCGAGTAACCAACCTGGGGGCGGAAGGTCCATAGCTGTGCAAAATGCCAGTTGGCACCCAATGTTGCGTCGGACTGCTTGTCATCGCGCTTGGCCAGGAAAGCAAGATTCTCTTTGTCATACCGCCCCCTCTGATAACCGACACTGGCAAACACCTCGACCGCTTCGCCGAATGGAGTTTGTCCGCCGAGCCTAAGGCCATAGCCGGTTTTGCTTCCGTCAGCCCGGTCATGTACCGCGCCTTCTTTTAGTCCATTGATACTGACAAACAATGCGGATCTTCCATCGTCCAGGATATGCAGCATCCCCGCACCGATGACTACTTGATTGAAATCGTTCACTCGATAGGTAGGGTCCGAATATCGATTCTTCCCGTATTGCCCAAACATATTGAACTGGTTCTTTGGATCGAAATTGTGCTGCCATCCCCCTGTGAACCCGTAGGAATTCCTGTTCTTCAGGTGTGCCTGCTCATAGAATCCCCAAGTGATTCCCAGTCGGAAAACTTCATTGCCTGTTGCATAGGCAGCTCCGGCTCTGGCCTCCAGGCTTCCAAAATCATAGGTATGCATCTTGTTATTGTTGCGCTGCCGCAGATCGAGACCGCCATTTACACGCCACCGGTCGTCGAAGGCATGCTCAACCTCCCAGCCTGTTGCGCCCATATAGTAAGTTGCTGGCGTTTTCAGACTGGTGGGACTCAAAGTGAATACCAGATCACCGAACGCGGGGATGGCCACATCCGATTGGCTGGTGGAGTTATTGACGTTCGTGTCACGGCCGATCGTCCCCTCCACATAGGCTGAATAACGCGTCCTCTTTGCCTCCTCGGCCGAGTCGATCGCCGCAAGATATTTCTCGATGGTGATACGCGCGGCTTCCGGCGGCTCCTGCTTCATCACCATTTCCAGTTCAGTCTTGGCACGGGGAAGATCACCCAGATGGAAATACGCTCGAGCCATATCCAGTCGCGCACCCGCGAAATTCGGATCGACCGCCAAAACACGTTCCAAGGCAAGCGTTGCCTTGTCCGGATGGCCGCTATCCAGCGCGGCCACACCCAACAGATAGTCGAATTCAGAATTGCCGGAGTATTCAAAATCCTTAGCCTCCAGCAGCTGGTATGCCTCCTCTGCTTTTCCGGCATTGAGCAGTGCCTCTGCCTCTCGAAGCAAATGGTCAGGCACCTCGACACTACCCACCCGCATCGGATTGGTTGCGTTTTGAACCTCCGATGTTGCAGGGATCGGTACTGCCGAAAAGGCCCGAATGACCACGCCCCCCCTGGCGTAGGCAGCCTCGTGCATCCCGACACACAAGCAAAAGACTGCGGTTATCAAACTTCGCGAAGTCGCACTTCCCATGCTCACCCCTTTGATTTTTCATGACGACACAGACGTGCACCGTCACCTGAAGATACACCTCGCCTCTCAACCGGCGCTTGGTTTATGGGGCCATTCTATTACCTGACTCAGCATGTGTCGTCACGTTTTGGTCACGCCAAATGCAAAAAGCCCACCGTTGCGGGTGGGCTTTTTCGTATTCTGGTGGCTCGGGGCGGAATCGAACCACCGACACGCGGATTTTCAATCCGCTGCTCTACCAACTGAGCTACCGAGCCGTTTTTGTCTTCCTTCCCGGACGGGTCGGTCAAAACGAAGGCGCGCATTGTAGCCATAAGCTGCGTTACGGGCAACACAAAAAACAAACCCCGCATCACGCGGGGTTTGTCGGGTGCGGCATCGAACCTTGCAGCAGGTTCGATTACATCATGCCGCCCATACCTCCCATGCCGCCCATGTCACCACCCATGCCGCCGGCAGCCGGTTTGTCTTCCGGCAACTCGGCCACCATGCATGCGGTGGTCAGCATCAGGCCAGCAACGGAGGATGCGTTCTGCAACGCGGTGCGGGTGACCTTGGTCGGATCGACCACGCCCATCGCCAGCATGTCGCCGTACTCGCCGGAGGCGGCGTTGTAGCCGTAGCTGCCCTTGCCTTCCAGCACCTTGTTGACGACCACGCTGGGCTCGTCGCCAGCATTGGAGACGATGGCGCGCAGCGGCGCTTCCATCGCGCGCAGCACGATGGTGATGCCGGCGTCCTGGTCGTGGTTGTCACCCTTCAGGCCGGCAACGGCTGCCTTGGCACGCAACAGTGCCACGCCGCCTCCGGGGACGATGCCTTCTTCAACGGCTGCACGGGTGGCGTGCAGTGCGTCTTCCACGCGAGCTTTCTTTTCCTTCATCTCGACTTCGGTGGCTGCACCTACCTTGATCACGGCCACGCCGCCGGACAGCTTGGCCTTGCGCTCCTGCAGCTTCTCCTTGTCGTAGTCGCTGGAGGATTCGTCCATCTGCTTGTTGATGGTGGCGATACGCGCCTGGATGGCGTCGGTCTTGCCTGCGCCGTCGATGATGGTGGTGTTGTCTTTCGCCACCTCGATGCGCTTGGCTTGGCCCAGGTCGTCCAGTGTGGCTTTCTCCAGTGTCAGGCCGACTTCTTCGGCGATGACGGTGCCGCCGGTCAGGATGGCGATGTCTTCCAGCATGGCCTTGCGGCGGTCGCCGAAGCCCGGTGCCTTGACCGCGACGATCTTCAGGATGCCGCGGATGTTGTTCACCACCAGCGTAGCCAATGCTTCGCCGTCCACATCCTCGGCGATGATCAGCAGCGGCCGGCCGGCCTTGGCGACTTGTTCCAATACCGGCAACAGGTCGCGGATGTTGGAGATCTTCTTGTCGTGCAGCAGGATGAAGGGGTTCTCCATCGCAGCGATCTGGCGGTCCTGGTTGTTGATGAAGTACGGCGACAGGTAGCCACGGTCGAACTGCATGCCCTCGACCACATCCAGCTCGTCCTGCAGGCCGGAGCCGTCCTCGATGGTGATGACACCTTCCTTGCCGACCTTGTCCATCGCCTCGGCGATCTTCTCGCCGACTGCGGTGTCGGAGTTGGCGGAGATGGAGCCGACCTGGGCGATCTCCTTGCTGGTCGCGCAAGGCTTGGACAGCTTCTTCAATTCTTCGACGGCGGTGATGACGGCCTTGTCGATACCGCGCTTCAGATCCATCGGATTCATGCCGGCGGCGACGAACTTCATGCCTTCCTGCACGATGGACTGAGCCAGCACAGTCGCGGTAGTCGTACCGTCACCGGCCACGTCGGAGGTCTTGGAAGCGACTTCCTTGACCATCTGTGCGCCCATGTTCTCGAACTTGTCTTTCAGTTCGATCTCCTTGGCGACAGACACACCGTCCTTGGTGATGGTCGGTGCGCCGTAGGAACGGTCCAGCACCACGTTGCGGCCCTTGGGGCCCAGAGTCACCTTGACCGCGTCGGCCAGGATGTTCACGCCAACGACCATCTTGCTGCGGGCTGCGTCGTGGAATTTAACGTCTTTAGCTGCCATTTTTTATTTCTCCTGAATTCGTTGAATGCTTAGGCTTCGATGATGCCGATGATGTCGTCTTCACGCATCTGCAGATATTCCACGCCGTCCATCTTGAACGCTTGGCCGGAATATTTGCCGAACAGCACCTTGTCGCCGACCTTGACGTTCATCGGGCGCACCTTGCCGTCGTCACCGATCTTGCCGTTGCCCACAGCGATGATTTCGCCTTGGTCCGGCTTCTCGGTCGCAGCGTCGGGGATGACGATACCTGAAGCGGTCTTGCGCTCTTCTTCCATGCGCTTGACGATGACGCGATCATGCAAAGGACGAATCTTCATGCTTATTTCTCCTAAAATCAGTGAGTTGATGATTTGCGTCGGCGGGAGATTAGCACTCGCCGCCAGCGACTGCTAATGATAGGGGCGCGCCCCACTCAATTCAAGGGCACGCAGGTAATTTCTTTTTTGCGTCACCCCAGAATGGCGCGTAAAGCGGATTCCAGGTCGGGGTAGCGGCATAGCATGCCCTTGGCTTCCAGTCGCGCCGGCAGCACGCGCTGCCCTTCCAGTACCAGCGCCGCCCGCTCGCCCATGGCCAGTTTGAGCATGGCGACCGGGGCGGACAGCGGAGCCGGACGATGCAAGACCATGGCTAATATGCGAGTGAACTCGGCATTAATTACCGGCTGCGGCGAGGTCATGTTGAACGGGCCGCTGAGCTGTTCGTCGTTCAGCAGGCGTTGCAGATGCCGCACATAGTCATCGATGTGGATCCAGCTCATCCATTGTTTGCCGTCGCCCAGCCGCGCACCCAGCCCCAGCCGGAACGGCGGCAACATGCGCGCCAGCAGGCCGCCATCCTTGCTCAGGATGAGCCCGGTTCGGAGCAGGCAGACGCGCACCCCGTATCGCTCGGCCTCGATCGCGGCGGCCTCCCAATCGATGCAAAGCTGTGCGGGAAAGTCGTCACCCGGCCCGGAAGTCTCCACCAGCTCCTGATCGCCGCGACCGCCGTAATAGCCGATGGCGGAACCAGACAACAGCACGGCGGGTTTCTGTTCGGACCGTGCGATACGTTCGACCAACTGCCGCGTCAGCGCGATGCGGCTGTCCCGCAATATCTTTTTGCGACGATCGGTCCAGGCCGCATCGACGATGGGTTCGCCCGCCAGATTGATGACGGCATCGAAATGCCGTTGCGGCGTCCAGTCATCGAGCGAGGCCAGTGCCTGCACTGCGGCACCGCATTTGTCGGCCACTGTCTCCGGATGTCGGCTGAATACAGTCAGGGTATGCCCTTCGGCATGCAGGACACGGCACAGGGCGCGACCGATCAGGCCCGTACCGCCAGTGATGAGGATGTTCATGGCTGCCTCCTCGTATCGGTTGAGGCTTCATCTTACGTTATGATTGCCCGCATGACATCCAACATCGAATTGCTGACGCGCAGCCTTTCCGCCGTCTGGCATCCCTGCACCCAGATGAAGCGCCACGAGACCCTGCCGCTGGTCCCGATCGCGCGCGGCAAAGGCGTGTGGCTGTACGACTTCGAAGGCAAACGCTATCTGGATACTGTCAGCTCCTGGTGGGTGAACCTGTTCGGCCATAGCGAGCCGCGCATCAATGCCGCCATCACCGACCAGCTCGGCAAACTCGAACATGTGATGCTGGCCGGCTTCACCCACGAGCCGGTGGTGCAACTGTCGGAACGATTGCGCGAACTGGCTCCCGCCGGTCTCGGCCATTGCTTCTACGGCTCGGACGGCGCGTCGGCTACCGAGATCGCGCTGAAGATGAGTGCGCATTACTGGCGCAATTCCGGCCGCCCTCATAAGACTGAATTCATCAGCCTGCAGAACAGTTATCACGGCGAGACACTGGGTGCGCTGTCGGTGACCGATGTCGCCTTGTTCCGTGATGCCTACGGCACGCTGATCCGGCAGAACGCTACCGTACGCAGCCCGGACTGGCGGATCGCAGAGGAAGGTGAAAGTCCGGAGTCTTTCGCGCTGCGTTGCGCCGCCGATCTGGACCAGCACCTGCAACAGCACCATGCGCACGTCGCCGCGTTGATCGTGGAGCCGCTCATTCAGGGGGCTGCGGGCATGGCGATGTACCACCCGGCGTACCTGAAACGCGCACGCGAACTATGCACGCGCTACAACGTGCATCTGATCGCGGACGAGATCGCAGTCGGCATGGGGCGCACCGGCACCCTGCTCGCCTGCGAACAGGCGAACATCCGCCCCGATTTCCTGCTGCTGTCCAAAGGCATCACCGGGGGTTATCTGCCCTTGTCGGTGGTGATGACGACCGACGACATCTATCAGGCTTTCTATGCCGACGAGACGGCACGTGGTTTCCTGCATTCGCATTCCTACACCGGCAACCCGCTGGCCTGCCGCGCCGCGCTGGCGACGCTGGATATCTTCGTGCAGGACGATGTGCTCACCGCGAACCGCGCCAAGGCCGCCTTCCTGAACCGCATCGCGCAGCCGTTGCGCGACCACCCCGCCGTGCGGAACTTCCGCAACACCGGCATGGTCTGGGCGTTCGAAGTCGAATCGTCGCATACGGATTTCGCGCAACGCTGTTTCAGCCTGGGCCTGCGACATGATCTGCTGCTACGACCGATGGGCGACACGGTATATTTCATGCCACCGTATGTCATCACCGAAGAAGAGATGCAACTGATGGTCTCGCGCACTCTGAGCGTCATCAACGAACTTACATGAAACTGCTTCTGACCCTGCTCGCCGTCCTGACCTTTCCCCTAACTGCCGGGGCGGCCCAGCTTCCGGCGGCCGTCACCCAAGCATTGAAGGATGCTGGGATCCCGACCTCTGCCGTCTCCATCGTAGCCCGCGAAGTCGGTCACAAGGACAGCCTGTTCAGCCTGAACGCCCAGCGTGCCATGAACCCCGCTTCCAACATGAAGCTGCTGACCACCTATGCCGGACTGGACCTGCTCGGTCCGGCCTATACATGGAAGACCGAGGCTTACATCGACGGTGAGTTGACGGACGGTGAGCTGTACGGCGACCTGATCCTGAAAGGCTACGGAGACCCCAAGTTCACGGTCGAGCAGTTCTGGTTGTGGCTCTCCGATCTGCGCGCGCGCGGTTTGCGCGACATCAAGGGCGACCTGGTACTCGACCGCAGCTATTACGACCTGCAACCTCACGATCCCGCCGAATTCGACAACGACCCGTTGCGCGCCTACAACGTGGGGCCTGATGCGCTGCTGCTCAATTTCAACATCGTACGCCTGCGTTACCTGCCCAACGGCGAGAATCTGAAAGTCGTGACCCTGCCGCCAGTGTCTGGATTCTCGCTGGAGAACCAGCTCGCGCCGGCCAGCGGCAAGTTCAACTGCAGTGACTGGGACGGCCGCCTGTCGGTGCAACCCGGCGGAGACAGCGTGGTATTGCAGGGCGATTACCCCATCGAATGCGGCGAACGCGAACAGAGCCTGTCCGTGATGCCGCACACGCGCTACGTGGAGGCCGTCTTCAGGGCCATCTGGCAAGAGCTGGGCGGCACGCTCAACGGCATACAACGCGAAGCCGCCGTCACACCGACTGCACGACTGTTCTCCACACATCGTTCTGAACCGCTCAGCACCGTGATCCGTGATATCAACAAGTACAGCAACAATGTCATGGCGCGCCAATTGTTCCTGACACTGGGTGAGACCCTGCCCTTGGAGAACGAACCCGGCGACATGCCGGCAGTATTCTCTGGCAGCGAGACCAGCCGACGCATGGGCATCGAGCGCAGCATCTTCGCCATGCAGAACTGGCTATCGCGCGCGGGCATGGATTTCCCCGAACTGGTGCTGGAGAACGGTGCCGGGTTGTCGCGCATCGAACGCATCAGCGCGGCGCACATGGCACAGTTACTGGAACATGCCGCCGCGCATCCGCTGAGTGCCGAGTTGCGCGCCTCGCTGCCCATCATGGGCGTGGACGGCTCCGTACAGCAGCGGTTGAGTGACAGCCCGGCCGCCCGCCGCGCGCATCTCAAGACCGGCACGCTGGAAGGCGTGAAGACCCTCGCGGGATATGTGCGTTCCAAGCACAACAAGGATTGGGTAGTGGTGTTCTTCATCAACCACCCAAATGCCAAACTCGGCCAGGATGCACAGGATGCACTGATCGAGTGGCTCGCCACCACACACTGAAACCGACCTGCGACCGGCACCATGCTCCGACACCATCCCCTTGCCATTGCCTTCACCGGTTTGATGATTTGTTCGCCCGCCCATACTGCCAGCCTGACCCCGGGGGGCAACGATTTTGGCGTGTCGCTTGGGCAATACCGCTATGAAGAGCCGGGATTGATGTCACTGGACGGGCTGAAAGGCGGATTAGAGTTGCGGATGACAAGGACCTACCCCGCTCGCCGCACGTTCCTGCGCGGGGAGTTGCGCTATGCAGGCGGTACCGTGGACTACACGAGCAATGGCACGGGCCGCAACAGTGGTGAACCTGACTGGTATATCGAGGGGCGGGCGCTGATCGGGAATGACTGGCCGTTGACCACCGCGACCGTCTCCACCTATGTCGGGCTCGGCTACCGCTTCCTGCTGAACGATGGCCGGGGCATCACCAGCACGGGGCACGCCGGCTACAGAAGAGAGAGCACCTATATCTATCTGCCCGCGGGTGTCATCCTGCGCACCAGCCTGGATAGCGGTAACGAAGTCGTCGGCTCATTCGAATACGACCATCTGCTTTCCGGCAACCAGTTCACAAAGTTATCCGACACCGGCCTGGGGTACAGCGACCTCGACAGCAAACAGAGCGAGGGGTATGGCCTGAAGCTGCGGTTGAGCTATGTGACGCCACGCTGGTCGGCGGGGCCATATCTGCATCATTGGAACATCGCTGATTCGGCGATCAATCCGATCTACCGGAACGGCGTGCTGAATGGATATGGATTGGAACCCCGGAACCGCAGCACGGAGGTCGGCGTGGAACTGACCCGACCTTTCTGATCGCTCACAGCCCCAGCTCGCCCCACATCGTATCCACCTTCGCCTTGACCGCCGCATCCATCACGATGGGCGTGCCCCATTCGCGCTGCGTCTCACCCGGCCATTTGTTGGTCGCATCCATCCCCATCTTGCCGCCGAGGCCGGAAACAGGCGAAGCGAAGTCGAGATAGTCGATCGGCGTGTTCTCCACCAGCAGGGTGTCGCGCACCGGGTCCATGCGCGTAGTGATGGCCCACATGACTTCCTTCCAGTCGCGCGTGTCGATATCGTCGTCCACCACGATGATGAACTTGGTGTACATGAACTGGCGCAAAAAGCTCCATACGCCGAACATCACGCGCTTGGCGTGCCCGGCATATTGTTTCTTGATGCTCACCACCGCCATGCGATAAGAACATCCTTCCGGCGGCAGGTAGAAGTCGACGATCTCTGGGAATTGTTTCTGCAGCAGCGGCACGAACACTTCGTTCAGCGCCACGCCCAGCATGGCCGGCTCGTCGGGCGGTTTTCCGGTGTAGGTGCTGTGGTAGATCGGATCACGGCGCATGGTGATGCGCTGGATGGTGAAGACAGGAAATTTGTCCTGTTCGTTGTAGTAGCCGGTGTGGTCACCATACGGTCCTTCCAGTGCGGTCTCGCCGGGATGGATGACGCCTTCCAGCACAATCTCGGCGGAGGCGGGCACTTGCAGGTCGCTGCCGATGCATTTCACCAGTTCGGTCTTGCTGCCGCGCAACAATCCAGCGAATTGATATTCACTCAATGAATCCGGCACCGGCGTCACTGCGCCGAGGATGGTCGCCGGATCGGCGCCGATCACCACCGCGACCGGGAACGGTTGTCCCGGATGTTTTTCGCAATGGTCGCAAAAATCCAGCGCACCGCCGCGATGCGCCAGCCAGCGCATGATGACCTTGTTCGGTCCCAGCACCTGCTGGCGGTAGATGCCCAGGTTCTGGCGCGGCTTGTTCGGCCCTCGCGTAACGACCAGCCCCCAGGTGATGAGTGGCGCGACATCGCCGGGCCAGCAATGCTGGATCGGCAATCTGGACAGATCGACATCCGCCCCTTCCCACACCACTTCCTGACAAGACGCGGACGACAGCACCTTGGGCGACATGGTCATGACCTGTTTAAGGATCGGCCATTTGTCCCATGCATCCTTCAATCCCTTGGGTGGCTCCGGTTCTTTCAGATAGGCGAGCAACTTTCCCACCTCGCGCAATGCTCCGATGTCTTCCTCACCCATGCCCAATGCCACGCGGCACGGAGTGCCGAACAGGTTGGCCAGCACCGGCATCTTGTGCCCGGCGACGTTCTCGAACAGCAGCGCCGGTCCCTGCGCACGCAACACACGGTCGCAGATCTCGGTCATCTCCAGATGGGTGGAAACAGGCGCAGTGACGCGTTTGAGTTCGCCCAGCTTTTCCAGTTGCGAGATGAAATCGCGCAGGTCTTTATATTTCATTGCCCTCTCCCCTGTCCCTCTCCCGCACGCGGGCGAGGGGGATGTCTCAATAGAATCTCGCCTCGCCCTCGGGACGCGTCTTGAAGCGCTTGTGCAACCAGAAATACTGCTCCGGCATCTCCAGCACACGTTGTTCGATGAATTCGTTCATGCGCCGCGCGTCGGCGACGTCATCACCGCTCGGATAGTTCTCCCATGCCGGATAGAAGGTCAGCACATACCCCTCACCGCCCGGCAGCACGCGCGTGATGCTCGGCACCACCTTGGCGCCTGTCATCTGCGCGATGCGCGGCAACGAAGTCATGGTCGCAGCGGGTACGCCGAAGAAAGGGATGAAAGCTCCGTCCTTCACGCCCTGATCCTGATCGGGCGGATAGATGAAAGGCAGATTGTCGCGCATGCCCTTCAGGATCGGACGCAGCCCCTGCTGACGCGAATACAGGCGCTGGTTGCGGAAACGGGCACGCTTCTGCAACAACAATTCCGTCAGGTAGGCGCTCTTCTGGTTGGCATACATGCACACGGTATCCACCTGCTGCGCCACCCACTGTCCGCCCGCATCCATGCCGACGAAATGCGGGGTGAGCAGGATCATGGGTTCACCCTTCACGGCCTCGAAATGTTCGATACCTTCCACGCGGATCAGCGAATTGATGCGCGCCGCACTGGACCACCACAGGATGCAGCGCTCGACCAGACCGCGAAAGAACATCATGAAGTGGGCACGCAGCAATCGCTTGCGCGCCGCCGCATCCATAGCCGGGAAACACAGTTTGAGATTGATGTCCCCGACGCGACGACGCTCTCCGGCCAGCAGAAAGACCAGCATACCCAGTGTATTGCCGATAGCGACGATCACACGGAAAGGCAGAAAGTGGATCAGCCACAGGATGAATACGCCCGACCTTGCCAACATCAATGCCCCACTTCCGCCGCGGGAGGGTTCGCCCCGCGCGGCACTTTATAACGGTTATAGCTCCATAGATATTGCTCTGGATGCTGGCGTATAAGTGTCTCCAGTGCAGCATTCAGTTGCATTGGCACAGAGCGACCTGGCTCGAATTCAAAGGGGGAGAAATGCAGTGAATATCCCGCGCCGCCGGGCAGTCGCTCTCCGATACACATTACCACCGACGCACCACTTGCTTCGATCAAGCGGCCCAGCAAGGTCATGGTGTAGGCGGGCCGCCCGAAGAAGGGCACCCACTCTCCTTCTCCGTTGCTCGGTGCCTGATCGGGCAGCACACCGATGACCTCACCGCGCCGGAGTGCCTTGAGCAACAGACGCACACCGCCCAGATCGGTCGGTGCAAGCTTCATATGCCCGCGCTCGCGCCCCTGATGCATCATCCTGTCCAGCGCGGGATATCGCGGCGGACGGTACATGCAGGTCATCGGATACTTCTCTGCAACATACAGACCGATCACTTCGAAGCAGCCGATATGGGGTGTCAGCATAATCACACCCCTACCCTGCGCGCGCGCAACCTCGAAATGTTCCCAGCCATGGCATGCCGACACGCTGCCGACCACCTGCTGCAGGGGACGACGCCATACCCAAGGCAGTTCCAGCACACTCCTGCCCGCTTCGCGGATATTGGCATGCAGCAGCTTTCGATAGGCCGCCTCCGAATGCGCGACCCCGGCCCGGCGCAGATTCTCCCGCAATCGTGCCGCATAGCGCCCTGACGACCAGTACACCAGCCAGCCGAACGGGCCACCCAGGCGATAAAGCAAGGGCAGCGGCAGGCGGGCAAGAATGTCGAACAGCAAGGTCATGCAAGAAAACCCATAAATTGACTTGAGGGGGATTTGATATACTGCGCGCCCATTTAACTATTGAAGAAGTGATCGGAGAGCCATGAGCGAGTTTTTCTTTACATCCGAATCCGTGTCCGAGGGCCATCCGGACAAGGTTGCAGACCAGATCTCCGATGCCATCGTGGACGCGATTCTAGCGCAGGACAATCATTCCCGCATCGCAGCCGAGACGCTGGTCACCACCGGACTGGTCGTGCTCGCCGGCGAGATCACCACCAATGCACAGGTGAACTACGCCAAAGTCGCGCGCGAAACCATCCGCAAGATCGGTTATGACGACCCCAGCCTGCGCTTCGATGCAGACGGCTGCTCGGTCCATGTCTGCTACGGCACGCAAAGCCCGGACATCGCACAGGGTGTGGACAAGGCTTACGATGACAACATGGACCAGGGTGCTGGCGACCAGGGCTTGATGTTCGGTTACGCCTGCCGCGAGACCGATGTGCTGATGCCGCTGCCCATCCACCTGTCGCACCGTATCGTCGAGCGTCAGGCGCAATTGCGCCGCGACGGCCGCCTGGGCTGGCTGCGTCCGGATGCCAAGTCGCAAGTCACTGTGAAGTATGTGGACGGCGTACCGGATCGCATCGACACCGTGGTGCTGTCCACCCAGCACACGCCCGACATCACGCTGGAGCAGATCCGCGAAGCCGTGATCGAAGAGGTCATCAAGCCGGTGTTGCCCAAAGAACTCATCAAAGGCGACATCAAGTATCTGGTGAACCCGACCGGTCGTTTCGTCATCGGCGGCCCGCATGGCGATGCAGGCTTGACCGGCCGCAAGATCATCGTTGACACCTACGGCGGCGCAGCCCCGCACGGCGGCGGCGCATTCTCCGGCAAGGACCCGTCCAAGGTCGACCGTTCCGCAGCCTATGCAGGCCGCTATGTAGCGAAGAACATCGTCGCCGCTGGTCTGGCCGATAAGTGCCAGGTGCAGGTCAGCTACGCCATCGGCGTGGCACAACCCACCAGCATCATGGTCACCACCTATGGTACCGGCAAGATCTCCGACGAGAAGATCACCGCACTGGTCCGGAAGCATTTCGACCTGCGTCCGAAAGGCATCGTGCAGATGCTCGATCTGCTGCGCCCGATCTACCAGAAGACCGCTGCGTACGGTCACTTCGGTCGTGAAGAACCGGAGTTCCGCTGGGAAGCGACAGACAAAGCTGCCGCATTGCGCGCTGACGCAGGACTGTAATACGTAACACCCACCCCGCCGAGGGGCGCTGCAGCAGTCACCACATGGTGAATCTGTCAGGCTCGGCGGAGATGGCTCAACATGTAGCAACGGCGCCCATTCATTAACTTACCAAATGAATGGAGTGCTTTATGTCTACTCAAGACTACGTCATCGCCGACATCAAACTGGCCGATTGGGGCCGCAAAGAGATCGCCATCGCTGAGCATGAGATGCCCGGCCTCATGGCCATCCGCGAAGAATTCGCAAAGACCCAGCCGCTGAAGGGCGCGCGCATCACCGGTTCGCTGCACATGACCATCCAGACCGCCGTGCTGATCGAGACACTGGTCGCACTCGGCGCGGAAGTGCGCTGGGCTTCGTGCAACATCTTCTCCACACAGGATCACGCCGCTGCGGCCATCGCAGCGAAAGGCATCCCGGTGTTCGCCGTCAAGGGCGAGACCCTGACCGAATACTGGGACTACACCCACCGCATCTTCGAATGGACTGACGGCGGCTATTCCAACATGATCCTGGATGACGGTGGCGACGCCACGCTGCTGCTGCACTTGGGTGCGCGCGCAGAGAAAGATGCCTCGCTGATCTCCAAGCCGACCTCCGAAGAGGAGACCTGCCTGTTCGCGGCGATCAAGGCCAAGCTGGCGACCGACCCGACCTGGTACTCCACCCGTCTGGCACAGATCAAGGGCGTGACCGAAGAGACCACCACCGGCGTGCACCGCCTGTACCAGATGCACCAGCGCGGCGAACTGAAGTTCCCCGGCATCAACGTCAACGACTCCGTCACCAAGTCCAAGTTCGACAACCTGTATGGCTGCCGCGAATCGCTGGTGGACGGCATCAAGCGTGCGACCGACGTGATGATCGCGGGCAAGATCGCGGTGATCTGCGGCTACGGCGACGTGGGCAAAGGTTCCGCCCAAGCCATGCGCGCACTGTCCGCTCAGGTCTGGGTCACCGAGATCGACCCGATCTGCGCGCTGCAGGCCGCGATGGAAGGCTACCGCGTCGTGACCATGGAATATGCCGCCGACAAGGCCGACATCTTCGTCACCACCACTGGCAACTTCCACGTCATCACCCATGACCACATGAAGGCGATGAAGAACAACGCCATCGTGTGCAACATCGGCCACTTCGACAACGAGATCGACGTCGCCTCGCTGGAAAAATACCAGTGGGAAGAGATCAAGCCGCAGGTCGACCACGTGATCTTCCCGGATCAGAAGCGCATCATCCTGCTGGCCAAGGGCCGTCTGGTGAACCTGGGCTGCGCGACCGGCCATCCTTCCTATGTGATGAGCTCTTCCTTCGCGAACCAGACCATCGCTCAGATCGAGCTGTGGACGGAACGCGATTCCGGCAAGTACCCGGTCGGCGTGTACACCCTGCCCAAGCATCTGGACGAGAAGGTCGCGCGCCTGCAGCTGAAGACGCTGAACGCGCAATTGACCGAGCTGACCGACCAGCAGGCCGCGTACATCAACGTGCCGAAGGAAGGCCCGTACAAGGCTGACCACTATCGTTATTGATTAACGACTTGCAGGTATGATGGCGAGGGGCGGACGTCAGGTTCGCCCCTCTTAACTTGTAAAAATGGAGAGGGCACCTCGAAAAACCGTAGCGAGCAGTTTGAGTGCAAGGCGCACGGCGCGCAGAAGCCGGAATGTACACAAAGTACATGAGGATTTTGAGCACCGCGCAACGCGGCAATCAGACTGCGCAGTAGGTTTTGCGAGGTGAACATATGCTGCTACGACTGCTACTGATCTGGAGCCTGAACTCACTGGCATTGATCGCCGTGGCGAGCTTCGTGCCGGGCATCCATGTGGACGGCTTCATGGCCGCCTTCGTGGCGGCGCTGGTGCTGGGGCTGGTCAACACCTTGATCAGACCGATCTTTCTGGTGCTGACTTTGCCGGTCACCGTGCTGACGCTCGGGCTGTTCATCCTGGTCATCAACGGCCTGATGTTCTGGTTCGCGGGCTCCATCCTGCGCGGTTTCGTGGTCGACAGTTTCTGGCATGCCGTGCTGGGTGCCCTGCTGTTCAGTATATTTTCATGGGCGCTGTCCGCAGCCGCCGCACAACTATTGGTGAGGAAACATGGGAAACCCAACCACCCCGATCAGCTTTGAATTCTTCCCTCCGCAAACGCCGGAGGGTGCCTCCAAACTGACTGCCGCGCGCCAGCGTCTGGCCGCGTTCCAGCCGGAGTTCTTCTCTGTCACATTCGGCGCGGGCGGCTCCACGCAGGATCGCACGCTGGAGACCATCCGGCTGATCCACAGCGAAGGTCACAGCGCCGCGCCGCACCTGTCCTGCGTGGGCAGCACCCGCGACAACATCCGCACCTTGTTGCACACCTACAAGGACATGGGCATCCGGCGCATCGTCGCCCTGCGCGGCGACCTGCCTTCCGGCATGGCCAGCATCGGCGAGTTCCAGTATGCCAACGAGCTGGTGAGCTTCATCCGCGCGCAGACCGGCGAGCACTTCCACATCGAGGTCGCCGCCTATCCCGAGTTCCATCCGCAGGCGAACTCGGCACGCGAAGACATGCTCAACTACAAACGCAAGATCAACGCAGGTGCGAACTCGGCCATCACGCAGTATTTCTACAACGCCGACGCCTACTTCCGTTTCGTCGACGAGACCCGCAAGCTCGGTGTCGAGGCACCTGTCGTGCCCGGCATCATGCCCATCGTGCGTTACTCGCAACTGGCGCGCTTCTCCGATATGTGCGGCGCCGAGATCCCGCGCTGGATGCGCAAGACCATGGAAGGCTATGGCGACGATGTGGAATCGGTGCAGAACTTCGGTCTGGATGTCGTGACTGAACTGTGCGAAAAACTGATCGCAGGCGGCGCACCCGCGCTGCATTTCTACACATTGAACCAGGCCAAGGCTTCCATCGATATCCTGCAACGTCTGGGTTATCACGCATAAACGAAAGCCAGTTGAAACCATGAAGAGACCGGAACTCCTGTTACCCGCCGCCTCGCTGGAAAAGATGCGCACCGCCTACGCCTACGGTGCGGACGCGGTGTATGCCGGCCAGCCGCGTTACTCGCTGCGCGTGCGCAACAACGAGTTCATGATGGAACAGCTCGCGCAGGGCATAGAAGAGGCTCACGCGCTGGGCAAACAGTTCTACGTCGCCAGCAACCTGATGCCGCACAACGCCAAGCTGAAGACCTACATGGCGGACATGGAACCCATCATCCAGATGAAGCCGGATGCGCTGATCATGGCCGACCCCGGCCTGATCGCCATGGTGCGCGAGCGCTGGCCGGAACAGGTGATCCATCTGTCGGTGCAGGCCAACACCGTCAACTACGCGGCGGTGAAATTCTGGAAGTCCATCGGTCTGTCGCGCGTGATCCTGTCGCGCGAACTGTCGCTGGACGAGATCGAGGAGATCCGCCAGCAATGCCCGGACATGGAGCTGGAGGTGTTCGTGCACGGCGCGCTGTGCATCGCCTATTCCGGCCGCTGCCTGCTGTCCGGCTACTTCAACCATCGCGATGCCAACCAGGGTACCTGCACCAACTCCTGCCGCTGGGATTACAAAGTGGAGAATGCCGCTGAAGACGGCACCGGGCACATCCAGAAGATCGACTTCGATTTCGACAAGGCGCTGGGTGAGAGTGCGCTGTCCGATTGCGGTTCGCAACCGCGCCATCCGCTGGCCGACCGCGTGTATGTGATCTCGCGCCAGGACCATCCGGGCGAACTGATGCCGGTACTGGAAGACGAACACGGCACCTACATCATGAACTCCAAGGACCTGCGCGCCGTCGAGCATGTCGAGCGGCTGGTGAAGATCGGCATCGATTCGCTGAAAGTCGAAGGCCGCACCAAGTCCATCTACTACGTGGCGCGCACCGCACAGGTGTACCGCCAGGCCATCGACGATGCGATGAAGGGGCGGCCGTTCGACCTGAAACTGCTGGGCGCGCTGGACGCGCTCGCCAGCCGCGGCTACACCGACGGCTTCTACGAGCGCCACCACACGCACGAGCAGCAGAACTACATGCGCGGCCACTCCGAGAGCTTCCGCCAGCAGTATGTCGGCGACATCGTGGCCTGTGCGGACGGCATGGCCGAGATCGCGGTGAAGAACAAGTTCTCCGTCGGCGACAAGCTGGAGATCATCCACCCCTCCGGCAACAGAATCGTCGAATTGAACGAGATGAAGGATCTGGATGGCGGGCCGCTCTCCGTCGCGCCGGGTAGCGGCCACCATGTGCGCATCCCGATGCAGGGCGACCTGTCCAACGGCATGATCGCGCGCTTCATCTGAAACCCTGAACTAATTGAGGCCTTACCTGTCCACAGCGTCGTCCCAACCCTGACACAGGAGCATCGAAATGACCCAGCAGAACACCCAGACCCGCTATAGCCTACTCTCCATCGGCCTGCACTGGCTGATGCTGCTGGTGTTCATCGGCGTTTACGGCAGCATCGAGCTGCGCGAACTGTTCGAGAAAGGCAGCGACCCGCGCGAGATGCTGAAATCATGGCATTTCATGCTTGGCATCCTGCTGTTCGTGCTGATATGGCCGCGCATCGCCGCGCGCCTGAGCGGCACCACACCGGCCGTCGTCCCCGAACCCGAGAAGATCCAGCAACTCGCCGCCAAGTTGTTGCATCTGGCGTTGTATGTGCTGATGATCGCCATGCCGATCAGCGGCTATCTGCTGCTCAGCGCCGCCTGCAAGCCCATCCCTTTCTTTGGGCTGGAACTGCCAGCGCTGATCGACACCGACAAGGAACTGGCCAAGCAGATCAAGGAAGTGCACGAGCTCGTCGGCAGCGCCGGTTACTTCCTGATCGGCGCGCATTTCGTGGCTGCGCTCTATCACCACTTCATCGTGCGCGACAACACCATGACGCGCATGCTGCCGGAAAAGAAATGAAACCGCTGCATGAGCCTGCGTGACCAGATAGCAGATAGATTGACCGCGCTCTACCGGCGCACAGGCTTCAATCCGAGCGCGACGAAGTTCATCCTGATCTTCGCCGTGCTCAACGGCGTGCTATATCACCTGCCGCTGTATTCCTTCGCCGTCAAAGACCTGGCACCGCTCACTTTGCCGAGCACCCTCACGCTGCTGACCCTGTTCGTGCTGGTCATGCTGCTGACGGTGCTCGCGATGTTCCTGTTCGCGCTGGTATCGCAACGCCTGCTCAAACCGCTGGCGATGCTGATCGTGTTCAGCAACGCCTTCGCGCTGTATTTCATCCAGACCTATCAGGTGATCCTGGACAAGGCGATGATGGGCAACGTGTTCAACACCAACACCGCCGAAGCGGGCAGCTATCTGAGCTTCTCGTTCCTGTGGCATGTGTTGCTGTTCGGCGTGCTGCCCGCCTGGCTGATCTCACGCATCACCATCCGCCATGTATCGCGTCTGCGCACACTCGCCGCACTGATAATCTCGTTCTTCGTCGGGATCGGCTGGTTGTACGGCAATGCGCAGAGCTGGCTGTGGATAGACAAGCACGGCCGACAACTGGGTGGCATGATCCTGCCCTGGTCGTATGTGATCAACGCGGCGCGTTACCAGACCGAGAAGTCCATGCAGTCGCGCGAGCTGGAACTGCTGCCCGCCGCACAACACTCTGCACAAGAAAAGACCGTGGTGGTGCTGGTGATCGGCGAATCGGCGCGCGCCGCGAACTTCGCGCTGTACGGCTACGCACGTGATACCAATCCCCTGCTGCAAATGGCTGGCGTCACCGCGATACGCAACGCGCACGCCTGCTCCACCTACACCACCGCCTCGCTGCAATGCATGCTGTCGCACGTCGACACCGGCAACAAGCTGTTCCACAACCACGAAGCGCTGCCCAGCTATCTGCAGCGCAGCGGCATAGCAACCATCTGGCTCACTCGCAACTGGGGCGAACCGCCGCTCAAGGTGCACACCTATCTGCGCGACACCGACATCCGCAGCACATGTATCGGGTCGCACTGTGATTACGACGAAGTGCTGCTCACCGGCCTGCAGCAGCGTATCGCCAATATGGAAAGCGACAAGGTGTTCGTCGTGTTGCACCAATCCGGCAGCCACGGCCCCGATTACTACAACCACTATCCGGCGGACGGCGAACGGTTCATGCCGGTGTGCCGCTCGGTGCAATTGCAGGACTGCACGCCCGACACGGTCACCAACGCGTACGACAACACCATCCTTTACACCGACAAGTTCCTGTCCGGGGCGATAGATGTCCTGCGTGCCATGCCGAACACGCGGACGATGATGATGTACATCTCCGACCACGGCGAATCACTCGGCGAGTATGGCTTATACTTGCACGGCACCCCGAATTCGCTGGCACCCGACGTGCAGAAGGACATCCCCTACATCGTGTGGATGTCCGACGCATTCAGGCAGCACAAGACATTGGCCGCCGATGCGGCACTGGCGAATGCCAAGCATGCGCAGCAGACGGTGTTCCACAGCATCATGGGCGCCTTCGATCTGCGCAGCGACATCTACGATCCCGTATTGGACATCTTCAAAGATGCCGCGATCAAGAAACGATAAGGAAATCGCTTGAGCAACTGGCGCGTCTCTCTGCCGAAGGAAAAACCGATGGGTTTCATCGCTGCCTGCCTGCTCAGTCTCGTGGTCTGCGTGTTCTATCCCTCCGATTTGGCGAGCTACCGCACGAACCTGAATGCCGAAAGGCCAGCATGGGTCGAGCCGACCGAAACGAAATTGCGCTTCGTCAACACCGTCGCCCAGGTCGCCATGCCGCTGCTGCTGCGCGACAAGGAAGGCATGGTGCAACTGCTCGCCCTCGCCGTCACCGCCACCGTCGCCACACAGGGATTGAAACGCATCGTGAACGATGTAGAGGTGGGCGGCACGCGCCTCGGCGAACGCCCCTACGCACCCGACAGCCGGCACAACATGCCCTCCGGCCATTCCTCGATGTCCTCCTGCGCCGTGTACTTCGTGGCGCGCCGCTACGGCCTGTGGCACCTGCTCTATCTCCTGCCCATCCTGCTGCTCACCATGGGCGCACGCCTGATGCTGGACGCCCACACGCTCTCCGCCGTGCTGGCAGGCTGTCTGATCGGCCTCATCTGCGCCGCATGGTTCACCTCGCCCTATCGCAAGAAGAAAACAGAAGAGACCCCGACATGATCCTATCCGCCCTGTCCCAATCCGAGCGCTATACGAAACTGCATCCGCTGTTCCAGTACGCCTTCGAGTACATACGCGACACCGATCTGTACGCGCTTGCGCCGGGACGACATCAGGTGGTCGGCGACGACCTGGTCGCCATCGTGGAACAGGTGCCCGCAAGAACGAAGGAGATGGCAAAGCTGGAAGCACACAGAAAGTACATCGACATCCAGCTGGTGCTTGAAGGCGACGAGACGATGGGATGGAAACCGCTGGCCGATTGCCTGAACCCGGTGAGCGAGCACAGCGAAGAGAAGGACATCCGCTTCTTCCTCGATGCACCGGCCTCATACGTGCCGGTGCCTCCGGATCACTTCTGCATCTTCTTCCCGGAGGATGCGCATGCCCCGCTCATTGGAACGGGCACGATACGCAAGGTGATCTTCAAGGTGGCAGTCCAGCCGGCCTGATCCCCGGATCGCGCGCGCTTCGATACGCCTTGCTGCGCAAGGCACTCAGCACGAACGGCGTCTCAGTCGAACGCCACGTCGCCTTCCGCGACGATATCCCCAGCCTTGATCCCCTTGAAGTCGAACAGGTTGCCGTCGAGCAGGTGCGAGGGCCGCACGTTCTGCATGGCGGTGAAGATGGTCTGCGAACGTCCCGGATACTGGCGCTCCCAGTCGGTCAGCATCTGCTTGATGTTCTGCCGTTGCAGGTTCTCCTGCGAGCCGCACAGGTTGCACGGGATGATGGGGAACTCCATGCCGCGCGCATAGCGGGCGATGTCCTTCTCCACACAATACGCCAGCGGCCGGATCACCACGTGGTCGCCCTTGTCGGTCACCAGCTTGGGCGGCATCGCCTTCAGCTTGCCGCCGAAGAACATGTTGAGGAACAGCGTCTCGATCATGTCGTCGCGGTGGTGCCCCAGCGCGATCTTGTTCGCCCCCAGCTCGCCCGCCACCTTGTAGATGATGCCGCGACGCAGACGCGAACACAGCGAGCAGGTGGTCTTGCCCTCGGGGATCTTCTCTTTGACGATGGAATAGGTGTCCTGCGTCTCGATGTGGAAATCGACGCCGATGCTCTTCAGATAGTTCGGCAACACATCCTCAGGGAAGCCCGGCTGTTTCTGGTCCAGGTTCATCGCGATCAGCTTGAAATCGATGGGCGCACGCTTCTGCAAGGTGCGCAGGATGTCGAGCAGGGTGTAGGAATCCTTGCCGCCGGACAGGCACACCATCACCACGTCGCCGTCCTCGATCATGTTGAAGTCGCCGATGGCTTTGCCGACCGAGCTTTCCAGGCGACCTTTCAGACGATTGAAGTTGGTGGAGTGATGTTCGAAGTGGATGGGTTGTACGATGTCGTTCATGCTTGTCTCAAAGATTTATGCTGCGGCCGCCATCGACTGCGATGACCTGACCAGTGATATACGGCGCATCGGCGATCAGGAATCGCACCGCCTTGGCTATGTCTTCCGGACTGCCCTCGCGCTTGAGCAGGGTATGCGCCACGATCTTGCGGCGCTTCTCCTCGTCGTCCCAGTCTGCGCCTTCGGGCCACACGATGACGCCCGGCGCGACCGCGTTCACCCGCACCTGCGGCGCCAGTTCCTGCGCCAGGCCCTTGGTCAGCGCCACCAGTCCCGCCTTGGCCGCGCTGTACAACAGATGGCCCTGCATCGGTCGCTCGGCATGGATGTCCACGATGTTCACGATGCAACCATGACGACGGCGAAGTTCGGCCGCAGCGGCCTTGGCCAGGAACAACGGGGCCTGCAGATTGGTGCCGACCAGATCGTTCCATTGCGCGGCATCGATCTCGTCCAGCGGGGTGGCATAGAAGCTCGATGCGTTATTGACCAGCGCATCAAGATGGCCGAAATGCTGCACCACCTCCTCTACCATGCGTGGCAGCGTGCCGGGTTCCAGCAGATCGGCCTGCACGCAGATGGCGGAGTCCGCGCGCAAATCGTTCAACTCACCGCGCAAGGCGAACGCCTCGTAGACCGAGCTGCGGAAATGGATGGCGACGTTCGCACCTTCCGCATGCAGACGGCGCACGATGGCCGCGCCGACGCGCTTCGCACCGCCCGTGACCAATATTGTTTTGCCCTGCATAGCAATCCCCACTAAACTTTGTCCCATCGCCAACGCACCCCGATGCTCAGTAGGACACTGAGCACCGTGCAATTATAACCGAGCATGCAAGTTAACCTTCCCCATCCCAGCCCGGACGCCCTCGCCCACAGCGCCCGCCTGTGCGAGCTGATCCGCACCGACATCCAGAGTCAGGGCGGCTGGATACCCTTCTCGCGCTTCATGGAATTGGCGCTGTATGCGCCGGGGCTGGGCTATTACACCGCCGGCGCACGCAAGTTCGGTGAATCGGGCGATTTCGTCACCGCACCGGAGATCTCCTCCCTGTTCGGCCGCACCCTGGCGCGCCAGTTGCAGGCCGTGATGCAGACCAGCACCCCGCACATCCTCGAACTCGGCGCGGGCAGCGGCAAGCTGGCGCTGGACATCCTGCGCGAACTGGAACGCCTGGATACGCTGCCCGAGACCTACTCCATCCTCGAAGTGAGCGCCGATCTGCGCGGACGCCAGCAGCAACTGCTGCAGGAGCAACTGCCGCACCTGTACGCGCGCATCCACTGGCTGGACGCCTTGCCCGACACGATCAGCGGCGCGGTGTTCGGCAACGAAGTGCTGGATGCGCTGCCGGTACATCTGGTGTTCTGGAACGAAGGCCGCATCATGGAGCGCGGCGTCGCCACCGAAGACAACCGCTTCATCTGGGCCGACCGCCTGCCGCAGAACGAGGCGCTGCACGACATCGCAAAAGGCATCGCCGTTCCGGACGACTACCTGAGCGAAGTGTCGCTCACCGCGCGCGGACTGGTCTCCAGCCTGGCCGAACGGCTCACGCGCGGCGCACTGCTGTTCATCGATTACGGTTTCGGCGCGCGCGAGTATTACCATCCGCAACGCCATCGCGGCACGCTGATGTGCCATTACCGCCACCACTCGCACGACGACCCGTTCTATCTTCCCGGCCTGCAGGACATCACCTCGCACGTCGACTTCACCGCCGCTGCCGAAGCCGCCATCGACTACGGCGCCCACCTGCTGGGCTACACCACGCAAGCGCATTTCCTGCTCAACAACGGTCTGCCCGAGCTGCTCGGCGAAGTCTCACCGGAGAACGTGCGCGAATACCTGCCGCTCGCCAAGCAGGTGCAGAAACTCACCAGCCCGGCCGAGATGGGCGAACTGTTCAAGGTGCTGGTGATGGGCAAAGGCATCGACGCGCCGCTGCACAATTTCATGTCCGGCGACCGCTCACGCATGCTGTGACGGCATGCAGCGCCTGAACAGCTTCCCGCCCGTCGCAGACCGCAATGCCAGGATCCTCATCCTCGGCAGCATGCCCGGCCAGCGCTCTCTCGACGCGCAGCAGTACTACGCCCATCCGCACAATGCCTTCTGGAAGATCATGGGTGAACTGGTCGGCGCGCATCCTCACTTGCCCTATGCACAACGTTTGCAGGTAATGCAAAACGCCCATATCGCGCTATGGGACGTGCTGCATTCGTGCGAACGGCAGGGCAGCCTGGACAGCAATATCGAGGCCGAACAGGTCAATGACTTCGCGGCGTTCTTCAAGCGACATCCGCACATCACCCGCATCTGTTTCAACGGCGCGAAGGCGGAAGAGAGTTTCAGGAGATATGTGACCGGGCGGCAGGCCTTGCCCGAACTGCATTACACGCGTCTGCCTTCCACCAGTCCGGCGCATGCCGGGATGCGTTATGAGGAGAAGCTGGCTGCGTGGAGGACATCACTGACAGACTCACCGCAAGATTGAGCGGACCGCAGCTGTCGAGCCGCAGAACGATGCGGCGCGGGATGCCCGCCGAAACTCGGTTCCGTGCTGTCGGCCTCCCGCTGCCGTCAATGCGAATCTCCCATGCCGATCCGGTTGTGCCCGTCTTGCGCCCCATCGCTCACCGCGTTGCCAGCGTATCGCGCCGTTGTTTGTAGCGCGCCGCCTCGTCAGGTTTCTTCATCCAGAGGTAAAGGTTGGCCAGCGAATCCAGCGTACCCTGCAGCAGACGCGGTTGCTTCGCCGCATTCTTCTCGGCAATGGCCAGTGCGCGCAGGTACAGGGGCTCTGCCTCGTTGTAACGCTTGAGCATGAAAAGGATGAATCCCAAATCGGTATGCGCCACGGCCACAGCGGGATGGTCGGGGCCGTTCAGGCGCTCCGCCAGTTCCACCAGTCGCCGGGAGTAGGGTTCCGCCTCGACGAACTGGCGCTGGCTCCTGTGGTGATCGACGAGCAAGTCCAGGCTTTTCTCTAGGGCGAGGAGGTTGTTGCCCTTCTCCCGGATGGCCAGGGCGCGGCGATGCAGGGGCAGCACCTCGGCGTGGCGGGTCCGGTAGTCGTACAACGTGGCCAGTTCGGTGGCGATGATGGCAACCAGGTCCGAATCCTTGCCGTCGGCGGCTTCCGCCTCCCTAAGGGCTTGCAGGTACTGCTGCTCCGCTTCCGGATACTGCTGGTCGGTGCGCAGGCAGACAGCCAGGGTGTTGCGGCTTTCCGCCACCAGGCGGTGTTGCGCGCCGCCCTTTTGTTCGGCCAAGGCCAGAGCCTCGCGCGCCTTGGCGATGGCGACGGCCTGGTCGGCATCGTCGTCCTCGTTCATGCGCAGGGCGGTGTCGTACAGCTTGCGCCATTCATCTCGCCAGTCGGCGGGTGTGCGCAATTTCGCGAGGGCGGCCAGCTGCTCGCGAGCGAATGCGGCCTGTTCTTCGCTGGGGGCCTTGGTTAGCGCCTGCTTGAAACGCGTCTCGGCTTCGTCGAACCGTTTCAGCCCCGCCAGCGCCTCCCCCATCCTGTTGAGCGCCATGGCTTCCAGGCTGTGCGCTCCCGCTTCATCGACGAAGGCGATGGCTGCCTCGGCGGCACGCAGGGTGTCTTCAAATCTCCCCGTCGTGAGCGCCTCGTTCATCCCGTTGATAAGGTAATACTCCTCCGCGTTCTTGTTCTGCTGCACACTGCTCGCGGCCTGTGGTCGGGACTGCGGCTGGAGTTGCTGAATCTTGCCGGCGCGGAAGTCGTCGGAAAGGGCTTGCGCCTTGGCGGCGTCGGCCTGGCGCCCGGTCAGCTGATAGAGTTTGACGCGGCTCTCATAGAGATCGGCGATGTCGGCCGCGGGCAGCGGGGTAATTTGTGCATAAAACCCCTGTGCACGGTCGAACGCCTCTTCCGCCTGGGCATGGTGGCCCATATTCCGGGTCGCCACACCGATGCGCCAGTAGGTCAAGCCGGCCAGCCGACGATCCATATCGTCGGACTCGGGGTTTTTCAAGTACGCATCGAGATAACTGCCCACGGCCTCGTTGAGGTGGTTCAAGCCTTCCAGAGCTTCCCCCAAGCGGTAATAGGCCATACTGATGCTGTAATGTTTGTCGCCGTACAGATACTTAAGGATGTCCACCCGGCGACGCTCCAAAGGCTCCTGCTCCGCATAGCGCTTCTGGCTAGCATACAGGTTGGCGAGCTTGAGCAAGGTGGTGCGCAACAGCTCCTTGGGCTGGCGGATGGACCATGATTGGGCGATGCGCTCGTCGAGGGTGGCGATGGCCTGACGGTACAAGGTCTCGGCAGCTTCCGCATCCTGATGCGCCTCGAACAGCCCGGCCATCTGGTGGAGGGTGAGGCCGACCTGTGCCAGATCCACTTTACCCCGCGTCTGCTGCCCCACCGCCAGGGCAGCCTCGTAAAGGGCCAGGGCTTCGCCGTGGCGGTTGGCATTGAGATGGTCGCCGGCCACTTTGTTGAGCGCAACGAGCGCGGCGGAAGGGTCGCTCCAGGCCGGCATCGGCAGGCTGCCAGCCTCGGTAGTGCGCCCCAGTTGACGCAGGCTGATCGGGCCGGGCTGGAAGGGCTGCGCTGGCTTGTTGGTCGCCCAGGCGAGGTCGAGGCCGTATTGCCGGGCCATTGCCACGGGGTCAAAGCGTTCGTCGGGCTCGTAGGGGTTAGCGTCGTGCCGGTAGTTGCCGCCGAGCAGGGAGGCCAGAATCAAGCGCTGGATAGTGGCCGTGTCGCGCAGGTCTTTCAGGGTCTGCCACTGCGGGTTGAAGAAGGCGAAGCTCGGTTCGCCAAGGCCGGTATGCGGCGGTGCGGCGAGGGTGGCGTTGAATTTTTCCGACACTTCGCGCGGGATGTCGCCGAGCCGGGCGTAACAGTCTTCGAGCTGCGCTGCGTGGCGACGGGTGTGGCTGTTGTCGATACTATCCGTGAAGGCATCGATGATGAACTGCCGGCGGCGCCAGTCGCTCTGGGCACAGATCAGCAGGCGATCCACCGGCGCGGCTTCATTCATGTAGGCATGCATCATCGCCACGCCACGCTCCTGCATGGCGGTGTCGCACTGGTTGCGCCCCATCCACCGCCCCCAACTGTCGTTGCCGGCAATATCGACGTTGCGCTTGCCGGGACAGTTCATGCTCAGGCTGAGCCCTTCCAGCAACTTGAAGCGGCCACCATATTCCCGGGCAGCACGGCTGGCCCATGGGAGCATCAGGTCGGCTTCCGGGTAGGCGGTGAAGATCAGCTCCCGGTAGTCGTCCGGGCTGGGGTGCGGCTTGGCGTTGGCCTTCGCCGCCAAAGCTTGCAGGCGCTGCTCGATCAGAAGCCGCGAAGCCAGTGCGTTGGCCTCGCGCCCGCCAAGGAACCGGCGGCGCTCCTGTTCCTCCGTTTCCTGTTGAGAGCGCTGCGCGGCCGCGCTCTCCTTAAGGCGGCGATCTATTTCGGCGTTGCGCGCCTCCTCGTCCCGGATGCGCGCATCGTATTCACGCTGGTACATGGCAGCGCGCGCATCGCTGGCAGATGAATCGATGGTGTCCCGTCCATGCCATGAGTTCATGCAGGCGTTGAATGCCGCTTCATTCTGGCGCAGGCGATCACAGTTGTCGTAGGCAAGAGCCTGGAACGACATCAGGGAAAACAGCAGAAACGGGAGCGATCTCATAGCGGCAAATATTCCTGGGCAGATGGAGGCGGACTGAGAGTGAATTGCAGGATCGGCGCAGCGGAGCTTGATGTCAGCGGGTGTCATCGCGACTGAACTCTGCTTTGTATTTGCCAAGGATGTGGAGCATGAACAGCGCCAGCGCAACGCCGGAGAACACCGGCACCAGCAAGCGCCAGAGCGGCTGCCCGATATCGACAGCGCCATCCATCGCAGCGAAAGGATTGATGACGCCGATGGGCAGCACGATCACCACCAGCCAGAGCAGCGCCACGGCGACGCGGCGTGCCAGCGGATGGAGCCGCCACAATCCCCAGGCGAGCGGCAACCACAGCAGCAGCGCCACTGCGAGCGGCAGCCAGTTGCCGCTGACGGCTTCGCCCACGGCCGAGGTAGCAAACCACAGGCAGCACAGGATGAGCAGTAGCAGAACGCCTTTCAAGGCTGGCGAATCGTGGGTGGATAACATGGCGCTGTCCGACTTTGATAACGTTGCGGCGACTAACCCGCCGCTCCCTGCACGAACGTAGTCTTAGAATTCGCGCGCATAGAAGTTATCGAAGGCCAAGCTCTGCGGGCCGAAGAAGCTGATGCCAACACAGCAGAGGTTGCGCGGTTCATACCAGTCGGGCATCTGCACCGTGGTCTGGTAGTCGAAATTGACGAAGACCAGCACGCGGCCGTCGGCCAGCACGCTCATGTTGAGCCAGTTGTCGCCATCGGCCCGCAGTGACGGCGTCTCGATCCATGGCGTCACGGCGTCCATATGCCCGTCCGGCTTCTGGTTGACCAGCCGCATAAGTTTGTCGGTCACCCACAGCGCCAGGAAAGGCGTGGTCTGACCCTTTTTCTCGCTGCCAAAGATGGCGATGCCGTGCGGTTTGACGATCTCCCCCAGATTGGTGACACGGGTGCTCACCTGAAAACCGAAAGGGAGGTTACTGCGGCCAATGCCGCCGAGTGAGGTGGCGCCGATGAGCCCGTAGTCGTCATCCGTTTTGCCGGTCACCAAATAGCGCCCGCCGCTCACCTTGGAGCTGTATTCGTCTGTATCGGTGATGAGCCAGTTATCGTCGTTATCGAACTTGTCCACCAGCAGCTCCTGTGTACCGGGCGTGCCGACGATGTTGAGCAGCCTCACATAGCGGCTATCCTTGCCGATCTCCTCCAGCTTGAGGTTGTCCAGCTCCTCCACTGCAGGCTTGAATGATTCCGCAATGACGCCAACAAAGCGCGGGGTGAGATCGATGATGCGGGTACGTGCCACGAACACGCCGTTGACGAAGATGCGGAAATAACCGGCCTCGCGCTCGACGACAAGCGTATTGATTGCATTGTCTTCAAGCCGCGCTGCGGTGGCCTTGGCAAAGTGCACAGGATTGGGTTTAACCCAGTCTTTTCCGTTGAAATGAGTAAACAGCACATCTCCCTCTCGGTCGATGACTATTTCGATGCTATCTCCAAGCGCGCCGGTGATCGAGAAGCCGGCACGGACGTTGACATCGTCCTTGGCATAGGCAGCAAAGCGGACATCGAGACTGACTCGCCAAGCTGCAGCGGGAGTCACGGAAACTGGCTTGGTAATCTCGGTTTTCTTGTTGGTGTCTTTGCGCTCGATACGCAGCACACCGTTTTCTTCGGCTACTTTGTCGCGCTCGGTATCTCGCGCCCATCCGGAAGGCTTTGAAAAGTCGTCAAAGAACCGCAGGTTGCTGCTGTCGGCCCAGACCGTGTTGGCAAGCAGGGTCAAGTGCAAGGCACAGAAGGCTGCAAGGGTACGTACGGTGGTGGTTGAGCGCATCATGGCCGGATCATCTCCTCGAGCTTGGCTACATCGTGCTGAGACTTGTTCTTGCTGTTGTAGAAGGCGGCGGCTTGTTCGCGCATCGCCTTGGCCTTGGCCGGGTCAGCATCCACGCCCCATCCCTTCTCCACCATGCGTGCGGCATTGAAGCTGCAGCGCGTGCGGATGGTGACCTGGTCTTCCTCGTCACTGCGTGCGATCCTATTCTCGCCCTTATCGTTTGCGCACCAATTGAAGAGGCGCAGCGCCTCCTCTTCATCCCTTCCCACACCGCGCCCCACCAGATAGAGCTTGGCCAGCATGTTCACCGCCCACAGCTCCCGCTTGTCATCCCGCCCGTAAGCCTTGCGCCGCAGTAACAGCGCAGCCTCGTCGTCGCGGGGCTGACCGGGGAAAATGGTCGGGCCGTCCGGGTGCAGCCAGAGCGCATACTCGATCAGGCGCTGGCTGGCACGCCAGTAACCCTTCTTTGAATTGGTCTCCAGCATCTCGAGCAGGATGCGCCGCTCGTTCTCGTTGCTGACCATCACTTCCTTGCCGCCGTCGATAGCGAACCAGTATGTGTTCCAGATATCCGCTTCTTGCTCGGCTGCGGCCTGGCGTTGCAACTCGCGCTGATACATGCGACTCACCAGGTTGGAGACGCCGGCACCCAGCGCCTTGGTGGCCGCATCGGGATTGCGCTGGTGTTCGTCGAAACGCCTGTCCGCCTCGGAGGACGTATATTGGCGCAACAGCGATTCCTTCAGCATGCGGTCGCCCTCGGCGTCGGCGCGCGCCGCGGCCGGCAGGAGGGATACAAAAAGGACGACTGAGAGACGCAGAAGAACAGAAGATTTCACATCCGACAAACAAGCAACCATGGCTCAGGCTCCGCTCGATTCATTCGCGCAGCAAGATACCTCAAGCGTTTCGTTTTTGCCATACAGCCCAGCGAACGGACGTTATTGATATCGGGGGAATCCCCCTCCCGACGTTTTCAAGAAGGCAGGCGGCAGCTTACGACCTGGCCTTGACCACGGCCTCCACCGCCACGATGCGCGCCTCGCGCACCTTGTCGGCGATGAGGTTCTTGTCTGCACAGGCTCGCGCGATGTCGCCGGCATTCACCGCCTGCGCGGCCTTGGCGCAGGACAGCATGAAGCGCGCTTGAGGGTAGTCGTCTTCCTCGTGTCCGGTGCGGCCGTGAGCATCGGAGATGCACGCTTCGAGGATCAGCGCGAACCGTTCCGGCTTGCGCCACAGGTCGCAGCGGTCGAACAACTTTACGATGGTGTCCGGGCGCAAGGATTTGGCGCGGTGGATGTGGCTGTGATATTGCGCGACCAGCAACGCAAGATCGCGACAGTCGCCCGGCACGCGCAAACGCTCGCAGACCGCTTTCACCAGATCGATGCTGCGTTGTTCGTGACCTATGTGCCTGGGCAATGTCTCTTCGGGCGTAGTGGCTTTGCCGAGGTCATGGCCCAGTGCGGCAAAACGCACTTCGAGTGAGCGTTCGAGTTTGGCCGTGTCGTCCAGCACCATCATCACGTGCACGCCGCAATCTACCTCTGGATGGTAGTGCACGGGCTGCGGCACGCCGAACAACGCATCCACCTCGGGCAATATCCTCTTCAGCGCGCCGCATTCGCGTAGCGTGAGGAAGAAACGCGAAGGATGTCTTTCCATCAGGCCGCGCGACAGTTCCTGCCACACGCGTTCAGGCACCAGTGCATCCACCTCGCCGTTCGCCACCATGGCGCGCATCAAGTCCATTGTCTCGGGCGCGATGGTGAAGCCGAAACGTGCTGCGAACCTTGCACCGCGCAAGATGCGCACCGGGTCTTCGGCGAAGGCGTCACTGACATGGCGCAGCACGCCCGCTTCCAGATCGGCCTGTCCGTTGTGGGGGTCGATGAGGTTGCCGTCATCATCCTGCGCGATGGCGTTGACGGTGAAGTCGCGGCGCAGCAGGTCCTGCTCCAGCGTGACGTCGGGCGATGCGTAGATGTTGAAACCTTTGTAGCCGGCAGCCGTCTTGCGCTCGGTACGCGCCAGCGCGTACTCCTCGTGCGTGTCGGGATGCAGGAAGACGGGGAAATCCGCACCCACCGGCGTGAAGCCGCGCGCCACCATCTCCTCTGGCGTGCTGCCGACCACGACCCAGTCGTGGTCCTTCACCGGCAGCCCCAGTAAACGGTCGCGCACTGCGCCGCCGACGCAATAGGTCTTCAGCCCTTCACATCGCTTCGGCATGCGCGCGCGCCTGTACCGGCCGGTTGGTGCCGACCACGCCCAAGCGCTGCTTGAGCGATTCTGCAGGGTGGCCGAACAGCTTGGCGTAGTAGATGGTGTTGCTCATCACCTTCTTCACATAGTCTCGCGTCTCGTCGAAGGGGATGGTCTCGGCATAGATCGCCCCTTCCAGCGGCACGCCGCCGCGCCAGCGGTTGGCGCGCGTGGGCCCTGCGTTGTAGGCGGCGGAAGCCAGAACCGGATTGTCCTCGAAGCGGCTGTACACGCTCTTCATGTAATAGGTGCCGAGACGCAGGTTCACATCCAGTTGATGGATGAGGCCTTTGCGGTAACCCTTGAGGCCGATGCGCCGCGCTGCCCAGCGCGCGGTGTCTGGCATGATCTGCATCAGGCCGGCTGCGCCCACATTCGATTTGGCGTGCGTGACGAAGCGGCTCTCCTGGCGCATCAGGCCGTACACCCACGCCTCCTCCACATCGTGCTCGTCCAGCGAAACGCGCAATGCATCGCGGTAGGGCGCGGGGTAGCGCAGGTTGAAATCGTGCAGCGAGACGGTGCGGATGGCGGCATTGATGGAGCGGTCGTACATCTCGTTGCGGCGCGCGACCTCGGCCGCCACCAGCAGCTCACGGTCGTCCAGACCGCGCATCGCCCAGTCCCATTCCTTCATGGCCTCGGTGCGCAACCCCATCTGGTAGAGCAGCACGGTGCGGCGCACCTCTGGACGCGCTTCCATCCCGGCCACCTCGTCCGGTGAAGGCTGGAAGCTGGCTGTCATGATGCCGGCCGCCGGCGAAGCGCCCAGTTCTTCCGCCGCCAGCTGGCCGTAGAAATGGTATTCGCGACTGAGCGGTGCCAGTAACACCTCGGCATCGTCCGGATGCCCCAGCACGATCAGCGCCCGAGCCTTCCAGTAGCGCCAGGCCGCCTCGTTCTGCTGTTCCTGCGGCATGGCGGTGATGCCCTCCCACACCGCATGCCAGTCCTGTTCGCGCAGTGCGGCGCGCACGCGCCAGGCCAGTTGCTGCGGATCGAGCACCGCATCCTCGGCGGCGGCATACCATTCCAGCGCGCGCGGGTCGTGCTGGCGTGCCGCTTCAAAAGCAAGCAGGCCGTGGAAATACTGCCGCTCGCCGGCGGGGAAATGGCTCTCCAGCCGCTGCCATTGCACATGCGCCGGCGTCACCGACTGGCGTGCCAGCCGATGCAACGCGAACAGCGCGACCATGCGTCGCCCGTCCCCCGCGTCAGCCAGCTTCACCCGCTGCAGATAGCGCTGCGGATCGCGTTTGGCTTCGTCCAATTCGGCCAGTGCAGGCCGCATCGCTTGCGGCAGATGGCGCACCAGTTTCTTCGCATCGTTCACGTTGTTCGCTTCGAGCAGGGTGCGCATGCGCTGCACCACATCCTGCGGGGTGATGACCCCGCGCCGGATGGCGACCTCGAACACCGGGCCGCAACTGTCCGCCTTCGCGCCCGCGAACCATTGCTTGCGCGCGGCACGCAGCGCCAGCGCCTCGTCCTGCATGCGCTGCCAGGCGATGGCATGGCAGGTCAGCTCGGCATCGGCATTGATGAGATAGGGATATTCGGCGGCGAACTCGTCCCAGCGCTGTTTCTTCGCCATCTGTTTCAGCCATTCGCCACGGAACTGGTCGATCACCGGCGTATCTTCCTCGCGCGCCAGATACTCGTGCACGGGACGCGTATTGGCCTCGTCCCAGTGCAACCGCAGGCGGTAATAGGTGACATAGGGTTCCAGCGGGGAATCCTGCAGACGCTGCGCCACACGCTCCAGTTCCGCCACCTTCCCGGCGGCGAACGCCGCGCGCGCGGCCATGAAATCCTGTTCCTGATCGGCACGGGAGATCAGCGGCAACAACAGCAAAATGAGGTAGAGGAAACGCATGTGGAAAAGTCCGGTTCGTACGCGATAAAGGATAGCACAGCCTGCTTCTTGCGCTCTGTCAGACGCCCCCCGGTTGCGGCGAAAAAGCAAAAAAAAACGCCCCCGCACGGGAGCGTCTTCGACATCCTGCAGCGACCGGCTCAACGCTGGTTCGCGTACATCTTGTGCAGGAAGGCTTCGATATCGGCATCCGCCAAGGAGGGCGGGAAAGCCGGGCGTGCCGGTGCGATGTGAGCGACCTCGGCCTGGGCCAGTTGCGGGTTCCAGCCTGCGTACATCACCTCGTCCCCGTAGGACTCGACGACCTCTTCCACGCGCGCGATCTCGTAGCTGCCCATATCCATCACGATAGTCATGTCACACCTCCTTCACTGCGGGGCGACCTCGCGCCCCTGTGAACAATGTATCGGCACGCCACGAAGAATGCTTAGCAGGTTGTTGAAAAACGTAGCGAGGATGGTCGGATGCAAGGCGCACGGCGCGCAGACAACGTTGTTGCGGTGCAGACTTACCTTCAGGTTAGTCGTAACCAAACCGGAATGTACATGCAGTACATGAGGATTTCGAGCACCGCGCAACGCTGCAGATGACCACCGCAGTAGTTTTTCAACAGCCTGTTAGGCCGTCGCGTACTGCTCGATGCGAGCACGTACCAACCCGATATGGCTGCGCAGCTCGTACAGGTGGCTGGAGAACGCCACCGGCAAGCGCAAGTGGTTGACTTTGTTCTCTATCGCATCCAGCTCATGCCGGAATCGCGCAAGATCGACAGGCTGGGGAGCATTGCGCAACTGCAACTCAAGGAAACGCAATTCTCCATACAGTTTGTGGATGCGAGACTTCACCAGCCAGGTATAGATCGCCGGTGCCAGGCGGCTCAGCGGGATAGCGAGCGCCAACAACGGCATCAGGATGATCAGCACGCGGCTGACGAAGGTCGCCGCCCAGAACGGCAGGTAACGGTCGAGGAAAGGCGGGCCGGACTGGTAGAAATATTCCGCCTGGCTGCTCAGTTCGAAATCGGAATCCTTGTCGGCCGGGAACTCATGCTCTTTTTGCAGCATGCCCGCATTGCCGTGCACGCGGGTGAGTACCTTGAGCAGCAGGTAGGTCAGCGCCGGATGCAGCGTATCGCGCGCCACCAGCGTGACAGTGGGGGCCAACAGATGCGCACGGCGCGGCGGGATGTTCGCCTGCAGGCTGAGCGCGCTCTCCGGCAGCACCAGGTGATGCAGAAAACTGTACTGGCGCGAAATGGCTTCGGAGTCGTCCAGATCGACCAGCGACACGCCGGGCATGTTCGCCACCTCGGCTATCAGCGGCGAGTTCGGCACGCCGGTCAGGAAGATGACATCCACGACGTCGTGCCGCAGCGCTTCCATGGAATCGTCCAGGCCGATCTCGTACAGCGTGGCGTTCTGCTCGGTCACCCCGGCCGCATCCAGCAACACCTTCGTTATCAGACGGGTGCTGCTGTCCGGCCGCCCCACCCCGACGCGCAGCCCCTTGAGCTGCGACAGGTGCTCGATCTTCTGCTTGCCCCGGTGGAAGATCCACAACGGTTCGTAGTACAGGCTACCCAGCGACTCCAGCCCCACCGTGGACTGCCCGCCCGCCATACCGCCCGGCACGAAGGCTAGATCGACGCCTGAATCCGGCTGGCGCAATTCCTCCAGACTCTGCAGCGGCCCTTCCGTCTCGCGTATCTCCAGCGTGATGCCTTCCTGCTGCAGCAGCGCGGCGTACAGACTGGCATAGGCCTGATAGTTGCCGTCTTCCTTGCTGATGGAGATCACCATAGTCTTCGGCGGGGCCGGATCGACCAGCCAGTAGCCGACACCTGCGATCACCAGCAGCGCGAGCAGATACGGCAGCGCTGCCTTGAACGCTTCCATAGGCAAAGAGACGTGCAATTCCTCGCGCGCCTCTTCGGTATTCATCTCACGATTCTCTTCAGACACGATGTGCACCTTCCCACATTGCGGCAAGCTCGCCGCGAACGATGCGCATCATAGCCGTTCGCCGAACTTCCGTGGCAGGTCGGCTACAGGGCGGGTATCAGCGTCGCTTCGCTGCTGATGTGATCGGTGTTACCCCAGACGGTGACCATCTCCACGAACCATTTTTCATCGCTCGGGTGCGGGCAGAACAGGTCGTACTCGGCATAGAAGCTGCCGTCGCTGTTGAAGGTGATGCCGCCGCAGCGCTCCCTGCGCGCGTTGCGCCACACCCCTTCGTAGCCCGGCTGCTGGTTGGCCGGGTCGACCACGCGCGTGAACTGCGCGGCTGCGAGGTCTATGCAGGGTGCAGCGCCGGTCGCGCTGAACCGCTCGGCCTCCAGCTGCAAAGCGATGATGATGCGCCTCGCCACCGCCTCCAGCGCGGCAGGCAACTGCCGCGAGGTATCCAGTTCTACCATACGTCGGCAGGGGCCTTCAGGCGTTCCACCGGCGTGCCACCCAGCAGATGCTGCTCGAAGATCTCGCCCACATCCGCACGGGTCACGCCGCTGTACATCACACCTTCCGGATAGACCAGCACGTTCGGCCCCATGCTGCACGGGCCGATGCAGCCACTGGGCGTGACCATCACCTCAGCGAAGGCCTGGCGCTGCTGCCACTGCTGCATGAACTCGTCCACCACCTCGGCGCAGCCCTTCGCGCCGCACGATCCGCGCGGGTGACCGGCGGGACGGTTCTGCGAACACACGAACACATGTCTGGTCGGTTTCGGCATATCAGGCTCCCACCGGCATCGGCTGATGCGTATGACATTGTTTCGGGCAGACACGTGCGCACGATCCGCAGCCGATGCAATCCAGCGCGTTGGCGATGGACATCACCATCATGTTGTCCTCGTCCTCGTCGTAGTTCTCGTCATCCTCGTCGCGCTCCAGCAGCTCGAACACGCTGCGTGGACAGACCTTGAAACAGCGGCCGCAGCCGATGCAGTTGGCCGGGTCCAGTGCGGTGACGAAAGTCGGTTCGTAAGGCGTGCCGCCTCGGGTGATGCCGGTGATGTTTGACATGGTCATGCTTCCTTCTGAACTTCGGATAATCTTGCGCTCGCTTCGGCCCATGCCTGGCAAGCCTCGTAAGTGGATTGCGCGATGCCCGGCAGCTCCTTGTAGCCCGCCGGCAACTTGTCCTCGACCAGATCGTGCAACTGCCCCGCCCACTCCGTGGCGATGCGCTTCAGTTTCTTCACTTCCTTGTCGAGGGCTTTCAGTTCATCTTCCGTCATCTCCCCCTCCTTACATCCCCGCCACATCCGGGTGCTTGCCGATGATCTCCAGCGCGACGGAGAGCAGCTTGTCGCCCTCGTCCTTCATCTTGGACAGGCTCTCGTAACCGTAGCGGTGCACGTCACGCAACGTCTTGTCCATCACCACCAGCTTGCCGACGGTGATCACCGCGCGGCCGAAACCTTCGTGGGTGATGTTGATCATCGGCACTGCCATCTGTCCGCATTCCTTCTCGATCAGCGAAGCGATGGCGTTGTAGAAACACTTGATGCGCGACAGCAGGATCTCGTCCGGATCGCCGATGATCGGGATCTCGCGTTTCTGTTCCTTGGTCAGGACATACGGCGCCAGCACGCGCTCGGCGGGCCAGCCGTCATACGTGCCGTAGCTGTCGACGGCGCGCATCTGCTTGACCATCTCCTTGATGAAATCCGTGGTCATCAACGGATCTTCTGCAATTGCCTCACTCATGGTGTTTCTCCTTTGGTTGAACTTGTTTGCACGACTACACGCGGCACCCAGCCGGACACGCGCGCCAGAACGAAACCGCTTGCCGCACCGACGGCTGCGCCCACTGCCGAGCCGGCATCTCCGTAACCGGATGCCAGTGCCGCACCGGCCACCGCCGTCACGCACGGCAACAGATAGGCCAGCAGCCCGGCCTTGATCAGGTCGCCTTCGCTCAGCGAAAGCTGCAACGCATCACCCGCACGCACTTGCGCATCGCAGGCGACATCGATGGTCTTGCGCCGCGACGAGAAATATCTGCCCAGCCCCGACACGCCGCACGACTCGCGCGATGCGCAACCGCCGCAGCCGGACTTCTCGGTGGGCATCACCTGTGCCACGCGGTTCTGCACAGCGATCACGCGTACCGGTGCGCTGATCATTCCTGCCACTCCTCGTCGTCCGCAAAGCTCTTGCTCGACTGCTTCTTCAGATGTTTCGTCAGCCACACCGGCGGCTCGCTCACCATGCTCTGCTGCAATCCGCTCAGCAGACCGTCGATGCACATGCCTTCGTCCACACGCATCGGCTGGATGCCACCGGCCAACAGCTGCTGGATCGCCGATGCACCCGCCGCGTTGCAATACACCGCCGCGCAATCACCCAGCAGTTCCACCTTGGCGGCCAGCTTGCCTTCGTGTCCGTCCATCGCGGTCTCGATGAACTCGGCCACCTCGATCAGCTTCGCGTCATGCTCGCTCACCTCATAGATGGCGAATGCTTCCGCCGCGCCGAAATGCTGGTTCACCGCCTTGCGGTCGCTGGTGGCGAATGCGATCTTCACTGTCATCGCTGCCTCCTCAGTGGGTTTGACCAGCCGCAGGTGTCGCACGACTCTCTCCTGTCCGCTGTGCATAGATGGAGACATACGGCTCCGGCTCGATATGACCGTGCTCCACCAGCAGGTTCGCCAGATCGAACAGCGACTGGCGCGTACCGCGATAACCCACCCACAGGCGCTGGTAGCCGCCAAGCAGGTCGTATTGCGGAAAGCCCGCGCGCAGCAGCGGTACGCCGAGACGGCGCGCCGTCTCCACCGCGTGCGAATTGCTGATGACCAGTTGCGCGCCCTTGCGCTTGGCCGCGATCTCCAGGTCTTCCAGATCGCCGATGCCCACCTGTTCCGCCAGCACGCTCTCCAGGATGTTGGCGCGCGCCGGTGCGACGGCGGCCACCACCTCGCAGCCCATCTCCGTCACCAGCCGCGAGAAGCCGTAGAGCAGATCGGGATCGGCAGCGATGGCGACGCGCGCGAAACCCAGCATGAAATGCGCATCCACCATCGCGTCCTGCAATTGCGCGCGCTGGCGTTCGATCTTCTCCGGCACCGGCTTGCCGCTGATCTCGGCCAATGCCAGCACGAAACTGTCCACCGCTTCCAGACCCATCAGGGCATCAAAGCGATAGTCGGGAACATTGGTCTGCGCTTTAAGGAAGTCCGCCGCATCGAACAGCGAATTGCCCAGCACCAGCGTGGCGATGGATTCGCCCATGCTGCCGATGTCGCTGACAGGCGTGCCGCCCACAGTGAGCGGCGAGCTTTCCATCTCGGTGAGGTGACCGTCGAGCGAATCGCCGATGTCCGGCAACACCAGCGGACGCAGGCCGAATGCCTCGACCAGTTCCTTGATGTGTTCCACATCGCCCGGCGTGAGGAAAGAACCGGCCAGCACGTTGACCTGCTTCTTGCGCTTGCCCACGTTGTCCGTCTTCTCCGGCAACATGGTTTCCAGCGTCGCCTTCACCGCCAGCGCATAGCCGCTCTCCAGACAGCCGCTGAAATCCGGCGTGTTCACCGGCACCACCGGGATGTGCGCGAACTCTGGATGCGCGGCGTAGAAATCCTTCACCAGACGTTTTATGTCCGTGCCCTGCGTCTCCGACAAACCCGTGGTCGGCAGCCCGATCAGCGCCGGCTTGCTCTTCTCGCAGATGGTCGCCAGACCGAGGATCACGTTCTCGTCCGCACTCATCACCGTGGACACCTGATCCATCGCCGTGGTCTGCAGCGGGATCGGCTCACGGAAGTGGCGCACGAAATACACCTTGCCGAACGCGGTGCAGCCCTGCGAACCGTGCATCATCGGAATGGCTTTGTTGATGCCGAGGAAAGCGAGCGACGCGCCGACCGGCTGGCTGGCCTTGAGCGGATTCACCGCGAGTGCTTTGTTGCGTTTCAATATCTCGGCCATGTCACACCTCCGTCATTCCGGCGCAGGCCGGAATCCAGTTGAAAGAATGACCCCGCGCAGCGGGACAACAATGGTTTAGCAATTCGTTTTGTCCGCTACGCGGGCTATATGTTTTCGCTGGATTCCGGCCTGCGCCGGAATGACGGATTGAATATCGAGTCGCAATCATCATCACGCCCCCAACTCCACACCCGGCACATTCGACTTCGCCCACGGCGCCGGTTTGCGCACGCTCGGCCACACCGGGCTCTGGATGGTCAGCGCCAGTTGGCGCGCGAGTTCCACCATGCCGCTGTAACCCTCGTAACCGAATTCGCGCTCCTGGTTGATGTCGAGGAAAGGGATGCGCGCCTTGAGCGCGGTGTACATGTTGCGGCCACCCGCGATGAGGATGTCGGCTTCATATTCCTTCACCACGCCGAGCAATGCCTTGGGGCTGCCGTCGGTGATCATCTTGGTCTTGTCGCCCATGATCTCGCGGATGCGCGCCTTGTCTTCCTCGGTGGATTTGCTGGTGCCGGTAGCGACCACGTCCATGCCCAGGTCCTGCAAGGCAGAGACGATGGACCACGACTTCACGCCGCCGGTGTAGAGCAACACGCGCTTGCCGCGCAGCTTCTCGCGCCACGGGTCCAGCTCGGCGTTGATCTTGGCTTCCTCGCGCACGATCATCGCCTCGGTGCGCTCGGTCAGCGAGGGATCGTTCAGCAGCTTGGCAAAATCCCGGAAGGCATTCGATGTATCGGTGACGCCGTAGAAGCTGCCTTCGAAGAACGGCACCTTGTGATCGGTTTGCAGTTTGCGCGCGATGTTGAGCAAGGCCTTGGCGCACACCACCATGCTCGCCTCGGCGCGATGCATGGTCTGCACTTCATGGAAGCGCGCATCGCCGGACAAGGTGCACAGGATGCGCAAGCCGAGTTCGTCGAACAACGGTGCCACGTTCCAGAATTCGCCCGCGATGTTGTATTCGCCGATCAGGTTCACGTCGTGCACTTTGATGCCGGGGCGTTGCAGCGCGTCAGGCACCGGCAACGGCTCGCCCGTTCCCACCACATATTTGAACATCGCCTCACCCGCGATGCGGTTGCCCAGATTCTTGGTGCCGTAGAAACCGGCACAGTCCACCGGCACCACCGGCACGCCGGTCTTCTCGGCCGCGGCCTTGCACACTGCGCTGATGTCGTCGCCGGTCAGCGCGGGCACGCAGGTGTTGTAGATGAACACGGCCTTGGGGGAATAGGTGTCGACCGCCTGCTTGATGGCATGGAACAAACGCTTCTCGCCGCGCCCCATGATCACATCCTGCTCGGTCAGGTCGGTGGTCATGCCGATGCGATACAACGTCGGCCCCGAAGAACGCGTGCCGCGGTTGTCCCAGGAACTGCCCGCACACGCGATCGGCCCGTGCACGATATGTGCAACGTCCGCGATAGGTAGCAAAGCGATCTGCGCCCCGTCGAACGAACAGCCACCCGCAGTCGCCCCGGGCTTGGGACGCGCACAACCGGATTTCTCCTTCTTGTTATGCGTACAGGCCGGTTCGTTCAGCAGTTCGGCGATGTCCTTGGCTTGCATGGCAATGGCTCACAATGATTGACGCCCTTGTATTCGCAAGTGCCGTGCCAGAGACAGCGGTTTGATTTAAATGGGATTTATTTGAGAATGTCTTGTAGCAAACCCGACAAGGTCTACTCATGCAACAAAGAGACATAGACCGTCAGGCCTGTTGACACCTGTTTATTACAACCACAGAATGCCCACGCTTCTAATGTTGTTAATACAGGAGGTCATCATGGCATTCAACACCGATCGCACCGGCACCTGGTTTGTCTACGGCAATATCATCTCAAGTCAGGCCGGCCCCCGGTTTGCCGACCATCTCGCGGCCCGTTTTCCCAAAGTGGCAGCGATCATCGACGAGGCGGATTTCGGCGTGCTGCCCGTCGAGGTGGATGCGCTTAAGCTCGCCACACGCGAAGCGATCCAAAAGAAAGACTGGCCGACCGCAAGTGCGCACTTCGCCTTCGTCGACGAGATGCTGGAATCGGCCAGCACCGAACTGCACGAGGCGATCGGCATCTCCTACCTTACGAATCTTTTCTACGGCGAGACCTCACCCGAGTTCGCCATGGCGCGCACCCTGATGCCCAAACGGCTTGCCGCCGCACTGGAGCTCATGGAACGTCATTACGAAGAGCTGAGATAAAAGCGCTTTCAATGCGACGGGGCAATGCGGAAGCCTTGCCCCGTTTTCTTTTCGTCTCTCCACGGATCGAATCCGTCACCGCAATATCCACCTCCGTGTAAGGTTCTGCGCCCTCCGCCGACCAATGCTTGCATCCGCCATTTCGGCCTTGCCATCACCTCCAAGGAGAGCACCATGAAACTCAACACGATCGCAAAATCCCTGATCTCTTCCGGCGCGCTGGCTGCGGCCATGAGCGGCGCAGCCATGGCAGCTCCCTGCGGCGCGGCCAATCCCTGTGCGGCGCGTTCGCACAAGATGTCCCAAGCCAACCCCTGTGCCGGAAAGAATCCCTGCGCCAGCAAGAACCCGTGCATGGCGAAATCCAAAAAGAAGGCCAATCCTTGCGCGGCGAAGAATCCCTGTGCCGCGAAGAACCCCTGCGGCGCCAAAAACCCATGCGCAGCGCATTAAGTCAGCCAGCACCTGCGACCGGCCTCGAATCGAGGCTGGTTGACGCACCCGATCTGGCACGTCTGCCGCTGGCGCAGTTGCAGGCCATGCGGCAGGCAGGCCGCGAGATCGTGGAGATGTATCGCGCGCTGAAGAAAGCCGAACTGAACATCGTCGGCGAAGTGCTGCGCGACTCCTTGAACAAGGGCGAGACGTTCTACGAATTCAACCATTACCCGAATGACGACGTGTACGACCGCGAGAGCCATGCGCAGTATTACTACCACGCGCATCGCAGCGAAACGGGCGAGCACGGACACTTCCACTGCTTCCTGCGCCCCAAGGGCATGCCCGCCGATGTCGCACCGATTGATTACCCGGCCACCGATCCGTGGCCACAAGGCAATGAAGCGCTGTCGCATCTGGTCGCCATCGCCATGGACGGCTACGGCTTTCCGACCACCCTGTTCACCACCAACCGCTGGGTGACCGCCGAAGCCTGGTATCCCGCCGAACAGGTGATCCACATGCTGGATCGCTTCGTCATCGACCATGCCTTCCCCTCGCTGCCGGTGAACCGCTGGATCAGCGCGATGTTCGTGCTCTACCGCCCGCACATCGAAGCACTGCTGCAGAAGCGCGACGAGATCGTGTGGGCATGGGCTGCAACGCATCCCGATGGGGATGTGTTCGAGGACAGGGAACTTGATATCACCAGTCAGATGGAAATATCGGTCGAGGACGCGCTATGGCTGGTGGAACTGGCGCTCGCCGGGCGGCAAGGCTAACGACCCTTCATATCCAGTAATTCCCCTGCCACGCGCCGCGCACGAAATCGAGCTTGACCCGCTTCGGCGCGATCTTGCGCACGTTGGGTGTATCGAGTTCGATCTCGGGCTGTCTGCCCAAACGGTCTGCGACTTCGAACGAGCAGGCAGTGGAGGTGACAGGGCGGAAGAAGACGGCGAGTTTGTCGTTGACGGGGACGGTGTCGCATTGCGGTGCCGTTTCGTGGAAGTGGACGAACTTCTTCACCAGACAGGAAAAGTAGAGTTCCAGCTCGACCACCAGCGGTTGCGCGCGCTGTGCCAGTTCGCGTGCGGCGGCTTTGCTCCATTCCACCGATACTGGTCTGCCGTTGATCTCGACGGTGTTGTTCAATGGTGCGTTCATGATGTCACCTCACAATACATGCGGCGCAATGTCTTCCACCATCGCGCCGATCAGGTCCGGGTCGCTGTCGGGCACCAGCTCCGCCGCCCCGCCGCGCTGGCCGGTCATCTCGATCTTGATCTCGTCGCCGTGTTTGCTCAGGCGCGATTCGCCGCCGCAGCAATGGCAGTAGACATGATCCCCATCGCGCTGTGCGCTGCGTATCGCCAGCGGCGCACCGCAGCCGCAGTGTTGCAACGGCAGACCGGGTTCGCTGTGGCCGACGATGTGGGTCAGTTGGTCGGAAGCGTTCAGTGACAGGAAATGTTTCGCCAGGCTGGAATCGAATTGCCTGCCCAGCTCGTCGCCAATGATGGTGAAAGCCTTTTCCGTCGGCATGCCCTTGCGGTAGGCGCGCGTGCTGGTCATGGCATCGAAAGCGTCGGCGATGCCGACGATGCGCGCGACTTCGGGGATGACTTCGCCCGCGAGACCGTACGGGTAGCCCTTGCCGTCTGGACGTTCGTGATGGCCGACCACCGCCTCGAACGCTAGGTTCGCCAAGGGATGGTTGGAGAGAAGTTTTCCTCCGACCGAAGGATGGGTCTTGATGATGTCGTATTCACCATCGGTGAGCCGGTCCGGCTTGTTGAGGATGGCATCGGGCACGCCGACCTTGCCGAGGTCGTGCAGAAAGCCGCCGACTTCGCACAGCGCGATGTCGCGGCGCGACAAGCCCGCTTGCTGCGCCAGCAGTTTGGAGAATTGCGACACGCGCCACAGGTGACCGCCGGTGTAGGGGTCGCGTGCCTCGACGATCATCGACAAGCCGAGCAGCGTGTTCAACAACGATTCTTTCTCTGCCATCTCAACCTCCCTCAAAATCTGGTGGTCAACGTCACCATCCACTCGGGCATCGCGTTCACTGCCCACTTCTCAAAATCCTTATCCGCACCGGACAGCACCAGCACACCGATCAGCAGCAGCGCAGCACCGAAGATCTTCTTGGCCTTTTGTCCTGCTTCCATCATACGCCCGCGCCATTTGCCCATTGCCTGGCGCGACAGCAAACCAATGGCGAGCAGCGGCAGGCCAGCACCGAGGCTGAATATCAGCATCACCGCCGCGACCTGCACCAGTGCCTGCCCCTGGCTGGCCAGTGTGATCGCGACGCCCAGTGTGGGGCCGACGCACGGGCTCCACACGATGCCGAGAAGCAATCCAAGAAGAAACTGGCCGTGCAATCCACTCAGGTTGAAACGCGCCAACAATCCCTGCCCCACGCCCAGCCGACTGACTGCTGCGCTGAAGTACTCTTGCAGCCTGCTCGAAAACAGCACAGCCCCGAACACGATCAACAGCACTCCGCCGACCGTGCGCAAGGTGTCCTGCTCCAGGCCGATGCTGCCGCCCAGCGAGCCGAGCCCCACGCCGATCAGCGTGAACGACAACATCAGGCCGCCCACCAGTGCGAATGTGCCGTAGCGATGCGAACTCGCCGCCGAACCCATCAGGATGGGGATCAGCGGCAACACGCAGGGCGACAGAGTGGACAGCACGCCTGCTAAAAACGACAGGCCGTAGCTGGCTGCGGTTAATTCCATCGGCTCACCCTTACCCTCTCTCTAACTCTCTCCCGCTCGCGGGAGAGAGGACTTGTGCAGCACGCACATCACGTTAAAGCGCCTTGCGCAACAACTCGGCGATGCGTGCGCGGTCGGTCTCCCCGGTCACGCGGGTCACTTCCTTGCCGCCCTTGAACACGATGAGCGTGCTCTGATAGCGGACACCAAACGCTTTCACAACCTCCTGTTGCATGTCGAAATCGACCTTCAGCGTGGTGATGGGTTTGAACTCGGCGGTGGGCAACAACTTCTCCAGCACGGCATCCTGCGCGCGGCAGGTCGGGCACCACTCGGCGTGAATGAACACCAGCGCGGGTTTGCCGGACTTGTTCAAAGCATCGAGCTTGTCCTGGGTGTAGGGCTCGCCGACGGCCTGGGCGAACAGGGGAAACAGCAATGCCAGCGTGGTCACGAATTTCACTAGCGTTCTCATGGCGCTCTCCTTGGTAGGGTTAATCGAGTAAATATCGTACTGCTATGACTTAGTCGTTGGACAGGCGGATTCCTTACACGGTTATTCGTTTGTAAGGATTATTTCGTTACACACGACTAACGCACGTCACCGAAGCAAAGCGTGACTTTCCCATTACTCAACAGGAGGCTGATATGTCCATCATGTGCAAAATGAATAGCAGTTGCGAGACCACCCCCGGCATGTGCGTGCATGAAAAGATGATGCTGGTCATGGTGCTGCTCGCAGTTCTCGGCGTCGCTGCGTACTTGTTCCTCGCCTGAGCCCGAAAGGAGAACGATATGAAACACTCTGCCCTGATGCGTGCGCTGATCTCGTCCGGCGCGCTGACCTTGTCCCTGGGCGGCGCGGCCTATGCTGCGCCCTGCCGCCCGGCGAATCCCTGCGCCCCGCGTCCGGGCTCGTCGCGCATGAACCCCTGTGCCGCGAAGAATCCGTGCGCGGCGAAGAACCCCTGCGCGGCAACGATGTCGGACCGCGTCGATACCCGGCTAGTGCTGCGCCCGAAGAAGCACCGCCCCTTTCGCGGCAAGCAGTCCGAGCTGATCGCCTATGGCAAGCAACTGTTCGGCGACACCACGCTGAGCAGCAACGGCATGTCGTGCAACACCTGTCATCAGGGCAACGGCGCTTTCCAGAACACCTTCGCCCAACCGTATCCGCATTATGTGCAGATGACGCACGACCGCTCTGCGGTGAAGGCCGTGCATCTGGACGAGATGGTGCAGTTCTGCATGGTGGTGCCGATGGCGGCCAAACCCTTGCCATGGAACAGCAAGAAACTGGCTGCGCTGACCGCCTACACGGCATCGCTGCAAAAGGGTTTCATGGCCGGAGCCAACCCGTGCGCGGCGAAGAACCCCTGTGCTGCACGCAATCCATGTGCAGCGGCGAATCCTTGTGCAGCGCAGCAACATTGAAGAGCCGAACTGCGATCGCACCCGCCGCGACCCGGCGGGTGCTTTGCATTTTGGCGGGTGTTACCATGCGACAGCCCTGCCCTACGGAGTCTGAATGAGCGCCATCGATCCCGAAGACCTGCAACAGCACCGCAGCTATCTGGTGCGTTACGCCATCCTGCAATTGCGCGATCCGCATCTGGCGGAGGATGCCGTGCAGGAGACGCTGGTCGCGGCCATCGAGAGCCGCAGCAAGTTCACGGCACAATCATCGCTGCGCACCTGGCTGGTCGGCATCCTCAAGCACAAGATACTGGACATGCTGCGCAAGCGCGCACGCGAGCCGCAACTGAACGTGGCCGAAGGCGAGGATGAGCACGAGCTGGTCGATGCGCTGTTCAAGGAGAACGGGCGCTGGGCGACTCCGCCGCAGACCTGGAACGAGCCCGAGCAATCGATGGAGAACACCCATTTCTGGGAAGTGTTCGAGCAATGCAACCGGCACATGCCGCTCAACAGCGCACGCGCCTTCATGATGCGCGAGTTCATGGAGATGTCGACCGAAGATATCTGTCAGGAACTCTCCATCACCACGACTAACTGCTGGGTGATCCTGCACCGCGCGCGGCTGGCGTTGCGCGAGTGCCTCGATCTGAACTGGTTTGGAAATGCGAGGTGACCATATGCTGGACTGCAAACACAACACCGAACTGTTATCGCAATCGCAAGACCGCCCGATCACCTGGCGCGAAAGGTTGGCGATGCGCATGCACCTGATGATGTGCAAGGGCTGCCGCAATTTCGAGAAGCAGCTCGCCTTCATCCGCAAGGCTGCGCGCGAACTGCCGCGCAAGCTGTAAAGACTGATGAGCGCGACGCCGCAACAGCTCAACGAATTTCTGCGCCGCCTGCATCTGGGCTCGGAGGTGTATTACGTCGGCCAGTTGTGCGATGCCTGGCACATGTCCACGCCCGGCGGCTCTGACGCCACCACCTTCCATCTGGTGTGTCACGGCGAGGCATGGATACATATGAAGGATGGCAGCGAGCCCGCGCACATGACAGCGGGCGACATCGCCTTCTTCCCGCACGATGCGGCGCACACCTTCAGCGCCCAGCGAGTCATTCCGCAACAGCCGTTCGATTACTCGCACCCCGCGCCGCTGGATGTGCATGCCCCCGGCAGCGGCCTGCTGTGCGGACATCTGCGGCTACCCGCGCATATCCGCCGCCTGCTGCTCGCCTCCTTTCCCGAGTTCATGCTGATCCGACCGGATGCAAGCCCGGTCGGCCGTCAGATGCGCAGCCTGATCGAGATGATGACCGAGGAAGCGACCCGCAACGAGCTGGGTGTGACCGCGATCCTCGATCGCCTGTCGGATACATTGTTCCTGTATGTGATCCGTCATGCGCTGCATGTGGAACCGAAACTGTCTCCGCTGCTGGCGACGTTGTCGGACGACCACCTGCGCCCCGCCGTCGCGGCCTTCATCGATGCGCCCGCCGAAGCATGGACAGTGGAACGCATGGCCGGTCTCGCCTGCCAGTCACGCTCGGCGTTCTCGGAACGTTTCACGCAACTGGTCAGGATGCCGCCCATGGAGTTCGTCGCGACATGGCGCATGCAACTGGCCAGCGGCATGCTCGCCGACGGCAATGCCAACATGCTGGATGTCGCCATGAAGTGCGGCTACGAATCGGAAGCCGCTTTCCGCAAAGCGTTCAAACGCATCATCGGCATTCCGCCCGGCAAGGCACGCGGCTGACCAGCCGCATCGCCTGCCTGGACGATCAGACACAAATCACCTTCTGGCGGTCATGGAGGCAAACCCTCCGCTTCCTGACAATGGGCTCAGGCAACAAACCGTTGCTCAACCAACTCAGGAGACCGTCATGAACCCGTTCAAACTGCATAACCTCGCGACCGCACCGGTTGCCGCCGTGCCCATCCTTGAGGCCGCCAATAAAGGCTTGGGCTTCATCCCCAATCTTTACGCCCATCTGGCCGAAGCGCCGACCACCCTCGAAGCCTATAAGAACCTGGGTGCCCTGCTCGAAAAGAGTTCGCTCACGCCCGCCGAGCAGCAAATCGTACTCATCTCCGTCAGCGTCGAGAACGCCTGCGCCTATTGCGTGGCGGCCCACTCCTTCCTTGCGCGCAACATGGTCAAGGTCGCCGACAACATCATCGCTGCCCTGCGCAGCAGCCAGACTTTGCCGGACGAGAAGCTGAACGCACTGTCTGTGTTTGCCAAGGCCGTGGTGCACAAACGCGGCCGGGTCGGTGGTAGCAGGGAGTTGAACGATTTCCTTGCGGCGGGCTACACCCAGCAGAACGCGCTGGAAGTGATACTCGGCGTCAGCATGAAGACGCTCAGCAATTATGCCAATCACCTGACCGACACGCCGTTGGATGCCGCCTTTGCCGGCGAAGCGTGGGAAGTGCCGGGTCAGCCCGCTTGCAACACTCACCAGGAGTAAGCGCCATGAATCTGCTCAAGTCGATTTTCATCAGTAACTACATGATGGCGATCATGGGCATCACCGGCTATGCGGGATGGATGCTTTATCAGGGGGCGGCCGCGATGGCATGGACGGGTGTGCTGCTGACCACCGTACCTATCCTGTCGGTGATCATGCGCGCCATGCTGCTCAAGGATCTGGCGCGTACCAGCGCACATTTCCCCCTGCTCAATCTGCTGGGAGTGGCCGGAGTCGGAGCCGCCGGTTTCGCCTGGTCGGTACAAGGCGCGGACGGGCTGGCGCCTGCGCTGGCCGCTGCCGCATGGGGGGCGTTCCTGTTATATGCCTACTGGTTCTCGGTTTACGGCGGACGCACTGCGAACATGAAGCTGGTGGTCGGTGCGCCGTTGCCGGACTTTTCGGTGCGCAATACCAAGGGGGAGATGGTCAACTCGCGCAGCCTGACCGACAAGCCAGCCATCATCATCTTCTACCGCGGCAACTGGTGCCCGTTCTGCATGGCGCAACTCAAGGAACTGGCCGAACGCTACAAGGAGATCAACCGGCTCGGGGTGCGCATCGCCATGATCTCGCCGCAACCGCACACCAACACGGTGGGGATCGCGAAGAAGTTCCACATCGAACTGTCGTTCGAGTTCCTGACGGACGAGGACAACGCGGCCGCCCGCCGACTCGGCATCGAGCATCCACACGGCTTGCCGATGGGGATGCAGATGCTCGGCTACGACAGCGACACGGTGCTGCCGACCGTCATCATCACCGACAAGAACGGCAAGATCGTGTGGACGCACGAGACGGACAACTACCGCGTGCGCCCGGAGCCGGACACGTATCTGGAGGTGCTACGCAAACACGGTGTGGTGGCCGCGGTCTGAGCGGCGCTTCAAACCGAATACGGCGCCGCCACCCAGCTCTTCACCAGCGCCGCTTCGGTATCCGGCAAGTAACTGAATCCCGCTTCGAGATCGCGCGCGACGGCATAGGCGATCTTGGGCGGTGTGAATGTTCCGGCGACCAGATGGAAATACCAGGCCGAGGGATAACCCGCCGCGCGGTCGAAGGCCTGCAACTGGTTCAACATCTCCACACCCGACAATTCGACGTTCCACTGGAACGGCTTGAGCGTGCGCGCCTTGCGCGACACCAGCGAGGCGGAGACGACGGGGTTGCGATAACGGTCCTGATGCTCGCGCAGGGCGACGATCCAGTGGTCGCTGAAGTGACCGCGCGACGCGGCGCTGCTGTGCGACCACTCGGCAAGCAGACGCGGCAGACCTGCATCGCGCCCTTCGGCCATCGTCACTTTGGCGAGGGTCTGGCGCATGTCGAGCATGCGGCGGAACTGGTAGCGCGGCGCGCCGACGGGCTGGGCCTGCAATTCCAGCGGGCTCAAAGGCTCGACGAGTTCCTGCAGATCATCGGGCAGGTTGTCGGCATCGAACAGCTTGCGGTCCAGCACTTCCTGCAACTCTTCCACTTCCATCTGCAAAAAATCCGCCGCGCCGGGGCCGTAGGCCGCTACGAAATAATGCGTGCTTCCCGAATGGCGCGTCACCTGCAGGTCGCTGTCCGCATAGCGTTCGATGAGTTCATTCATGTCGCCGCCGCATGCTTCCAGACTGGCTTTCGCCCACGTTTCGAGGCTGTCCGCAAAACGCTTGCCGTCGGCCTTGATGACGCCGCCGGGCCGGTACCAGCCGCCGCGGTTCAGCGCATAGCGAAAGTTGCAGTCAGTGCAGATGCGGTTGGCCGTTTCCAGCAAAGCGGCATGATGCGGACGCGGCGGGATGGCTTCCGCCTCTTCCGCCAGTTTGCGCAACATCTTTTCATCGGGTGTGTGGATACTCATAGCTCATCTCCCAGCAAAAAATCATTCAAGCGTTCGCGCACGGCGGCGCGCACATCCGGTTCGGCGTCGTCCACCATCTCGGCGATGACTTCCAGCGGTGCGCGCTGCACCGCTTCCAGACGCACCAGCCAGTCGTCGTCCGCGAGCAGTTTCGCCGCGTCGTCCGGCAGACAGCGCTGCGCGACGATGCGGCGCACTTCCGCGTCGCTGTCTTTCAGCATCATGCCCAAGGCAAAGGACGGCAGCCGCCGCGCCACTTCCTTGCGCACTTCGCGGTCCTCGTCGCCGGCCATGTTCCGCAACTGCCCGTGCGGCAGGCGCTTGGCGACCTGCAGGCGCACCAGATAGTCCACGTCGGCCATCAGCGCGTTCAATCTTTCCGGCGCCACACGGTTCGCCGCCGTCATGCGCACCTCGCGGTCGCTATCGTGCAGGTAAGCGTCCAGTTCATCGACCGGCACACGGCTCACCACCACGCGCCGCACCACTTCGTCCGCATCGCGCGGCAATCGTCGCACGACCTCCAGCGGGGCATAGCGCGCGGCGATGGCGCGGCGCTCCCAGAAATGATCGTGCAGATAACCCTCGGCGAACTGCGGGTTGCGCCGCAAAAAACGGTCGATCTGCCGCCCGCTCTGCGCGGTCACGCAGATATCGCCCGGCACGCAACGCGCCTCGGCCAGCAATGCGCGATGCGGACAAACCGAGCAATCGGCCAGCGCGACCTCCGCCAAAGGCGAGCCCCCGGAATGATGTTCCGACATGTTCAGGACCTTCAAAGATGACTCCGCAATGAACCCGGGGGAATGATGAGCAACCACCGTGCCAAAATGGTGATGCGGCTGATATGCCAGTAACGGCGGGGGGTTGCGCTTCCGAATGGGAGCCGGAGGTGGAAATTTTGTAGCGATTGCGACAAACAATGTGGCGCTACAGCTTCCTGCGCAACACAGTCATGTTTGAATCGCCAAAACCGAGTTTGCGGTAGAAATCCAGCGCTGGCTGGTTGTTGCGGTCGGCCAGCAGCGTGATGCGCACGATGCCGCGCAGCTTGGCCCAGTGCAGCACATGCTCCACCAATTGCCGCCCCAACCCGCCGCCGCGGTATTCGCGGCTGACGATCACATCCTCCAGCAGCAAGGCGCGTCCGCCTTCCGCCGTGCTGATGGTGAACAACGCGTTGGCCATGCCCGCCACCTTGCCGTCCACGCGCAACACGAACAGCTTGCCCAGCTCGGGTTCGTCGAGGATGGTGCGCAGGCCGCTGATCTGCTTCTCGCGGTCCGGCTTGAAATCGCTCTCCAGCGTGAACAGCTCGGCGAGCAGGTCGGCCATATAGGGCAAGTCGGCGGCAGTGGCGAAACCGATCTCAGTCATCATTCAAACTCCGTGATCCATCAATTCATCAAGGCGACACTCTTCACTTGCGCGCACACAAACATCCCGGCAACCAGGCCAAGATGGTCGCGCGAACGGCGCGTGATGCGCGCCAGCAGCCTCTGCGACTCGCCCACCTTCATCAGTACCACCACCTTGTCCGGCCCTTCGTCGCGTATCTCTTCGATACGCGCGTTGAGGATGTTGTTGATGCTCGACCCCTGCGGTGCCTGCGTGGCGATGCTCACATCGCGCGCCAGCACACGGGCGCGCACCGTCGTGCCGAAGGGTTGCTCCACCCTGCCCACCCACAGTTGCCCGCCCGCAAAATCCAGCCGGGTCAAATGATACTTCTCATCCTGTTGCGCCACCGCCGCTTCGATCACCGCGCCAGCATCGTCGAAATGTGCAGTGGGCAGGTCGAGCCGCGCGAGCGTTTCGTGCAACTCACCGCTGGCGATGACGCGGCCTTTTTCCAACAGTACCAGATGGTCGGCCAGCCTTGCCACCTCGTCCATCGCGTGGCTGACATAGAGCACGGGAATGTTCAGTTCGCGGTGCAGTCGCTCCAGATACGGCAATATCTCCTGCTTGCTGTTGCTGTCGAGCGCGGAGAGCGGTTCGTCCATCAGCAGGATGCGCGGGCTGGTGAGCAGCGCGCGACCGATGGCGACGCGCTGGCGTTCTCCGCCGGAGAGCAGTGCCGGGTCTTTGCGCTCGATGAGTCGGCTCAGGCCCAGCCATTCCACCACCTGCTCCAGCGGCACTTTGCGCTCGGCAGGGGCGATGCGTTTGAAACCGTATTCCAGATTGGCGCGCACCGACAGGTGCGGGAACAGGCTGGCTTCCTGGAACACATAACCCAGCGGGCGTTTATGTACCGGCACAAAGGTAGTCTCGTTCTGCCAAGTCTCGCCGTTCACCTGCAACGTGCCATGCGCGCGCTCCAGTCCCGCGATGCATCGCAACAATGTGGTCTTGCCGGAACCGGATGGGCCGAACAGGGCGGTGACACCGACGGCTGGCGCATTGAAGTTCGCATCCAGCGTAAAACTTTCGCGCTGCAGTGCAAAGCGGGCTTGAATTTCGCTCATTTGGTCACCTTCGATATCTGACCGCCTGCGAGATACAAACCGAGCAGCACCAGGAAAGAGAACAGCACCATGCCGCCCGAGAGCATATGCGCCGCCGACAGCTCCATCGCCTCGACGTGGCCGTAGATGGCGACCGAGAGTACGCGCGTCTCACCGGGAATGTTGCCGCCCAGCATCAGCACCACGCCGAACTCGCCGACGGTATGTGCGAAAGCAAGGATGATGGCGGTGAGAAAACCCGGACGCGCCAGCGGCAACGCCACGCTGATGAAGCGATCCCACGCACTCGCGCGCAAGGTCGCAGCCACTTCCAGCGGACGCTGGCCCATCGCCTCGAAGGCGTTCTGGATCGGTTGCACGGCGAACGGCAGCGAGAACAGCACCGAGCCGATCACCAGACCGGCAAACGAAAAAGGCAACCTGCCGAGATTCAAGGCGCTGGTCAGCTCACCCACCGGCCCGTTCGGCCCCATCACCAGCAGCAGATAGAAGCCCAGCACCGTGGGCGGCAACACCAATGGCAATGCCACTGTGGCAGACACCAGGCCCTTGTACCACTTGCGACTGTGCGCCAGCCACCAGGCCAGCGGCGTGGCGATGAACAACAGCAGGCAAGTGGTCACGCTCGCCAGTTTCAGGGTGAGCCAGACGGCTTGGAGGTCGGCGGGGTCAAGTGATGTCATGAGTTCTTGTCGCTAACTATTTAACTTATTCATTGCCCCCTTCTCCCGCCTGCGGGAGAGGGAGAAATACTTATGGCAGCCCGTAACCAAAACTGCGAATGATCGCCAGCGCCTTCTCGCTCTTCAGGAACGTCATGAACGCTTTCGCTGCAGCAGGGTCTTTCGCGGCAGTCAGCTGCACCGCGCTTTGTTTGATCGGATTGTACATATCCGCAGGCACGATCCACCACGATCCTTCACTCACTTTGCCGTCCTTGGTGATCTGCGCCAGTGCGATGAACGCCAGCTCGGCATTGCCGGTCGCAGCGAACTGGTAGGTCTGGGTGATGCTCTCGCCCGTCACCAGTTTGCTTTGCACCTTGTCCCACAGGTTCATCTTTTGCAGCGTCTCCTGTGCAGCCAGACCGTAAGGCGCGAGCTTGGGGTCGGCATAGGCGATCTTGTTGAAACCATCCTTGCCAAGCACGGCGCCCTTGCTATCCACGAAACCGGGCTTGGCGCTCCACAGCACCAGTTTGCCCAGCGCGTAGACGAAGCGCGAGTCTTTGACAGCCAACCCTTCCTGCTCCAGCAGTTTGGGGTTCTTCTCATCGGCGGCAAGGAACACGTCATACGGCGCACCGTTCTGTATCTGCGAATAGAACTTGCCGCTGGAACCGAAACTGAACTTCACCGTGTGACCGGTCTCCTTCTGGAACAGCTCGGCGATCTGCTGCACCGGCGCGGTGAAATTGGCGGCCACAGCCGCGCTCACTTCGCCCGCATTCGCCTCCTGCACCATCGTTGCCAACAGCGCGCCCAACAACCCGAACTTGATCGATTTCATCTTTGCTCTCCTTTTTACATTATGCATTGACTGCGAGAATGACGTGCGACGCCTTGATCAGCGCACATGCCTTTACCCCTTCCTTCAACCCCAGCGACTTGATGCTGTCGTTGGTCACGATGGCCGCTACGGTCTTGCCGCCGGACAATTCGATGATGACTTCGCCGCTGACCGCCCCTTCCTGGCAGCGCACCACCGTGCCGTGCAGTTCGTTGCGCGCGCTGGTCTTGAATCCATCCGATGTCGTCACGATCACCCAGGGCGCCTTGATCATCGCGTAGGCCTCGCTGCCGACCTTGAGCGCGAGATGCTCCACACTCTCGTTGGTGATCACCGCCGCCAGCGTGTCGCCGCTGCCGATGTCCAGCACCACCTCGGCGTTGATCGGCCCGGTCTTGATGGTCTTCACCGTCCCCAAAAACTGGTTGCGCGCACTCGTCTTCATATCGAATCTCCTTATCACGTGGTAATACTCATCGAAGTCATCCATCACTTCGGCCAATTTCTTCAGCACCTGCTCGCGCTCCTGTTCCAGCCGGCGGTAGGCGCCGACCACGCGGCGGCCATACGTGGTGAGCGTCGTACCGCCGCCCTTCTGACCGCCGGTCTTGCGCTCCACCAGCGGCTGCTCGGAAAGATTGTTGATCGCCTCGACCGCCTCCCACGCCACTTTGTAGCTCATGCCCATCGCACTCGCCGCCGCCGTGATGGAACCGGTCGCGGCGATGCGCTCCAGCAATTCCAGATGGTCCCAGCGCCTGCCGCGGGCGAGTCTCAGTCCGGGCATGCTTGCCGGTTCGCTCTTCTCTGCTATGGTTTGCGTCATGTCGCCCTCACTCGTTATCACCTTGTCGACATAACGTATTGCAAAAGGGATGCCAGGACGTGCGTCATCAGCCACAAACCTGCGCCGGTATTGGGTTTTATGGATTCGATGGGGGTACTACAGGAACGGATGTAAACGATCCGCTTTGTGCCAGACAGAACAATTTGGCGGGTTCGTTACAACGCAAAGGTTATAACGCTTTCCCGCCCGGATGGATGAGCCGATATCTCAGGGGAACTCGTAGCCGAAGCCGCGCATCACCTTCACCGCTTTCTCGCTCTTCAGGAAAACGAGGAAAGCTTTGGCCGCAGCCGGATCTTTTGCACCGCTCAACAACACCGCACTCTGGCGAATGGGGTTGTGCATCTCGGGCGGCACCAGCCACCAGGAACCGGAACTCACCTTGCCGTCGCGCATCACCTGCGACAGCGGGACAAGGGCCAGTTCCGTTCTTTCGGTGGCGGCGAACCGATATGTCTCGATCACATCATCACCCTTGTCCAGTTTGCGCTGCATCGCGTTCCACATCGTCAGCTTGGTCAGTGTCTCTTTCGCCGCCACACCGTAGGGCGAACTGACCGGATTGGGGATCGCCAGCAAGTTGAAGTTGCCCCGGTTGAGCACCAGCCCCTTGTCATCCGCGAAGCCGGGCTGTGCGCTCCACAGCACCAGCCGCCCGGTGGCATAGACGAAGCGGGAACCGACAACCGCAGTTCCTTCCTGCATCAAACGTTTCGGCAGCTCTTCATCCGCCGAGAGGAACACATCGAACGCCGCACCTTTTTTTATCTGCGCATACAGCTTGCCGCTGGCACCCGGCGTGACCTTCAGCGTGTGGCCGCTCTCCTTCTGGAACAAAGGGGCAAGGCGCTCCATCGTCGCGGCAAAGTTCGATGCCACCGCGACGCTCACCTCGCCGGCCTGCACCGGCGAGGTCATCAGCCCGCACAACATCAATACGGCGGCGATATGGTTACGCAATAGGATCTGCATCTTCGACTCCTGACTGGAATGGCTACCATGATAACAAGCTGGCTGAGGAGCGGTGAACTGTATCTAGACCTTTTGGCATATTGACCGAGGGGTTTTGAGCAGGTACGGTGCGGGCTGGCCCGATCAAACTGGTCATAAAGAAGAAGCAGTTGCGGAATCATAGACAACTTTATGGTTAAGCGTAATGCACTATCCACCAAAGGGGATGTCCATGGGCGAACAAGTCACCAAAGGGATTGATGAGAAGTATTGCAGCGAGTGTGGCGCCATCATAAAAGTGAAGGCGGAGATATGCCCGAAATGCGGCGTTCGACAATACGGGCACGTCTGAACCCGAACCAGTTTGCTTCTGTCTGTGATCCACCGGCCGCCAATATATGTTCACCACCAGATAACAGGACTATCACCATGTTTGAAAAAATAAAGGGTCTCGGCTCACAAGTCGCAACCAAGGCGAACGATGCCGTCGAGGGAGTGACCACTTCCGTCAAGGGCGGGGTCGAGTCACTCGCCCAGACCGCATCCGACATGACCGACGCTTTAAATGAAAAGGCTGTTCGCGCATCGACGGCCCAGATGTGCAGCATCCTCGAGATAGCGCTGGACGAGCTCAAGACCCGCCCTCTGTCAGCGCAGCCTGTATCGCTCAAGGCGACCGTGAATATCGGGATAGCCGCACTTGAGATGGAGATCCGGGTGCCGCCCGGCACAAAGAATGAGTTGAACGACTCCGGTTCGGATTGACGCCCATATTGTGAGACGCGTAAATGCCCGATCCCGCTGACACCCCCACCCCACCCTACTACGCCGTCATCTTCACCTCCTTCCGCACCGAGGGCGATAACGGCTATGCCGAAATGGCAAAGCACATCGCGGAGCTGGCGAAGCAGCAGCCCGGATTCCTCGGCATGGACAGCGCGCGGAACGAGCTGGGCATCACGGTCTCGTACTGGGAGAGCTTGGAGGCGATCAAGGCGTGGAAGGAGAATCTCGACCATCGCCAGGCGCAGAGCCGCGCACAGGAGTGGTACAAGTCGTTTCGGGTGCGTGTTTGCCGCGTGGAACGCGAGTACGGGTTCTAGCCTGGGCGGACCGGTTACCGTTACACTGCACAAGTTCTGCGTGAACTGGCATTCAAATCCATCACTTCATTCAAGGAGATTCGACAATGAAAAGAAGCATCGGCGTACTGTTACTGGGCGCATGGCTCATCCTCACCGGACTGGCACATCTGCTCCATTTCAGTTTCTCCGGCATGGGCACGATCATGGCCATTCTTGCCACCGCCTCCGGGGTGATGATCATTCTGGGGCTGTAAGGAAAGCGAAGCCGTCTTGCCGATGAAGCGACCTTTCCTCATCCTTGTTCTGCTGCTGCTCGGCTGCAGCAAGACCACCACCACCGGCGACTGGAAGAATGCGCCGGTGGCACCCGTCAAGCCGGGTACCAATGTCGTGATCCGTGTCGCCTATGCGAACAATCCGCGTCTGGCGCGTTTCTCGCCGGACCATCTGCGCATCGTGTTGGCTTCCGCCCAACTGACCATGTGGAAGAACTTCGGCACCTTCGTCGAGTTCACCGACATCACGGAGACCGGAGTCGAGCAGATGTTCGCGCTCATCCCTCCGCCGATACGGGCGGCGCGCGTCGAATCGATCTACGACTTCAAGTCCGGTACCGGTGACAAGCGCAGGCTGGCCGAGGGGATCAACAACACGCTGACGGAACGCAAGACGAAACTGGAAGACGCGCTGACCTTTGCGGCCCCCTATCTGCCGGGTTCGCCGCCAAAGGATCTGATGGCGCTCTCCGAGTCGCTGACGAAAGTGATGCTGGAAAGGCTGGAACAGTGGCGCCATGTCATGGCGGCCGATGGTGCCCCGGTGATCGATGCCTCACCATACAACGAATGGGTCTACTGGGACACGCTGGGTTACGGCAACCTGCAATACGATCTGGTGCTGACCAACCAGTTCATCGCCAGCGCCGAGTACTACGGCGTCGATATCCATTCCGCGATCCGCGGCGGAGTGACGGTAGGCACGACTTCCTACAGCCGCAACAGCCGGTATGGTTCGTTCGTATTCATGAGTACGTTCCCGTTCACGGATGATTCCGAGATCACCCGGCAGTTGCGCGGCGGCGAGCAGTATTCCGAAGAGATCGCCGCAGAGCTGGCGGGAGCCTATCTGGCGCATGAGATCGGTCACCTGCTCTACCAGCTCGGCCACCCTTTCGGCCAGAAGGCGTGCGTGATGAATCCGGCCAGCATGCTGCGCTTCCGCGAATGGTTCCACCAGATCAACGGCAAGGAGTGTCGGTTCGACAGCCGGCCGGAAATGACTGCGGGAGCCATCCCGCCTTCTTTCAATCAGGACTGGGTGAAGTTGACGCCGGCACCATAAGCAGGAGCTGACCCATCGCTCCCTTCATACGGATGCAGCTGCGGTTTCGGCCTCCGCCACCCCGGCCTTCTCCACACCTGCATCAAGCTTGATTAATCCGCGCCACAGGACGAGAATTCACCCATCATCCCGATTTTATTTCAGCCATGGAACCGAACGATCCAGCATTGAAGGTGCTGTACGGGTACACCAAGGCGTTGTCAGTCGCATTGGGTTACCGCGATCAGTTGACTCGCCTGCACTCCGAGCGGGTGCGCGACCTTTCTGCCGCGATCGGCGTCTGCCGCGGTTTGACCGAAAGCCAGCTGGAAGCCCTGAAGATCGCGGCATCGTTCCACGATATCGGCAAGATCGGCATCCCCGACCACATCCTGCTGAAACCTTCAGCTTTCACCGCGGAAGAGTGGGAGCAGATGAAGAAGCATTCCGAGATCGGCGCAGAGATCATCGCGGCGACCGAGATCGATGGCGCGCACCAGGCCTCGGCGGTGATCCGCCACCATCATGAGCACTTCGACGGCTCCGGCTATCCGGACGGTCTCGAGCGCGAGAACATCCCGATCTGCGCCCGCATCATCTCCATCGCCGACAGCTACGATGCCATGGCCGTCACCAGGACATACCACAGCGCCAAATCCCACCCGGAGGTGCTGGCGATCATGCGCCAGGAGACCGGGATCAAACACGACCCCGAGCTGATGGAGATCTTTTACGAAGTCATCGAATCCGGCGAATTCAGCCTGGCCAAAGGCTGATCAGCGCAACGCGCCGATGTACCGGTCGCTGTCTTTTTTCTCTTCGCTCTTGGTGGTTGCGGCAGGTGTGTCGATCATGCCGAACTGGTTCATCAGCTGGATGACGACGAGCACCAGTTCCGGATCGTCGGCATTGCTGAGTTCTTTGAGGGTGAGTTCGGCGTAGCCCAAGTCGCCGCTCATTTTGACCAGGTCCAGATTGGTCCCCGTTTTTTTTGCCAATACCTTTAACTTGGCCAGTAAAGCCAAGGTTGCTGGATCAAGCATGTTTAAGCTCCCGTTTTTTTGCTTTTATTATTTTCGTTATGCAAGCGTTTTAGTTATAAACGATTCCCCCAAAACTATTCTTGTTCATTCTTCATCCACCTGCGCCAGAACGACGCCGATGGCATGTTCCATATCCTGAGTCAGGCTCAGGCAGTGTTCGCCGCCGCCCACCAGATAGACGTTGAACTTCCCGCCCTGCAACGCAGGCGGCAGGCGCGCGGGCATGTCATCGTCGTTGCAGAAGGTGAAACGCAGATCCGGCCAGCTCTTCTTCAACGAGTCCAGCGTGGCATCGTTCAGCGTGCCGATGGAAGTGGCCGCGTCGGCGATCTGCTGCAATGTGGCGATGGAAAGCATGGTCAGTCGTCTTCCACACCGGCGAAACGGCTCAGCGATTTGGCTTCCACGCCGAGTATCTTGGCCAGCCAGGGCGGCGGCGCGTCGAGCACGGCTTGCAGGCGTTGCAGCGCGATGCTGGCCTTGCCGCCTTCCGGTGCTTTCACCGGATGGATGTTGGCGCGCACGGCCTTGGCCGCTGCCGGGCCGCCGATGGATTGCACGTAGACGATCTGGCAATCCTTGATGAGGTTGGCGCGCGCGACGTTCTTGTCTTCGGCCTCGTCGGTGAGGCTGGTGGAGCGGATCTCGACAAGACGGATCTCGTCGCGACCGACTTGATAGACGAGGAAGCGCGGGCAGGAGCCAAAGTGGCCATCCAGGTTCTCTTCGGTATTCGACGCCACTGCCACGCGCAGACTCCCGGGTATGTCGCCATCTTTATAGGCGGCCACCGGCGGCAGGTCCTCGGCATCGGCGGCCTGGCCCCACAGATGGCGCACGGCCAGCTTGATCGAGGCGCTATCCATGTCCGGATCGACCGTCTCTTCGCCGGAGAGGATGAGCTTGATGTCGGCCACGGTCACCTTGGCGAGTTTCTCTTCGGTGATCGGCAGACCGAGGTTATCCCCCAGCTTGGCCGCAAACGCACCCGCATTCACATCGGCGAGGACGCGCGCGGCTTGCGCGATGCGCAGTGCGGCGGCTTTGGTGATGACGGTGGTGGTAGTCATATCGGTACCTCTTGTTTGCTGCTTTGTATCCCGGATTTCACCAAGCCTGTCCTGAGCTTGTCGAAGGACTCCTTCCGGGCTACTGAATGGGTCCGTTCACAGCCGGATTGGCCAACCATGAACGGAGATTTGTTACGCTGCGATCTGCGTGATGCAACCCTTGATCGGGCAAACCTTCACGCACTGCGGCTTGTCGAAATCGCCTTCGCACTCGGTGCATTCGTTGGCGTTGATGACGTACACGCCCTTCTTCACGCTGATGGAAGCCGTGGGGCAATCCGCCACGCAGTCGTCGCAACCAGTGCACAGGTCAGCATTGATCTTATATGCCATGATAATTCTCCTAGTCGTTTATTCCGCCGCATCCAGACGCTTGGCACGCAACGAGATCGGCAACCGTGCCGGTGCAGGCTGCGGCTCGATGTAATACGTGCCGCCATTGTTGAGCTTGATCTCGCCGCCCCACTTCTCCGGGGTGTCGAACTCCATCGAAACGATGGCGTCCTCGAGGTCGCGCTTGGGCAGGTAGAACACGTACGCACCTTTGCTGCCTTGGATCATGATGTTTGCCATGACTACTTCCTTTCCTTCACCCTCTCCCCAGCCCTCTCCCGCAAGCGGAAGAGGGGGTGAAAGGCTGTGCTTTAGCGCACCAAGTCGTGGTTGTAGTCGGTGGTTCCCATACCGCGGGTCTCTTCGTCCAGACGCTCCAGCACTGCATTGGTCAGTGTGGTGAGCATCTGCATGGCACCTTCATAGCCCAGTGTGGTGGCGCGATGCAGGTGGTGACGATCGAAGATCGGGAAACCGATACGGATCAGCGGAACCTCGAACTCCTTGCCCTTGGCCAGCGTGTCGCGCTGGATGAACTTGCCGTAGGAGTTACCGATCATGAAGTCCGGCTTCTCGGTCAGCACCAGCGAACGGAAGTGCCACAGGTCGGCACCCGCGAACAGCTGGGTGTTCTTGCCGTAGGGAGTCTCGTCCAGCATCTTCTGCATGGCTTTCGTCCACTTCTTGCTGCCGTTGTTGCACAGCACGTGCAGCGGCTCGATGCCCAGTTCGGTCAGGAACTTGGTCATGCCCAGCGTGAAGTCTGGATCCCCGTACAGGCTGATCTTCTTGCCGTGCAGCCAGGTGTGGCTGTCGGTCATCATGTCGACGAAGCGGCCGCGCTCTTTCAGCAACGAGGGCGGGATCGCCTTGCCGGTGACTTCGGAGACCTTCATCAGCCACTCGTCGGTCCACTCCAGACCCATCGGGATGTTCAGCTTCGGCACTTCATGCTTCCATGTCGTGTCGAGGAACTTCTTGGTCTTTTCCAGTTGCATCGGCTGCATCAGGAAAGTGGTGGTCGCGTTCGGTGCATCCTTGATCTCGTCCTGGGTCGTGCCGCCGGCGTACATGCGGAACTGGCCGTCAGCCGGTGTATCCAGCACTTCGGTCGGATCGCTCAGCATGGTGTGTGCAACGCCCATCTCGTCCAGCATGCGATGGATGACGCGGTAGTTGCCGAGGTAGGTCTCGAAGCCGGGAACGATGTTGATCTTGCCGTTCTTGCCCGGAACCTTGTCGTCCATGCTGTTGCGGGTGAAGTAGCCGATGATGCCTTCGAACATATTGTCCCAACCGGTGACGTGCGAACCCACGAAAGACGGGGTGTGCGCGAACGGAACAGGATAGTCCTCGGGGATGTTGCCGGCCTTCTTGGTGTTGCGGATGAAGGCGTTCAGGTCGTCACCGATAACTTCGGCCATGCAGGTCGTGGATACGGCGATCACGTCCGGCTTGTAGATGGCGCGGCAGTTTTCCAGACCGTCGATCATGTTCTTCTGACCGCCGAAAACGGCTGCGTCTTCAGTCATGGAGTCGGAAACGCAGGAGACCGGCTCGCGGAAGTGACGGTTGAAGTAGGTGCGGAAGTAAGCCACGCAGCCTTGCGAACCGTGCACGTACGGCATGGTCTTCTCGAAGCCCAGTGCGCAGAGCACCGCGCCCAGGGGTTGGCAGGCCTTGGCCGGGTTAACGGTCAACGCTTCGCGCTTGAAGTTGAGTTCGCGGTACTCCATCGTGGTGGTCCACTTGAAGGTCTCGGCGATCTTGTCGGCTTCATGGCGCTCTTCGAAAGCGTTCTGTTTGTTGGTCAGCGATTCCTTGTACTCGTCCTGACGGAACAATGGATAACAGGGTTTGATGTCATCAGCTTGTTGCATTTTTATCTCCTTAGCCGCACTGCCAATTTGCAGATGCCGGCACAGATTGATAGATGGGCGGCGTCGCCACCGCCCGCTTGTTTCTTACGCTGCCTTCTTTTCCGCTTCGGAATCAGCTTTCTTCAGCCACGGTGCCTGCATCTTGCCCCAGCACGGGTTGTTCAAAGTCATGTCCATGTCGCGGGCGAAGATGGCGAAGCCGTCGTAGCCGTGGTACGGGCCGGAGTAGTCCCAGCTGTGCATCTGGCGGAAGGGAACACCCATCTTCTGGAAGATGAACTTTTCCTTGATGCCGGAGCCGACCAGGTCGGGCTTGACGCGTTTGACGAATTCCTCGAACTCGAAGCCGGTGACGTCGTCGTACAGCAGTGTGGCGTTGCCCATATCCTTGATGGTGCGATCGTAGTCGTCGCCGTGCGCGAACTCGTAACCGGTACCGACCACTTCCATGCCCAGGTCTTCATAGGCACCGATCACGTGACGCGGACGCAGACCGCCCACGTACAGCATGACGCGCTTGCCTTGCAGACGCGGCTTGTACTTGTCGATGACGGCTTGCATCAGCGGCTGGTACTTGGCGATGACGCGCTCGGCACCTTCCTTGATCTTGTCGTCGAACTTGGCGGCGATGGCACGCAGCGACTCGGCAACCTTGGTCGGGCCGAAGAAGTTGTATTCCATCCAGGGGATGTTGTACTTCTCTTCCATGTGGCGCGCGATGTAGTTCATCGAACGGTAGCAGTGGATCAGGTTGACCTTGACGTAGGGTGTCTTCTCCATCTCGGCGATGGTGCCGTCACCGGACCATTGTGCAACAACGCGCAGACCCATCTCTTCCAGCAGGATGCGGGAAGACCAGGCGTCGCCGCCGATGTTGTAGTCGCCGATCACGGCCACGTCGTAAGGCGTGCTCTCAAATGCCTTGCCATCACGGCGCGGCAGGACCCAGTCACGGATCGCGTCGTTGGCGATGTGGTGACCCAGCGATTGCGACACGCCGCGGAAACCCTCGCAGCGCACCGGCACGACCGGCTTGTCGATCTCTTTGGCGGCCTTCTTGGAAACAGCCTCGATGTCGTCACCGATCAGACCGATCGGGCACTCGGATTGCACGGAGATACCCTTGTTCAGCGGGAACAGCTGCTCGATCTCGCCGATCAGTTTGGCGAGCTTCTTGTCGCCGCCGAACACGATGTCCTTTTCCTGGAAATCGGAAGTGAAGTTCATCGTGCCGAAGGTGTTCACGCCGGTGGTACCGACGTAGTAGTTACGGCGACCGGCGCGGGAATACTGACCGCAGCCGACCGGGCCGTGGGAAATGTGGATCATGTCCTTGATCGGGCCCCACACCACGCCTTTGGAACCGGCGTATGCGCAACCGCGAATGGTCATCACGCCCGGCAACGATTTGCGGTTCGAGGTGATGCACTTCTTGGACTGCTCGATAGAGTGATCATTGACGGCGAGGTGTTTCTCGCGGTCTTTCTTTGCTTTCTCCGGATAGACCTCAAGCACCTCTTGAATCAGGGCCTGGGTTTCTTCGCGTGTTAATGCTGTCATTTCATTCTCCTTAATTGACCCACTAATCTGTGGCGTCCGTCAGAGTTTCATTTCGGTGAGGCTGGCGGACCGGACGCTGCCGACCCGCCACTCTCAAGCCCTTTTATCAGGCAGCCAGTTCGGCAGCCGTCTTGCCGATGATGGAGGTATCTTCGACTTCCATGATGCCGAATTCCATCAACAGTTCTTCCAGCTCGTCCATGGTGATCGGGGTGGGGATAACGAACTTCTTGTTGTCCACAACCTTCTTCGCCAGAGCGCGGTACTCGTCAGCCTGTTTTGCCTTGGCGTCGTACTCGATCACGGTCATACGACGGATCTCGGCGTGCTGCACAGCGTTGTCGCGCGGCACGAAGTGGATCATCTGTGTGCCCAGCTTGGCAGCCAGGGCGATGATGAGTTCATCTTCGCGGTCGGTGTTACGGCTGTTGCAGATCAGACCTGCCAGACGCACGCTGCCGGAGTTCGCATACTTCACGATGCCCTTGGCAATGTTGTTGGCGGCATACATCGCCATCATTTCGCCGGAGCAAACGATGTAGATCTCCTGCGCCTTGTTCTCGCGGATCGGCATCGCGAAACCGCCGCAAACCACGTCACCCAACACGTCGTAAAACACGAAGTCGAGTTCGTCGTCGTAAGCGCCTTCTTCTTCCAGGAAGTTGATGGCAGTGATAACACCGCGGCCGGCACAGCCGACGCCGGGCTCAGGACCACCGGACTCAACGCACTTCACGCCGCCGTAACCAACCGACAACACGTCTTCGAGTTCCAGATCCTCGACGCTACCGGCTTCAGCAGCCAGTTCCATCACGGAGTTCTGAGCCTTCGAGTGCAGAATCAAGCGGGTGGAGTCGGCCTTGGGGTCGCAACCGACGATCATTACTTTCTTGCCCATTTCAGCAAGAGCCGCTACCAGGTTCTGGGTCGTAGTGGACTTACCGATACCACCCTTCCCGTAAATTGCGCATTGACGCAGTGCCATGTTAGTCTCCTTGAGAGTTGCAAAATTTAAGTCGCGATTGAAGTTCTCTCGCTCGCACCCTTTACATCGCAAGCTCTGTGCCACCCCACCGACAAATCCCCAAGCGACTGAAATGAAACGCAATTCCACTCAAGCGCAAACCCATGGAGGGGATGGGGAACACAACAAGGACGAGCGCTTTGTAGGAGTAGCGACAAGCCTGCCGCGCCACGCGCGCCTGCCCATCAACCGCTGCAACCTGCCCGCCGACATCCTCGGCGGCCTCACCTTCCAGCGCGCGCCCGTGCCGCTCGAACTCGACGGCGTCGCACAGTTCCACCACGGCCTGTTCCAGTTGCTCGACACGCTGGACGACGCGCACGAACGCGCCCGCGCTTTCAGCATCCACATGAATGCCTGCTTCTATCTGGACCAGCCGGAACAAGCGGGCTACACCGACAGCACCCTGCATAAAAGATTGAAAGCCGACTACCTGCGCATGATGCGCGGCTGGAGTTTCGATTCGGACGGCGCGGAAGGCGCGGCATTGAAAGGCTGGGTGGAATCAAGATTCGGATTGCTGCCCAGACACCATGGCGGACAGATCAGGGATTTTTCCGGCGAGGCATACAGAAGATATCTTGAGATGCGCGCCACCGCCCTGTACGGCACCAACGCACTCGAAGCACAGTTCGACCTGCTCTACACCTACTGCCAATACGAACTCACCAGACAACATCCCGGCGAAACGCACCTCACGCTCTATCGCGGCGTGAACCGCATGGACGAACACGAGACCCTCTCAACGCTGGAGAACAAGAACCGCATCGTCCTTCTCAACAACCTCAACTCTTTCACATCCAACCGCGAACGCGCCGACGAATTCGGCGACTACCTGCTCACCGCGCAAGTGCCACTGGCCAAAGTGTTCTGCTATTCGAGATTGCTACCGGGGATGTTGCAGGGGGAGGATGAGTACACGGTGATCGGTGGTTTGTATGAGGTGGGGATGGCGGCGTATTAAAATCCCGGCGACTATGGTCTACTATCGGCCAGAAGCGGCCACTTGGATATATAGGCCAAGCATAGATACTTTGGCATATTGACCCCGCTGCAATGGCGGGATAGCTTTCGGGCATGAATCCTGTTCAAGATAAATTCGATGCTGCCCCCTTTAGCACAGTGGAAGGAATCGGCATGAGCAAGCAAAACGGAATGATCAAACAAATCGCAACACTGGGATTGGTCTTGCTGCTGGGTTCAACCATCAGCGCATGCTCGTCCTCGATGCAGTGGAAGGAAGAGGTGAAACTGCACGACGGGCAGGTCATCGTCGCGGAACGCTACTACACCCTGGGCGGCTTTGCCTATCTGGACAGTCGCGAACGCACACCGCTGGAAGAGACCGTCACCTTCAACCTGCCGGACAACAAAAGCATCGTCTGGAAAAACGACTTCCGCGATTCCGTGCCCGAGCCGAACAGCCTCAACCACTTCCGTTTCGATGTCGTCAGCGGCGTGCCCTATCTCGCCACCTACCCGGCAGGCTGCATCGCCTACAACAAATGGGGCAGACCCAATCCGCCGCAGGTCTTGTTCAAGTACGAGGGCAAGCAGTGGAAGCGCATCACACTGGACGAGCTGCCGCAGGGGCTCATCGGTGCAACGGCCAATGTCATCGTTGGCAGACCAGCCTCCAGCCTGCTGAAGTCCTTTTATACGGCCGCAGGTGTGAATGACAAGAACCGTCCCATCAGCACGCCGGAGTACAAAACCATTCTGAGGGAGGCATCTGGAATTGCCGGAGGGCTTGGTAGTAATTGTCCTGAGATGATTCGTACAGGTGATGGGGGCTGGTCTGGAATCGGTTGGTTTAGAAGGCAGCCAACTTATGAGGCTTGTTTGAAATACTGTGAGCGGGAAGAAGTGACCACCCAAAATTGTCCATGCAACAGATTATTTAAGGGGAAATAATCATGACGACAGCACTTGTGAGAGCTGACGGGGTCAGCATCACAATTGTTTCCAGCAACGACTGCTATGGGTTATTAACAGTCAGTCACAATCCCTCCCGCGCCTACTCCTTGGCCGGCTTCTTGCTCATCATCTCCCAGTAGCACTCTGCAACATCGACTGACCACAGTCTGACCCCTGCAACCCCAACATCTGCCGCCTTCTCAGGTAGCGCATCACGGTTGTAGGCAATCCGACATCGCCAGCGTTCGTTGTGGCGTCGCGTTCGTTATTTACGCTGGGAATAGAAAATGAAGTTCTACATGACACCCGGCTCGTGCTCGACCGGTATCCACATCCTGCTCGAAGAGCTGGAGCTGGTGTTCGAGGTGTATCTGGTAAACCTGCTGGCGGGCGACCATCTCATGCCGGAGAACCTGGCGGTGAATCCCAAGGGCACGATCCCGACGCTGGTGCGCGATGATGGTTCGTCCATCACCGAGTTTCAGGCCATCGCGTGGTGGCTGGCGCGCAAATATCCAAAATCCAAGTTGTTGCCGGACGATGTGGAGGGCGAGGTGCGCGTGATCGAGACGCTGGATTACGTGGTGGGCACGATCCACGGTTCGGGTTACACGCGCATCTTTACTACTGAGAACTATTCTTCCAACACAACCGAGCATGCAGCGATCCAGGCGCGTGGTCGCGAGATCGTGAGCAAGGGTTTTGCGGTGATGAACGAAGTGTTGGCGGGCAAGGAATATGTGGTCGGCAGTTTCAGCATCGCGGATGCGGCGCTGTTCTATGTGGAATTCTGGGCGGACAAGATCAAGCTGGAACTGCCGACTAACTGTCTGGCGCATTACCAGCGCATGCTGCAACGCCCTGCGGTGCGTCGTGTGCTGATGGAAGAAGGTTACCGGGTATGAGCGAGAAGCCTGCACAGATACAGACCCAACTCGATTGGTCGGCTTACGAGAGCTACTGCAGTTTTGATTTCGGCGGTTTCGGAGAGAGCGCAGCAGCGCCCGCAACTGGTGGAGGTTATGCCAAGGCGGCGGCAGTGTGCATGGGCAAGCGCCATTGTCAGAAGAAAGACAAGGGCGTGATGTGTCCCAGCTTCCGCGCCACTGATGACGAGAAGCATTCCACGCATCATCGCGCGGTCATGCTCAAGGCCGCGCTCGACGGCGAACTGGGCGCTCATCCATTCCTGAGCAAAGAGCTGACCGAGGCGATGGAGTATTGCGTCAGTTGCAAAGGCTGCAAGAGCGAGTGTCCGCACGGTGTGGATATGGCCTTGCTGCGCGTGGAAGCACTGGCGCAGCGCTGGCAGCGACTCGGCCACGTGCCATTGCGCGAGCGCTTGTTCGCATTCACACCGCGCTACGCGAAGCATCTGAAGCATCTCAATTTGATTGGTGCGTTGCGCCTTCGCGTACCGCTGGTCGCGAAAGCGATGCAACGCTGGCTGGGCATCGCCGCACAACGTTCTCTGCCCAAGGCGGCGGCGCAGGATTTTCTTTCCAGTGTGCCGCGAACACTATTCGGGAACGTGGCGGCGCGCGAAGTCGTGTTGCTGGTGGACACCTTCTCCAACCACCTTGATCCGCAGATCGCACAGGCGGCGCTGGATGTGTTGCAAGCTGCGGGCTACACAGTGCACATCGCACAACCAGAAGCAGGTGAACGCGCACTGTGCTGCGGCCGCACTTTCCATTCCAACGGATTGATAGACGAGGCGCGCGCAGAAGCGACGCGCATGCTGGAGGTGCTATCACCGTTCGCTGAACGTGGTCTGCCCATCATCGGGTTGGAGCCTTCCTGCCTGCTGATGTTGCGCGACGAATATCACTCGCTAGGACTGGGTGAACGTGTTGGCAAGGTCGCCAACGCAGCCGTGCTGCTGGAAGAGTTCCTCGCACGCGAACATGATGCGAAACGTTTGAACCTGCCCTTGATATCCATTCCGGAAAAAGTGCTGGTGCACGGTCACTGTCACCAGAAGGCATTCGGAGTGATGCCCGCGATGCAAAAGGTATTGAAGCTGGTGCCGGACTTGCAGGTGGAATTGATCGAGTCGAGTTGCTGCGGCATGGCAGGGTCGTTCGGCATGGAGGCGGAGCATTACGATGTGTCGATGCAGATGGGCGAATTGTCTTTGTTGCCCACGGTACGTGCCGCTGAAACGGACACCTTGGTGATCGCCAACGGCACCAGTTGCCGCCAACAGATCCGCGACGGCGCTGCACGCGAATCTCACCATCTGGCGCAGGTGCTGCAACGCGCGATCCAGTAATCGATCCGCTCTACCCCCGCACCCATTCCCGACAACGGTTTAGCCTTTGTCGGGTTTGCTACCAAGCTCCCTGCCCCACAAACCCCACTGTTACAGGCTTCGCATGGCTGGCGTGATTATTGCGAATGGAATGGCATCCCTACTGACAGGAGTCATGACCCATGAGCAAAGCATTCGACGACATCTTATCCGGCCTGCGCGATGGCAGCGTCGTGCCCTACCTCGGCCCCGGCGCCCTGAACGGCGTGACCGATGCCAATGGCAAGGCGATCCCCGCCGACAGCGATAGCCTGATCCTGGCGATGAACAACGGCCAGCCGATGGCGCCAAAGCTGATGTACGAATTCCCGCGCGCGGCGATGAACATCGAATTGAAGCGCGGCCGCAAGGCAGTGAACAACTTCCTCGATGCGACCTACAAGGACATGCAGTGGAGCACATCGCCCCTGCACGCCTGGCTGGGCGAGCAGAAGCTGCCCTACATGATCGACGCCAACCGCGACACGCAGATGCAACTGCAGTATGCGGGCACGCCGCACACGCTGGTGGTGGGCATCGCGCGCATGTCGGGCACGGCGTTCCGCTTCAAGCTCTACCACTACGACGGCACCAGCTACACCTCCGTCGAGCAGGAAGCCGTCGACAGCAGTCTGCCCATCCTGTTCAAACCGCTGGGCACGCCGACACCGGAATCGAACTACATCGCATCGGACGCCGACTTCGTCGACTACATCACCGAACTGATGGGCGGCTTCGCCATCCCGTCCTTCATCAAGCGTTCGCGCCAGAACAAGCGCTACGTGACGCTGGGCCTGCGCCTGAACCGCGACACCGACCGCATGGTGTTCTCCGACATCATCTTCGGCGCGGACAAGCCCGCAGGATGGGCGCTGATCCCGCATCCGACCGACAAGGAGAAGCGTTACCTCGACCGCCTCAACATCGAGATCGTCAACGCCGATGTGGCCGACCTGCTCGCCGCCGCGCAAGGGGTGAGTACCGCGCTGGAAGCTGCATGACGCATCCCTCCGCATGGGACGACGCACGCCATACGCTCGGGATGGCGGAATTCGACGACACGCACCGCGAATTCATCGCGCAGGTGGCCGCGCTCAGCGCCGCCGGCCCTGCCGAGTTCCCTGCGCTGTTCCAGACGCTGGTCGCACATACCCGTGAACATTTCATCGCAGAGGGTAAACTGATGCGCGAATCGAAATATCGCGGCCTGCCGGAACACGAAGGAGAGCATCACCGCGTGCTGGGCGAGATGCAGCAACTCAACCGCAGCCTCAAGCGCGGTCACCTGCCGCTGGTGCGCGCCTATGTGAAGGATGGCCTGATGGACTGGTTCGACACGCACGTCGCCATGATGGACGCGGCACTGGCGATGCACCTGAAGAAACAGAAGGAGACGGTATGAGCATGTATAACATGGGCGACATGGTGTTCGCCGTATACGACCTTTTCAACGAACCGGTGGAAGAGACCGGCGAGAGCGGCATCCCCGATGTGGCGGTGGGCGCACTGCTGGCCGCGGCCGGTACGCGCGGCGTGGTGGTCAATGTCGGCCATGCCAAGGAACTACCGGACGAGGCCATCTATCTGGTGCGTTTCGAGATCGACGCCGAAGGAACGCTGGGCGAACCCATCGGCTGTCTAACTGACGAATTGAGCGGGCTGAACTGAGGATGTCCAACCCACGCGCTGCGCGTGTGATGACTTATCACGTGCGCAGCAAACACGCACTGGACCGCTACGCCGCCGGACCCGGTACGCTGGACTGGGAGGCACAACCGGCCGCGTTCCGCGACTGGACTGGCTGCACGCAGACCGCGCTGCCGCGAGAAGTGGTCGTCGATGACATCGCATGGGGCGAACTCGGTGCGCCGCGTGCACCGTTGCCGTTCGATGCGCACAATCTCGGTTCCTTCTTGCGCCTCTCGCTCGGCCTCACCGCATGGAAGGAATACGCCGGTTCGCGCTGGTCGCTGCGCGCGCATCCTTCCTCTGGCAACCTGCATCCCACCGAAAGCTGGCTGATCACCTCGCAAGTACCGGGCATCGCGGACGGGCTGCACCACTATCAGAACCTGTATCACGCGCTCGAACGACGCGCCTGGAACGACGGAACATTCGCACCCGGCGTATGGCTGGGTTTCAGTTCCATCCACTGGCGCGAAGCATGGAAGTACGGCGAGCGCGCCTTCCGTTATTGCCAGCTCGACATGGGCCATGTGCTGGCGGCGGTGAGTTACGCGGCAGCACTGCACGGCTGGCAACCGCGCTTGTTGCGCCTAGACTCCAACAAGGTCGCGCAGGCGCTTGGCGTGGATCGCAGCGAGGATTTCAGCGGCGTGGAAACGGAAGAGGCGGAAGTGATCGTGGCGCTGCATGCAGAAGATAATGTACCCACTTCATGGCAGCACTACGCGGGCACACCCAGCCTGCTCGATCCGCGTCCGCTGTACCAATGGCCGGTGATCGAGGAGGTCGCTGCCGCCACGCGCGGCGCACTGCCCGCGACAGCATCTGCCGCGCAGGCGATCGCCACGCACACCGATGCATCCGACATACGCGCCGCACAAGTGATATTGAAGCGCCGCAGTGCACAAGCCTTCGACGGCGTATCGGTGATACCGCACTCCTTGTTCAAACGCATGCTGAGTTCACTTCTGGCAGGCGGCTCACCGGTGTGGCAACTGTGGCCGCACACGCCGCGCGTGCATCCGGTGTTGCTGGTGCACCGCGTGGAAGGCGTCGCACCCGGCCTGTATGTGTTGCCGCGCGCCGATGTCGTTGAATCACTGGGGTCAGCCCTGCGCGACAGCTTCTCCTGGCAGGTCGCCGATGACACCCTGCCGCTTTATCGCCTGGTCACCGCCCAAGCGGGAAAGACCGCACGTACCCTGTCCTGCCATCAGGATATCGCCGCACATTGCGCAGTCACATTCATGATGCTGGCCGAGTTCGAAGCACCCATCGCCCACGATGCCGCCGCCTACCGCCACCTGCACTGGGAAGCGGGCATGCTGGGCCACATCCTCACGCTGGAGGCCGAAGCCGCCGGTTGGCGCGGTACCGGCATCGGCTGCTTCTTCGACGATGCCGATCACGAGGTGCTGGGCCTCAAGGATGCGCAATTTCAGGTGATCTACCACTATGCCATCGGCATGGCGCTGGACGATGCGCGCATATCCACCCTGCCTGCCTACGCATAAGACATCGCAAGTGACTTGTGCAGAATCATCCATCAAAATGAACTCTTTTCCCATCCTGAACTCTGAGCGGCCTGCGCGCGGAAACATCCGCGCTTTGGCAACCCATCCCGGAAAGGAACACGCATGAACGACAATCAACTCCGCTGCTGGCTGGCGCAGGCCAGATTCCATGTCAGCGACCCGGTGGAGACCGACATCAACCGCCCACTGGCGAACAGCACCACACCGTTGATGTATGCCGCACAGACCGGCGATCTGGACGTGGTCCGGTCGCTACTCAAGCGTGGTGCCGACCCGGCGCTGCTGAACAACGACGGCAACGGAGCATTGTGGTTCGCCTGTTATTCCAACAGCGCGGCATGCGTTGCCGAACTCATCAAGGCCGGTGCGCCGCTGGACACGCAGAACGTGAACGGCGCGACCGCGCTGATCTACTGCGCCTCGGCAGGCAAGGCGCCCTTGGTGGAACTGTTGCTGGAAGCGGGGGCGAACACCGAGCTGATGACGCATGACGATTTCACCGCGCTGGAGCTGGCAGCCGACCTGCAGTGTTTGCGCCTGCTCAAGGATGCTCGCAAGACCGTCTGTGCCTGAGCCAGGGTTCTCGCTTGCCAGTGCGCAGCACACTGGATGGCCCGGCGACAGATTTCCGTTGACGCCGGGCTGGCCGCATGACGATAATCCACCCCATGAGATCCCAACACCACCACTGCAACGTACGAGCCCTACCCGTCGCGATGAAGCGCGCGGTATGGCGCATTGCGCGCAGTGGCCCGGGAGGTTCGCAGTAGTTTCGTAGTCCGTCGTAACGATATCCCCAAGGCCACAGACTTCCCTCTGTGGCCTTTTTGTTTTTCACCGTTCGCCACTTGGCTCAGGCGAACGGCTTGTTAGTTGAGCCATGGAGAAAATCATGTCGCTTCCGGCAGCATTTGTTTCTGTCGTCCTGATCTGGTCCACCACGCCGCTCGCCATCAAGTGGAGCTCGCTCGGTATCGGGTTCAGCTTTGCGGTCTTTGCGCGTATGGCGATCGGCGTCCTGCTGTGCATCGCCCTGCTGGCGCTGTTCCGTATCCGCTTCCCGCTGCACCGCAAAGCGCGTATGGCCTATGTCGCGGGCGGCGTGAGCATGTTCGCCGCGATGGCGCTTACCTACTGGTCGGCGCAATATGTCAGCTCGGGCATGATCGCCGTGCTGTTCGGCCTGTCGCCGCTGATCACCAGTCTGGGTGCCATGCTGTGGCTGGAAGAGGAAACGCTCAGCCGCAACAAAGTAGCGGGCATGCTGCTGGGCGTACTCGGTCTGGTGATGGTGTTCTACGGCGGACTCGACCTCGGCTCGAACGCGGGCTTCGGCATCGTCACGCTGCTGTGCGCCGTCACCGCGCAATCGCTCGGCCTGGTTTGGGTGAAGCGCATCGGCGACGACAGCCCGCCGCTGGCGATGACCTGCGGCACGCTGGCCGTGTCGCTGCCGCTGTTCCTGCTGGCGTGGTTCGTGCTGGACGGCCATGTGCCGCACGGCGCACCGCAACAGTCCATCGCGGCGACTCTGTATCTGGGCGTGTTCGGTTCGGTGCTCGGCTTCGCGCTGTATTACTACCTGATCAAGCACATGGACACTGCCCGCGTCGCACTGATCACCCTCATCACCCCGGTGATGGCGCTGCTGCTCGGCCACGCGCTGAACAACGAAGCCATCCTGCCGCAGGTCTGGCTGGGCACGGCCAGCATCGTGCTCGGGTTAGCCTTGCATCAGTGGGGCGGGCGCCGGGTGAAAGCGGGATAGATAAACCGCAGAAAGATTGTGACTACTGACACTCGGGGGCGGCTCATTCGATGAGTTGCCCCTGCTTATTGTTATAGACTCGCGCGTCGTTCTTCACCAAGAGTCTTATGCAGCGCCTCCTCTACGCACTTGTCTTCACCGCCTCATTCGCTTTCTCGTCTCACGCATCTGCCGACAAAAACGATTTTGGACAATGCCGCCAGCTATTCGCCAACCAGAGTCCGCCTATCGTCCTTCAACCGCAAGCCAATGAGACGCGTGCGCTCTGCTTCACTGCGTTCGCCGTCTTGCATTCCGGGCAAAGTCGCACGCCGCTCTACGTCGCTGAAAAACTGAACCGCAAGACCCTGCAAACCGCGCACGAGAAGCGCACGGATGAATTCTTCGCCGACGCACGCCTGCCTCTCTCGGAACGCGCCGAACTGGAGGACTACAATGGTTCCGGCTATGACCGCGGCCACATGGCACCCGCTGCAGACATGGCCACACCGGAAACGATGGCGCAGAGTTTCTCGCTCGCCAACATGGTGCCGCAGGCACCGATCAACAATCGCAAGGCATGGGCCAGGATCGAGAAGGACACGCGCAAATACGTGTTGCGCGCAAAAGGGGATGTGTATGTGATCACCGGCCCGGTGTTCGATGCCGCGCCCTCCACCATCGGCAGCAACCGCGTCTGGGTACCTAAACATCTGTTCAAGCTGGTCTACGACCCGTCCGCGAACAAGACATGGGCGCACTGGATCGACAATCATGATGCGGCGAAAGCAGGCAAACCGATCAGCTACATCGAATTAGTAAAACGCACCGGGATGGATTTCCTGCCCAACTATCGTGGCAGCTAACTCCCCCGCCACACGAAAAACGAAAGGACAAAAAATGAGAACCTTGATACGAATGTTCTTCCGCACACTGCGCCTGGTGTTGATGCCGTTCATGCTGCTCTGGGCGAAGCTGGCGATGCCGAAAGGCGTGGTGCGCAGTGCGGAGGCCCAGCAGCAGGTCGAACGCGAATGCGCAAAGATGTCGCTGTACCACTTCAAGACCTGCCCGTTCTGCATCAAGGTGCGGCATGAGATGGGGCGCTTGTCGCTTCCGATAGAATTGCGCGATGCACAGCATGAAGCGGAACATAAAGAAGCTTTGCTGCAAGGCGGTGGCAAAGTTCAGACGCCCTGCCTGCGCATCACCGGCGACGATGGTCAGGTACAGTGGATGTACGAGTCCGGCGACATCATCCGGTATCTGCAGCAGCGCTTCGCCTGATTCACGATGCCGCTGGAAGCCCTGAGCCATACTACTCATGCACCAAACCGGAAAGCAGCGCTCCCCGATGGTGCAGCGTTGTGCCGTATTCAGGTGGGTTACCGGTAAACCGCGCTCAGTTTCTCTGACACGAACTCGGCGCGCGCTTTTGCATCGTTCTGCTGCTGATGCTGCGCACACCAGTCAGCGAACACTTGCGGCTCTATCTGATACTCCACTGCTTGCACGCCGGAACGCTGGAACTCGCGCCGGGCGGAGACGGCAACGTCCTTCCATCTCTCGAATGTCTCTTCGAAACATTGCGGATCAGTCGCCGTGGCTTTCACCTGCGCCCAAGTCTCGGCGGTGTAGCCGACCACGCCGACGATCATCGCCTGCTGGCGATGCTTGGCACGCAGGCTGCGGAACATGGCAGCGCGCTTATTGCTCATAGCGGCAATCCGAACGCGGGCGCGATCTGTTTCAGCCAGGCTTCCACGCGCGCATCGGTCAATAGTTTCTGGTTCTCCTGATCCAGCGCGAGGCCTACGAAGTCATCGTCGACCAGTGCTTTGGATGCGATGAACTCGTATTCATCGGCCGGCCATGCGCCGACGAAACTTGCACCGCGTGCTTTGAAGAACTCGTACAGGATACCCATCGCATCGACGAATTCCTCCGCATATTTGTTCTGGTCACCCAGTCCGTACAGGGCGATGGTCTTGCCGCTGAAGTCCAGCGATTCCAGTTGCGGCAGGAACTCTTCCCAGCCGCCGCCCATGCAGTCGGTCGACAGCCCCGGCAAGGCGCCCGCACCCAAGGTCGAGGTGCCGAGGATGAGCAGGTCGTAACTGGCGAACAGTTCCGGCGTCGCCTTGTTGACGTTCAACGCCTCGGCCATCGTCTCGTCGTCGAAACGTTTTTTGATGGCCTTGGCGATGCGCCGCGTGTTGCCGGTGCTGCTGGCGAAGAACAAGCCGACTCTGGGCATGAGACTTAGACCGGGCCGCGACCGGCTCTGGTCAACTCGACGGTACGAGTCAGTGCTTCGTCGAACGACACCTTGTCGCCCTTGGGTTTGTAGTCGGACAGCGCCTTGTACACGGTCACGATCTTGGTGGTCGGAGACTGACCCTTGAAGTCGCCCTTGTCCAGCGCGGCCATGTCGATCAGCTCGTTCCAGATCAGGCCTTCCTGCATGGAGATGGCGATGATGGAGTAACCATCCTTCTCGATCACCAGCGGCTTGGCGATGTTCACCACGAACAGGATGATCTTCACATCGGCGGCGAAGTCCGCCTTGTAGTAGTCGAGGATGCGCGGCAGCAATGCCAGATCGTCCAGACTGCCGACATACATCTTGATCTTGTCGTCTTCAGCCAGCACCACGGTGTTCTTGATGGTGGACACGGGCGGTTTGCGGTGGCCGAGTGCATCGCCCACTTCGCCCAGTTCCAGCACGAGGTCGCCGCGATAACCGGCGTACTTGCCGTCTGTCTCCTTGAAGTTCATGTTGAACAGCAGGCCTTTGGTTTCGTAGGTATCGAATAGCATGGTTTTACTTCCTGTCGGTTGGTTAAAGAAAAATGGTGTCACTCATCGTCGTCTTCACCGGCGAACACGCGGCGCGGCACCGTCGCCGGATCGGCAGTGATAGGACGATAGATCTCGATGCGATCGCCCGGCTTGAGCACAGCATCCAGCTCGGCCAGCTTGCCGAAGATGCCGACCTTGTACACAGCCAGGTCGATATGCGGGAATTTCCTGAGGATGCCGGACTGCTCGATTGCGAGCTGCACGGTGGCCTCCTCCGGCACTTCGATACGCAGCCAGAGCTGGTTGACGGGTTCGGAGTATGCGATGCCGACTTGCATTCCGTTCTCCTAGCCCGCGACCGTGGCGGCGGCCACGGCTTCTGCACGTTCGGCGCGACGGCGGTCATACACGCGCTTGGCCGCCAACAGGAAACCCAGCGCCATGAAGCCGCCCGGCGGCAGGATCATCAGCAGGAAGCCCTTGTAGTCCGGCACGATAGTGGTCTCGAGGAAGGCGAACGCGGAGCCCAGCAACAGGTGCGCGTTGGCGAACAAGGTGCCGCTGCCCAGTATCTCGCGCACGCCGCCCAGTGCCACCAGCGCCAGCGTAAAACCCAGGCCCATCATCAAACCGTCCAGCGCCGCATCCGCCACACCGTTCTTCGAGGCGAACGATTCGGCGCGGCCAAGGATGGCGCAGTTCACCACGATCAGCGCGATGAACAGGCCGAGCACTTTGTAGAGTTCATGCACCCAAGCATTGAGCGCCATGTCTAGCAGTGTCACCAGTGTGGCGATCAGCACGATGTAGACCGGGATGCGCACCTCGGGACTGACCAACTGGCGCACGCCGGACACGATGATGTTTGATAGAAGCAGCACTGCGGTGGTCGCCAGCCCCATGCCCAATCCGTTGGTGGCCGTGCTGGTCACCGCCAGTGTCGGGCACAGCGCAAGCATCTGCGCAAACACCACGTTGTTGCTCCACAGGCCTTCGCGCGTGATACGGCCGTATTTCTCGTTCATCTCACACCTCCCGCTTCATCCAGCAAAGCCGCCCTGTTCGCTTCGAAGAACACCAAGCCGCCCTTCACCGCTTTCACCACTGCACGCGGCGTGATAGTGGCGCCGGCGAACTGGTCGAACACGCCGCCATCCTTCTTCACCGCCCATTTGTCTACGGGCGGTTCGCCCAGCCACTTGCCGTCGAAGTCGAATATCCATTTCGCCTTGGCCGGTTCGATCTTGTCGCCCAGACCAGGTGTCTCCGCATGTTTGATGACGCGCACGCCGAGAACCTTCCCTTCGCGCGACACGCCCATCATGCATACGATGGCACCCGAGTAGCCGTAACCGGTGACGCGATACACCACCGCTTCCACCTTGCCGGTGCGTCTTGCTCTATAAACCAGCACTTCTCCTGCTTCGCCGTGCAGGGAGACGGTGTCTTTCAGCAAGTCGTTGTCGTAGCTGCCCGGCAACACCTGGGTCAGCGATTGCTTGAGATCGGCCTCTTCCGCAGCCTTGATTTCCGGCCCGGTGAGCAGCGCGGCGAAAGCCAGCGCCGCACTGGTGAGCAAGGCCACACCGCCCAGCAGCAGCGACTGATATCCCAGCCTGGTGCGCAATTCTGCGAGCTTCATCACACCCCCTTCTTCGCGGGCAATGCAGCGCCCTTGCTGTCGCGGCCGTAGATGCGCGGTTTGACGTATTGGTCGATCAGCGGCGTGGCGGCATTCATCAGCAGCACGGCGAAGGCCACGCCTTCCGGATAGCCGCCCCAGGTGCGGATGACCCAAGTGAGCAGGCCGCAGCCCAGACCGAAGATGAATTGACCTTTGGCCGTATTCGGTGAAGTGACCGGATCGGTGATGATGAAGAACGCGCCCAGCATCACCCCGCCGGACAGTAGATGCACCAGTGGCCCGGCATAGTGGTTACCGTCGATGAGGCTGAAGATCAGCGCGGGCACGGCCACACCGAGCAACATGGCGACCGGCGCATGCCAGGTGATGATGCGGCGCGCGATCAGGACCAGACCGCCCAGTAGCAACAATAACGCTGCCGTCTCACCCAGACTGCCGGCACGTATCCCCCACAGCGCGTCCATAGGTGTGAAGAAACCGGCGAGTGCCTGATCCAGCCCGATGCCGCGCGTGAATTCGGTCTTCACATGACCGAGCAGCGAAGCGCTGGCCATGCCGTCTATCGGTTGCGACAGGAAGGTGACACGCAGACCCTCGATCAGATTCAATCCGTTCGGAGAAGTCAGCGGCAATGGAGCGCCCCAGGTCGTCATCTCCAGCGGGAACGAGATGAGCAACATCACGCGTGCCGCCATCGCCGGATTGAACACGTTCTGTCCCAGCCCGCCGAAGATCTGCTTGCCGACCACCACTGCGAACAGACTGCCCAGCACCGCGATCCACCACGGCGCATACGGCGGCAGCGACAAGGCCAGCAGCCATGCGGTGAGGATGCCGGAGCCGTCCATGATGACCGGACGCACCGCGCGCTGCTGGATGCGGATGACGAAAGCCTCTCCGAAGATGGCGGCGATGATCGCCACCGCCCACAGATGGATGGCAGGCCAACCGTACAGCCAGAAACCGAACAGCGTGGCCGGGGTGAGCGCCAGCATCACGGTGAGCATCACCTTGCCGATGGAACTCTGCGCATGCGCGTGGGGGGAATGGGCGATGGGGTTCATGCAGTCTCCTCGGCCGCTTTCGCTGCTGCTTCTTTCGCAGCGCGTTCCTTAGCTTCGCGCGCCGCTTTGCGTTTCGCCATCATCTCGGCGCGTTCGCGTTCGATGCGCGCGATGCGTTCGCTGCGTGCATCGGCCAGTTTCTTGGTGGCTTCCTGTTTCAGCTTGGCGCGCTCCTGCGCGGCGAGATCGCCCTTGGCGTAGTTGAAGTAATGCACCAGCGGGATGTGCGCCGGACACACATAGGAACAGGAGCCGCAGGAAATGCAATCCTTGAGACCGAGATCGACCGCGCCACTCAAATCAGAAGTGCGGATGTGCGCCGCCATCTCCAGCGGCAGGAGGCCGACCGGACAGGCGCGCACGCAGGTGGAACAGCGGATACACGGTGAGGCTTCGTCCTGACCGATCTCGTCCGCAGTGAGTGCGAGGATGCCGCTGCTGCCCTTCACCACGGGCACATTGGTATTGGTGATGTGCTGGCCCATCATCGGACCGCCCAGCACCATGCGTGCAGCCGGACGCGAATAGCCGCCCGCAAAATCGATCAGTTGTTGCACCGGCGTGCCGACCAGCGCTTCGACATTGCCGGGCGACTTGATCGCACCGCCGCTGACGGTGACGATGCGCGAGATGAGCGGCTTGCCGTAGCGGATCGCCTGCTGCACGGAGAAGGCGGTGGCGACGTTGTGCACCAGCACACCGATGTCGGCGGGGCGTCCGCCTGCGGGGATCTCCTGCCCGGTGAGCACCTGGATGATCTGTTTCTCCGAACCCATGGGATACATGCTGGGCATGGCGACCACTTTCATGCTGGCCGCGCGTGCCGCGCCGCGCATCGCCTCGATGGCTTCCGGTTTGTTGTCCTCGATGCCGACGATGACCTCTTTGGCGGAGACGGCCTGCGCGATCAGGGTGATGCCTTCGACGATGGCGGTGGCGCGCTCGCGCATGATGCGGTCGTCGCAGGTCAGATACGGTTCGCATTCGCCGCCGTTGATGATCAGCGTCTGCACACCGCGACTGAGGTTGAGTTTCAGTGCGGAAGGAAAGGTCGCACCGCCGAGACCGACGATGCCGGCCGCCGCGACGCGCGCAGAGATGTCTTCCGCTTCCAGTGAGAACGGCTCGTCGCATGCTTGCAATGCCACCCACTCCTCCAACCCGTCGCAGGCCAGCGTGAAGGTCGGCACCGGCAAGCCGGAAGGATGTGGCGCGACATGGTCGCCCAGCGCGACGATGATGCCAGAGGTCGGCGCGTGTACCGGTGCGGAGACGTTTCCCTGCGCGGCGGCGATGAGCTGGCCCTTCAATACGCGTTCGCCCACATTGACCACCGGTTTGGCCGGTGCGCCTATGTGCTGCTGCAGGGGCACGAACAACTGCTGCGGCAACGGCAACGCGCGGATGCCGCGCGCCGCCGACAGGTCTTTGCGGCCCTCGGGGTGAACGCCGCCGCGCATGCCGGAGAAGAATCTTTCGAATATCTTCACACTGCCTCCAACTTTGGCTTGTGCCAGTACCAGGACTGCAAGGTCACCGGCACCGCTTGCAGCGACAGTGCTTCGGTCGGGCACACGTCCACACATTTGCTGCATGCGGTGCACGCTTCGCGGAACACCACATGGATCTGCTGCGCCGCGCCCATGATGGCGTCGGTGGGACAGACCTTGAAACAGCGCGTGCAGCCGATGCAGATCTCTTCCTTCACTTCGGCCACCTGCGGGCCCTTGTCTTCCACGCCGGACAGGTCGGCCTCCACGCCCAGCTTGTCCGCCAGCGCCTGCGCCAGTGCCACACCGCCCGGCGGACACAGTGTGACCGGCGCACTACCGTCCGCCAGTGCCTGCGCTGCGCCGGTGCAGCCGGGGTAGCCGCACTGGCCGCATTGCGAGCCGGGCAACATCTGCTCGATCTCGGCGATGATCGGATTCCCTTCCACGCGCAGATAGCGCGCGGCCAGACCGAGCAGCAGACCGAGCACGGTGCCGAGGACGGTGAGACTGACGATGGCGGCGACTAACATCTTTTATTCCTCAATGAGAAGCCAAACCGGCAAAACCCATGAACGCCAGCGACAGCAGACCGGCGACCACGAAACCGATGGGCGCACCCGCGAACGCGGCGGGCACTTGCGCCAGAGAGAGGCGCACACGCAATCCGGTGAACAGCAGCATCACCAGCATGAAACCGAGCGCGGAACCGAAGCCGTACAACAGGCTGTGCATGAAACCGTTCTTCTCCTGTACGTTGAGCAGCGCGACGCCGAGCACCGCGCAGTTGGTGGTGATCAGCGGCAGATAGATGCCCAGCACCTGATACAGGCCCGGACTGAATCTGCGGATCGCCAGCTCGGTGAACTGCACGGTCGCCGCGATGGTGAGGATGAAGGCGAGGATGCGCAGATACTGGATTCCCAGCGGCTGCAGCAGCCAGTGCTCCAGCATCCAGCTGGCGGCAGTGGCGAAGGTGAGCACGAAGGTGGTCGCCATGCCCATGCCGAGCGCGCCGTCCATCTTCTTGGACACGCCCATGAACGGACACAGTCCCAGGAACTTCACCAGCACCACGTTGTTGACCAGTGCCGTGCCCAATATCAGTAGAAATATCTCAGCCATCGCGTTCGTTCTCCTGTGCCCTGCTCTGCAAGGCCCGTGCCAACTGCCGCGCACCGAAAGGGGGAGCACTGAATCAGGTATTTGGGCGCGCACCGCACCAGCACGGTGCAAAAAACCCTTGTCGTTGTCGGGTCCGTGCTGGCACCGATGTAGCAAACACAACAATCCGCCCAGTGTCTGCGGCGTTGAGTGCAAAACAGAAAGAGTCGGGCATGCTTATTGCTGAATGTATGGTGTCATCCAATCTGGAGTAACCATGTCCGACCCGATACAGCCCCCGGAGAACCTGCCGACCCACCTGTTCCGGCAGGCTGTCGCGCAGGCCGCGCTGGCGATCTCGATCACCGACGCGCGCGCCAACATCCTCTATGCCAACGATGCGTTCTCGCGCATCACCGGCTACGGGCAGGACGAGATCGTCGGCCACAACGAATCCATCCTGTCCTATCGCGTCACGCCCAAGCTGGTGTACGAGACGCTGTGGGCGCAGATCCAGCGCCAGCGTCCGTGGAACGGATTGCTGGTTAACAAAAGGAAGGACGGCAGCCGCTATCTCGCCGACGTGACCATCACGCCGGTGGTGAACGAACAGGGCGAGACCACGCACTTCCTCGGCATGCAGCGCGATGTGACCGAGGTGCACCGCCTGGAACGCCAGGTGCAGAACCAGAAGACATTGATCGAATCGGTGGTGGACGCGGCGCAGGTCGCCATCGTGCTGCTGGACGAACAGGAGCATGTGCTGCTCGACAACCAGGAATACAAGAAACTGATCGGTGACCTCGGCAAGGAGCCGGCCGCGCGTCTGCTGGCCGCGCTTCGCGCGCAGATGGGCGAGACGTTCACGACCGCATACCAGAAGCACCGCAACATCGCCGCGCGCGAAGTGCAGATCGAGACGCCGAAGAAAACGACGCGCTGGTTCTCCTGCGCGGTATCCTGGTTCGAGGAACAGGATGTCGGTGCCGACGCCTTCTATGCGCCCGCACGCCGACACTATCTGCTGCTCACCATCCAGGACATCAGCGAACTGAAACGCCAGCAGGAAGACCTGCGCATCAACAGCCTGCGCGCGCTGCTGGCGGAGCAAGAACGCATCCAGGGATTGCGCGAGACGCTGGCCGGCGCGGTGTTCCAGCTGGAAGGCCCGCTCAACATGCTGAGTGCGGCCACCGCCATGCTGGAGCGTCGTCTTGCCAACCAAAGTGTTCCTGCCGGTTCCGGCGACATCTCCGCCAGCGCACTGGAGGAAGCCATCAGCAAGAGCCGCGAGGCGCTGGAGACCTTGCGCGCCTGCATCCCGGAGCAGGACGACGAGACGCTGCAACTGATCGACATCAACGACGTGCTGGTGGATGTGCTGAAACTCGCCACCGCCAAGCTGCTCGGCGCGGGCATCGTGGTGGAATGGTCGCCCGCCGCGCAGCCCGCCTCATTGGCCGCACATCCCGCACAGCTGACAAACCTGTTCAAGCATCTGGTGGCCAACGCCATCGAAGCGATGAACGAACGGCGCGGCGGCGCGCGCGAATTGCGCATCGCCTGCACCGTGCACCAGGACCATCTGGAAGTGACGGTGGAGGACAGCGGCCCCGGCGTGCCGGACGAACTGCGCTACACCGTGTTCCAGCCATTCTTCACAACAAAAGGTGCCGGCAAACAGCACCTCGGACTCGGACTCGCCATGGCACAGGAAGTCGTGAGCCGCCATGGCGGCACGCTGGACATAGACCCCGACTATCACAACGGCTGCCGCATGCGCGTGCAACTTCCACTCAACGCAGGAGGCCAGCATGGCTGATCCGCGCATCGAACTGCAGCAGCTGCGTGCCGAGCTGGAGACGTTGTACCAGGTGAGCCGCGTGCTGTCGCATTCGCTCGATTTCAAGCAGACGCTGGACGGCGTGCTGCACACGCTGCACGAGGGCATGTCGCTTGAGCGCGGCATGGTCAGCCTGATCGACGCAGCCAGCGGCGAGTTGCAGGTGTCGCTGGTGTACGGCGTGTCCGACACGGTGACCGAGGAGGTGAGCTACCTGCCGGGCGAAGGCGTGGTCGGCACCATCCTCAAGACCGGCGACAGCATCGTGGTCGAGCGCATCATGGACGAGCCGCGCTTCCTGTCGCGCATGGGCATCTACAACCCCATGGGTGCCTTCGTCGGTGTACCGATCAGGGTCGGCAAGAAGGTGGTCGGCGTGCTGGCCGCTCAACCTTCCACCGAGGTGCTGATCCCGCTCGCCGAATACAAGCGCTTCCTGGAGATGGTGGCCAACCTGATCGGGCAGAGCGTGCGCCTGTCGCAGGAAGTGGCACAGGAGAAACAGGAGCTGGCGGAAGAGCGCGACGGTCTGCGCCGCACCGTGCGCGCGCAATACGGTTTCGACAACATCATCGGACACACTCAGTCGATGCGCCGCATCTTCGAGCAAGTGCGGTTGGTGGCGAAGTGGAACACCACCGTACTGATCCGCGGCGAGACCGGCACCGGCAAGGAACTGATCGCCAACGCCATCCATTACAACTCGCCGCGTGCACGCAACGCGTTCGTCAAACTGAACTGCGCGGCGCTGCCAGAGACCTTGCTGGAGAGCGAACTGTTCGGCCACGAGAAAGGCTCGTTCACCGGCGCGGTGGCGCAACGCAAGGGCCGCTTCGAGCAAGCCGAGGGCGGCACCGTTTTCCTCGACGAGATCGGCGAGATCTCCGCATCGTTCCAGGCCAAGCTGTTGCGCGTGCTGCAGGAAGGCGAGCTGGAACGCGTGGGCGGCACCAAGACCGTCAAGGTCGATGTGCGCGTCGTCGCTGCCACCCACCGCGACCTCGAAGCCGAGGTGGAGAAGGGCCGCTTCCGCGAAGACTTGTATTACCGCCTCAACGTGATGCCGCTGACCCTGCCGCCGCTGCGCGAACGCATGGAAGACATCCCTGACATCGCGCGATTCCTGGTGGACAAGGTCAGCACGCAGCAGGGCCGCAAGCTTTCCCTGACAGAAGCCGCGCTGCGCGTGCTGATGCACCATGACTGGCCGGGCAACGTGCGTGAACTGGAGAACTGTCTGGAGCGCGCCTCTGTGATGACCGAAGGCGAGACCATAGACCGTGACGCCATCCTGCTCACCGGTATCGACGAGAAGATCTCCGCTTCGCGCGGGCCGGTGCAGAACGTCGACCTCGACGATCCGCATCTGGACGAACGCGAGCGCGTCATCGCCGCGCTGGAGCAGGCCGGCTGGGTGCAGGCCAAGGCCGCGCGCCTGCTCGACATGACGCCACGCCAGATCGCCTACCGCATCCAGACGCTGAACATCAAGGTGAAGCAGATCTGAGCCACCGCATCCCATTCGCATGACCTCTGCCCTCTTCTCTCCGGACGTGACCGTGCAGCGCCAAGCGCGGCAGTTGGCGCGCGCCTATACCGAGCAGATCTTGTGCAACCTGCCGGTCGCGTTCCTCATGCTGGATGCGCGCGGCAACATCGGCATGGTGAACCGTACGCTGCAGCAGATGTTCGCTCTGCCCGACGATGATGCATGGCGACACTGCACTCCGGGTGTCTATCTTGGTTTGCCGGAACTGAACGAGCGCATCGCGCAGGTGCTCGCCAGCGGCAAGCATTGTCACGAGCTTGGGTTCGACCAGATCATCGAAGGCAAACCGCGCACCTTCATGGCCGACATCTCGCTGGCACAGATGGCCGGGGAGCTTGCGGTGATGGTGATGGTGCAGGACGTCACCGCACGCAGACACTCGGAAGAGGAAGTCCACCGGCTGGCCTTCTACGACTCGCTGACACATCTGCCCAACCGTCGCCTGCTGCATGAGCGGTTACTGCAAAGCATGTCCATCAGTGCGCGCAGCGGCAAATATGGTGCGGTGATGTTCATCGACCTCGACAACTTCAAGACGCTGAACGACACACAGGGTCACGATGTGGGCGACGAGCTGTTGCAGGCGGTCGCCGCCCGCCTTAGCCGCAATGTGCGGGAGGGCGACACCGTGGCGCGTCTCGGCGGCGACGAGTTCGTGGTGGCGCTGGAGTCGCTGAGCGGCATCGCAACGGATGCGGTGACCCAGGCCGAGACCATCGCCGAGAAGATCCGCGCCGAACTGAGCCAACCCTACCAATTGAAGACCATCGAGCACGCCAGCTCACCCAGCATTGGGGTCAGCCTGTATCGAGGCCACCAGAACAGCATCGACGAAGTGCTGAAGCAGGCCGACATGGCGATGTATCAGGCGAAGTCCACCGGCCGCAACCGGGTGTGCTTCTTCGATCCCGCGATGCAGGTGGCGATGGAGCTGCGCGCCGATCTGGAGGAGGATCTGCGTGCCGCGATCCGTCGCCAGCAGATGCAGTTGCACTACCAGATGCAGGTGGACGATTCGGGACGCATCATCGGTGCCGAGGCACTGATCCGCTGGCAGCACCGTGAACGCGGCATGGTATCGCCGGGTGAGTTCATCCCGCTGGCGGAAGAGACCGGCATGATCCTGCCCATCGGCGACTGGGTGATCGAACAGGCCTGCGCCCAGCTCAAGCTGTGGGAGATGGATGCCTCGATGCGCCATCTGGTCCTGTCCATCAACGTCAGCCCGCGCCAGTTGAGCCAGACCTGGTTCGTGGAAAAAGTGAAGGACACCATGGAGAAGTACGGCGTGCGCCCGGCGCGCCTCAAACTCGAACTCACGGAGAGTTTCATCCTCGATGACGTGGAAGAGGCCATCGTCAAGATGGGGGAGCTGCGCGACATCGGCGTCTGCTTCGCCATGGACGACTTCGGCACCGGCTATTCCTCACTGTCCTATCTGAAACGATTGCCGCTCGACCAACTGAAGATCGACCAATCCTTCGTGCGCGACATCACCCGCGACAAGAACAGCAGCGTGATGGTGCGCACCATCATCAGCATCGCCAACAATTTCGGCCTCGGCATCATCGCCGAAGGCGTGGAGACCGACGAGCAGCACGCCTTCCTGCGCCAGTACGGCTGCATCCGCTTCCAGGGTTATCTGTTCGGCAAGCCGGTGCCGCTGGCCGAGTTCGAACGCCTCTGTCATCTCGCCGAATAGCGGCACGCTTTTTGCTGCCAGCCCTGCAAGGCTGATCTCTTGCTACAACAGCCGACAAATACGGGATGCAGCGCAGCCCGTTGTTCCGTTTACTCCAAAATTAAGAGACCGACATGGCGATCAAGAACATCAAGGATTTTTCCGACAAGGCACGCAGCGATGCGGCGCTGGGTGAACAACTGAAGGCCTGCATGAAAGTGCGCGAACTGCTCACGCTGGCGAAGGACAGCGGATTCGACTTCATCGAGGATGAACTGTATCCGCCCAACGAACCGCAGTTCACCGCAGACCAACTCTCCGAGCGCATGGCCAAGGCGCTGCTGCGGGCCTGACCATGAGCGACAGCGACCTGCCCGGCACGCGCCGCTACTTCGTCACCTACACAGGCATCAAGATGCCGTTCAAGCTGGTCAACGAACTGCAGCCGCACGAAGTGCAGAACCGCAACACTTACTTCTGCGGCTACTACGACGATGACCGCCTGCTCGGCTTCGACAAGTACGCCTACGGTGAAGTTGAACTCGCGCACCGCTACACCTACCACGACAACGGCAAACTGAGCGGTGCCGAGATCACCGACATCGATGGCGAGACCACCCTGCTGGTGTTCGACGCGGAGGGAAACGCGGCGTGAGCAGTTTAAATCCGTGCAAGGGCAAGACCGCCTGCCGCGACGACGGCGAACGCTGCATCACCTGTGACCGCAGTTTCGCCGAGATCGAGCAGACGCGCGCACTGATCGATGCGCTGGCTGAGTTCGCTCTCAGCCAGGAGTACAACAACGAGGAAGCATTCGCGACTTATGTGGCGGAGAAGATGGTCAAGAAGGTGCGCCATCGGCGTGCGCATGAAAGCTGATGTTGTATTCAAAGGCTGAAGCGTATTGACCTGCCTGGCAGCCAATCATGAAGCAGTGGAAGTCAGGTTCCAGCCTTTACTCCATCCATTGCCGAATGGTCAAGCCTAAGTCTGTTCCGCCATCACTCTTGGTACTGCAACTGCCTTTCGCCCGATGCGCGGCGACCTCGCGCAGGATGCGGATACCGCCGTACAACACCAGACCCGCGATGACGAAGCCGATGAGCAGGTCCGGGTAGCGGCTGCCCAACAACCACACCAAGCCGCCCGAGACGATCACGCCGAGGTTGGCGATCACATCGTTGGCGGAGAAGATCAGCGATGCGCGCATGTGCACCCCGCCGTCTCGATGCCGCGCGATGAGCATGAGACAGATGCTGTTCGCCACCAGCGCGACCGCGCCGACGCCCATCATCATCAGGCTCACCGGCTCGCTGCCATACATGAAGCGGCGCAGCACATCGACCAGCACCAGCACGGCCAACCCTATCTGCAGCATGCCGCTCAAGCGCGCCGCGCGATCCTTCAGCGCATCCGCACGACCCACCGCATACAGGCTGATGGCATACACCAGCGCATCCGCCAGCATATCGAGCGAATCGGCGATGAGCCCGGTGGACTGCGCCAGCCAACCGAGCACGATCTCGAACAGGAACATGGCGGCATTGATGCCCAGCACGATGCGCAGCGTGCGCCGCTCCTGCTCGTTCCTTGCTTCCATCTCACATCCGCAACCCGCCATCACCCGCTCCTGTCATCCGATTAGCGGAATCTGGCGCATTCCTGTCCTCGGCGCAAGTCGGCGTAAAGAACAGCCCTGACGTGCCTGGGGAAATATCCGGGAACTTTCCTCAAGTATTGCACTCTGAAGCACGTCCGCATCGTGCGGGCACCATTGCGTTAACTAAAGAGGTATCAAATGAAAAAAGCTTATGAAGGTGTGGCAAGGTTCGTTCGTTGGGTCATCGCCAGCGTTGTCTCTTTCGTCGTCGCGCTGCCGACATTCACATCCATCAGCGCCTCCCTCTGACGCCACGAACCCGGACGCCCCGGCGCGCAAGTGCCGGGGCGTTTTTATGCGTGGCGTTTTCACTGCCGCTCCGCTAAAGTCGCCGCATGAGCACCCGCCGCAAGCATTACCACGTCTATGTGATCGAGCTGTCGAAGGACGTGCTGTACGAAGCCAAATTCAAGAAGTGCAACCCGGACTACCGCCCCGGCAAGCCCTGCGTCTATGTCGGCATGACCGGGCTCGACCCCGACGTCCGTTTCGACAAACACAAGGCCGGCATCCAGTCCAACCGCTATGTGATGCAGTACGGTCTGCGCCTGCTGCCCGACCTGTACGAAGGCTTCAACCCGATGGGCTACGACGATGCCTGCGACAAGGAAGTGGAGGTCGGCATCGACCTGCGTAGTGCGGGGTTCGGGGTGTGGCAGGCGTAAGGGCAACCTAAAGTCTGTCTCATGGCCCGCCATCCACTAGAATCCCAACATTACATAAACGCCTGAACGGAACAAGATGAAACGCATCGGATTACTCACCAGCGGCGGCGACTCGCCCGGCATGAACGCGGCGATACGCGCCGTGGTACGCGCGGCCACTTTCAACGGACTCGAAGTGTCCGGCATCGAACGCGGCTACAAGGGCCTGATCGAGGGAGACATCCACCCGCTCGGCCCGCGCGACGTGAGCGGCATCATCAATCGTGGCGGCACCATCCTGCACACCGCGCGCTGCAAGGAGTTCATGGAAGCGGAGGGCCGCGCAAAGGCGGCGGCGAATCTGGTGAAACACGGCATCGAAGGGCTGGTCGTCATCGGCGGCGACGGCTCCTACCAGGGCGCGCAGAAGCTGCATGAAGAGTTCGGCACCCGCTGCATCGGCCTGCCCGGCACCATAGACAACGACATCGGCGGCACCGACTACACCATCGGCTTCGACACGGCCATCAACACCGCGATGGAAGCCATCGACCGCATCCGCGACACCGCCAACTCGCACGACCGCATATTTTTCATCGAAGTGATGGGCCGCCGCAGCGGCTACGTCGCCATGATCAGCGGCATCTCGGGCGGCGCGGAAGACATCCTGCTGCCGGAAGTCGAAACCAGCGTCGAGACCCTCATCGAGCGCCTGCGCACCGGCCAGAAACGCGGCAAGAAATCTTCCATCATCATCGTCGCCGAAGGGTGCGAATACGGCGGCGCCATGGTGCTCGCCAAGCGCGTGAGCGACCAGTCCGAATACAAGGACAACCGCGTCACCGTCATCGGCCACCTGCAGCGCGGCGGCAGCCCCACTGCCATGGACCGCGTGCTTGCCAGCCGCATGGGGGTGCGCGCGGTCGAAGCACTGCTGGCGGGCGAAGCCGGCAAGATGGTCGGTGTGTCCGGCCAGCAACTGCAACTGCGCCCGCTCAGCGACGCCTGGGAACAGCGTACCCGGTTCGACATGGAGCTGCTGAGGGTGGCGCATGTGCTGAGTGTGTAGATGCACATCCTGCACCCTATGCTTATGATCACTATCGCGGCCAGGATCGCCGTGACTCTGACGATGGCTTTTCTGGCCACACCGCTGCACAGCCAGGCTGTCGATATGGAATTGCAGAGCGTGGGCGTGCGCTTGCAGATCGGCGAGAAGAGCCATGTGATCGGTGCACTGCAGCCGGAATCGTTTCGCGAATCGGATGTCGAGGCAATCTTCGGTCTGCCTTGGAAGCGCCCGCTGCAATCCGGATGGGAAGCGCGCACAAGACTGGTGATGCATGCCGGCGTACTCAAAGGACAAAGCGATTCGGCGCTGGTCGCGGTGGCCATCCCCACGATCGCACTCGGCACACAGAGCGGCAGCTTCCTGATCGACACCGGTCTGGGGCTGGCCTATCTAAGTAGGCATCGCTTCGACCTGCAGGATTTCGGCGGCCCGCTGCAGTTCGCGTTGACACTGGGTATCGAAGTCCCGCTGTTCGGCAATATCGCTGCCGGCTACCGCTTCATGCATTATTCCGATGCCGGTTTCTACGCCCCCGGCACCATAGGCGCGGATATGCATATGGTCGAGTTGCTCTATCGCTTCTAGGGTCGCATCCGGAACTTTTCCGCATTTGTCTGGCTGCATTGACGCTCAAATCCCGCGCGTATTAACCACCCGATTTCGACAGCATCCTTAGTGATGCTAGAATCGCCCCCCGTTTGATCCTGGTTCGCACGCCTAACGGTGCTGGGCGACTTTGTAGTGGATATAGCCTTACTTCTTTTCCTCATCCTTCTCAATGGCGTCTTGGCGATGTCCGAGATCGCCGTCGTGTCTTCCCGCAAGGCGCGTCTGCAAAGGCTGGCAGATGACGACAGCCCCGGCGCGAAATCGGCGCTGGCCCTGAGCAACGAACCATCCATCTTCCTCTCCACCGTTCAGGTTGGCATCACCACCGTGGGCATCCTGAGCGGCGCGATCGGCGAGACCGCGCTGGCCGATCCGCTGACCACATGGCTGTCCGGATTCGCCCTGCTGGAACCCTACGCACGCGGCATCGCGATGACAGCCGTCGTTGTCGGGCTGACTTATTTTTCCGTCGTTGTCGGCGAGCTGGTGCCAAAACAACTGGGGCTGCTGGCACCTGAGAAGACCGCCTCGCTGATCGCCCCGCCGATGAACATGCTGGCGCGCATCACGCGCCCTGCGGTCTGGCTGCTTTCGGTATCGTCGGATTCCCTTCTGCGCATACTGGGCGCCAAGCGCCACGAGGAACCGCCTGTCACCGATGAAGAGATCAAGGTGCTGATGGAACAGGGATCGGAGGCCGGAGTCTTCCACGAAAGCGAACAGGCCATCGTCTCGAATGTGCTGCGCCTGGATGAACAGCGCATCGGGGCGATCATGACACACCGCAACGACATCTATGTGCTCGATCTTGAGGATCCGGAGGACGAGGTCCGTCGCCAGATCGCCGAATGTCCTTTCACGCGCGCTGTCATCTGCCGGGGCGGACTGGATCACATCGTGGGCATATTACGCACAGCCGATTTGCTCAAGGATGCGCTGTCCGGCATTCCGCTTGAGATCGAACGGTCATTGCGTCCTCCGCTCTATGTTCCGGAAGGCGTCTCGACCACCCACTTGCTGGAGAATTTCCGCAAGGCCCGCCAGCAATGCGCGCTGATAGTGGACGAGTATGGCGAACTGCAGGGTCTGGTGACACTGACCGACGTGCTGACTTCCATCGTCGGCGATCTGCCGACCTCGGACATCCACGAAGAGCTGGACATCGTCACCCGCAACGACGGCTCATGGCTGATCGACGGTAGCGTCACCATTGAACGCATAAAATCCGTGCTGGACATCGAGACGGAATTACCAGGGGAAGAAGAGAATGCGTTCAACACACTGGGCGGATTCGTGATGTATGTCCTCGGCCACATCCCCAGGGCAGCCGACAATTTCGAGACCGGCGGCTACCGCTTCGAAGTCATGGACATGGACAAGAACAGGGTAGACAAGGTGTTGGTATCGCATGTGATGTCGCTGACACATGAGACTACTGCGCGCGCACCTTCCCGGTGACCGTTCTCGCCGGTGCGCGATCTTCCTGCACCGCCCCCCCACAGGAATCCCATGCAACCACTCATCACCTGGAACGAATCGAACAAAGCGCACTCGGCCCAATGGCGTTCCGAGAGCGGCATGGCGCCGCCCAAGCGCGTGATGATCGCGGACGACACGATGAAGGCGGACGACGCTTACCGTCTGGCGTGCGAGGGCACTGCGCTGCTGTGGCGCGGCGATTTCCAGAACGCGAAGCAGTTGCTGCAGGCGATGTCGCGCCGCAACACGCGCAAGGCGGAACGTTCGCGCAAGACCGCCGAACTACCGGGTGAAGCCTTCCATCTGCATCGGCAGGCGATGTCGCAACGCGCGCGCACACTGGCGATGATCCTCATCCCGCTCGACGGTGATTACACCATCCCGCTGCGCCGCGCGCCGGACATGCGGCAGGCCTGCAACGAGGCCTACGGCCGCAGCAGTAAACCTTCGGTCGCTTCATTGCGTGAACTGCTCGGCCTGGTCGGCGCGCACGAGTGGCGCAAGAAAGGCGTGGAGATTCCGCTGTTGAACGCGCGCATCCATCCGCACTACGGTGTGTTCTCGCCGGTGCGCGGCGAATATCTGGAACTGGTGAATCAGGCGCCGCTGCCTGCGACCGAGCTGGCGTTCGACATCGGCACCGGTACCGGCGTGATCGCTGCGCTGCTGGCACAACGCGGCGTGCAGCACATCGTCGCCACCGACCAGGATGCGCGCGCGCTGAGCTGTGCACGCGACAACCTGATGCGCCTCGAACTGAACGAAAAAGTGGAAGTCGTGGAAGCAGACCTGTTCCCGGCAGGCAAAGCGCCGCTCATCGTGTGCAACCCGCCATGGATCCCGGCGCGCCCGAGCTCGCCGGTGGAACATGCGATCTACGATCCGGACAGCCGCATGCTGCGCGGTTTCCTCGCGGGCTTGGCGGCGCATCTCACGCCCGGCGGCGAAGGCTGGCTGATCCTCTCCGACATCGCCGAACATCTAGGCCTGCGCACACGCGAAGAACTGCTGGCGCTTTTCGACGCATCCGGATTGCAAGTGATCGAACGTATGGACATCCGCCCGCATCACCCCAAGTCTGCCGACAAGAGCGATCCGCTGTATGCGGCACGCGCAGCGGAGATCACTTCCTTGTGGCGATTGGCGAGCAGTAGCTGAGCGTCGGACGCGGGCGGTATTGCACTCGTCCGGAGAATTGCATACCCTGCCTCGCATGCGGCACGGGAAATATCCTTTCCGCCCGCCGCTCCACCCATCCCGCCACACCCGCAGCATCGCAAAGGAGAACATCATGATCCTCGGCCTGCACACCGCCATCTATCCCGTTCCCGACCTGGACCTCGCCAAGCGCTGGTATCGCAAGGTGCTGGACCAGGCCCCCTACTTCGACCAGCCGTTCTATGTCGGCTTCAATGTGGGCGGTTTCGAGCTGGGGCTGTTGCCCGGCGCGGAGCCCTCGACCGCAGGGCCGCAACCGTTGTGGGGCGTGACCGACATCGAAGCGGAACACGCGCGCCTGCTCGAACTGGGGCGACCGCACTGGATCCGGTGACCGATGTCGGAGAGGGCATCAAGGTGGCGGCGGTGCAGGACCCGTTCGGCAACCGCTTCGGCCTGATCCAGAACCCCTACTTCGATCCTCAGACCTTGCGCTGAAACTCGCGACGCATGCCATGCCTGTCCAACTCGGCCACCTGATACACCCCGCTACAGCACAACTGCTTGGCTTGCTCCTGCCGCTGGCGGTGGCGCTCGCCGGCACACCGGCGCAGGCCGGCACCCAAGCGCTGACCTACGAACACCAAGCCCTGATGGTGGAAGGCGAACGCCGGATCGTGCGCGTCCCCAAGGGTTACCTGCTCGAATGGCTGGCCGCCATGGACGGGCCGCGCATGCTGACCTTCGCCACCAACGGCGACCTGTACGCCGGTTCGCGTGCGGGCAAGGTGTATCGCCTGCCACCGCCCTACACGCGGGCGGAAGTGCTGGTCGACACCGGCGACTATCCGCACAGCGTGGCGTTCCGGCCGGGCGAGATTTTGATCGCGAAGACGGACGGCGTGTATCGCGCGCCCTACCGCCTCGGGCAGGCGCGCCTCGCGCCGCAAGCGTTGCAGTTGCTGGCCGCGCTGCCCGCCGGCGGCGGCCACAACAGCCGCACCGTGGCCGTGGGGCCGGACGGGCGGGTGTATGTCAGCCTCGGCATCCAGCGCAATTGCAGCGACCAGTATCTGGGCACCGGTTACGATTTCGATGACAGGCGCGGCGGTGTGCTGGTGCTGCAAGAGAGCGGCGGCAAGGCCACGTGGCAGACCTACGCCTCGGGGCTGCGCAACCCGGTCGGCTTCGACTGGCATCCTCAGAGCGGCGCGCTCTACGCCAACAACAACGGGCCGGACCATCTGGGTTTCGGGCAACCGCCGGAATATTTCAGCCGGCTCGATGCCAACTCCTTCCACGGCATGCCGTGGTTCCAGTTCGACGGGAAAGATCTGCAGCGCGACGATTGCGTGTCGAGTCCGCCGCCGCGCCCCATCGCCGAAGTGACACTGCCGGTCGCCACCTTCCCCTCGCGCAACGCGCCGCTGGGCATGGCTTTCGTCCCCAAGGGAGCGCTGGATGCGCGATTCGAATCCGATGCGGTGGTGGCGCTGCACGGCTCGTGGGGCACGCAACCCGGCGGCGGTTTCTTCGGCCCCAACGCCACGCGCCGCCCGCCCGCGTTGGTGGCGGTGCGCTTCGACGGGGAGCGCGCGGTGCGTGTGGACGAACTGGCCGGCGGCTTCCAGTTGCCGGACGGCGAACGCTGGGCGCGCCCGGCCGGTATCGCGTTCGGCCCGGACGGCGCGCTGTATTTCAGCAGCGACAGCGAAGTCAACGGGCTGTTCCGTCTGCGGAGACGATAGCAGTTCGCGCCTGCGGAAACTGAGCATTCCCGTCACGGCGAATCGGTTAGACTGGGTTTCGATGCATACACGGATGCATGTCAAAGAAAGTCAGCATGGACTCTGCAGCAAATCGTGGTCAGTCTTCTGATGCGCCACGCATCGATCAGGACAACCACTTGTGGCTGCAATTCTGGCGCGATCAGCGCACGGATTTCCACCAGTCGGTCGTCAATCCATTGTTGAGCAAGTTCTGGCCTGAGCTAGGGCTTGCGCAGGGCAGTCGCGTGTTCGTGCCGCTGTGCGGCAAGAGTCTGGACATGCTGTGGCTGGCGCAGCAGGGACACGAGGTGATCGGTATCGAACTGAGTCCGGTGGCGGTGGAGGCATTCTTCAGCGAGAACGGTTTGCAGCCGACGCAACAGCAGCTCGGCGCATTCACGCTGTGGCACGATGGCCGCATCAGCATCCTGTGCGGCGATTATTTCGCTCTGACACAAAGCGACCTAGGCATGATCGATACGGTCTATGACCGATCCGCGCTCACTGCTTTGCCGGAGGAGATACGCGGACGCTATGTCGCGCAATTGAGCCGGCTTGTCTCGGACACTGCCGTGGTGTTCCTGCTCACGGTTGAGGATGCTGCCGAGGATGCGACGATGCAGCAGGCGGCCGGTGTGGATGAAGAGATCGCGCGTTTGTACACGGGCGATTTCGATATCGCGCTGACTTATGTCGAGAGCGTGTTCGAGGCCGACCCGGTATCGGCAGCGCTGCCCTGCATACGCGCCGAATACAAGGTGTACCGGCTCACTGCACGCTAGCCTAGCTCCTCTTGCGGATCAGAAGAACGAGATCAGCGCCGCGTGGCTGGTGAAAGTCACGAAGAAACCCGAACCCCAGCTCACGGCTTCGGTCGTGGTGCCATCCAGACTGCGCGCCTCGTTGTGGTTGAGGCGGATACCGACCATCAGGATCACCGTTCCCGCCACCACCATCGCCATCATCATCAGAAATTCGTTCATCATGTATTCCCCTGCGTTTGAATGTGGAACTGCGTCAGTCCTGTTCTTTCACAGACTGCTGATCACCAGCGCCTGACTGCCGAACACCGTCATGAACCATGCGCCCCAGCGCGTGCCCTCAAGCAGGGCATCTCCCATGCTTTGATCGGGGTCGCGATCGATGATGATGCCGACCATCAATATCGCTATGCCTGCCGCGATACCTGCCATCAGTGTCCAGAATTCAGTCATGTCCGTCTCCTTTCGTTTCCCGCCACATTGGCGGTCTTGCTGCAAAGTCCTTGCGACTGTCACATCACCATCGAGAACAATTGCGGCTGCGTGCGCTTGTAGTCGTACAGGTGCTGCAACGTCATCGGTGTCAATTCCTTGATCGCCACCCATATCTTCAGGGGATGATCGTCGGGCTTGGCCAATGCGATGCACAATCCATGCCAGGCATCCCAGTCGATCTGGTGCAACTTCGCGCGCGCATCGGGCGGCAGGTTGTTCGCGGCCTTCGCCAGGTTGCCCAGCATCATCAATGTCTGCGCGCGCGTGATGCGGCTGTCGAAGAATTCGCGTTCCCCGCTCTCCTCGGTAAGGGTGATGATGTTCAGGGCGAGCTGTTCCATGAGCCCGAGTAGTGCGCCAGTCAGCATGTTGTGCTCTCCTTTAGTGCGTCGCGCAACAGCAGTGCGACGTGTTGTGCCTTGCGTTGTGTACCTTCGTGTATCTGGTGTCTGCATGAGAATCCGTTGGCGAGGATGGCGGCGTCCGGTGCGGCGCGCAGTGCGGGCAGCAGGTCGAGCTCGGCCATCTGCATGGAGATATCGGCGTGCTCTGCCTCCAGCCCGAAACTGCCGGCCATGCCGCAACAACTCGCTTCGATGAATTCGAAATCGAACTCGGGGATCATGCGCAAAACTTTGCGCAGCGACTTCATCGCACCGACTGCTTTCTGGTGACAGTGGCCGTGCACCAGTGTCTTGCCCGGCAACGGTTTGAATTCGAGCGTGAAGCGCTTGCGGTCGTGTTCGCGTGCGATGAATTCCTCGAACAGATAGACCTGTTTCGACAGTGCGACCGCCGCATCACCCAGACCGAGTTTCAGATGGTCGTCGCGCAAAGAGAGGATGCATGAAGGTTCGAGGCCGACGATGGGTGTGCCCGCCGCCAGCGCGGGGCGCAGCGCGAGTTGCATGCGGCGCGCTTCGTACCGGGCTTGTTCGACTTGCCCCAACGAAAGATAAGTGCGGCCGCAACACAGTGCGCGCTCTGGCTCTTCATCGAACAGATCCGGCTGCAAAGTGGTGACGCGATATCCGGCGGCAGTCAGCACCTGCTGCGCGGCGTGCGCGATCTCAGGATCGAAGTGGTGGGCGAAGGTTTCGACGAACAGGATGACGGCACGATCATCTTTGATCTTCGTTGTGCAGAACGCAGGGGCTACATAGGGTGCGGCGGAAGGCTCTGGCAGTTTGCGTTTGGCCGAGATGCCGAACAGCCGCTCGCCCAGCTTCGCCAGCCACGGTGCGCGATTGCGCCAGCGGATGATGCGCCGCAACACGGGATAGCGATGCAGTTGCTGCGGCAGACCGGCGATCAATCGTTCGCGTCGCGACACGCCCAACTGCGCATTGCGCTGCGCCTGATATTCGATCTTGATGGCAGCCATGTCGACCTGGTTGGCGCATTCGCGTTTGCAACCTTTGCAGCCGACACACAGTTCCAACGCCGCCGCAAGCTCAGCGCCGGCGAAAGCGTGCTCGCCCAGCTCACCGTTCAAGGCCGCCTTGAGTACCTGCACCCGACCGCCCGGTGAATGTGCGACATCGTCCGTTGCGCGGAAGCTGGGACACATCACGCCCTTGGGTTTGCGCTGACATTGCTTGTCGCTGATGCACACCGCGACCGCCTTGGCGAAGTCGCCGCCGCGCGCGGGGATGCCCGCATAGGCATCGCCCTGTCCGGCGGTTTCATAAGCTGACCAGTCGAGGTGGAGTTTCATGCCTTTATACAGGCAAGTTGGATGCCAGCCCGCAACGGATACCGCACTGTTCTTGTAAGCCATTGTGCGCACGGCATATTCATCTTTACGCCAGCTCCTACTCCCCGCCCCCATGCATGCATGGCGAAGATTTTTGTCGCCTTCGCCACAAGCTTTCGCGCAAGTCATGTGCAATTTGCAACATGCAAACCCACAACACAGAGTCAGGCACCCAATGAAACAAAGGCTTAGATGTGCCGGCCGGTCAGGCACGCGGCTTGCTGATAGTCAGGCGGACCTAACCGGAGGACATATTGTGGAACTGCCCGTACTGAACAACACAGCAAGCGAAGCCCCAAAAGGCGGATGTTCCGCCGGATCGTGCGGCTCGACCGACGACCAGATGAGCCACCTGCCGGACAGCATCCGCGACAAGGTGAAGAACCATCCCTGCTATTCCGAAGAAGCACACCATTATTTCGCGCGCATGCACGTCGCCGTCGCACCGGCGTGCAACATCCAGTGCCACTACTGCAACCGCAAGTACGATTGCTCCAACGAGTCGCGCCCCGGCGTGGTCTCCGAGGTGCTCAATCCGGTACAGGCGGTGAAGAAGGTGATGGCCGTCGCCGCCACCATCCCGCAGATGACGGTGCTGGGCATCGCCGGCCCCGGCGACGCGCTGGCCAATCCGCAGCGCACCTTCGACACCTTCCGCATGCTGAACGAGCAGGCACCCGACATCAAACTGTGCGTCTCCACCAACGGCCTGGCCCTGCCGGAGAACGTCGAAGAGATGTGCAAGTACAACATCGACCACGTCACCATCACCATCAACTGCGTGGACCCGGACGTGGGCGCGAAGATCTATCCGTGGATCTTCTGGAACAACAAGCGCATCAAGGGCCGCGAGGCCGCAGCCATCCTCATCGAGCAGCAACAGAAGGGGCTGGAGATGCTGGTCGCCAAGGGCGTGCTGGTGAAAGTGAACTCGGTGATGATCCCCGGCGTGAACGACAAGCATCTGGAAGAAGTCTCGAAGATCGTGAAGGCCAAGGGTGCGTTCCTGCACAACGTGATGCCGCTGATCTCTGAGGAGGAACACGGCACCTACTACGGTCTCACCGGCCAGCGCGGCCCGACCAACGAGGAATTGCAGGCCTTGCAGGACGCCTGCGCGGGCGACATGAACATGATGCGTCACTGCCGCCAGTGCCGCGCCGACGCGGTTGGCCTGCTGGGCGAGGACAGGGGTGCCGAGTTCACGCTGGACAAGATCGAGGCGATGGACATCGACTACGAAGCCGCGATGAAGATGCGCGCCGAGGTGCACGCGGCCATCAACGAGGAACTGGAAAGTAAACACAAGGCCAAGGAAACCAAGCTGGTCAGCATCGAAGGCCTGAAGAAGGAAGCGACCCGCCCGGTATTGATGGCGGTCGCCACCAAAGGCGGCGGCGTCATCAACGAACACTTCGGCCATGCCAGCGAGTTCCTGATCTACGAAGCATCGGGCAACGGCGTGCGCTTCATCGGCCACCGCAAGACCATCCCCTACTGCGAAGGCGGCGACACCTGTGGCGACGGCGAGAGCGCGCTGGACGTGACCATCCGCGAACTCTCCGGTTGCGAAGTGGTGCTGTGCAGCAAGGTCGGCTACGAGCCATGGGGCCCGCTGGAAGCCGCAGGCATCCAGCCCAACGGCGAGCATGCGATGGAAGCCATCGAGGATGCGGTGCTGGCGGTATATGAAGAGATGCGTGTCGCGGGCAAGCTGGCAGCGGAACCCGACGCTGCGCAGAAAGCGGCTTGAGCTTGACCGTCATTCCGGCGAAGGCCGGAATCCAGTCAAAGGAAAAACCTGCGCAGCAGACAACACCTGATGACTCGCTGCGCGAGGATATTGAGATCAGCTGGATTCCGGCCTTCGCCGGAATGACGGATTAGTGAATATGGTTTTTGCAAAGGAAATACATCATGGCATTTGAAATCATCGAGTACTGCACCAACTGCTATGCCTGCGAACCCTTGTGTCCGAGCAAGGCGATCTATGAGGCTAAGCCGCACTTCCTGATCGATCCGGCCAAATGCACCGAGTGCGCGGGCGATTTTGAAGAGCCGCAGTGCGCGAGCATCTGCCCGATCGAAGGCGCGATCCTCAACGAGGACGGCGAGGAGCTCAACCCGCCCGGTTCGCTCACCGGCATCCCGCTGCAGAAGCTGGCCGCATAACCATCATGGCGACCATCGTCTTCTACGAGAAACCCGGCTGCGGCAACAACACCAAACAAAAGGTGTGGCTGGCCGCGTCGGGTCATACCGTGCTGGCGAAGAACCTGCTCATCGAAAGATGGACGGCGGAAAGATTGCGTCCCTTCTTCGGCGTGATGCCGGTCGCGCAATGGTTCAACCCTGCCGCACCCGCCGTGAAATCCGGCGAGATAGACCCTGCCGAATATTCCGCAGAGGAAGCTCTGGCGATGATGGTGCAACAACCGCTGCTCATCCGCCGCCCACTGATGGAGGTGGGCGGCGAGCTGCGCGCCGGTTTCGATGCCCAGGCCGTGGATGCCTGGATCGGCCTCAACGACAGCCAGCCCAAGGACGAGCCCAGCCCCGTCTGCCACCGCACCGACCCCTGTCCGGCACCGGAAACGGTCACATGATCGCCTCGCCGAACGCCGTCGAGCTCGCACCCGGCACGCACTGGATCGGCGCGCTCGATCCTGCCCTGCGCGAGTTCGACATCATCCTGAAGACGGCGAACGGCACCACCTACAATTCCTACTGCGTGCGCGGCGACCATGGCGTGGCCATCATCGACACGGTGAAGGCTTCGCACGCGGAAGAGTTCTTCACGCGACTGGAACAGGTCGCGCGCTACGACGAGATCAGCACCATCGTGCTGAACCATCTGGAACCTGACCACAGCGGCGCACTGCCGGAGCTGATGCGGCGCGCGCCGCAGGCCAAGCTTTACATCTCGGCCAAAGCGCAACTGATGCTGAAGGCGTTGGTGAAGACCGACGACCTGCAGTTCAACATCGTCACCACCGGCGACCGCGTGCAACTCGGCGGGCGCACGCTGCAGTTCTTCAGCACGCCCTTCCTGCACTGGCCGGACACGCAATGCACGCTGGTGGAAGAACATGGCATGCTATTCAGCGGCGATGTGTTCGGCTGCCATTTCTGTGACCCGCGTCTGTTCAACGACAAGGTCGGCGATTTCCGTTTCTCGTTCGAGTATTACTACCAGCACATCATGCGGCCGTTCCGCGAGCATGTGCTGGAAGCACTCGAACTGCTGGAGCCACTGGAGCTAAAGACCATCGCACCCGCGCACGGCCCCATCCTGCGCGACGCGCCGCAAAGTTATCTGCAACGCTACAAACAACTGGCCGCACCGTTGTTGCACAACGAGGTCGGCGCGAACGACAAGTCATTGCTGGTGTTCTACATCTCCTCCTACGGCAACACCGCGCAGATGGCGCAGGCCGTGGCCGAAGGCGCGGAGACGGAAGCCGGTGTGCGCGTGTCGCTATACGACCTGCAAGCCAGCGGCGGCCTGCCCTTCGTCGATCTGATCGAGGAAGCAGACGGCATCGCCATCGGCTCACCCACCATCAACGGCGATGCGGTGAAGCCGGTGTGGGATCTGCTGTCTTCGCTGGCGGTGATCAAGGTGCGCGACAAGCTGGGCGCCTCGTTCGGTTCCTACGGCTGGAGCGGCGAAGCGATCAACATGATCGAAGACCGCCTGCGCGGACTCAAGCTGCGTGTGCCGGTAAAAGGCGTGCGCGCCAAGCTGATCCCCAACGAGGAAGAGTTGCAGCGCTGCCGCGATCTGGGCAAACAACTTGCACAACATCTGACCGGCAATCTGCAACGCCGCGTCATCTCCATGTCAGAACTACTTTCCTAGGAGCAATCGCATGCCTAAGGCCAACGTCACCTTCGAAAAACTCGGCGTCACCATCAGCGTCCCGGCAGGCACGCGCCTGATCGAGATCAGCGAGAAGGTGGGCGCGAGCATCACCTACGGCTGCCGCGAAGGCGAATGCGGCACCTGCATCATGAAGATCGTTTCCGGCATGGAACACATGAGCGAGCGCTCGGTGCTGGAAGACAAAGTGCTGCAAGAGAACATGGCCGGCAGCAGCCACCGCCTCGCCTGTCAGGCGCAGGTGCTGGGCGGCGATATCGTCGTGAAGGCGTAATGACTGTCCACTAAAAACACGAAATGACACGAACGAACCCACCCCACGTATCGCTACCGAACAACCAGCAAGACGTGAAGGTTTCTTTTTCGTGACTTTAGTGTTTTTCGTGGACTGATGATTTTTTACTTTTTAACCAGGAGATATTGCAATGCCTAACATCACTTTTTCCAGCCCCTTGCACAAAGACAAGACCGTCTACGCGACAGCGGGCAGCCACACCATGACCGTGCTGAAACTGGCCAAGGACAATCACATCCCCATCGACTTCGGTTGCGAGAACGGCGAATGCGCGACTTGCTTGGTGAAGGTGACCAACCTCTCCAACAAGGGCCCGATGGCCGGTCCGCTGACCGACCGCGAGATCACCGTTCTGAAGCAGGAAGGCAAGATCACCGCCGCGCAGATCGAAGCGATGAAGGTGAACGACGTAGTCACCAGCGAATGGCGTCTGGCTTGCCAGATGGTGCTGCGCGACGAAGACGTGCTGATCGAATACCCGAGCAAATAGGAGCCGATCATGCAGCCCGCCGTCATGCTCGCAACCAGAACGCCCCCGCAGCCGGAAGGCCTGCATGCGGAGTTGATGACGCACGCGGCCGGGCTGCCCAATGATGAGATATTCGCGCAGATGATCGCCAGCCAGACTGCCGGCATCGGCGCACTGCCGCCCGGTCTGGGTTTGGGCGAGGACGACTTCGCCGCGCTGTTGTCGCGCCACTTCCCCGGCATGCAACTGGTACTGCGAGCCGCCGCACCCGATGCCGATGAACGCGCGCTGGAGCGCGACGACGTGCTCGCGTTGATTCTCGAACATCGCGCGCTGCACGACGAATCCGAGCGCTGGATGGCGGAGATCGTCACCGCCGCCTGCATGGCGAACGACCACCTGTGGCAGGACCTCGGCCTGTGGTCGCGCAAATATCTCAGCCAGTTGATGACGCAGAACTTCCCCACCCTTGCCGCCAAGAACGACAAGGACATGAAGTGGAAGAAGTTCCTCTACAAGCAACTGTGCGAAAGGGAAGAGATACGCGTCTGCCGTGCACCGAGTTGTGAGGTGTGTGCGGATTATCAGAAATGTTTCGGGCCTGAAGAATAAATGTGCACCGTCATTCCCGCGCAGGCGGGAATCCAGCGAATTTCACACATCCTGCGAAGCAGTCAAAACCGCTGTTGCACCGCTTCGCGGGAGGATTTTGAATCGGCTGGATTCCCGCTTTCGCGGGAATGACGGAGCCACTGCAAAATGTCCGCTTCTGACCACGCCATCGCCGCTTACCTCGGCCTCGCCATCGGCGATGCGCTGGGTGCGACGGTGGAGTTCATGACGCCGCGCGAGATCAAAGCGAAATACGGCGTACATGACAAACTAATCGGCGGCGGTTGGTTGCATCTAAAACCCGGCCAGGTCACCGACGACACCACCATGTCGCTCGCACTCGGCACCTCCATACTCAAAGCAGGCAAGGTCGACGCGCTGTCCGCCGCGCAAGCCTTCGACGACTGGATGCGCGGCAAGCCGGTGGACATCGGCAACACCGTGCGCCGCAACCTTCTGCAATTCCGCAAGACCGGAAATCCCGAAGCGCCCTACTCCGACCACGACGCAGGCAACGGCGCAGCGATGCGCGTGCTGCCCGTCGCGCTCGCCACCTTCGGCCAAAGCGAAGACGCGGTGCGCGCCGCCTGCCGCGCACAGGCGCACGTCACCCACCATTGCGCACTATCGGATGCTGCCTGTGAATGTCTGGTGCTGATGGTGCAAGACGCACTGCGCGGCGCAAGCAAGAACGACCTGCTACACAAACACGCCCACCCCCTCGCGCAACAACATCCCTCGTTCAAATTCCGCGCCGTCAAACCCGCCGCCAATCCCAGCGGCTACATCGCCGACACTATGCCAGCCGTGTTCCAGAGCTTCTTCGATACCGACGATCTGCACGATTGCCTGGTCGATGTAGTCAATCGCGGCGGCGATGCCGACACCACCGGTGCCATCGCCGGCATGCTGGCGGGGGCGATGTATGGGATGGCAGGCATGCGCAAGGACTGGCTGGACACGCTGGACAAGGTGATAAGCACCAACTGTCGGGAACAGGCTGGCGCACTCCTGCAAATGCCGGTCTAGACGTAGCCTCCTGATACAACATCCCTCCTTCCCGTCCAGGCATCCGATACGGTGACGAACATACGCCGTGCTGCTATCTTGTACGCATGCAAGCTCATATCCCTACTATCTTCCTTGTTATCATTACGATCAGTTTCGCGCTCGCCGCCGCGATCGCCATGGTCAGCCTCGGCCGCAGGCACGGACTGATGCCGTGGGCATTCGGGCTCGCGCTGCACGGCATCGCCTATGTTTTCTTCAGCCTGCGCGGGGAGATCAGCGACTTCCTCAGCATCGTCGTCGCCAGCACCGCCATCTCCACCATGCTCGCTTTGTTTGCGGGCGGGATACGCAATATCAGCGGCCGCAGACCCTACCTGTGGCTGATCTGGGTACCGGTGCCGATCATCGCACTCGGCCTGAGCCTGTTGCTGGACGACTTCATCGCCCGCGTCGTGTTCAGTGCCGTGGTCTACATCTTCCAAGGCGGTCTCATCGGATGGTTCGCTTACCGCAGCGATTTCCAGAGCCGGGGGCGCTATGTGGTGATGGCCAGCACGCTGCTCCTTATCGTGGTCATGCTCATGCGCCTGCTGGGCGCACTGAACGGATCGCTGCCGATCTCCACCATCACCGCTTCCAGCCCGCTGCAGACGCTGACCTTCCTGATGACTATCGTCTCCACGCTGCTGACCGTGATCGGCATGCTGCTGATGACCTGGGAGCGCAACGAGCAACTGATCCGGGAATCCGAGATCCGCATGCGTACCCTGTTCGAAAGTACCAGCGATGCGGTGATGCTGCTCGACGAGCGCGGGTTCTTTGAATGCAACCCGGCCACGCTGAAAATGTTCGGCTGCCCGTCGAAGGAGGTCTTCGTCACCAAGAAACCGGCCGACCTGTCACCGCCGCAACAACCCGACGGCACCGACTCAGACGCCCTGGCCCAGCAGCAGATCGCGAAGGCCATGCGCGAATCGAGCAACCGCTTCGAATGGGTGCACCAGCGCCTGGATGACGGCCGCAGTTTCCCCGCCGAGGTGCTGCTCAACGCCATGGACTTCAACGGGCGGCATGTGCTGCAGGCGGTGGTGCGCGACATAACGGAGCGCAAGCGGCTGCAGGCGGAGCTCGAACGACAGGCCCACCACGACAATCTGACCGGACTGCACAGCCGCGGCCACTTCATGCAACGGGCCGAACTCGAAGTGTCCCGTGCCTTGCGGTATGCCCAGCCGCTGTCCCTGCTGATGATGGATATCGACGACTTCAAGAAGGTCAACGACACGCACGGCCACAAGGCGGGCGACGAAGTATTGAAGAAACTCGCGGAAGTCTGCCGCGCCACCCTGCGCGAGGTCGATGTGCCCGGTCGCATCGGTGGCGAGGAGTTCGCGGTGATATTGCCCGAGACCGGTATCGATGATGCACAAGAGGTCGCCGAAAGATTAAGGGAGAACATCGCCAATGCACAAGTCATGGCACCCCCAAGCCTGATCCAGAACTTCACGATCTCGATCGGCGTCGCCACTCTCGGGCCCGCCAACGGCAACCTCGATGCGCTGCTGGGTTCGGCGGACAAAGCCCTTTATGCGGCAAAAGATGCCGGTAAGAACAGAGTCATACGCAGTACAGCATGATTGGCGCTTGACGTCAGAACGAACGTTCTTTACAGTGCGAAGAACGTTCGTTCTGTGTGAGATTGCCATGATCCGTTTGCCCCCCAACACCGCCTTGCGCGGCGCGCACATGCCCCACTCGGCGCTGCTGTCGCTGACCCGCCCCAACCGCACCATGTTCGAGAAGCAGCGCGCGCTGTTGCGCAAAGCCGTTCCGGCCGGCTTCCCCTCGCCCGCCGACGACTATGTGGAGCGCCGCCTGAGCCTGGACGAGCACCTGATCCAGCACAAGGAATCCACCTTCTTCATGCGCGTGGCGGGCCACTCCATGCGCGAGCTGGGCATCTATGACGGCGACCTGCTGATCATCGACCGCGCCCTGCCCGCCACGCAAGACTGCGTGGTGGTCGCTGTGATCGACGGCGAGTTCACCGTGAAGCAACTGCACTACACCCCGCAAGGAAAAGTGCTACGCGCCGCCCACCCGGACTATCCCGACATCGTCATCAGCGACGAACAGGATTTTTCCATCTGGGGGGTGGTGCAGTGGAATGTGCACAAGGTTTGAACCCTGGTTTCCATTAGAAGGAACCCGTCATTCCGGCGAAGGCCGGAATCCAGATGATTAAACAAGTTCCCACGAAAGTGAGCCAACATCATGGCGTTGTCCGCTTCGCGGGTTAGTCTTTTGTGCTGGATACCGGCCTCCGCCGGTATGACGAATCAATCAGCGCTTACTTTGAATTTTCAGAGGTCCCCGGAATGAAGCGCGCCATCGCACTGGTCGACTGCAATAATTTTTACGTTTCGTGTGAACGCCTGTTCCAGCCCAAGCTGGAAGGCAAGCCGGTGGTTGTGCTTTCCAACAACGACGGTTGTGTGGTGTCGCGCTCGCAGGAGGTTAAGGACCTCGGAATGAAGATGGCGGCGCCCTGGTATCAGATGAAGGCGCTCGCCAAACGGCACGGTATCGTGGCCTTCTCTTCCAACTATGCCTTGTATGCCGACATCTCCAACCGCGTGATGTCGCTGCTGTCGCAGTTCAGCCCGCAGCAGGAGGTGTATTCCATCGACGAATCATTTCTGGAGCTGACCGGCATGCCCGGCAGCCATACCGAGTACGGACAACTTATGCGCCACACCATCCGCCAGTGCGTGGGCATCCCGGTGTGCGTGGGTATCGCGCCGAGCAAAACGCTGGCCAAACTGGCCAACCATGTCGCCAAGAAGCAGCCGCAGCGCAACGGCGTGTGCGACTTCAACAGCATGGATGAATATGAACTGGATGCGCTGCTTGCCAACATCGAGGTGGGCGAGGTGTGGGGCGTGGGTCGGCGCACCGCGCCGAAGTTGCAGGAGATCGGCATCCGCAGCGTGCTCGATCTGAAGCGCGCACCGGCCATGCAATTGCGCACCCGCTTCAGCGTGGTGTTCGAACGCATCGTGTCGGAACTGAACGGCGTGGCCTGTCTGGAGCTGGACGACCTGCCGCACGACAAGCAGCAGATCATCTGCTCGCGCTCGTTCGGCATGCTCACTTCCAGCCTGGACGATCTGGAACAGGCGGCCATCGCCTACACCACGCGCGCCGTGGAGAAACTGCGCCAGCAAAAATCCCTCGCCGGTGCGCTGCACATCTACGTGCGCACCAACCCACACCGCGAGCAGGACAAGCAATACCAGCAAGGCATACTCGTGCCGCTGGAGGAACCCGGCGACGACACGCGCGCGTTTTGCAAAGCGGCGCTGCACGGCCTGCGCCAGATCTACCGCAGCGGCTACGCCTACCAGAAGGTCGGCGTGATGCTGGCCGAGATCATCCCTGCCAGCGAACGCCCGCGCACTTTGTTCGACGACGATGCCGCGCGCGAAAGATCACGATCGCTGATGAACACCCTCGACCACATCAACCGCCGGATGGGCAGCGGCACGCTCAGATTGCTGGGAGAAGGAGCGAACCAGAGTTGGGCGATGCGCAGGGAGAGCGGTTCGCGGCGCTATACGACAGAATGGGATGGATTGCTGGTCTGCAATTGTTAGCCGCAAAAGGCAGCCTCACTTCCCTAACAAAACCTTCATCCACCCCTGCTGCACCGCACGCTTGCGCTTCTTCTCCAGCACTTTGCGGATGGATGATTTCGCCTGCGCGAAGTCCAGCACGCTGGCGGGGGTGATGGTGTCGCAGCGCAACACGTGGAAGCCGAGTTCGGATTCGATCACGTCGCTGACCTCACCCGCCTGCAGTGCGAACAGGGCCTGTTCCAGTTCCGGGAAGAGTTTGCCGCGCGGCAGGTCGCCTAGCTTGCCGCCTTCCAGCGCGGTGGGACATTCGGAATGCTTGAGTGCCTGCTCCTCGAAGCGCCCCGGTTCCTTGCGCACACGCTTTGCGATCTCTGTGATGCGCTGGAGCGCCGCCTCGCGCGTGTTCTCCGGGATGGTCTCGTTGATGGTGACCAGGATGTGGCGCGCCAGCCGTGTCTCCTGTCGCCGGAACTGGTCGGGATGGTACTGGTAGTACAACTCGACATCGGTGTCGGTGACATGCTCGGCATGCGTGCCGACCTTTTCCAGGATGGCTTCCACCCTGAGCTCCCGCTCGAGTGCTGCGGCGAACGCCGTTTCGCTCAGACCATTGCTGGCCAGATCGTCCGCGAAGTCGTCCTCGTTCTCGTAGCGGCCGCGAATCTCCTGCAGCGCGGACTTCAGCGTGGCGGGCGGCACCATCGCGTCGCGCGCCTCGGGGGCAGCAAGGATGAGCGCTTCGAGTTCGAACTGTTTCTGCGCCATGCTCTGCACGCGCTCTGTCTCGTCCGCTTCCAGCGCGGCGGGCGCTTTACCGTACAGTTTCTGCGCGGCTTTCAGTGCGAGATAGGCGACGCCGCTCTCGATCACTTCAGGCATGGTTCGCCTCCTTGCTGTCGTCATATACATGCACCGCCTCGATGGTCGCTTCCGGCACTTGCAACACATGGTCGTGGAAGATGACCTGATACTGCACACCACCGTCCTCGTCGCGCAGCACCTTCAGCACTTCGCCCTCCATGCCCGGCGACGCGCGCACCTCGCCGCGCACGGTGAGCGTGATCTTGCTGCGCACCTTCTCGCGGCTCTCGTATTTGCTGGGCACCCATTCGTCGTCGATGCCGATCAGTTCCTCTTCGCGGAAGCCGACGATCTTGTCCGGGTCGAGGAACTTCACGGTATAGATCAGCTGGTCCTGCAGGAAGGTGCCGACATTCATCACGAAGCCTGTCGTGCCGCGACGGATCAGCAGCGTGCCGGTGGGTACGCCCGGATAGGTGCCGTCGTTGCGCACATTGCGCACGATGCGGACTTCGTCGCCGAATTCGAACTTAGGCAGCATCTTTCTTGTTCACAGTGATGGAGGTGAGCGGGACGAACTTCACCTGCGGTTCGTGCATATGGAAAACCTTGAACACCTTCTCCGTGAGCGCGTCGGACTCGACGAAATCCTGATAGGCTCGGATCAGCAGACGGGTGTAGACCTCACGCTGCGCGGCCTCGTCTTCCGGCAATGCTTCCTTGCTCAGGTAGTTGTGATAACGCTGCAGGATATGCAGACGGTTCACATGCACCACGGACGGATCGAAATCTATTTCGAAGTAGTTCAGGAAATCCTCTGCGGATACCAGATCCTCCATCGCTTCTTCCAGAGTCAGATCGTCAGTCATCACATATTCCTTTCTTCATGTTCTACTTCACTCACCACTTCCAGCAGCGCCTTGCCGCCGATGCGATCGTGGCTGTCCAGTTGCACCAACTTCTCCAGCATGGCCCGGCCGGTCTCGCGATTGCCCAGACGCAGATTGATATAGCCCGCCGCCTTGAGCACCATCAGGTAGAAGCGTACCAGCCCCATCGAGCGCATCACACCGGCGCCGATGTTCTCTTCGCGCAGATAGATCCAGGTGTCGGGAAACGCCAGTCGCCGACCGACCACTGCCAGCGCGCTCTCGGCCACCAGCAGTGCATCGTCCAGTCTGTGCTGGTAGAAGTAATAGCGGTACAGAGCGACCAGCACCATCAGGTGTTGCGGCGCCATCAGGTTGGCGCGCAGCAGATAGCCCTCGCTCTCTTCGCTGCCGTAGGTGTCCGCCGCCTGCACCAGCAGGCGCGCGACATCCTGTGCCAGCGGCTCGTCGAAATACAGTTCGGCTTGGTCGAAATCCAGCAGGTCCATCATTCTTTCCTCAATTGACGCGCCACTTCCGTGCCGCACAGATCGTCCGCTTCGCAGGTGTGGCATTGCCCGTCCACCGGCTCACCCTGCTTGCGCAACTGGCCTTCCAGCACTTCGATGCGCTCCATCAGGCAGGCGATGGCGCGGCCGACCGGGTCGGGGATCAGGTGGTGGTCGAGGTTGATACCGTAGATGTTGTTCGCATCCGCCTCTTCGGTGCGCAGAACGATACGTCCGGGGATGCCGACCACGGTACGGTGTGCGGGCACGTCTTTCACCACCACCGAGTTGGCGCCCACGCGCACGTTCTCGCCCAGTGTGATCGCGCCCAGTATCTTTGCGCCCGCGCCGATCACCACGCCGTCGGCCAGGGTCGGGTGACGCTTGCCTTTGTTCCATGTCGTGCCGCCCAGTGTCACACCGTGATACAGCGTCACGTCGTTGCCGATCTCGGCGGTCTCGCCGATCACCACGCCCGCGCCGTGATCGATGAAGAAGCGGCGACCGATGGTGGCACCGGGATGGATGTCGATATTGGTGAGCAGGCGCGCGAACCAGCCGAGCAGGCGCGCCAGATAGCGCAGCTTCATGGTCCACAGTTTGTGCGCAATGCGCTGCAACAGGATGGCGTGCACACCGGGATAGGTGGTCAATACTTCGAAGCGCGAACGCGCGGCGGGATCGCGCTGGAACACGCAACGCACATCCTCGCGCAGCAACTGCAACAGTGATGGCAGGGACGGCTTCTCAATTTCAATGGTGGCGGTCATCGTATCGTTCATGTTGTTCTCCTAGTGCGCCATCAAGCCGGGCTCGCTGCGCCCGCCGTGATGTTGGCCGATGAACTTCTGGTAGATGAACAACAACTCTTGATCGGCGGGCGAGCGTTTGGCGCGCTCGGCGAAGCTGCGGATGTCCGGCAGCAGTGCGCGCGCCTCGGCCTGGCTCAGGTTCAGCCCCATATTTGCGTAGGCGGCGATGATTCCGTGCGCGCCGGAATGCTTGCCCACCACCAGCTTGTGCTGACGACCGACTTCGACCGGGTCATAACCCTGATAGGTGTCCGGATCTTTCAGCAGGCCGTCCACATGGATGCCGGCCTCATGGGTGAACACACCCTCGCCGGTGACACTCTTCTGCCAGGGGATGGGACGTCCCGATGCCGCAGCAACGATTTGCGACAGCGCAGGGAAATGCGTGAGGTCGATGCCGGTGCTCATACCGTAGAGTTTCTTCAAACCCAGCGCGACTTCCTCCAGCGGCGCATTGCCCGCACGTTCGCCCAAGCCGTTCACCGTGGTGTTGATGTGGGTCGCACCGGCCAGCGCGGCGGCCAGACTGTTGGCGGTGGCCAGACCCAGATCGTCGTGCGCATGCATCTCGATCTCGATGTCGCACACACTGCGTATCGCCGAGATCACCTTGTGCACGCCGAACGGCTCCATCACACCCAGTGTGTCGGCGAAGCGCAGACGCTGCGCACCGGCGACCTGCGCCGCCTCAGCCACCTGCAGCATGAATTCCGGATCGGCACGCGATGCATCCTCGCAGCCGACGATGATCTCCATGCCCATGTGGTACGCGCGCGGCACCACTTCATAGATGGTGTCGATCACCCACTGGCGGTCGCGCTTGAGTTTCTTCTGCAGATGGATGTCAGACACGGGGATGGACAGATCGAGCATCTGCACATCGATCTGTTCGCAGGTCCGCACGTCGTCCATGCACATGCGGTTCCAGGCGATCAGCTTTGCATTGAGTCCGAGTGACGCAACCGCATTGATACTGTCGCGCTCTTCCTGTCCCATGGCCGGGATGCCGACTTCCAGCTCCGGCACGCCCAGCGCATCGAGCTGACGTGCGATGTCCAGCTTCTCCTCCAGCGTGAACGCCACCCCGGCGGTCTGTTCGCCGTCGCGCAGGGTGGTGTCATCGATGGTGATGAAGCGGGACACGGTATGCCTCTCAATCCACGATCAGCAGGACGGCGCAGCTCATCCACATGGCGAACAGCGCGATGCCGACCTGTGTCGTCTCGTGTGTCTGCTTGATGGCTTTGCTCAAGGTTTTCATGCGTAGGTAGGCGCGAACGCCTCCTCTTTTGGCCCGTCGCCTTCCCAGTATGGCGACAGCTTGCGCAGTTGCGCGATGATCTCCGGCACCACGGCGATGACGCGATCCACTTCGGCTTCGGTGCTGTAACGTGACAGCGAGAAACGCACCGTGCCGTGCGCGGCGGTGTAGGGGATGCCCATGGCGCGCATCACATGCGAAGGTTCCAGCGAGCCGGAGGTGCAGGCGGAGCCGGAGCTGGCTGCGATGCCGAACTTGTTCAGCAGCAGCAGGATGGCCTCGCCTTCGATGAACTCGAACGCGATATTGCAGGTGTTGGGCAGGCGGTTATCGGGATCGCCGGTCACAAAAGAGCGCGGCACCTTGGCGAGGATGCCGGCTTCAAGTTTGTCGCGCAGGCGCTTCACTTCGGTGTTCTCGAACTCCATCGCTTCCATCGCCATCTCGGCAGCCTTGCCCAGGCCGACGATGGAGGTGGTGTTCTCGGTACCGGCACGGCGACCGCGCTCTTGGTGACCGCCGCGCAGCAGCGGACGGAAACGCACACCGCGCTTCAGGTACAGCACGCCGACGCCCTTGGGCGCATGCAGTTTGTGACCGGACACGGACAGCATGTCGATCTTGGTGTCTTTCAGATTCAGCGGCACCTTGCCGACGGCCTGCACCGCATCGGTATGGAACATCGCACCGGCAGCGTTCGCCAGCTCGGCCATCTCCACCACAGGGAAGAAAGTGCCGGTTTCGTTGTTGGCCCACATCACCGACACGACTGCGGTCTGGTCGCTCAACAGTTTCTTGTACTCATCCAGATCCAGACGGCCTTTGTTGTCCACCGGCAGGTAATGCACCTTGTAGCCATCCTTCTCCAGCCAGGCGCACAGCGTCAGCACGGCGGGATGTTCGACCGTGGTGGTGATGATTTCCTTGCGTTCCGGTTGCGCTTTCAATGCCGACAGGATGGCGGTGGAATCCGACTCGGTGCCGCAGGAAGTGAAGATGATCTCGGAGTCGTGTTCCGCACCGAGCAATTCTTGCACCTGCATGCGCGCCTTCTTGATGGCCAGCCCGACCTTGTTGCCGAAGCTGTGCATCGACGAGGGATTGCCGAACTGTTCGGTGAAGTAAGGCAACATCGCCTCCACCACCTGCTCATCCACCCGGGTGGTGGCGTTGTTGTCGAAATAGATGCCGGTCATTTAATTCCCCTAAATTCAGTACTGAGCACTGAGTTCCGAGTGCCGAGCCTGATGTACTCAGTACTCTGCACTCAGCACTCGTTTACGGATGGCAGGTCGCCCTGCTCAACGCCCCTGCCTTGGTCGGCACGATCTTGATGAACTCTTTCAGCTCCTCCATCAGCTTCTGCTGGATACCTTGCAGCGTCAGCGCTTCCATCTGGCAACCGGCGCAGGCACCGGTCATGCTGACGTAGATGGTCTTGCCGTCCACATCCAGCAATTCGATGTCGCCGCCGTCGCGCTTGAGTTGCGGGCGCACCGATTCCAGCACCGCTTCGATCTTCTTGATGCGCTGCAGATTGGTCATGCCGGCAGGCTTGGCCTCTTCCTTGGCCGGTGTGCCGGGCTTGAAGCTGTCGCCACGCTCGGCCATCACCTTCACCAGGATCTCTTCGATCCCTTCGTGACAGGAGGAGCAGCCGCCGCCCGCCTTTGTGTAGTTGGTCACGTCCTGCACGGAAGAGAGGTTGTTGGCACGGATGGTGTCTTCGATCATCACCGCGTCGATGGCGAAGCATTTGCAGATCAGCGCGCCTTCCTCGTGGTCGTCGCTCCACACCTCGCCGCGATAGTTGGCGACCGCAGCTTGCAGTGCTTCGCGCCCCATCACCGAACAGTGCATCTTCTCCGGCGGCAAACCGTCGAGGTAATCGGCGATGTCCTGGTTGCTCACCTTCAATGCTTCGTCCAGCGTCTTGCCCTTGATCATCTCGGTCAGCGCCGAAGAAGACGCGATGGCCGAGCCGCAGCCGAAGGTCTGGAAATGCGCGTCGAGGATGATGTCGGTCTCCGGCTCAACCTTGAGCATCAGGCGCAGCGCGTCGCCGCAGGAGATCGAGCCGACGTCGCCCACGCCGTTGGCGCCTTCCAGCACACCGGCGTTGCGCGGTTGAAAGAAGTGTTCTTTGACTTTTTCAGAGTAGTCCCACATGGCGATGCTCCTTAAGCGTTGAAGGAAGAGCCGCACGCACAGGTCGAGCTGGCGTTCGGGTTCTCGAATTTGAAACCGCTGCCGGTCAGGCTTTCCACGTAGTCCACCGTCACGCCTTCCAGCAAGGGGGCGGACAAGGGATCGACCAGCAGGGTGACGGTGCCGACTTCGACGACCACGTCGTCTTCGTTCCTGGCTTCTTCCAGCGACATGCCGTACTGGAAGCCGGAACAGCCGCCGCCGGAGATGGCGATGCGCAGGCCGGCGACCGGCTCGGCGGCGCCCTTGATGAAACGCTCCACGGCAGTGGCGGCGGTCGGGGTGAGAGTGATCATGTTCGGCTCCTTGATTGGTTGGGTACGACCTATCAAGTGCAAGCTGTGTGCCAGCCCGTGCCGGAAATGCAATCTACTGTTTTATATGGAAGTTATTTTGCGGGTACGCTCTACCCCGCTGTGTGCAACAAGACGGAGTGGCGAGCTTGTAGGTTTTGCGACAAGGCCCGCACGGACATAGGCTGTCGTGCGGGGATCGTTGTCTTGTTTGGGGATGATGATAGGTTTTGGAGAAAGACCGACCAACTTGAATTGGTCGGAGCGAGAGGATTCGAACCTCCGACCCCTGCGTCCCGAACGCAGTGCTCTACCAGGCTGAGCCACGCTCCGAAGTGCTGCTGAAACTGCTTAGAACTGTCGCGTTGCCGCGAAGTGTGCCAATTCTAACAGAGCGCGTTTGAATTGAGTATCCGCCAATGCAGAAATCGCCGCACATCCCGCCTCGGCTTCCCGCAACGCCTGCTGGCGCGTGAAATCCAGCGCGCCGGTCGCCTCGATGATGGCCTGCACTTCCGGCAGACGCGCCACGTCGCCTTCCTCGATGGCGGCCCGCACCAAGGCGGCCTGTTCCGGTGTGCCGTGCTGCATGGCGTGGATCAGCGGCAGCGTCGGTTTGCCCTCGGCCAGGTCGTCGCCCAGATGTTTGCCGGTCTGCGCCTCGTCGGCGGAATAGTCCAGCACGTCGTCGATCAATTGGAAGGCCGTGCCCAGATGCATGCCGTATTTCGCGGCGGCGGCTTCCTCTTCCGCCGAGACTTTGCCGAGGATGGCCCCCAGACGCATCGCCGCCTCGAACAGCTTGGCCGTCTTGCAATGGATGACGCGCATGTAGTTGGCCACATCCACATCGGCATCGTGGCAATTGAGCAGTTGCAGCACCTCGCCCTCGGCGATGACGTTGGTCGCATCGGCCAGCACTTCCATCACGCGCATCTCGCCGGTCTCTACCATCATCTGGAACGCGCGCGAATAGAGGAAGTCGCCCACCAGCACGCTGGCCGCGTTGCCGAACAGTGCATTGGCGGTCTCCCGGCCACGGCGCAACTCGGACTCGTCCACCACGTCGTCATGCAACAAGGTCGCGGTATGGATGAACTCCACCACGGCGGCGAGGTTGTGATGCTGCGACCCCTGATAGCCGAATGCCTGTGCCGACATCAGCACCAGCGCAGGGCGCAAGCGCTTGCCGCCGCTGTTGACGATGTATTCGCCGACCTGGTTGACCAGCACCACTTCGGAATGCAGGCGCGCGCGGATCACCGCATCCACTGCTGCCATATCCGGCGCAAGCAACTCTTTCAGACTATCCAAGGATCTCCCCTATCGGAACCGGCGCGTAACGCGCTCTCTAAGTTTGGGCGCGCATTCTCTCATAAATGGGCCTTTTGGCACCGCATCAGGTACAGGCCGATGCCTACCCCCAGCGCACTCAGCGCCACCACATACCAGGCCGGCACCTGCGCGCCCAGCACCGGCAGCAACAGGCTGACCAGCACCGGCGTCATGCCGCCGAACACGGCGTAGGCCACGTTGTAGGAGAAGGACAGGCCGGAGAAGCGCACGGCGGGCGGGAACTGCATGACGGCGGCGCTGGGCACTACGCCGATCACGCCGACGAAGAAACCGTTCAGGGCGTACAACATATATAAGTGTTCCGTGCCGCTCGCCAGTTGCTGGTAGAGCAACCATGAGGTCGCGCCCAATGCCACGCAGCCGTAGGCGAGTACGCGCCCCGCGCCGTAGCGGTCGGCCAGTGCACCGAACACGATGCAACCTATGGTCAGCGCCAAGGTGGCGAAGCTGTTGGCGGTGAGCGCGGTGGCGCCGGGGATGGCGAACAGCTTCTGCATCAAGGTCGGCGTCATCAATATCATCACCACCACGGCGGCGGAGAGCAGCCAGGTCATGAGCATGGTGAGCACCACAGCCGGGCGGTGCGCGCGCACCACTTTCTTGAGCGGCAACTCGTCGGCCAGTTGCTGGCGCGCCTGCATCTCCTTGAACACCGGCGTCTCGTGCAGATACTGGCGCAGCCACACGGCGAACAGGCCGAACACGCCGCCCAGGATGAACGGCACGCGCCAGCCTTCGGCCAGCAGCGCAGCGGGATCGTAGGCATGGTTGACGGCCGTCGCCACCAGCGAACCGAGCAGGATGCCGCCGGTCAGGCCGGCGGTGAGCGTGCCGCAGGCGAATCCGACATGCCGTGGCGGCACGTGTTCGGCCACGAACACCCAGGCACCCGGCACCTCGCCGCCGATGGCCGCGCCCTGCAGCACGCGCAAGGCCAGCAGCAGCAAGGGGGCGGCGATGCCCCAAGCGGCATAGGTGGGCAGCAGACCGATGAGCAGCGTGGGCACGGCCATCAGCAGGATGCTGAGCATGAACATGCGCTTGCGGCCGAACAGGTCGCCGAAGTGCGCCATGATGATGCCGCCCAGCGGGCGCGCCAGATAACCGGCGGCGAAGATGCCGAAGGTCTGCACCTGGCGCAGCCAGTCGGGCATGTCGGGCGGGAAGAACAGTTGCGAGATGGCCGCCGCGAAGAACACGAAGATGACGAAGTCGTAGAACTCCAGCGCGCCGCCCAGTGCGGCCAGCGTCAGCGTGCGGTAATCATTGCGCGTCAGGCTGGACACGTTTCCTCCGCAAGACATATTGCAGGTTCACCTTGATGGTCACCCACACGGCATAGATCGCCAGCGGCGCGTCGATCAGGTAATCCCACAGGTTGGTCGATTCGAGCAGGTTGAAACTCCAGCCGCTCGCGGCCAGCGCGAACACCAGCGGCAACAGGTAGAAGCCGCGCCGCATCAGCCACAGCGCAAGCAGAGCCAGCATCAACAGCAGGCCGACGCCGCCATAGCCGGAGCGGTACGGATCGAGCGATCCCAGTCCCAGCGCGAACGGATACAGCAGCAACGCCAGCACGGCGAGGAAGCCAAGCAGCGCGCTGCGCTCGCGCGCATCCCACGGCGGCGTCACCTTGAACAGTCGCGCGTACACCGCAAAAGACAACAGCAGCATGCTGGTGATGCTCAGATCACCCACCATGCCGCGCAGCCAGATCGCCAGCGACCAGCCCGCGATCGGGAACATCACTGCCACATAGCCCAGCCCCGCCAGCAATGCACGGCGCTTGCCGTCGAGACGCTGCGCATACGGCAGACGCAACACCAACAGCAGCCACACCAGCGCCAGTCCGCTCAATCCCATCCAGTCGGTGAACAGCATCACTGGCCTCCTTTCGCAGCCAGCCGGTTCTTCAACCAGAGGGCATCGATACGCACATGTTTGATGAAGGTGCGGTTCCAGGTGTAGGCGAGATGGATGTCGCCGTTATGCGTCTGGATCATGTAGGGATAGGAGAACTCGAAATGGCAGTTCCCGCCACCCACCACCTTTGGACGCGCCGACTCGACATAGGGTGCCAGCGTTTGCGCATCCGCCTTGAGCAACAGAGGATCGCTGCTGCGCAGCAGTTTCTCCGTGACATCCAGGCAGACACCCTCGGACATCTCCATATCGCGCAGCACGTTCATCTCCTCCAGGCGGTGCAGCTCATGCCAGCTTGCGCCGCCGTCCTCCGACAGTTGCAGGCTCAACGATTCGCGGCCGTGCTGCTGGTCGTTCAAAACCGCCAGCAAGCGGCCGTCCTCCAGCGCCAGCGCGGTCAGCGCGGCATCGGGGTTGCGCATGGAATTCTTGTGCGGTGCCGCCCAATGGCGTCCGCCGTCGTCGGTCGTCATCACCACCACGCGCTTGTCCGCGTCCTTGCCGGAATAACGGTTGAGCACCAGCGCATCTTTCTCGCTGCGCACCAGCACCACCGGCTGCAAAGTACCTTGCCCGCCCGCTGCCAGACGCTGCTTGTCGATCACCTTGCCAGAATGGTCGAGGCGCAGGATCTCTGAGAACTTGCTGATGAACTCGTGGTACACCGGCAGGCCCATGGTGCCGTCGGCATAGAAGAACGGCGCACCCTTGACCAGCGTGCTGATGTTGATGAACGGCGAAGTGACCAGACGGCGCGGCGCACTCCAGCTCTCGCCTTCATCGTTCGAGGTCATCAGCGTGATGGAGCTGCCGGCCCAGCCGCCCAGCGACACCGTCACATAGAACAGCCACAGCTCGCCGTTGGCCGCGCGTACCGCCACCGGATTGCCGACCTTGGCGATGTAGCGGTGCAGACCGAGCTGCGTGCTCTTGCGCCCCGCCACTTCATGCTCGCGCCACCAGGTGTTCGCGGTCGGGTCGTAGATGGCGCTGTTGATGGTGACATCCGCCGCACCTTCGCGGCTGCCGGTGAACCAGAACGCGCGCAGACGGCCGTCCTTCAGTTCCACCAGCGAAGCGGCGTGGGTCGAGGTTAGCTGGCGGCTGGACACCAGATGCGCTTCCAGCTTGCCCATCACCACGCGCGGCTCGGGCGGTTCGGCACGGCGCCCGCGACGCTTCTTCGCCACCGGCGCGGGTGCAGGTTCGGCATCCAGCACCACCGGCTCCGGCAGGCGGAAATCGAAACCCAGTTGCCAGCTCGCGGCCTTGGACAAGGCCAGTGTGAACGCCGCCAGCACGAACGCCAACAGAGCGAGGCGCTTATATTTCCCCATCAACGACACCCTTCCTCATTCTGCATTCCCTCTCCGTTGCCCGCCGGGGCACGCAGCAGCCATTCGCGCACGAACAGTTGCTGCATCACGTCGCCGCCCAGCATGGCTTTGATCTCCGCATCGTTATGCCGGCCGCGTATCTCCAGACGGGAACCGATCACTTCACATTCATCACAGGGCTTGTCCTGCAAAGGCAACTGCACCGCGAATAGCGCGTAGTGCGCTTTCAGTTCATCCAGCGGCACCGGCGGCTGCGCATGGTAACCGTGAATGCGCGCTGCGGGCAGCAGGAATCGATAGTCTTCCCAACTGGCGCGGAAATCGCATGGCACCCACACATCGTGGTCCTGCGTCGCCTTCTGTGCGGCCGCATCGTAACGGCCCGCCGCGCCGTCGAAGGGACGCAGGAACATGGCGAGCACGAGCAAGGTCAGCAAGGCCACGACTGAGGTCAGGCCGCGCGTCCAGCGTTTCGCATAGATCGCCAGGGCGACAAGCACAGCAGTGAAGATCAGTACTGCCCAGAACAGCCTGTCGTACAAACCGCCCATCTGCGCTTCCAGGTTGTACGCGAGCCAGCCGAACAAGGCGAGCACCGCGACCGAGGCCAGCAGGCTGGCAACGAACGCGGCGCGCGGGATGCGTTGCCAGTTCAACGCAAGCAGCAAAGCCACGCCCGGCATGGCATCGAGCAGGTAGCGCGCCGAACGCTGGCTGGGGATGGCGAAGATCACGAACAGGGCTATCATCCACATCCACAACAGGCGCTCTTCGTCGCTCATGCGATAGCGTCGTTGCCAGGCGATGACGAACAATGCCATCACCGGAAAGGCGAGCAGACCGGCGTTGAGCGGATAGCCGAGCAGCAGCACCCAGACGCTGCTGCCGCCCCACAGCAGTTTCGCCCAGTAGCTGCCGCCGTGCGGGTCGAACTTTCCGGCGTTCTCGCCCAGCACGAACTCCTGCCACACCGCCTGCGGATCGGGATCGAGCGCGAACCACAGCGCGAACAGCCCCAGCGCGACCACGCCGACGATCACCAGCTTCATCACATCGTGCAACAGGAAGGGGCGCAGGCGATAGCTGCGCTGGCTCAGATACCACCAGCTCAGCGCGATGCCGACCGGCGCGAGCAGCGCGAACGATTTATACAGCAGGCCGATGCCGGTAAAGACACCGAGCAACAGCGGCACGGCGATGCGCGAATCGAAAGCGCGCTCGCGCCAGTACAGCAGAGTGAAGAACGGCAGGAACAGCCAGAACGTCTCGGCCGGATTGACCAGATAGGGGCGACCGAAGCGGTAGGTGCTGAAGAAGGCGAGGAAGGCCAGCGCCGCCGTCGCGCCCACCACGCACTCGCCGCCCAGCTTGCGCCCGAGCAGGAACACCAGCCAGGCGGTGAGCAATGTGTAGAGCACGCTGGGATAGCGGAGATGCCAGCGGTCCCATTCCGTCGCCCATTCAGTAGAGAGGATGCCCTGCCAGAACAGCAGCGGCGGTTTGGTGTTGCGCATGTTGTCCAGATTCGACTGCAATGGCAGCCAGTCGCCGCTTTGCGCGGTCAAATGCGTGATATGTGCATACACGTTCTCGTCGCCGTTGCGCGGAATGTGCAGACCATCAAGCGCGTAGAAGTAGACGAATACGGCCAGTGCCACAGCCGCCAGGTATTGCAGCGGACGCGATTCGGCAAGATGTCTCATCGGGTCGCGCAACATGTCAGTCGTGGCGTTGTCGTGCAGCCGCAGCCTTGAGCTTTAAGCGGCCGAATGTCCAGATGTCGTTGAGCAGGAAGTTGATCACGCTGGTGACACCGATGGCGATGAAGTTGGCGATCAGGTAATAGACGTGCGGTGCCAGCAGGTTGGTGAACATGAACTGCAGGGCGATGCTCACGCCGCAGGCCAGCGTGTATTGGCCGAACTGCACGATCCACGGGCGGTGCTGATGTTGCACGCGATCACGCCAGGTCCACAGCCTGTTCCAGAAGAAATTGTTCAGTGTCGCCAGGAAGATCGCCACGGATAGCGAGACATTGAGCAGCACCCAGTCGACCTGCCCCGCCACGCTCTGCACATGGAAGACATGCTCTTGCATGACATACAGCGCCCCCTGGTTGACCACGATACCGGACACGCCGACGGTGCCGAACTTGAGGAAGCGCAGGGAGAAGATGCGCCGCAGCAGCGAAGCGGTGCGCATGCGGAGCTTGAACGGCGTCATGCGACCGGTTGCTCCTGCAGCAGTTCGCGAGCGCGCGCCAATACTTGAGCAGGGGTGATGCGTTTCAGACACTGGTTGTCCCCGTCACACGGGGAGTTGCGGTGGTTATACGCCGTCAGGCAGGGCGAGCAAGACAGGCCGGTGAACAAGCAATGGATGTTGGGCGCCAGCGGGCTGTACAGCGCGGGCGTCTCGGGGCCGAAGAACACCAGCGTCGGCAGCGAAGTGAGCGCGGCGAACTGGCCGGGACCGCCGTCGTTGGTCACCAGCAGCACTGCGCGCTGGAACACTGCCAGCAGATGGCGCACGTTGCGCGTGTAGCCGGTGAGGTCTATGCAATGCTCGTGTTTGCAATGCGCGACGATGCGCTTGGCCAGCGGCTTGGCATCGGGCAGACCGATCAGGCCGACCACATAACCATCGCCCAGCAAAGCATCGCAAAGTTGCTCGTAATACTCAGGCGGCCAGGCACGGATGGGCAGGATGCCGCCGTCGGGATAGACCAGCACCAGCTTCCGGCCGCCCAGCACGGGGAAATCCCGCTCCAGTTGCGCGATCTCGCGCGCCACTTCGCCGTCCTCGAACTTCAGCAGCGGCGGTGCGCCGACCGCTTCCGGCACGCGCTTGGCGATAGGACGGCCCTTCGACTCTATGGCCTCGACCATGGTCAGGAACTGCTGCGACAGATGCTGATAGGGGTTGTACATCACCTTGCGGTTCATGAAGGAACCGCGGTACAGGCCTTCCTGGGTGTGCGGTTCGAACCCCACGCGCACCCTGGCGCCGGACAGGTAGGAGAAGATGCTGCTGATGCGCGTGAACAGCTCGCAGTCGATCACCACGTCGAGATCCAGCGCACGCATCCTGCGGATGGCTTGCAGGCTGTCGCCGGCGAATTCGCCCAGCGCCTTGTCGTTGAGGGTGATGACGTTCTCCTTCGGCATCACGCCCTGCAGGTCGAGCACCTCACGGTTCTTGCGGAACATCAGCATATACAACTCGGCATCCGGATAGCGGCGCTTGAGTTCGGCGAACATGGGCTGCGCCAGCACCAGGCTGCCCATCTCGGACAGCAGCACGATGAGGATGCGCTTGGGCTGGGATACCGTGGCAGGTGCGACGAACGCCGACTTCAGCCGCTCATAGAGCGACAGGGCTGCGCAAATGGGTACTCCGGCCAGCCGGTCGACGGCTCTCTGGAAATCGATGTTCAATGGATGGTCCCATGCTTGGAAAAAACCGAATGCGGCATGACCGGCATTCGGTGCCGTGGAATTATCGGCTAAAGCGCCAACCTGGACAAGCTGGCAGGCTGTTCGCGCTTCCCCTCTTGGTGTAAATTGCCGCGCATGGACGCAGCCACCACATCCCCGCAGACCACCCAGCCGCCCGCCTTCCTTGGCAACTACCGCATCCTGCGCATGATCGGCCACGGCGCGACCAGCGATGTGTTCCTCGGGTTCGACCCGTTCAACAAGCGCGAAGTCGCGATCAAGGTCATCAAACAATCCTTCCTCGAAGACACGCGCAACGGACGCCAGAACCGCAAGCATCTGCAGAACGAGGCCGCACTGGCCGGCACGCTGAACCACCCGCACATCGTCGATATCTATGAGGCGGTGATCGCCGACGACATCAGTTATATCGCGATGGAGTTCGTACCCGGCGGCACGCTGGAACAGCATATCCGCTCCGACAACCTGCTGCCGCTGGATGCGGTCGTGGAGCGCATGTACGAATGCTGCCGCGCGCTCAACTATGCGCAATACAACGGCGTCATCCACCGCGACATCAAGCCGGCCAACCTGCTGCTGACCGCGGACGGGCACGTCAAGATCTCCGACCTCGGCGCGGCAGTGCGCATGGACATCGAACAGACACAGAGCAACGTCGGCTCGCCCAACTACATGTCGCCGGAACAGGTGCGCGGCGAATCGCTGTCGCACCTGACCGATATCTATTCGCTGGGCGTGGTGATGTACCGACTGCTCACCGGTCATTCTCCCTACAGCCCGAAGAATCTGGCGCACCTGTACCAGCAGATCATGAACGAGATGCCGCCAATGCCGACCTCCCTGCGCAAGGACCTGCCGCCGCAGCTGGAACGCATCGTGATGCGCGCGCTGCAGAAGAAGCCTGAGGACCGCTATGCCAGCTGGCGCGAGTTCGGCGACGAGTTGGCTGCACTCGGCCATTTCGAGAAAAGCGACCTCGAGGTGGCCGAGAACGAAAAGTTCAAGATCCTGCGCAAGATGAAGTTCTTCAGTGACTTCAGCGATCTGGAACTGTGGGAGGTGCTGCGCATCGCCGAGTGGCACAAGCAGCCGGAGAAGACAGTGCTGATGCGCGAGAACGAGATGAGCGACGCCATCTATTTCATCATCGACGGCAGTGTCAGCGTCACGCGCGGCTCGCGCCTGCTGATCGCCCTGCGCGGTGGCGACTGCTGCGGCGAGATGGCCTACATCCGCGGCAAACAGCTGCCGCGCTCGGCTACGGTCACCGCCAACACCGAGATCTCGGTGATGAAGCTCGACCCGCAACAGATCGCGCAACTTTCCGACAGTTGCCAGGGGCATTTCAATCAGGCCTTCCTTTACGTGCTGGCCGAACGCCTGCGCTTGGCGGATGAACGCATCTCGCGTCTGGTCAGTTAGAATCGCGTCCTTTTTAAGGAGGAACATGTCATGGCACAAAAGACCATCATACAAACGCCCGACGCACCTGCCGCCATCGGCACCTACTCGCAAGCGGTGCGCGTCAACGACACCGTTTATCTGTCGGGCCAGATCGGGTTAGACCCGATAAGCATGCAGATGGTGGACGGCATCGAAGAGCAGATCCACCGTGTGTTCCAGAACCTGCGTGCGGTCGCCAATGCCGCCGGCGGCAGCCTGGACGACGTGGTCAAGCTCAATATCTTCCTCACTGACCTGATCCACTTCGCCAAGGTCAACGAGATCATGGCGAGCTACTTCCGCCAGCCCTACCCGGCACGCGCTGCCGTCGGCGTCGCCACCCTGCCGCGAGGCGCGCTGGTGGAAGCGGACGGGGTGCTCGTACTGCAGGATTGAGCCAGCCGCTGAAAATCGCGCCGGCCACGCTGGCCAAACTGGCCAAGCTCGGCATCCATCACCGTACCGACCTGCTGCTGCATCTGCCGCTGCGCTACGAGGACGAGACGCATATCACGCCCATCGGCGAAGCGCTACCGGGGGAGACGGTGCAGGTGCAGGGCGAGGTCACCCATTGCGAAGTGATGTTCCGCCCGCGCCGCACGCTGGTGTGCCGTATCCGGCAGGGCAGCGACGAACTCACGCTGCGCTTCCTGAATTTCTACCCCAGCCAGCAGAAACAACTCGCGGTCGGCAAGACCATCCGCGCCATCGGCGAGGTGCGCGGCGGATTCTTCGGGCTGGAGATGGTGCACCCGAAATGCAAGGCCGTGGACGAAGACACGCCGCTGCCGCAGAGCCTGTCGCCGGTGTACCCGACCACCGCGGGGCTGTCGCAGACCGTATTGCGCAAGCTGATCGCCAACGCACTGGAAAGCATCCCGCTCAGCGACACGCTGCCCGCTGCATTGATCGAGCGCCTGGCACTCGCCGACTTCGCCGACATCCTGCGCCTGCTGCATAACCCCACGCCAGACATCTCCGCCGCCACGCTGGAGAAGCGCAGCCACCGCGCATGGCGACGCATCAAGTTCGACGAGTTGCTGGCGCAGCAACTGTCGATGCGCGTACATCACCGCGAACGCTGCAAACGCGCCGCCCCCGCCCTGCCCGCACACGACAAGCTCACGCATGCCCTGCTCGACAAGCTGCCGTTCCGGCTCACCGGCGCGCAACAGAAAGTGTGGCGCGAGATCGCGCACGACCTGTCGCAATCACACCCGATGCAGCGCCTGTTGCTGGGTGACGTGGGCAGTGGCAAGACCATCGTCGCCGCACTGGCCGCCCTGCAGGCGATAGAGAACGGCTATCAGGTCGCGTTCATGGCGCCGACCGAGATATTGGCCGAGCAGCATTATCTGAAGCTGCACGAATGGCTGACGCCGCTAGGCATTGCACCGGTGTGGCTGTCCGGCAGCCTGAAGAAGAAGGCCAAGACCGAGGCCGCCGCGCGCATCTCATCGGGCGATACCCTGCTCGCCATCGGCACGCACGCGCTGTTCCAGAAGGATGTCGAGTTCCACAAACTCGGACTCGCCATCATCGACGAGCAGCACAAGTTCGGCGTGCAGCAACGGCTGGCGTTGCGCAACAAGGGCAAGGAACCGCACCAGTTGATGATGAGCGCGACGCCCATCCCGCGCACACTGGCCATGAGCTATTACGCCGACCTCGACGTGTCGGTGATCGACGAACTGCCACCGGGGCGCACACCCATCGTCACCAAACTGGTGAGCGACGCGCGACGCGAGGAAGTGTTCGAGCGCGTGCGTACCGCCTGCCTTGCGGGACGACAGGCGTACTGGGTGTGTCCGCTCATCGACGAATCGGAAGCGCTGCAATTACAGACCGCTTTGGAAACGCACGCCACACTGACCGAGACATTCCCCGAGCTGCGCATCGGACTCGCCCACGGCAAGTTGAACAGCGAGGAGAAAGCCGCCACCATGGCCGCCTTCAAATCAGGCGAACTGCAACTGCTGGTCGCCACCACGGTGATCGAGGTCGGCGTGGACGTGCCCAATGCCAGCCTGATGGTGATCGACCACGCCGAGCGCATGGGGCTGGCGCAACTGCACCAGTTGCGCGGCCGCGTGGGACGCGGCGCGGCGGAGAGCATGTGCGTGCTGCTGTTCCAGCAGCCGCTGTCGGAGCTCGCGCGCGAACGCCTGCGCGTCATCTACGAGAACACGGACGGCTTCATCATCGCGCAGCAGGACTTACAATTGCGCGGCCCCGGCGAACTGCTGGGCGCGCGCCAGAGCGGCGTGGCGATGCTGCGCTTCGCCGACATCAGTGAAGACGAAGAGCTGCTGGATATGGCGCGAGAGATCGCTGAAGAACTGCTGCGCGACCACCCGGACGCGGTGCGCACGCATTTACAAAGATGGATGGCGAACAAGCATGACTTCCTGCAAGTCTGATCCCTACTGGAACGGCTCCGCGCTGGGTTGCAGCGCAGCCATGCGCCCGTGGCTGAACGACCACGGCTCGCTCACTGCGCGCATCCAGCAGCGTTGCGCTCAGTTCGCGGTGCGCCCGGTGCGCAGCGGCCTCGCGCGCATCGCCTGCGACGAAGCAGCCGTGCTGGGTATCGCACCGCATCGACTCGCGTATTCGCGCGAGGTGTTCCTGCATGCCGACGGTCAGCCAGTGGTGTTCGCGCACAGCGCCTGCCATGCCGACGACCTGCGCGGCGCCTGGCAGGCCATGAAGGGATTGGGCAACCGCTCGCTCGGCAGCCTGTTATTCACCCATCCGCTGGTCGTGCGCCACCCGCTGCACTTCGCCGCCCTGCGCCCACACCACCCGCTGTATCAAAGTGCCGTCTGTGCCATCGCCGCCCGCCCGGAAAGACTCTGGGCGCGCCGCTCGCTGTTCACCCTGCACGGCGCCCCGCTGCTGGTGACCGAAGTCTTTCTGCCCGAGATATTGAAGCTCAAGCGCTGAGTCGCTCGGGTAAAATCCCGGCATGGACCTCAAACAACGCCTCTCGCTCTACATCCAGCTCACCCGCCTGAACCGCCCCATCGGCATCCTGCTGTTGTTGTGGCCGACCTTGTGGGCGGTGTGGATCGCCGGTGCGGGCAGTCCCTCATTGCTCATCATCTTCATCTTTACGCTGGGCACGGTGCTGATGCGTTCCGCCGGATGTGCCATCAACGACTATGCCGACCGTCACATCGACCTGCATGTGGAACGCACCCAGCATCGCCCGCTCACCAGCGGCAAGGTGAGCGAACGCGAGACGGTGTGGCTGGCGGTGATACTGGCGCTGCTCGCCTTCGCGCTCATCCTGCCACTCAACCCGCTCACCTGGCTTCTGGCCTTCCCCGCTGTCTTCCTCGCCGCCAGCTACCCGTTCACAAAACGCTTCTTCGCCATCCCGCAAGCCTACCTCGGCATCGCCTTCGGCTTCGGCATCCCCATGGCCTTCGCCGCACAGATCGGCCATGTGCCGCCGGCGGCTTGGGTGCTGCTGCTCGCCAACGTGTTCTGGGCCATCGCCTACGATACCGAGTACGCGATGGTCGATCGTGATGACGACATCCATCTCGGCATCCATTCCTCGGCATTGTTGTTCGGAAGTTTCGATGTGGCGGCGGTGATGACGTGCTACGTCATCACACTGATCCTGCTGGCGCTGGCGGGTGTGATGGCCGGTCTGGGCTGGCTCTATTTCATCGGGCTGCTGGTCGCTGCAGGCATCGCGGTGCACCACTACACGCTGATCAGGGATCGCCAGCGCGAGGATTGCTTCAAGGCCTTCCTGCACAACAACTGGTTCGGGGCCGCGGTGTTCGTGGGCGTGGCGGGGGATTATCTGCTGCGGTGACAGGCAGGACCATTCATCCGGTGCAATGGCTGTTGCCAATTGCGCCCACCTTTCTTACAAGCTACGCAACATCCACGCAATATTTGGGCTACGGCGTAACATGGCGCAAGCGCCATATTAGCCTTCACCGGAAGAACGCCAGAATTTCCGTGGGCGATCGTTCACTTACTCCTCGAGCAAGCTACGGAGCATCCAGGCGTTCTTTTGGTTCCGACATCACGCGACGATGAGACTGTCGCATGAGTCTCCACCGAAAAAATGCATGAGTGCAGCGACACTCTTTCTTACGGCTAATCCTCCAGCAGGCTGCGTAACATCCACGCGTTTTTTTCATGCACTTCCATGCGTGCTGACAGAAGATCTACCGTGGGCTGGTCGCCCGCCTTCTCGGCGATGGGCAACACTTCTCGTGCGGTGCGCGCGACGGTCTCCTGACCTTCCACCAACTGGCGGATCATCTCTTTCGCGCTGGGAACGCCGTCGCTCTCCTTGATGCTGGTGAGTGCGGCGAACTGCTTGTAGCTGCCCGGTGCGGGATAGCCCAGCGTGCGGATACGTTCGGCCACCAGGTCGACGGCATTCCAGGTCTCGGTGTATTGCGTCATGAACATCAGATGCAGCGTCTGGAACATGGGACCGGTCACGTTCCAGTGGAAGTTGTGGGTCTTGAGATACAGCGTATAGGTGTCGGCCAGCATACGGCTGAGGCCGTCGGCGATCCTCTTGCGGTCCTTGTCGTTGATGCCGATGTTGATGGCGACGGGTTTGCTCTTGCTCATGATGGTTCTCCTTCACACGTTGGTTGATGGATGGTGCGTCATGTCCCTGCACCGATGATGTTACACCTTTGCCTCATGCGATGTACCCGCCGGCAACGGCTGCCCGAGCAGCTTGCTCATCTCGTTGCGTTCGGCGGCGTAGCGGCCGGTGAGCACGAAGCCGCTCATGCGCGCGTCCGCATCGAGGAAAGCCATCTTCACGCCGTCGCTGTTGGCGCGCAGTTGCCAGTTGCCGACCGCGTCGCGCGCCACCGGCAACACCGCCACCGGATGCGCGGGTGTCTTGACCACCACCGGCATGGCGGGGAACACCACCGGAGTCTCTTCGCCTGCCAGCGTCTTCGCCAGTGCGCGTGCCGCATGCATGATTGGCAGCACGAAAGGTTGCACCTTGCCTTCGATCTCGGCGCAGTCACCCAGTGCGAAGATGGCCGCATCGCTGCTGCGCAGGCTGGCATCCACCTTGATGCCGCGATTCACTGCCAGACCTGCCGCCTGCGCCAGGGCGATGCGCGGACGCAACCCAACAGCGGACAACACCAGACCGGTTTGAAGTTGCGTGCCATCCGCCAGCGTCAGGGTATAGCCATTCTCGTGACGATCCACGCGACTGACCGAAGTGCCGAAATGCCAGTCCACACCGATCTCCGCCAGCGGCGCGAGCAACTGCCTGCCCGCCTGTTCCGGCATCAGGCTGGCGAGCGGATACGGACCAGGGTCGATGACACTGACCTTGTAACCGGCAGTGGCCCAGTCGTTGGCGAATTCACAGCCGATGAGTCCGCCGCCCATGATGGTGATGTGTGCCACCCCCTGCACAGACTTGCGCAACTGCGCGTAGTCCGCGATGTCGTTGACCGACATCACCGCATCGGCCGCATCGCCCTGCACCGGGATGCGGATAGGGTCGGCCCCCTGCGCGATCACCAGCCTGTCGTACGCAAGTTCTCCCGCAGTGCTAACCAGCTTTTTGTTCGCGCGGTCGATGGCCTGCACTTCGGTCTTCGCCAGCAGCGTGATGCCGAGTTGCGCAGCCATTTCAGATGCGGGCGTCAGCACCAGCCCGGCAGCGTCCTTGCCTTGTGCAAAGGCATTGGAGAGCATGGGCTTGGAGTAGTAATCGCCGCTGTCGCGCGTGACCAGCGTGACCGGGATGTCTCGATCCAGTTTGCGCAGTTCGCGGATGACGGAGTAACCCGCCAGACCGCTGCCAAGTACGACGATCTGTTTCATGCTCTTCTCCCTAACCTTGGCCCTCTCCCTGAAGGAGAGGGGATTGAAACTGCGTCTTTGCTAAACCTCGATCATCTCGAAGTCTGCTTTGGCTACTCCACAATCCGGACACGCCCAGTTCTCGGGGATGTCCGCCCATTTGGTACCGGGCTTGATGCCTTCTTCCGGCAGCCCCTTGGTCTCGTCGTAAATGAAACCGCACACTACGCATTGCCATACTTTCATGATGTTCTCCTTGTCTTCGTTTCTGATTAAGCCGTGACCTTCGCCAATGCGGCGCGGTACTGGTTGGCGTGACGTTCTTCCACCCTGGCCAGAGCGGCGAAGCGCTTGGCCGCCTTTTCCAGCGTGGCCTTGAACATCTCGGCGTGCTCCTTCGATTCAGCGATCTGTTCCTTGATCTCGCTCGCGGCCGCATCGTGCCCTTCCTGCTGCGCGGTCTTGAGGAAGCCCGGATACATCTCGGTGTATTCGTAGGTCTCGCCTTCGATAGCCATCTGCAGGCACTTTTCCGTAGTCATCGTCGACTTCGGGTACAGCAGGTCGAGGTGCCCCAGTGCATGCTGCACCTCCTGGGCGGCGGTCTCTTCGAACACGCGCGCCACTTCCTCGTTGCCCTCGGCGCGCGCGATGGCGGCGAAATAGCGGTACTTGGTGTGCGCCATCGATTCGCCCGCCAGTGCGGCCTCGAGGTTGGCATGGGTCTTGATGTCCGGTCTTTGCATGATGTTCTCCTAGTTGGGTTGTCGGGTGGCTTCCTGGCCACGGGTGCAATGTAGGCGCATTCGAGCCATCAAGCCAATTGATTGTTCAAAGTCAGTTGATTTACTATGCAAATCACACGCCCGTCATTTCGGCGCAACAGGAGAGCAGCATGACCCTCAACGAACTGCGCTTCATCGTCGCAGTCGCCCAGGAACGCAACTTTCGCCGTGCCGCGGAGAAGGCCTTCATCAGCCAGCCCGCGCTGTCGCTGGCGATACAGAAACTGGAAGACGAACTGGGGCTGAAGATCTTCGAGCGCGGCAAGAACGAGGTCACCGTCACCCCCGTGGGCGCATCCATCGTGGAGCAGGCCCAGCGCGTGCTGGAAGAAGCGGAACGCATCCGCGAGATCGCCGCGCAAGGCAAGAACCAGCTCAGCACACCGCTGCGGCTGGGCATCATCCACAGCGTCAGCCCCTACCTGCTGCCAGACCTGATCCCTGAGTTGAGGAAACTCGCACCGCAGATGGCGCTGGAGGTGGAAGAGAACATCACCGCCAATCTCGATGCCTTGCTGCGCAACGGCAAGCTGGACGTCATCCTCATCGCGCTGCCGTTCGGCGATGCCGGCATCCTCACTCGCCCGCTCTATGACGAATCGTTCGAGGTCGTGGTGAACAGCGACCACCGCTGGGCAGGACGGCGCAGCATCAAGCCGACCGAGCTGGCACAGGAGAAAGTGCTGCTGCTTGATTCCGGCCACTGCTACAGTAACCAAGTGGATGAGGCTTGCCCCGGCAGCCGAAAGAATGCCGACACACAGCACGGCACCTCGCTGGAAACCATACGCAACATGGTCGCTTCCGGCTTGGGCATCACCGTGCTGCCCGCCTCGGCCAACAGCGCACGCTACCGCAGCAAGCTGCTCAGCGTGGTGCCCTTCACACAACCCGCGCCGTCGCGCCGCATCGCGCTGGCCTGGCGCAAGAGTTTCGCCCGCACGCAGGCGGTGGAAGTGCTGGCCGAAGCGGTCGGGCGTGCCAAGGTGACCGGCATCCGCCATCTGGCTTAAGCCCCACCCCTACCATGGGAAAACAGGCGGTTGGCGCTGGCCGCCGCCCGGCGTAGAATGCAGCCAAGTGTCAACGCACCGCTTACCAGGAGCCCATCATGCCAACCATACCCGGCCTCTCCGTTTCCAGCCTGAACAACTACGCGCAGCAACAACCGACGGGCACGTCGTCCACCCCGTCGCAGCCGCCGCAGAACACGCAGGACCAGTCTGCCAACGCGCAGAACAACGTGGTCGCCACGCTGACCAGCAACGACCAGACTTCCTCCACTTCTGCGCTCACCTACAACGCGTCCGGCCTGCTCAGCCGCTTCCAGCAATCCGTGCCGCAGAGCACCAGCACCGACACCGAGCAGGCTGCGCGCGATGCCATCCTGAACGCGCAGGACGCGATCACGCAGGCGCAGGGTTCCTTCGATTCCAGCCAAGCCTCGACCGGTAATTCCGCGATCGACACTGTCGCGCAGTTCGGGCAGGGCGATTCCGTTCCGAAGGCCAGCGAAGGCAGCCAGAGTGCCCAGGCCGCGCTGGCCCAGGCGCAATACCTTAGGAACCAGGAGCTGAACAACCTGCGCAGCAACACCACCTCAGCCACCGCCTGACACCCTCGCGCGCACCCTGAAGCGGTGCGCGCGAACCTTACGGGGGAACCAGAATGACCACCCCGCTGCAGCCCTACCGCCAGAACCCGATCCTGCGAACCAGCTACACGCTGATCGCCCCGCTGTACGATCTCGTCATCGAAGCGCCGATGCGCGCCGCGCGCAAGCGTTCGCTGGCCGCACTCCCCGCCGGATCGGCGCAGCAAGTACTGATCAGCGGCGCGGGAACGGGACTCGACCTGCCGCATCTGCCGGCCATGCACCGCTACACGGCGCTGGATTTCAACCCCGGCATGCTGGCGCGCGCCCGGCCGCGCGGCGACCATCTGGATGTGGATTTCGTGCTCGGCGACAGCATGGCATTGCCGTTCGACGATGCACGCTTCGATGTCGTGGTGCTGCACCTGATCGTGGCGGTGGTGCCGGAACCGCAACGTGCCTTGCGCGAAGCGGCGCGGGTATTGAAGCCGGGCGGCAAGATACTGCTGTTCGACAAGTTCCTGCAGCCGGGCCAGCGCGCGCCCCTGCGCAGGTTGCTGAACGGCATTTCACGCCGCCTGGCGACGCGCATGGATGTGGTGTTCGAGGACGTCTTGCGCGCTGCGCCGCAGCTCACCATTGACAGCGACGAGCCGGCGCTGGGCGGGGGCTGGTTCCGCCGGATCGTATTGAACAAAATCGAATAGACTGGGTCACAAAGCCCGGCACGCCAGCCCGGTCGGCGATTGATACGAACACACTGCATATGAAGCGGGAGTAAAAATGTCCAAGCACCAAGCACCACAAACCGCACAGACCCAAGCACTGAAGGCGATCCATCATCCTTTTGCCCAGCTTTCCAGACAGGCCGCATTCCGCCTGCTGTTCGGTGCGATGCTGCTGGCCATTGCCGCGCACAGTCAGGCGGTGACCGACACCTACACTGCAACCGGCACATGGACCGCACCGGCCGGCGTCACCAGCGTGGACGTGGAAGCCTGGGGCGGCGGGGGCGGGGGCGGGGGCGGCGAGGGCGATAGCTCGGACGGTGGCGGCGGCGGCGGCGGCGGTGCCTATTCCAGAACCACGTCGATCACGGTCGTACCCGGCACGACTTACACCGTGACGGTCGGCGCTGCCGGCACTGCGGGCGCAACGAATGGAACGGGTGGCACCGGCGGCGACTCCTGGTTCATCAATACTTCGACCATCCTCGCCAAAGGCGGCACGGGCGGTTCGGCACCCGTTAGCGATGAAGGCGGTCTCGCGGGCACTGGTGGATCTGCGACGGCGGGCGTGGGGGGCATAAAGTTCTCCGGCGGCAACGGAGGTGCCGGCCGCGACAGCAGTACCGGTCGTGGCGGCCCCGGCGGCTCATCGGCAGGCACGGCTGCGAACGGCACCAGCGGTGCCAGCGCCTGGTACACCTGTACCGCTGCCGCCCCTCCGACCGGCGGTGGCGTGGGTGGCAACGGCGGTTGCGCCGATAGTCAGAACGGTTTTGCCCCAGCGTCGGGTAACGGCGGGGGTGGCGGTGGCGCGGCGGAAAGGGACACGACAGGCGGCGCGGGCGCGCCGGGCCTGGTGAAGATCACATACACCCCGGGCGGCGGTGGCGGTGGCTCTGCCACCTCCAACCCCACCCTGTGCGTGAACGACACCGGTATCGGCACACGAGCATGGGGAGGACTGACCAATGTCGGGTCACAAAACAATGTCTACGCGACCGCAACGGCTACCAACAGCCAGATCACCAATTACCTGAAATGCACAGGCTACAACTTCGCCATTCCCGCTGATGCCACCATCACCGGCATCTCCGTCGGTCCGTGGCTGAATGCCTCACGCACGTTCACCGTCAACGCCATGCAACTGGTGAAGACCGATGTCATCCAGCCGACCAACCTCGCGACGGGGAACAACATCCCGAACGGCGGCGGCTCATTGCTGCCTGCACCGACGCAGCTGACCTTCGGTGATGCGGCCAACCTGTGGGGCAACACCTGGACGCCGTCCGACATCAACGCCGCCACCTTCGGCGCGGCCTTCGCCGCCCAGCGCGGACCCTATGATTCCTTTCAGACCGTGGCGGTCGATGCCATGCCCATCACTGTCGACTATACGCTCCCCCCCTCTTTAGCTGCGGATTACCACATGGACGAAAGCAGTTGGAACGGCACATCGAACGAGGTGGTGGATAGCAGCACGAATGCCCTGCATGGCACCGCCCAACTGGGCGCAACAACGGCAACGGCCAAACTCTGCAACGGGGCCAACCTGGCAGCGAACTATGTTCAGATCGCCGATAGCGACCGACTCGATCTGACGAACACGCTGACAGTCACTGCCTGGCTGAAGCCCGCGCGCTGGGGCGGCACACCCGGCAAGGATGCGCTAATGAGCTTCATCTCCAAGGGAACGAACTACAAAGCGCACATCGACGCTTCCGGCAAGGTCTACTGGCAGTGGGGCACCAGCAGTTTGACTTCTGCAGCATCAGTGCCGATCAACGCCTGGACGCATGTCGCGCTGGTATACACGAACGGCTTGCAGACCCTCTATATCAATGGCGTCGCGAACAGCTCGGCGGCTCTGAGCGGGACATTGCCGACCAACACCTTGCCGCTGCAGATCGGTGACGACCAAGGCTACGGCGGCGGAACGCGTCGCTTCGATGGGATGATCGACGAAGTAAAGATATTCAACGTTGCACTGACTCCAGCCGAGATTGCCGACGGCTATGCCAACGAAGATTCAGGAAAGAACTGGTACGGCTCGGCACGCGCCTGCCCCTCGTTGCTGGATCATGTCAGTATCGATGCCCCGGTCACGGCAGTGGCCTTGGCCGCAACACCTGTGACGATCTCCCCGCATACGACCGCACATGCCGCCCTGAGCGGCTATACGATCAATCTTTCCACTAACACCGGACTGGGGAACTGGGGCATCGGTACAGGCGCGGGCACACTGATACCGGGTGCAGCCAACAGCGGGCAGGCGACCTATATCTTTGCTGCCGGTGAAAGCGCGGCGACGCTTTACTTCACCTACCAGACGGCTGACACCGTGACGATCTTCGTGGACGATCCCGGTGGAATCGACCTGCTGGCGAACACCCCTATTGCCGAGCTTTCCAACACCATCACCTACACCGTTCCGAACTATACGTTCACTGACAGCGCCTGCGTGCATAACATCGCCTTCGGCGCGCCGGGGCAGACTTGCGCCGTGCTCGGCTGGTCGCCGCAAGTGGCCGGCATTGATGTTGCGAACGTCTACATCACGACATTGAACGCGGCAGGCGTCCCCACTCGTCTGCACCCGACCCAGGTACGAACACGCGATATGGCGTTCGCCTTGTCCTGCCACAACCCGGTGGCGAATGCCGGCGTACAGGCGGCGTTCAGCGGCGTGACCCTTCCTCTGTGCCAAGCGAACGGGGCCACTCCCTCCGCCTGGTCCGCCTCGCTGGCCGTCAGCTTTCCCGGCGGAAGCCCTTCCGCCGGGCCGTACGCCTTCAACTATGCGGACGTGGGCAAGGTGGAGCTGTGGATGCGCAACAGCGCCGCCACCGCGCAGGTCGGCGCGAGCGGACAGTTCGTGGTCGCACCGCATCACTTCGGCATCTCGGGTGTGACGGGCGGGCCGATCAAGGCCGGCAATGATTTCGCCGCCACGGTGACTGCCTACAACGGCCTGGCCACTCCGACCGCGACGCCGAACTTTGGCAAGGAGAATCTGCATCTGGCCGTCCCGGCGAATGTGCCGGAGAGCGTGTCGATCACCTTCAGCAAATGTCAGCCCAGCGGCGTGTCATCCTCCAACGGCACATTCAATACAGGCACACTGCCCGCTTTCGCCAACGGTGCCGTGACCGCCAGCACGCTCAACTGGAGTGAAGTGGGCAACGGCGATCTGACCACCACGCTGAGCAGCGGCAGCTACCTGCTTTCCGGTCTCAGCGCCAACGGCAACACCGGCACAGGCGGCACGGTCTGCAATGGCGCGGGCAACGTCGGACCTTTCGTGCCGCACCACTTCAACACCTATGTGACCGCACCGATGACCGTCTGCCCCACCGGACAGACCTGCCCCGTGGCAGGCTGGGTTTACTCCGGGCAGCCGTTCACGGTGAACGTCAGTGCGGCGAACGCCAGCGATGCCATCACACTGAACTACGACGGCACGGCGAGCACCTCGCCCAACTTCGCCAAGGCCGTGACATTGACGGCCTGGGATGCGGTCGGCAGCACCACCACCCAGAACCCGCCTTCCGCCGATCCCGGTGTACTGTCGAATACAAGCATCGCCGCCTCCGCTTTCAATCAGGGCAGTACCGTCCTCGGCACACCGGCGACACCGACCTATACCTTCGCCACCTCGCCCACCGCACCCACCGACATCTTCCTGCGTGCAGCGGATGCCGATGCCACCTCTCGGCGCAGTCTGGCGGCCACCTCCATCGAAGGCGGCGTGCGGGTATTCAGCGGGCGTCTCAAGATCGGCAACAGCTATGGTTCGGATCTGCTGCCGCTCGCGATGAGGGTGACGGCACAGTTCTACGGTGGCAGCAATTGGCTGACCAGCAATACGGACGATGTATCCGCGTTCGATAGCGCGCTCAGCACGGCGGGCGGTAACGTGGTCGTCTCCAATCTGGTGGGGATGGGCGGCACAGTGAGCATCGTGTCACCGGGCACAGCCGCCGTCACCGCCGGTGTGCGCACCTTCACGGTGGCGGCACCAGGCGTACCGGGCAGTGTCGACCTCAGTCTGAGTGCGCCGGCCTATCTGCTGGGCGGCAGCAACGGCGCAGCGACCGACCCGAGCATCCCGGGACGCGCCACGTTCGGCATCTACAAAGGGAACGACGCGTTCATCTACCAGCGCGAGGCTTATTGAGCGGCGAACCTTTCAAGGTGACCTTTGCTGAAACGAAGAACCCGCCAGCGGCGGGTTCTTCGTTGTCACGGTCCGGCGCAGCGATTGCGACATCCCTTCAAGACACCGCCCTGCGGCAGTAACAGTAGACGAACTGCTGCACCTTTCCGGCCGGCGTGTGGTGGGCTTCCTTCTGGTGCTTCAGCAGGGTGAACGCCTCGCCGAACTGGTCGTGCAACTCTTCCGGCCGGTAGCGCATCACCGGCAGGCCGCTGCATTCCAGCGGACCATCCTCGGCGAAGGTCGCCACGATCACATGCCCGCCCGGCTTCACCGAACGGAACACGGTCTGCACATAGGCCTCGCGCTGCTCGGGCGTGGTGAGGAAGTGGAACACGGCGCGGTCGTGCCAGATGTCGTAACGCTTTGGCGGCAGATCGACCTCGGTGATGTCGGCCTCGATCCAGCGCACCCGGCACTCATCCTTGCCCAGACGCTTGCGTGCCGCCTCCATCGCATGTGCCGAAAGATCGAGCACGGTGAGATCGCTGTAACCGCTCGCCAGCAGGTCATCCACCAGCGTGGAGGCACCGCCGCCGACATCGATGATGCCCGCATCCTTGCCCAGACCCGTGGCGCGGATCAGATCGAGCGAGAGACTGGCATGCGGCTGGAACCAGCTCACCGCATCGGTCGATTTCGTCGTATAGACTGTTTCCCAGTGCTGTTTCGGCTGCATGCTGACCTCCTTTTCAGAAAGCTTATACCCAGTCTTTGGGCACCAGATACTTGTCGTACAACTCCGCTTCCGGCGTACCCGCTTCCGGGTGCCAGTCGTAGCGCCACTTCACCAGCGGCGGCATGGACAGCAGGATGGATTCGGTGCGGCCGTTCGACTGCAGGCCGAAGATGGTGCCGCGGTCGATCACCAGGTTGAACTCCACATAGCGGCCGCGACGATACAACTGGAAGTCGCGCTCGCGCTCGCCGTAAGGCATGTCCTTGCGCTTCTCCAGCAGCGGCACATAGGCCGACAGGTAGTGGTCGCCCACACTCTGCTGGATGGCGAAGCAGGTGTCGAAGTCCGGCGTGTTCAGGTCATCAAAGAAGATGCCGCCCACACCGCGCGGCTCGTTGCGGTGCTTGAGGAAGAAATACTCGTCGCACCACTTCTTGAATCTCGGGTGCAGCGACGGATCGAACGGCGCCAGCGAGTTCTTGCAGATCTGGTGGAAGTGCTGCGCATCTTCCTCGAAGCCGTAGTAAGGCGTGAGGTCCATGCCGCCGCCGAACCAGAACACCTTGTCGCCGTCCGGCTTGTGCGCCATGAACATGCGCACGTTGGCATGCGAGGTCGGTGCATACGGGTTGCGCGGATGCATCACCAGCGACACGCCCATCGCCTCCCACGAGCAACCGGCCAGCTCGGGACGGTGCGCCGTGGCAGAAGCAGGCATCTTGTCGCCCTGCACATGCGAGAACGCCACGCCACCGCGCTCCAGCACATTGCCTTCCTCGATGATGCAGCTGATGCCCTCGCCCTTGCCGATGCCGCCGGAACCGGTGGCGCGCGTCCACTTGTCGCGGAGGAACTTCTTGCCATCCACCTGTTCCAGACGGTCGACGATGAGTTCCTGCAGTTCCAGCAGGTAGGTCTTTACGGCGTTGCTATCCATTGTTTCTCCTCCGGTACTTTCGTCATTCCGGCGCAGGCCGGAATCCAGTCAATCAAATATCTCCGCATCGCGGAGACAACACCAACGGCATGTTTGATAAAGGCGCTGGATCCCGGCCTGCGCCGGGATGACGGGTTGATGATTATTGGCGAACGATTCTATCACCGCCCCACGCCTTGATCGTCGAAGGACGTTTGCGTTTGCCCACGCGACCGCGCAATACCCACACGCGATCTCCGAATATGCGCCGGCATTCCGCATAAGTCTTCGCCGCGCGCATGCCGCTGCGGTTGGCACTGGTGGACACCAGCGCACTGCCGGCACTGCGGCACAGTTGCCGCGCGAACGCATGCGCCGTCAGCCGCACCGCCAGCGAATCATGCACCCCGCGCAACCAGCGCGGACAGGAAGGTTTCGCCGGCATCAGATACGTCACCGCCTGCGCGCCATCCTGCTGCAAACGCTGTTGCTCGGCGGCAGTGAGCGGCTGAATGAATGGCGCGACCTGGTGATAGTCCGACGCAATGAGGATCAAGCCCTTCTTCTGCGGCCGCCGCTTCAGCTTCAGGATGCGCCGCACCGCGCGCCGATTGTGCGGATCGCAGCCGAGGCCGTAGCAGGACTCGGTGGGATAAGCGATCACGCCGCCGCGCTTGAGGTGGGCGGCGAGCGAACGAGCGGAGATGTGCCGTGCTGATGACATGGTTTTAGCGTGTAGAGGATCCGCGCGACCGCCCTTCAATCAAGGCGACCGCATGACGCGCGCAATCATACCGAAATTGCAGACAGGCGTACCGCGCTACAATGCGCGCCCCGGCCTGCCGCCGAACTTTCCGAGCACACGCATGACTGACGAACGCCTCATCCACATCGAAGAAAAGCTCACCCTGCAGGAAGACCTGATCGACGAGCTGAACAAGACCGTCTACCAGCAGCAACAAAAGATTGAGCGGCTTGAGGACTTCTGCCGGGAACTCGCCGGGCGGATCCGCGGACTTTCTGAAGCTGCGAATCCGGGCATGCCGGCAAACGAAAGGCCGCCGCACTATTAACAGACGCCCCACCCGTTTCAACGCAACGACCCGAACACCATGCTCAACAAACTTAATGAATTCTTCTCGACCCTGATCACCCCGGCCAACGACACACCGCGCCCCGAACACACCCTGCAACTCGCCACTGCCGTGCTGATGACAGAAGTCATGCGCGCGGACGCCGAAAGCAGCGAGGCCGAGCTGGCCACCGTCATGCGCATCCTCAAGCAACGCTTCCAGCTCAGCGACAGCGAAGTGCAACAACTTTCCGCGCTCGGCCAGCAGACCGCGCAGCACGCCACCGATCTCCATCAGTTCACCTCGCTCATCAACCGCGAACTGTCACGCGAAGAAAAGGGCCGCATCGTCGAATACATGTGGCAAGTCGCCTACGCCGACCACCACATCAGCGCCCACGAGAACCACCTGATGCGCAGAATGACCGACCTGCTGCACATCTCACAGGCCGACTACATCGCCGCAAAGATGCGGGCGAAGCAGGCCATGCAAAGCTGAATCAAGCCAGACCACCCAGCAAAACATGAGCGAAACACTCGGTTGAAAATGAGCCTCACAGGGGTGTATAAAGAAATCGAAGACGCAGCATCATCGATCAACAGCAGAAGGGAGGCAGCTATCGACCCCCTGAGACTTCACCACAATTAGACAGCAACACAACCAGCCTGACCGGCTGACCGCTTCGGCATCCCATAGGCCGACATAAAGATAACGCCGCATAGATGCGGCGTTTGCTTTTTGGAGTGGCGCATGTAGAAACTTCGAACTGATTCAATCAGCTTGTCTCAACCACATGCAAATCAACTAGATGTTGATCAGTCGCCCCAATTCCTCTATGCTCCTAAACAAGGAAATATATTTATCGCTGGATCTTTTCTTACGAGCTCTTTACAATTATAGTGAGTTCAAACATACCTTACCTAAAGCATGACAGCCATATGAAACTTACAGCCAGTGAACTATTCGCCGGGGTCGGCGGTTTCCGTCTTGGATTGGAAAGGAGTGGTTGGAAGACGGTCTTTGCAAATCAATGGGAGCCTGCAACTAAAGTGCAGCACGCGGCTGAATGCTATCTCAGCCATTTTCCCGATGAGCGCGGCAATCCGCATTTCAATCAAGACATCAACATCGTCACCTCATTGCTCGAGAAAGATCCGAGCGTCATCCCAGACCACACTCTTCTAGTAGGAGGTTTCCCTTGCCAGGACTATTCAGTAGCCACAACGAAGGCAAAAGGCATGCTCGGCAAAAAGGGAGTGCTCTGGTGGGAGATCGAGAAGATCGTTCGCATCAAACAGCCACCATTCTTGCTTTTAGAGAACGTAGATAGACTACTCGTATCCCCTGCAAAGCAACGTGGGCGGGATATGGGAATCCTGCTTGGTTGCTTAAGGGATTTAGGCTATTCGGTCGAATGGCGCGTCATCAATGCTGCTGATTACGGGTTGCCTCAAAAACGTAGGCGCATCTTCATCTTCGCCTTTAGAAATGACACAAAAGTAGCCAAGAAACTAAAGAAGGTCGGACTGACACATGAATGGCTACAGCAGAAAGGATTCTTCGCCAGCGATTTCCAGGTCAAAGTTGAGCCTGTCGACCATGATGAACCAGACCTCTTCGACAAAACCGTTCAAGAGATCTCCGACAGCTTTGCTTTCAAACTGCACAATGCAGGCGTTATGTCCGAAGGTCGCATCTATACTTTAAAGGTAACGCCACAACATCAGCCCATCTCGACATTAGGATCGATACTCCAAAGTTCAGTCGACGAGAGCTTTTATATCCCAGAGAGCGACATCAATAAAACCAAAGGCTGGAAATACGTCAAAGGCTCCAAGAGAGAGGAGCGAACAAACAAGGCAACAGGATATAAGTACTTCTTCACCGAGGGTGCGATACCCTTCCCTGAAAAGCTCGACACCCCTTCAAGGACACTACTTACTGGCGAGGGGAACCAGAATCCGAATCGATCGACCCATCTAATCCAGGATCCGACCAATGGCAGATACCGGACGTTGACACCAATAGAAGCAGAGCGACTGAATGGATTCCCTGATGACTGGACCAACACAGGGATGCCCAAAGGTAAGCGATACTTCTGTATGGGAAACGCCTTGGTTGTCGGTCTGATTGAACGCATGGGCAAGCGCCTGAAGGACTTCGCCAAATAACTCACAAGCGAATGGCTCGCCAACTCCCGCCATCCCCACCCTCAAGGTCTGCGACCACTGCTAAAGTGATGCGCGCAAACAAAGCTTCCGGGACCTCACCCGAACTGGCAGTTCGGAAGGCTCTGTGGAGCGCAGGGATACGAGGTTACCGACTCAACTGGAAAAGGGCTCCTGGCAGACCGGATATCTGCTTCCCGGGTAGGCGGATAGCGATATTCATCAATGGCTGCTTCTGGCATAGGTGCCCGATATGCGCCTACCCTCTGCCAAAGACGAATACAAAGTTCTGGAAAAAGAAGTTCAAGCTCAATGTTGAAAGGGACAAAAAGAAACTCGATGCTTTGCATGCTTCAAACTGGCAGACACTCACACTCTGGGAATGTGAAATCAAAAAAGACTTACCCACAATTGTTTCAAAGATTGCCACCTTTATCCGACAGCATACCGACTGAATAGGTCGCCACTTTTTGCTCTACGACACCAACCTTCTTCCTACCTTCAACGCGGTGCCTCAAATAGAAAGATTCAGGTGCTTCCAAGCCGATTATCAACATCGGAACAGTCAACATCTGCCGCATCGGCTTCAAGTAAGTGAGGAATTTCTCATAGGTTCCGACGGCACTATCGAACCCACCCGCCTCCCTCAAGCTCTCCGTCGCAGTAATCACAATCCCTATCTCAGTTTGGATGGCTTTCTGGACATGATTCAGCTCTCCAGAGAGATTGGGTTTGATCAGGTTCCACGCGACAGCCTCACCATGATTGAACGCAACCTCGACAGCGACCATTCCTTTTGCAAAGTCTAGCCTCCATGAATTGCCCTGGTAGTTGGTATCTTGGAATATCGGACTTTCTTCACGCCACCCCTCCAACATGAGATCGTCTTTTAGCGCCTTATTTATTGCAGCCGAAATACTCTTGCTCTTCCCTTCTGAGAAGCGCTGGAAATAGTCGATTATCTTCTCATCCGACAGGCCATCCAAAACCGATTTGAGCGATAGCCATTCCGCTTGGTAAGCCGGATTATTTGCCAGTAAATCCAAAGCATGTCGATGTGAGTACGTTTGATATTTCATATCCGCCTGTCATGAAGCCAATAATTAACACAACCCAACTGACTGGTAATGCACCATGCCAACAATGCTCAAGCCACTTTGGGTTAGTCACAACCTCCTGATGTATTTCAAAAGCTTCTCATGCGGGAGCAATGCTAACAGGATCGCAAAACAATACGGGGAAGCATTCCTGCTTCCCCGTTTCGCGAGATTCGGCTTCGAACTACTTCCGCATTTTCACCCGATAACCAATATTCCTGCGCATCTGGCTGCAATCGAACTCAATGCTGCTGGAAGCAGTTGTCAAGGATTCCTTGACTGCTGAAAGCTCAGCCAGCTCGACTCTTCCAAGCCGTTGCGATCTTCATTCTGGGGCAGAGAGATCGCTCATAGCGCTTCGCCCCCTTCGTTGAGGATGGCGAGATAGGCGTCGTACACGAATACCCGGTTGCGGCGCTGGCCGGTAAGTTCGCGCGCGATGCCGAGTTCGATCAGAGCTTGCATAACTTTGCTGGCCGTGGGGAAGCTGATGCCCGCCTCTGTGCTGAGCAACTTGATGGTGGATACCGGGTGGCTGCGCAAGGCGTGCAGCATGCGCAGTGCGTTGGCTGCACCGCGTCCGCTTTGCTGGATGCGCTGGCTGTCTTGCCCGAACTGCGCCACCAGGCGTTGTGCGGTTTGCACTGCGCCTTGTGCGGTTTGTTCGACGCCTTCCAGAAAGAAGTCCACCCATGCTTCCCAGTCGCCATCGGTGCGCACTTTGTCGAGCAATTCGTAGTACACGGGGCGGTGATGTTTGAAATACAGGCTAAGGTAAAGCAGCGGTTGTGCCAGCAGGCCACCCTGATGCAGCAGCAGTGCGATGAGCAGACGGCCCAACCTGCCATTGCCGTCCAGGAAAGGATGGATGGTTTCGAATTGCACATGCGCCAGTGCGGCCTTGATCAACACCGGGACGGATTCATTCGGCAGGTTGATGAATCGTTCGAGCGCGGACATGCAGGTTTCGACTTCCTGCGGCGGTGGCGGCACGAAGTGGGCATTGCCGGGACGGGTTCCGCCGATCCAGTTCTGGCTGCGGCGGAATTCGCCCGGTGCTTTGTCACTGCCGCGCCCGCGCGCCATCAGGTGGGTGTGCATTTCGCGTAACAGACGGTTGCATAGCGGGAAAGGTTCACGAAGACGCGCCATGCCGTGCTCCAACGCGGCGATGTAGTTGGAGACTTCGACCACGTCATCGAACGGTACGCCGGGCGCTTCGTCCAGCTCGAACAGCAGCAAGTCAGACAGCGATGATTGCGTGCCCTCGATCTGCGAGGAGAGTACAGCCTCGCGGCGCACATAGGCGTACAGGAAAAGCTGCGGGTCGAGTAGCAATGTGCTCACGCTGTCGAGTCGACCGATTGCAAGCGTGGCCCGCTCCAACAAACGCTGGCGTGCTTCATTGACCTCCAGTGCGGGGCTGGGCGGCAGGGCGCTTGGTACAAATGCGCGCACAGTCTCACCACCCGCAAGGCTTGAGAGGTATTGCCCGGTGATGTCTCTGTGCATGCGATCCACCTTTAATAAGAAATTACGCTGTTTAAATATTAGCGGAATATTTTAATAAAGCCCATTGTTTTGAATGGGGCTCACATTGCCTTATTGCTGGCAACGTAATAAAAACGGGGAAGTGGCAACACTTCCCCGTTTTTGTCCATCTTCGATACACCGCGCATAGCGCGGCACTCAGGACGAACGGCTTCTTGTCTGCTTACTTCCGCCCTATCGCCCGATAGCCGATATCGCGGCGCATCTGGCAGCCGTCGAACTTGATGCCGTCGGCGATCTCGTAGGCGCGGTTCTGCGCGTGCTTGACCATGTCGCCCAGCGCGACGACGCAGAGCACGCGGCCGCCGCTGGTGACGACCTTGCCGTCCTGCATGGCGGTGCCGGCGTGGAAGACGTGGGCATCTTCCAGGCCTTTGGGCAGGCCGGTGATGACGTCGCCCTTGCGCGGGGTGTCGGGGTAGTTCGCCGCGGCCATGACGACGCCGAGCGCGGTGCGCTTGTCCCATTCGGCTTCGACCTTGTCGAGCGTGCCGTTGATGCCGTGCTCGATGAGCACGGCGAAGTCGCTCTTGAGGCGCAGCATGATGGGCTGCGTTTCAGGATCGCCGAAGCGGCAGTTGAATTCCAGCACCTTGAGGCCGCCGTCCGGCGAGATCATCAGGCCGGCGTAGAGGAAGCCGGTATAGGTGACGCCTTCGGCTTCCATGCCGCGCACGACGGGCATGATGACTTCGCGCAGCGCTTTGGCGTGGATGGTGGGCGTGACGACGGGTGCGGGCGAATATGCGCCCATGCCGCCGGTGTTGGGGCCCTGGTCGCCATCGAGCAGGCGCTTGTGGTCCTGGCTGCTGGCCATGGCGAGTACGTTCTTGCCGTCCACCATGACGATGAAGCTGGCTTCTTCTCCGGCGAGGAATTCTTCGATCACGACGCGTGCACCGGCATCGCCCAGCTTGTTGTCGGACAGCATCATGTCGATGGCGTCGAATGCTTCTTGCTTGCTCATGGCGACGACCACGCCCTTGCCTGCGGCGAGGCCGTCGGCCTTGATGACGATAGGTGCGCCGTGTTTCTCGACGTAGGCTTTGGCGGGGGCGATCTCGCTGAAGGTCTCGAAGAAGGCGGTGGGGATGTTGTGGCGCGTCATGAAGCGCTTGGCGAAATCCTTGGAGGATTCGAGTTGCGCGGCGGCTTTGGTGGGGCCGAAGATCTTCAGCCCCGCAGCGCGGAACACATCGACCACGCCTGCGGCCAGCGGCGCTTCAGGGCCGACCACGGTCATGTAGATGTCGTTGGTCTTGGCGAACTCAAGCAGCTCGGGGATGGCGGTGATGTTGACGTTCTCCACGCCTTCTTCGAGCGCGGTGCCCGCGTTGCCGGGGGCGACGTAGACCTTCTGCACCTTCTTGCCTTGCGCCAGACGCCAGGCGAGTGCGTGCTCGCGACCGCCGGAACCGATGACCAATATTTTCATAACAACCCCTTATTGCCACAGAGGTCACAGAGTACACAGAGAGGGAAGCTGGTTTCTCTGTACCTCTGTGTACTCTGTGGCTGAATGTCTTTAGTGTCTGAAGTGACGGTGACCCGTGAACACCATCGCCAGGCCCAGTTCGTCGGCAGCGGCGATGACTTCTTCGTCGCGCATCGAGCCGCCCGGCTGGATGACGGCTTTGGCTCCGGCCTGGGCCAACACGTCGATGCCGTCACGGAACGGGAAGAAGGCGTCGGAGGCGACCACGGAACCGGCCAGGCTCAGGCCCGCGTTCTGCGCCTTGATGCTGGCGATCTTGGTGCTGTCCACGCGGCTCATCTGGCCGGCGCCGACGCCCAGTGTCTGGCCGCCCTTGCAGAACACGATGGCGTTGGACTTCACGTATTTGGCGACGCGCCATGCGAACAGCAGGTCGGTCATCTGCTCTGCTGTCGGTTGCAGTTTGGTGGCGACTTTGAGGTGTTGCGGGCCGACATTGAGTGCGTCTGGCGTCTGCACCAGCAGGCCGCCGGAGACACGCTTCACGTCCCACTGGTTGTGCGCGTTGGAGAGCGGCACGGTGAGCACGCGCACGTTCTGCTTGGCGGCGGTGACTTTGAGCGCAGCTTCGGTGGCGCTCGGCGCGATGATGACTTCGACGAACTGGTTGGCAGTGATCTGCGCGGCGGTAGCTTCGTCCAGTTCACGGTTGAAGGCGATGATGCCGCCGAACGCGGAGGTGGTGTCGGTGGCATAGGCCAGTTTGTAGGCGTTCAGCGCGCTGTCGGCGACGGCGACGCCGCAGGGGTTGGCGTGCTTGACGATGACGCAGGCGGGCTGCTCGAAGGTCTTCACGCATTCCCACGCCGCATCGGAATCGCCGATGTTGTTGTAGGACAGTTCCTTGCCCTGCACTTGCGTGTAATCGGCGATACCGCCGGGCACAGCGATCAGGTCGCGGTAGAAGGCGGCCTTCTGGTGCGGGTTCTCGCCGTAGCGCATGTCCTGCACCTTGGCGAAGTTGAAGTTGATCTGTGCAGGGAAATCCTGCTTGCTACCGTCGCTGTCGATGGCGGTGAGGTAGTTGCTGATCATGCTGTCGTAGGCGGCGGTGTGCGAGAAGGCTTTCTTGGCCAGGTCGAAACGGGTGGCGTCGGACACGGCACAGCCGTTGGTCTGCATCTCGGCCAGCACGTCGGCGTAGTCTGCCGGGTCGGTGACGATGGCGACGTGTGCGTGGTTCTTGGCTGCGGAGCGCACCATGGTCGGGCCGCCGATGTCGATGTTCTCGATGGCGTCTTCCAGCGTGCAGCCGGGCTTGGCGATGGTGGCCGCGAACGGGTACAGGTTCACCACCACGAGATCGATGGTGGGGATATCGTGCTTCTTCAGCGTGGCGACATGCTCGGGCAGGTCGCGGCGCGCGAGGATGCCGGCGTGCACTTTCGGCTGCAGGGTCTTGACGCGGCCGTCCAGCATCTCGGGAAAGCCTGTGTAGTCGGCGACCTCGGTGCAGGGGATCTTGTTGTCAGCGAGCAGCTTGGCGGTGCCGCCGGTGGAAAGGATCTTCACGCCGAGGGCGTGCAGGCCCTTGGCGAATTCGAGCACGCCGGATTTGTCGGAGACGCTGATGAGTGCTTGGGTGATGGCCATGGTCTTCTTTCGTGGATGATTATTTAATGCGGTGTTCCTGCATCTTCTTGCGCAGGGTGTTGCGGTTGATGCCGAGCAGGTCGGCGGTCCGTGTCTGGTTGCCACCAGCATGGTGCAGCACGGTTTCGATCAGTGGTTTTTCCACACAGTCGATCACCATGTCGTATACGCCGCAGGATGGTTCTTCGCCAGCCAGATCCTTGAAGTAATCGTTGAGTGCCTTGCGCACATGCTTGGCGATGTCGTTCTCGTTGATGCCACACTCTTCGCTGCTCATTTACTGCCCCCTTGTTGTGCTTTGCTGCGCTGCTGCCTGTCTCCGATGCCGATGCATGACAGGCGTTGCTGCGCCAGCCTGCGTCGTCCCTGCTCCTCCCCCTCCACCCCGACATATCTGTGCCGGTGGCGCATTGCGGGCCACTTATGCGGCTGCCGCCTCCCGTTCGTACTGCAGTCGTGCGTTGCCGACTTTTTGTTCTTCAAAGAATTCGGAGACGGCCTGCATCTGCTCGTCCACGCTTTCCAGTTGATTCATGCGATGGCGGAACACGGCGGAACCGGCCAATCCTTTGGTGTACCAGGAGATGTGTTTGCGCGCGACGCGCAGCCCGGTGTGTTCGCCGTAGAAGTCGTACAGGTCGGCCAGATGCGCGACCAGCACCTGCTGGATCTCGCCGACTTGCGGCGACAGCAGATGGGTGCCGGTGTTCAGGAAGTGTTCGATCTCGCGGAACAGCCAGGGGCGACCCTGCGCTGCGCGGCCGATCATCACGGCGTCGGCGCCGGTATGGTCGAGCACGTATTTGGCTTTTTCCGGCGTGGTGATGTCGCCGTTGGCGATGATGGGGATGCGCACCGCGTCCTTCACGGCGCGGATGGTGTCGTATTCGGCGTCGCCGGTGTAGGCGCAGGCGCGGGTGCGGCCGTGGATGGCGAGCGCCTGGATGCCGCTGGCTTCGGCGATGCGCGCGATGTTGGCGGCGTTGCGATTCTGTTTGTCCCAGCCGGTGCGGATCTTGAGCGTGACCGGCACGTCGACCGACTTGACCACGGCTTCGAGGATCTCGGCCACCAGCTTCTCGTTCTGCATCAGCGCGGAACCGGCCATCACATTGCAGATCTTCTTGGCAGGGCAGCCCATGTTGATGTCGATGATCTGCGCACCGTTGTCCACGTTGTGTTGTGCGGCTTGTGCCAGCATCTTCGGATCGGCACCGACGATCTGCACCGAGATGGGATCGACTTCGCCTTCGTGGTTGGCGCGACGTTTGGTCTTCTCGGAACCGTACAGCAATGAGTTGGAAGCCACCATCTCGGACACGGCCATACCCGCGCCCATCCGCTTGCACAGGATGCGGAACGGACGATCGGTCACACCCGCCATGGGGGCGACGATCAGGTTGTTCTTGAGTTTGTAGCGACCGATTTGCATGGCGATTCCTGAAGGGGGCGGCGATTATAAATTAATCAATCCCCGCATGCTATGATGCCCGCAGATTTTTACGGTCAGTACCCTATCCGGGCTGTCTACTTAACCCTAAAGTGTGAGGTGTCCTTATGGAGTTCGACATCATCATCGTCGGCGGCGGCCTGGTCGGCGCAAGCCTGGCGGCCTCTTTGCGCGACAGCGGGCTGAAGCTGGCATTGGTTGAAAGTGGTCCCTCACCTCAGGCATCAAAGGCCGATGACGATTGGGATGCGCGCATCTACGCATTCACCCCCGGTAACGCCGAGTTCCTGCACGAATGTGGTGCATGGCAGCGACTGGACATGTCGCGCGTGCAACAGGTGGAGGAGATGCGCGTGTTCGGCGACACCGGCGCCAAACTGAATTTCAGCGCCTACCAACTGGGCGTGCCGGAGATGGCTTTCATCCTGGAGAGCCGTTTGTTGCAGGATGCACTGTGGCAGGGCCTGCGCGAGCAGCAGAACCTCACCCTGCTGCACCCCGCGCAGTGTGCAGCGCTGGCCATCGATGGCGAGGCAGCCCTTCTGACGCTGAAGGACGGACGCGAGATCAAGGCCAGGCTGATCGTAGGCGCGGACGGCCGCGATTCCTGGGTACGACATCAGGCGGTCATGCCGGAAGTGCCCACTCCCTACAACCAGCATGGTCTGGTCGCCAATTTCACCATCAGCAAGGCGCACCGCGGCATCGCTTATCAGTGGTTCACCGAGGATGGCATCCTCGCCCTGCTGCCTTTGCCGGGGCGGCGCATCTCCATCGTATGGTCGGTGACGCCGGAGAAGTCAGCCGAGTTGCTGGCGCTGTCGCACGAGGAATTGTGTGCGCGCGTGGCGGCAGCTTCCAACCATACCTTGGGCGAACTGAAAGTGATCACCGCGCCCGCCGCATTCGCATTGCGCGTGCTGAATCTGGCACACATCACCAAACCGCGTCTGGCGCTGGTGGGCGATGCGGCGCACAACGTTCATCCGCTGGCCGGACAGGGCGTGAACCTCGGCCTGCGCGATGCGCGCGAACTGTCTCAGACGATCATGCAACGCGGCGCGCTGGATTGCGGCGATCTGCGCCTGCTTCGCCGCTACGAGCGTGCGCGTCAGGAAGACATCCTGTCCATGCAACTCACGACTGACGCCCTGAAACACCTGTTCGTGAATGCCAACCCGGTGCTGCGTACACTGCGCAACGTCGGCATGGCCGCCACCAACGCCATCGTGCCGCTGAAGAAGATGCTGGCCCGCCACGCCCTCAACTGATTTCCAAACCAAGGATGCATCAAATGTTCAGAACCCTGCTGTTGCTGCTGCTCGCCACTTCACTCGCCCATGCCGCTGATGACAAGTCCGCAGCCGTCAAGGACGCCCTCAAGGCATACCAACAACTGATCGGGCCGGTGGATCAGGTGAATCCTTCACCCGTCTCCGGCTTGTATGAAGTGGTGACCGGCGACCATATCTTCTATACCGACGAGAAGGCCGAGATACTGATCGACGGCCAGATGTTCGACCTGAATGCGCGCCGCAATCTGACCGAGGCACGCGCGCGCAAACTGTTCGCGGTGGAGTTCGACAAGCTGCCGCTGAATATCGCCATGAAGAAAGTGAAGGGCGACGGCAGCCGCAAGCTGGCATATTTCACCGACCCGAACTGCGGCTATTGCAAGAAGCTGGAGCAGGAACTGAAGAGCATCGACAACGTGACGTTGTACCTGTTCATGTACCCGATCTTCAACGGCTCCGCCGAGAAGGTGCAGGCCGTGCTTTGCAGCAAGGACCCGGTGAAGACCTGGGACAAGCTGATGCAGGACAACGTGCAACCCAAGCCTGCCACCTGCAAGCTGCCGACCGATGAAGTCATGGCGCTGGGCCGCAAGCTGAAGGTGAACGGCACACCCGCGCTGATCTTTGCCAACGGCGTGATGAATCCCGGCTATATGCCGGCGGAACAATTGGAAAGAGCGCTGAACGAGAACAAATAAAAAAACGGGGCATCGGCCCCGTTTTTTTATTTCTCGGCCTTGCTTGCCAATGCCGCCCGCAGCGGCGGGAAGGACGGCGGCTCTTTCTGGAAGTAGCCGCGATAGCGGCGCACGAAAGCTTCCGGCGGCATCTGCCTGGTGTCTTCGACCAGGCTGTGCGTGAAGCCGTTCACGAAATACAACTCCATCTTGTGCGACACCTTGCTGTGCGTCTTCACGCGCTTCTCGCATTCGAAGAAGTCCTTGATGCGGCTATAAGTCTGCGCCGACAGCGCGATGCGGTTCGGTTCGCCGCTCGATTCCACGCGCGAGGCATAGTTCACCGATTCGCCCCAGATGTCGTAGGCGAACTTCTGCGTACCGACCATCCCGGCGATGACGTGACCGGTGTGGATGCCGATGCGGATCGACCAGTTGTTGCGGTGGCTGCGTTCTGTCACTGCCTGCACGATCTCCATCGCCGCCATCACCGCATCCACCGGATGCGAGGGGTTGCGCTCCGGCAAGCCGGCGGCACACATGTAGCTGTCGCCGATGGTCTTCAGCTTCTCCATGCCGTAGCGCGCGCAGATCTCGTCGAAGGCACTGAAGTAATCGTGCAGCATATGCACCAGATCCTCCGCCGCCAGCTTCTCTGTGGAAGCGGAGAATCCGACGAAGTCGGTGAACAGGATGGTGACGTCTTCCAGATATTTCGGCTGTACGGTGCCTTTTTCGCGCAGCTCTTCCGCCACGGTCGCGGGCAGGATGTTGCGCAACAGCACCTGCGATTCCAGACGCTGCGCCTCGACCTCCTCGTTACGCTTTGCCAGCTCCTGCTCCAGCACGGCGCATTGCTTTCGCGCAGAGTTCAGGTCATAGCTCACTGTGTCGAACGCGGCGGCGATCTCCCCGAGCTCGTCCTTGCTTTGCAGGCCGATGCGCGCCTCGCCGCCTTCCAACACGGTTGCAACAGCAGGCACGAAGGCCTGCACACCGTCCACGACACGGCGATAGACGCGCACGGCGAAGGACAGCGCGATCAGCAATGAAAGCACGAACACGATGAGTGCCGTGCGCTCAGACCACCACTCGACCGCTGTCAAATGCTGCCGCGCCTGCTCTATCAGTTCGCTCTCTTGCGCTTCGAGCGCTGGCAGGTCCTGATAGATCAGTTGCTGGCTAAATGGCTCGGCATGCAGGACAAGTTCGGTCATGGCCTGCGTGGAATCGATACCGAAATAGTTGTAGAACAGATGCCAGGAAGCAGCGAGTTCCATGTAGCGCGCCTGCATGGCGGTCACCTTAGGCAGCAGCGTCTCATCCGCCATCGATCTGAGCCGGGTGATCTCACCCGCCACGCGCGCGGCTTGCGCTTCCACCTTGTCCTTTTCGCCGGCGCTGAGCGCAGGCACCCTGTCCTGCGGCAATTGCCCGAGGCGGGAGACCTGCTTCTGGATATCGACGATACCCTGCTTGATCGAGGTGGTCACCGCCAACAGTTGCGTCTCGTGCTGCAGCTGTTCGAACGCCCTGCTCTTTTGGTGCGCGTTCCAGAAGTTGAGTGCGAAGTTCAATGCGAAAAGGGACAGGATCATCAGCAGTGAAAACCGGATCAGGCTTTTTATTCGCATAGTCGGAGCTTTCGTTTTCATTCGATTCGTTGCGCGCATACGCCACGAAGGATGTCAGGTGAAGCTGGCCGGTAAGCCGGGTTCTGTCGTGGACAGTCATTCCTCTAGGCGTTTCGTTACCTTACGCTCAAGCAACCTACCCGCTGGCGACGCGAGCAACGTCATGGCCAGCCTATTTGGTCTTGCTCCGGATGGGGTTTACCGTGCCGTCCGTGTTGCCACGTCCGCGGTGAGCTCTTACCTCGCCGTTTCACCCTTGCCTGTACTGCTCGCGCAGCCATCGGCGGTCTGTTCTCTGTGGCACTTTCCATCGCCTCACGGCGTCCGGCCGTTAGCCGGCATCCCGCTCTGTGGAGCCCGGACTTTCCTCTGCACAAACGTTCTATGCAGCGACTGTCTAGCCAGCTTCGGGGGGGAAGTTTAGCACGGTGATCGAAGAGCGTCCGGGAACCCGGACTTTAGTTTCGACGTCACGCGCTGTGCGCATGAGTCTGCACTGCAACTGACGTTGTCCTCTGCACAAACGTTCTATGCAGCGACTGCCTGGCCAGCTTCGGAACGGGTTTGAATACAGCGGAATAAAGCACGCACGAGCATGCGGGGCATGTCGCAATCAGCCCGCATCCACCTGCAAGCTGATGCCTACCGATTTCCACAGCCTGGCCTCCGCTTGCAGGGCGGTCTCCGTCAAAGGATTCTGCGCCAGCCAGTCGCCGCTCAGCTGCAGAAGAAACTTCGTGCCGCTGAACCTGCCCTGCATCTCGGGCAACACTACATCACTGCGGTTCCTGTAGAACAGGGCGGACAAACGCAAGGCCATCACCTTGGCGGTCACTTGCCATTCGGATAGCTGGTCGCTCACCTTCTCCAGCTTGCCGCGATGCGACAGTGCGAGCAGGCTCAGACGTTGCTGCTCCTTGCGCGAGAATCCGGGCATGTCGGCATTGGCAAGGATGTAGGCGGAATGTTTGTGATAACCGCTGTGGGCGACGCTGATGCCGATCTCGTGCAGGTCGCATGCCCAGGCCAGCAGCTGCATGTCTTCTTCATCCACATGGTCGTCGGCGAACTGTTGCGCCAGATGCGCAGCCAGCGCACGCACGCGCACGCTCTGCGCGTGGTCCACATGGTAGCGCCGCATGAATTGCCGCACCGTCGCCTCGCGCATGTCGTTGTGGGTGAAGCGTCCCAGCAGGTCGTACAGCACACCTTCCCGCAACGCACCCAGCGCGGGACGCATCAGCTCGATGCCCAGTTCGCAAAAGGCGGCATACATGATGGCGAAGCCGCCCGCGAACACCGGCACACGATCCGCCTTCATGCCAGGCAGATCGAGTTTGGCGACATCGCCGATCTCCAGCAGCTTTGCGCGCAGTTGCTCCAACCCTTCGCGGGTGATGCCGGAGGCGCTGTAACCGTTCTGCTCCAGCACGTCGCAGATGACCCGTGCCGTCCCCGAGGAACCGAGGGCCACGCTCCAGTGCCCGTGCGAATACTCTGACACGATGGCTTGCAGCTCATTGCGGGCGGCAATTTCGGCCTGTTTGAGGTTGGACTTGGTCACTTTGCCGTCTGGAAAGAAACGTGCGCTGTAGCTGACGCAGCCCATGTAAAGGCTTTCCAGATGGATGGGTTGCAAACCTTCCCCGATGATGAACTCGGTGGAGCCGCCGCCTATGTCCATCACCATGCGTCGTCCCTCGCCTTGCGGCAAACCCTGCGCAACACCCAGATAGATCAGGCGCGCCTCTTCACGGCCGGCGATGACTTCGATGGGGAAGCCGAGCGCGGCTTCCGCCTGCTTGAGGAATTCGGGCGCGTTCTTGGCGACACGCAGGGAGTTGGTGCCGACCGCGCGCACCGCTTCGCGCGGCAGGTCACGCAGGCGCTCGCCGAAACGCTGCAGGCATTCGATGGCACGTTGCTGGGAAGGCTGGTCCAGACGCTTGTCGGCGGTGATGCCGGAGGCGAGACGCACCGCTTCGCGCAGTCCGTCCAGCATGTAGAGCTGGTCGTTCTCGACGCGCGCGACCTGCAGCCTGAAACTGTTGGAACCGAGGTCGACGGCGGCGAGGAGAGGCTGGCGGTGCAAAACGCTGCGGGCAGCTTATTGCTGCACTTCCCGTTCGATCTCTTCGACGGTGACGTGACGCACGTCGCGCCCCTTGACCATGTAGACCACATACTCGGACATGTTCTTGGCATGATCGCCGATGCGCTCGATGGCCTTGGCCACGAACAGGATCTCCAGCGAGGTGGAGATGGTGCGCGGGTCTTCCATCATGAAGGTGATGAGGTAACGCATGATGGCGCGGAACTCCTCGTCCACCTGCTCGTCCTGACGCACGACCTCTGCTGCGGCGGTGAGGTTGAGACGTGCAAAGGCGTCCAGCGATTTGCGTAGCATGTCGAGTGCGATGTCGCTGGCATGCTTGATCTCGTTGTAACGCGGCAGATGCAGGCGTTCTTTCTGCGATAGCAGCTTGGCCATGCGCGCGATCTTCTCCGCCTCGTCGCCGATACGCTCCAGGTCGGTGATGGTCTTGATCACGGTCATCACCATGCGCAGGTCGCCCGCCGCCGGCTGGCGACGCACCAGGATGTGGTTGCAGCTTTCGTCGATCTCGACTTCCATCAGGTTCACGCGGTGGTCGTCCTCGATCACCTGGTTCATCAGCGCGACATCCCCCGTGACCAGCGACTCGACAGCAAGTTTGATCTGGTTCTCGACCAGTCCGCCCATCTGCAGCACACGCGCGCGAACGGCTTCCAGTTCCGCGTCGAATTGTTTGGAGGTGTGTTCGGTGCCGACCATGATCATTCCTTATGGATTAATACAAATTCCGGATGCTACTGATGCTTCGTTAAGCTTATGTTACTGCGCGGTCATCGTTTGCACGCCATCGGGCGTGCCCAGCAGCAGCACATCGGCGGGACGCAACGCGAACAGGCCGTTGGTCACCACGCCCGGCAGGTGGTTCAGCTTCGCTTCCAGCTCGGTCGGATTCATGATGGAAAGACCGTGCACATCGAGGATGACGTTGCCGTTGTCGGTGGTGAACCCTTCGCGCAGCCTGGGCTGGCCGCCCAGCTTGACCATCTCGCGCGCGATGTAGCTTTGCGCCATCGGAATGACCTCAATCGGCAGCGGGAACTTGCCCAGCACATCCACCAGCTTGCTCTGGTCGCACACGCAGATGAACTTGGCGCTCGCCGCCGCCACGATCTTCTCGCGCGTCAACGCACCGCCGCCGCCCTTCACCATGTGCATGTGCCTGTTGATCTCGTCCGCGCCGTCGACATAGACGGGCAATTCGCCCGCGTCGTTCAGCGACAGCACTTCGATTCCATGACCCTGCAGACGCTTGGCGGAAGCCTCTGAACTGGCGACTGCGCCGCGTATCTTGTGCTTGATCTTGGCCAGCTCGTCGATGAAGAAGTTGGCGGTGGAGCCGGTGCCCACACCCACGATGCAATCGTTGGGAACATAGGCGATCGCTGCCTGTGCGACCGCGCGTTTCAAATCGTCTTGTGTCATTGCCATATCTATTCTCTTGTTGTCTCTCTCGGTGCGCCGATTATTGCAGGAATTCGCGGAATAAGGAAACGGATGCCGCTGTGGACGGTGTCCAGCCACTTTTCAAACCCGGCATATGCATTTAGGATTCGTCCGGCATGGGGGTGTAGCTCAGTTGGGAGAGCGTCTGGTTCGCAATCAGAAGGCCGTCAGTTCGATCCTGATCACCTCCACCACAGAAAGCACCGCAGGCAATGGCTTTTAAGAGGTTTTCTTTGCAACTGCTTGCAACTGTTTTCAACTGTTTGCGGCACACTCATTGTGCCGTAATTGTGCCGGAAACCTCATAGGTATTGACCTTCGATGCATGGATTCCGGCACAACAAAATGCTTGCAGCGGCTCGCAACCTAGGATAGGATGCGGTGGCTGGAACACGAATAGAGGCGGGAACCTCCTAAGACTCCCCAAGTTGACACCTGTTCGACTTGCTCAATAAGCACCGCCCGAACACCAGACCAGCTAGGTGTCGAGACAGTCGGGGATCAACGCAGATGCGAGGGCATCGTGCCGGAGATTCCGCCATGACTGCAACTGCATCCCTGTTAGACCAACACCCCGACACACTTCTATCCACTCGTCAGGTCGCACCGCTTTTGCGCCGGACTTACGACACCCTGCGCAATGACATCACTCGTGCCGCTGATCGCGTCCCTGCCGTTACCCGTGTGGGCCGTTCGATCTCGTTCCGTGTGGGCGATGTAAAGAGCTTCCTCGAAGCCCGTCGCACCCCGACACCGGCTCCGCTGCGCACTCGCGTTCGTAAAGAACTCGCCGCCAAATAAAAAGGTCTGCCTCTTTTTCACAAGGGAGCAGACCTAATGTCGAACTAGGGATAGTCGGCATTATACTCATCTTGTGTTAAATAGGCAAGGCCTTATTCCATTCAGGAATAAGCGTGCACGCGCACCTCGCCATCTCCCAATGCCTTGACGCCATCTGCGGTCAGGCCGACAAGCGCGCGCGTAGTGACGTACTCGACGACTACGACAACCGCCGCCGGACATCCGGTAGAGCTGCTGCCCTCGCGTGGCTCAACGCCGAAGCCGCCAAGCACAAAGACCCGCTATTCCACATTTTAAAATCAGTGCAGGACGAGGCCGCGCGCCGGATCGTTCAGCGCGCACTCGACAAAGACGACGCCAAGAAAAAGGCATGGCTGACCGCACGACTCACGCCCGAGCTGGTAACAAACGCAGGCGCGTATATCGGCATGACCGAGGACAAAATCCGCGAGCAGTGCCAGACGCCGCTTGAGCGTCGCCGCCTCAGATTGAAGGTTAAGCAGTCGGTCGCGCTACTAAACATGGCTGCGGGTGCAACAGGTGGAAAGTGGGGGCATAAGGTTTGCACGCCCTTCGAGTTGGCGATGCGTGATCGTCAGCTTGAACTGCAAAAAGAATGGGCCGACGAGACGTACCTCTACCAGCAAGAAAGCGGTCGGCTGGTCAAAATGCTAACCATCCTGCGGGGGGCTGGAAAGAGGCGCGTTGCCGAGATCTTGGCCCTCACTAAGGGGCTGCAAGATTACGGGGAAAAGTACGGCCTCGTCCCGATGTTCTATACGTTAACCGCCCCGGGCAAAATGCACCCAAATCCAACGAGGGGGCGCAATAGCTGGGATGGATCAACACCGAGGATGGCGCAAGCTTGGATCAATAAACACCATCGCTCTGCGTTCCAGTTATTGCGTGAACAAAAAATCTTCCCTGCTGGCATGCGCACTGTCGAGGCGCAAGAGGACGGCACGCCGCATTGGCACTGCTGCGCATGGGTTCGAAAGGGTGACGAAGAAGCATTCGAAAAAGCCTTGCGACAAGTCGCCCCAAGCTGGAAAAAACAAGTGGGGTGCGACGTCCGAAATATGCTCGATGACTACTACGACAAAGACGGAAATCTGCAGCCGCCAAGCAAGGCGATCACCTACCTATTTAAATACATTTTAAAGAGCATCGGCGGTCTGGACGAGTCCGACAAAATCGACGCGGAACTTGCAGCCTCGGTCCGTTGGCAAGAGGCTTGGAGATCGACTTGGGGCATTCGCGGCTACCAGTTTTTTGGGCTGCCCTCCCAACAATCGTGGCGCGCTCTGCGATCAATTGAGAGAGCACCCCAAGACGACCTGGCGCGCGAAGCTTGGGAGTCAGCACGCGACGGGCGCGGGTGCAGGTTTGTGGAGGCCAGCGGAGGACTGAACGTAAGGCGGAAAGAACGGCCTCTCTCGATCAGTATCGAAAAGGCAACACTCAGTCACGAGGACGATGTTCTGGTCATCAATCACATCCACATCTTAAACAGATTAACCAAGCACAACCAATACATGGACAAGGATCAATGGAGACTCATCGACAAGGACGAGATGAGTCAAATCTTACGCGCTCGGGCAGATCAGCCTCAGCCGGAACTGCAGGACGAAGAAGAGGAAAAACGGAAGCTGATACAGAGACTACTTACACTTATTCATAATTCCCCAAGGGCGGAGCTTCGCCCCTCCCCTGAGGTCAACACCAACCCCACTTTCGGAGGGGAGGAAGTGCCAAAAGCACAACCCAACGCCCCGAACGAAGTCTGGTTTGAAGGAGAGCGCTATCCGTTCTGACACACGCCGGAAGGAGTGCGGGAGTGTGCGGCCTGCCGTGCCTGAATTGCGGAGCCGATCCCCGATCCCCGCTTTGCTTCTGCAGACGCCTTTGCCTCAAAACCCTCAAATCAAAGGCGCCTGCAGAAGGGGGCGGAGGCACAGAACAGTGGGCGGAGAAGTTGGGCGGACCTCGACCCACTGCCCCAACGGGGGCAGCCGAGGGGACGGGGGGCGGCCCCGTCCACCCATCAAAAAGCAGCTCTCCGATCCTTTTCTCTCGACCGTAAAACGTCAATACCTTATTGATTCAAAAGACATTTAGTTATTGCTAACACTATAATGTATGTTTATCCTGTTGTTAACAGATGGAGCGAGTCGGGTTGAACGCTTCGCTCTTCAACGTCTCGCCAGCCCGCCCTTCGGTTGTCTGGTTATCACAAAAGGAGGTTTACATGACCGCACATAAAAGACACTCAGGTCGTCGCGATCTGCCCCCAGAAGAGCGTCGCGAACACTGTGTCAGCGTACGGCTCAACCCCCGCGAGCTTGATGACCTGGACTCAATCCGAGGCCGACACACACGGGGCGAGGCAGTCAGGCTCGCCCTGTTTGACAAACTCCCCGCGCCGATTCCAGCCGTCAATGCCGACCTGCGGGCCAATCTTGGCCGAGCCCTCGGCAACTTATCGACTGTCGCAGTCGCAATGCGAGCAGGTGCATATATAGAGTCCGACGAAATCAAAAAAATGATCTCTGATCTGCGGTCAGCATTAGCGGGAGGTCGAGCATGACTATCGCACAGACTGGGAACAAGATCGTCGACCAGATCGCGCGCGCAAAAAGCAAAAATCAGGCGGATGAGCGTCGAGCAAAGACGAAAGCGGCGAAGTCGGGTAAGTCACTTGGCAGAATGCGCAAGGTCGCCGCTGGACGAAAAGCGGCGAAGTCTGGACGCGGGCGAGGGATCGTCGGCAAGGTACAAAAATCCGGAAGGGGGTTTAAAGGCATTTTGAATTACGCCTGCGACAAGCCGGGCGCTCAAATCATCGACGGGAGCGAGAGCACAAAAGCAGACGCTCAGCGTGACATGATTCTGTGCGCGGGCCTGCGTCCGTCAGTCAAAAATCCCGTGGGGCACATCACCTTGTCTCTCCCCCCGTCCACAAAGGCCGACGACGACAGATGGAGGGAGATCATCTGCACCGCGCGGGCCGAAATCGGGCTTGATGACTCATATACTTTTATCGCGGTCCGGCACAACGACACCGATCACGACCACGTTCATATTATTTTTTCACGGATCAATGATCGGGGCGAGATTTTCGACGACTACCGCCTGGGGTTGAGACTCGCGCTCTGCGAAGATGTGATCGAAGACCGGTTCGGACTACCCCTCATCCCGCGCCCCCCAACACCCACGCCTCCGCTAAAAAAAGGCGAGATAGAGAAAGCCATCCGCACAGGCCAACAGCCCGAGCGTATGCGCCTCTTCGACATCGTGCACCGAGCCTCATCGAACCAACCAACCGTCGTCGAGTTCGTCCAAAAATGCGCCGCCGACGGGGTTGTGGTTCGCCCAAATCTGGCGAGCACAGGAAGGCTGAACGGCTTTAGTTTTTCACTGGCCGAGAGCGGCCTCGAATTCAAGGGCGCACAACTGAAAGCAAGCTGGGCTGACCTACAATCGAAGGGAGTAACGTATGTCCAAAATCGCGACTTTGCGCCTCTTGCCGAACTCGCCTCCGCCATCACCGCAGGCCAGCGAACAATCGAACCCGCTCCGGCCGACATTGGAAAAATGGAAGGCACACTCAGCACGCCAGCAATCGCAGATCGATCGAGCGAAGAAGATCATCGCGCACCAGCGAACCCAGATAGACCAGCTCAAAAAACACCGTTTGTTTCTGGGAGCCTCGACCGGATGCTTGAGCTTAATCGCAGGCGTTCTGCTCGTCGTATTTTTTTCGCAGACCTCCGCACCGCCCTTACAAAGATCGGCAGACCAGCGGCCGCGCGGCTCGCCGACGCACTCGACGCCGACAAGACCGAAACCGAAATTGCAGAAGCATTTATCGCCCGCGAAAAATGCAGTTCAGAATCGCGCGAACTGATTCTCCGACTCAATCTCCCGAAGGATCAGATCGCTGAAATATTAAGACCATGGGCACAACAAATAAAAATGGAGGCCGACGCCTCCGCCCGCATGGCCGATGCCATACGTTCAGCACCTACACCAGACACAGACCTGCACCACGGCAACTCTCCTTGATGTGCGGGCAAAATTTGCGAACCGCCTCATCATGTGTGATCGGGGTCGACTTATTTGAATTCATGTCGCATAAAATTACACATATTATTCAATAACCTACAAGAGGTGGTTGATGCAATACATGAATGATATGCCGGGCGGGATGTTTTTCAAGCAGGGGTTTTATGGCACGGGTGCTTGCGTCTACAGCAACCCCAGTCTTGTGTAGGAAGCGACGCAGGCAAGAGGCCATGCGTGTATCACCGAGCTCATAGAACGTAGTGTCTTCACTTGGAAAATGAAGTCCAGATATTATCACTGCCCAACTTCGCAGGACGCGCCACAGGGAAGCTTCGCTCTTGTGGGAATATCCGTCTTTGATGCTGAACTGAACTCACATCGGCCGTTGCAACGAATACCAGCTTGCCGTCCTTGTTGCGATAGAATTTCTCAGTCATATTGAACATCTCCAGACGAATAGATCAGAAGTCATTATTATTCACCCTTGGGATCACCACACGCAGCTTGTCACGACTCAACGACAAAGTAAGCCCTTGCCGGTCCAGACCGGGATCCGCGATGATCTGCAACGTCTCCGCCAGCCCGAGTGTCCACAGCACATTTAACACAGCCCCCATCGAACACGACACCTCACCCCGCTCGATCGCTTGTATCGTCGACCGCGACAATCCGGTGCGCAATGCCAGATCGGATTGACGGATTCGGCGACGCTTACGAGCCGTACTTATCCGCAACCCAAGATCAATGGCGAGCTGAGAGATTTCCTCGTGATAGAATTTCGATTTGCTTGTCATAGCAAGCATTGTACGAAATGGTGCGCGATAAGGCAAGCTTTATTCCTGACTGAGATTGCTCATTCAAGAAAAACAAAACCCCCGATGAAGGGGGTTTGTGTGAAGGCTGTTGGCTGCTCAGCCCAGCCGCCCTCCATGCAACGAACGAAGTGAGGCGTTAGGCAGCTTGCTGCCGGTTAGCAGACCGGGTTTACCCCAGCCTCCCTCCAAGGCCGGGCTAGCCGAGTCGCCCCGCCCCCGCCTCCTTCAGCACCACCTCCCGCACCTCGCCCACTGACTTCGGATCGTTGGCGATGCGATTGTATTCGGTCGTCGAATGCTGCTCGGCTTCCTGCGCCATGCGCTCCGCATTGGAGGGATCACTCGCCTTGAGGGCAGCAATCAGATATTCCTTCTCCACCTGACGTGCCATGATGCTCGCGCGTAGACGCACCCCGTACCGGATCCATTTATTCTTGATCTCGTCCTGCAGGGCGGCATTATTGTTGCGCTCTTGATTGAGCGCTACAGCTAGTATTAGTGCAGTATCTGCATATTCTTCAGCAGAGCGTTCAGCTATATTCTTGGCCTCCATAGCCTCCAGCGCCTCCAGCTCGGCGGCATGTGCACGACGTTGGCCTGCCTCTTGTCCGGCACCAATGCCGGCCGCGTGTGAAATCGGATCGAAAGTCATTTCATCTGCCCTTTATCAAACTTGCTCATTGGAAATTTTGCCTGAAGCTGTTGCAGACAACATGCTATCTGCCTGACCGTTCGTTGCTTGTCTATTAGTTAGGGCGCTCATCGAACTTTGATGACGAGCTTGCTTCGCTTCTTGATTGGCCTTATTGTTTGCAGCACGCTGCCGCATCTCGCTTGCCTGCGTCGCATTGCTCGCCGCCCCAGACACTGCGCCCCGTGCTGCAAACGCATTCTTGGCTGCACCGCCGGCCACGTCTTCAGCATGCGCGCCCACTTGGTTCACCATGTTACCACCGGCCCAGCCCAGCACCTGATCCGGTACGAAGCGGATCATACCAAAGGATAGGCTCACGACCATCTGCAAAATGATCACGAAGGCACTGATATACGCCACGAGCTTGATGATCCCCGTCCAGCTATCCGAACTGGAGTTCGCGATGATCGTCGGGAAGATATCCGCCACGTAGATCGTGAGCAGGTCGACCATCATGCTGCCGAGGATGAATCCCACGACCATGAGCGCCGGCCTGAATAACACGTTCAGGATGAACAGATAACCCGTCTGGGCTCTTTGCCCCATGCCCTCGCCATCCGTATCCAAGTGCGCGAACGCCCAGATCGGCGCTGCCGCCACTGCCTCGACCCACACTGCCAACAGCGATGCGATCCCCCCGATCCAGATCACGGCGGGGATCATGGGTATCCAGACGGCAGCGATGACGCCCCAGAAGAACAGCAATTCTGCGATCGGCTTCATCACATCCAGCCAGATGCGCAAGCTGCCAGATACTGCGGCTTTCCATGGCACAACATCCGCGACCTTGGACAGCGGAGAATCATTTACCCCGTTGATTGCACCGATCGCTGTAATGGTCACCGCACCCAATGTGGTAATGTTGTTACCGATATTCGAGATACGCACGATGGCCGGCGTATTTTCGCTATCAGAAACGAATCCATTGACCAAGCACTGACCGAGAGAGGTTCTGGATGTCGATCCATTTGGCGATGTGATACTGTTCATTGTAGAGCTTCCGCAAATTCCTTCGCGCATTTGAGCTTCAAGGGCTAATTTCTGAATATCGCGTGCATGCTTCGAATCTTCTTCGAACACTCGCAAAATGCGCTCTGGTGCATCTGGAATAACCTCACCATACTGGGCAAATATCTCGGGGTGAGGAATGGGGCCTTGAAAGTGCGTTTGTTTTGCGAGCATCTGCCCTGTTTGTAGACGCACTGGAACCCCAGGAGATTGACCCGGCACGTTCTGAGCAATTCGGGAAATTGGACTATCCGCTGAAACAGGAGTCGCAGGCCTAGCCCGAGATTTAAGCCGCTTGCTTCTTCTGCTTGACATCTGCGCTACGTCCAACCTTAACGATAGCGCCACTCAGGCGATGACCAACGCCGCTCCAATTTTTGCGCATCATTTCTTCTGCCCCGCCCTTTACGACGAATGAACTATAGTCATTCCCGCGTAACGAGAAGATTTCAGGGATAGAGGTAATAACTCTGGTTTTCATGAATTCATCCTAACCCGATTTAGCTACTGACGGCAACCCCAATCGACTACCCCAGCTTTTTCGCCAACCGCTCCGCCGACAGGTGTGTATATCGCTTGAGCTGGCTCAATGTCTTATGCCCAGAAATGGACGAGACCTCCATCAGATCAAGACCTCGCTCAAACAAACGAGAGACCCCCTCATGCCGTAGATCGTGGATACGGGCATCCTCGATACCAGCACGAGCACAAGCACGTCCAAAAGCCCTTGTGACGGCATCAGCGGTCATGCCGATCACCTTACCGTCAATCCTACGCGGGAGAGAGCGCAGAGCAGCCACAGCACGGCTAGAAAGCGGCACGACTCGATCCTCGCCATTTTTGGTATCAAATAGGATTGCGGTCGCCTTCTTGAGGTCTATGTGTTCCCACCGCAGCTTTGAGAGTTCGCCTCTACGCATTGCCGTTTCCGTCAGGAGCCGGATCACAACTGGCAGTTCGGGGGATTCTGTTGTCTCGATGATTAAGTCCAGCTCATCGGCTGAGAGCCTACGATCCCGCGCGCGCACGGGCGCGGGCTTTCGAATCATCAGCACAGGATTCTGGATACCGATTCCCCACTCCTTCGAAGCCACCGTGAAGAGGTGAGAAAGTAGCGCCAGCTCGTTCCGAACGGTCGCCGCCCCCCTCACCTTCAGTCGAGCATCCCGATACTTCGCCACTTCAACTTGTTTTACCTGAGCGAGAGACAATCCGCCCAGCCTCGACGCCTTCAGTGACTTGATAATCGAACGCTCTTTCGAATGCGTCTTCTTCATCACAGAGACTTCGACCTCGTACCGATCCAGCGCCTCACTAAGCGTCGTGCCCTCGGCTTCTGTCCGGTCCACAAACACCCCTCGTTCAATCTCACTTTCTACGATGCTCGCCCACTTATTTGCATCGGTCTTTTTCGTGAAAGTCCGCGTGATAGACCCGTGCCCCTTCCTTCTGATCTGCACCTGCCATTTGCCATCTTTGGGACGGATAGTTGCCATGATTTTTCTCACCAGTTGTGCCGTAAATGTGCCGTGGAGTGTAAATCATGCATGAAAGACCGGCAATCATTGCCTCGGTATTCCGGTTCGCAATCAGAAGGTCGTCAGTTCGATCCTGATCACCTCCACCATGACTTCCACAGCCTATTTCTGTCTTACCCCGTACAAGGCCTGCAAGCGGGTGCATTCCGGATTCTGCGACCCGTCCGGCATCAGCGCGGGGAATTCTCGGCAGACGGAAGGACGGTTCTCATAGATGGTGCACAGCCCATCCTCACCCAAAGCGATACACCGGCCCGGTGCCATCTCGGTCCCCTTCATGCAGGCCCGGAACGGTGTCAGCGATACCGCCATGTCCGATGGCACGTAGCCGCCCGGCTGGCTGTCCATCTCTCCCTGGTAGAACGAGACGCGATAGTGCTTGCAGCAGACGGCGCAGCCCAGACAGGGATTGTCGCTGCCGGACATGTCATAGAAGGTACGGCCATCGTCGGTCTGGATGATGTGCTGGCTCACGGTCTCAACCTCTAGGATGGTGCTGTGTATGCAACTGTTTGAGACGTTCCCGCGCCACATGTGTGTAGATCTGCGTGGTCGAGATATCCGAATGACCGAGCAGCATCTGCACCACGCGCAAGTCGGCACCATGGTTGAGCAGGTGTGTGGCGAAGGCATGGCGCAGGGTGTGCGGGGACAGGGGCTTGTGTACACCGCCCTGTCTGGCGTGTTTCTTGATCAGGTACCAGAACATCTGCCGCGTCATCGCTTCGGCGCGCTGGGTGACGAACAGGTCATCACTCATCTTGCCTGCCAGCAATGCCGGGCGTGCCTCGGCCATGTAACGCTTGATCCAGTCCAGCGCCTCCTCACCCAGCGGTACCAGCCGTTCCTTGCTGCCCTTGCCCATCACTCGCGTCACGCCCATGTCCAGGCTGACCTGCGCAACTTTCAGGTTGACCAGCTCCGACACCCGCAAGCCGCTGGCATATAGCACTTCCAGCATAGTGCGGTCGCGCATGCCCAGCGGCGTCTCCACATCGGGTACGTTCAACAACAATTCGACGTCCTCTTCAGTCAGGCTTTTGGGCAGGCTGCGCGGCAGCTTGGGGGTGGCGATCTGCAAAGTGGGGTCGACTGTGATGCGATTCTGTCGCAGCAGATAGCGGAACAGACGCTTCAGACTGGAAATGGCGCGCGAGGTCGATGTCGCGCGTGCTTTCTGCTTGCTCACCAGATACGCGAGGAAGCCCTGGATATCGGCATGGCTCGTCGCCAGCAGCCCGCATCCGCGTTGCTCGGCCAGCCATTGTGAGAATTTGTTCAGATCGCGCCGATAGCTTTCCAGCGTGTTGCGCGATAACCCGTCTTCCAGCCACAGCGCATCACCGAACTCGTCCAGCAGTTCAGCGTCGCTCATGGGCCAGCAGCCACCGTTTGATGTTCAGTGCATCGTCATCCGCACGATGCATGAATCCGCCCAGCCCCGACTTGCCCACCACACGATGGCATGGGATGACGAGCGGGATGGGATTGCTGCCGCAAGCCTGGCCGACGGCCTGTGCACTGGAGCCGATCTGCGCCGCCAGCTCGCCGTAACTTCGCGTCTGGCCACTGGGGATCTCCAGCATCGCTTGCCACACGTTGCACTGGTGGTGCGTGCCGTCGAGTTCGAATGGCAAATCGATCTCATGCTGCGAATCAACCAGATAGGCTTGCAGTTCAGCACAGATCGTTTTCGCCATCGCGCTCACAGGGGCTTGCAGTTTAGTGCTCTGCGGCAGGAATTCGATGGCGTGCAGATCCGTGTCCGAACAGCGGATGCCGAGCTTGCCGAAAGGGGCTGACATGATGGCTTGGTATTTCATGCGCGCATCATATCTGAAATGCAAAAATATGCTTTGCTACCGGCATAGCCGCTGTGCATTTGATAATAGGTACACAAAAAAACGGGAGCCGAGGCTCCCGTTTTCCATGTGGCTTGTTGCGGCTGTTTATACTGCTGCAGCTTTGCGAGCAGGCAACTTTTAGTTCCGACATCACGCCTGCTTGCGCAGGCATGAGTCTTCACTGAAAACTCAGCTCGCCTTGCGAGCAGGAAGTTTTTCCTTGATACGTGCCGACTTGCCGGAACGGTCGCGCAGGTAGTACAGCTTGGCACGGCGCACATCACCGCGGCGCTTCATTTCGATGCTGGCGATCAGCGGGGAGTAGGTTTGGAAGGTACGCTCAACGCCTTCGCCGGAGGAGACCTTGCGCACGATGAAGCTGGAGTTCAGCCCCTTGTTGCGCTTGGCGATCACCACGCCTTCGAACAGCTGCACGCGCTTGCGCTCGCCTTCGATCACGTTCACGCCAACAACAACGGTGTCGCCAGCCGAGAAGTCGGGGATGGTCTTGTTCAGACGCGCGATTTCTTCTTTTTCGAGAATGCCGATCAGATTCATTTTGTTTCCTTTTCTTGTGCGGAAGCTTGTTCCTGCTGGTACTCAGCCAGTAGCCGAGCTTCCTGTTTAGTCAACTGGCGTGAAGCCAGCAAATCCGGGCGACGTTCCGCAGTCCTGCCTAATGACTGCTTCAATCGCCACTTCTCTATCTCGGCGTGGTGCCCGGACATCAACACTTCCGGAACCGCCTCGCCGTTATAAATCTCGGGCCGCGTGTAGTGCGGACAATCCAGCAAGCCTTCCACGAAGGAATCCTGCTGCGCCGATGCGTCATCCCCCAATACACCGGGGATCTGCCGCACCACGCTGTCCATCACCACCATCGCCGCCAACTCGCCACCGGACAGTACATAGTCTCCGATGGAAAGCTCTTCATCCACCTGGCTGCGCAACAGGCGTTCATCCACGCCCTCGTAGCGACTCGCCAGCAATATCAATCCTTCATCCCGCGCCAGCAACTCCATCACCACTTCGTGGCTGAGCGTCCTGCCCTGCGGCGAGAGGTGGATCACACGACTCTTCGCCTTGCCGCTTGCGGCCTGCGCTGCTTTTGCTGCGCTGATCGCTTTTTCCAGCGGCTCCGCCAACATCACCATGCCGGGACCTCCGCCGTAGGGCCGGTCGTCGATGGTGCGGTAGTTGTCGGTCGTGAAGTCTCTGGGATTCCACACCTGCAACTCGAACTTGCCCTGCTCCACTGCCCGCCGCGTCACACCATATTGGGTGATCGCTTCGAACATCTCGGGGAACAGCGTGACGACATCGAACCTCATTTGAGGTAATCCGCCTGCCAATCCACACGGATGATCTTGCCTGCCAGGTCGACATCCTGCACCACGCTTTCGATGAAGGGTAGCATCAGCTGCCCGTGCGCTCCTTGCAGCACCAGCACATCGTTGGCACCCGTCTCCAGCAGATTCTCGACCGTGCCCAGCACTTCGTCCTGCTGGTTCTGAACCGTCATACCGATCAGGTCGGACCAGTAATACTCATCCTCATCCTGCTCCGGTAATTCTGCACGCGGCACAGCGACCAATCTGCCCTTCAGTCTTTCAGCCTCGTTGCGGTCGGCCACGCCTTCCAGCTTGGCGACCACCACCTTGCCATGCACCTTGGCTTCCAGCACCTTCGTGGCCTGCCAGGCTGCTTCGTTCCCCAAGTACCAAACGTCGTAATCGAGCAGGCTGTCCAGATATTCGGTGAAAGTCTGTACCTTCACCCAGCCCTGTATGCCCTGTGCCGCCACGATCTTTCCCATGACGACCATGGGAACAGCCTCATCAGGCCTTTGCTGCTGCACCGGCTTTTTTGACCAGACGGCTGACAGTCTCGCTCAACTGCGCACCCTTGTCCTGCCAGTGCGTAACGCGATCCAGCGCGATACGCAGGCTTTCCGCACCGTCAACGGCCAGCGGATTGTAGAAACCGACGCGCTCGATGAAACGGCCGTCGCGGCGGTTGCGGGAATCGGCAACGACCACGTTGTAGAACGGACGGTTCTTGGAACCGCCGCGAGAAAGACGAATGACTACCATAATGATTTCCGATATAAAAAGTTGATCTGGCCCGTGCCAAAGGGCGCGAATTCTACGACACCTTGCCGAACTAAGGCAAGGACTGATTTTTTCAGGGAAATCAGCGCTGCAGGATGACTTGCAGGACGAATTGGGTGCCCAGATAGGCGAGCAGCAGAAAGGCGAAGCCGCTCAGCGTCAGGCGCACTGCGGTATGGCCGCGCCAACCGTAGAAGTGATGACCAACCAACAGCCCGCCGAAGACCAGCCAGGAGATCAATCCGAACAACACCTTATGCGTGAACTGGAAGGGCTGCCCGAACACCTGCTCCGAGAACAGGATGCCGGAAACCACGGTCACCGTCAGGATCGCGAAACCGATGCCGATGACGCGGAACAGCAAGGATTCCATGGTCATCAGGGGCGGCATGCTCTTCAATATCCGTGGCAGCCTCGCATGATGCAGGCGCTTCTCGACCAACGAGATCAGTCCGGCGTGCAAGGCGGCGATGGTGAACAGACTGTACGCCAGCATCGCCATCAGCACATGGGTATCGAACAGCCCGGACGGTGGTTGCGACAGGATGTGCCCGACCGGGAACAGCATGGGTAACAGCACGCTGATCGCCGCCAGCGGCAACATCAAGGCCAGCAAACCGGAGAGCGGATAGAACAGTCTGGCTACCCAATAGATCAGCACGGTCAGCCACAGGATCAGCGACAAGGCATAGGTCACGCCCAGATTGAGCGCGCCCCATACGAACAGCGTCTGGTACAACAAGGTGCCATGCATCAGCAGCGGCAGGATCACGGCGAATCCGAGCGCACCGCGATTCTTCTGCTCTGCCGTTCCGGCCGTCTGGGCGCGCCAGAACAGGAATGCCAATACAGCGTACAGGGCGAAAGTCAGCAGAGGCAGAGCTTGGTTCGACATGAAGAGTGCGTATGTTTTAGACTGTGCGGATTCTACACCAAGTCACTCAGGCATCATGCTCGACAATCTCACACAACGCTTCACCGGCATCATCAAGAACCTGCGCGGACAGGGGCGCCTGACCGAAAGCAACATCCAGGATGCCCTGCGCGAAGTGCGTCTCGCCCTGCTGGAAGCCGACGTCGCGCTGCCGGTGGTGAAGGACTTCATCGCCAAGGTGAAGGAAGCCGCACTTGGACAGGAAGTCATCGCCAGCCTGACACCGGGTCAGGCGCTGATCGGCGTGGTCAATCGCGAACTGACCAAGCTGATGGGCGAAGCCAATGTCGGCATCAACCTCGCCACCGTGCCGCCCGCCGTGATCCTGATGGCCGGCCTGCAAGGCGCGGGCAAGACCACCAGCAGCGGCAAGCTGGCCAAACTGCTCAGCGAACAACACAAAAAGAAGGTGCTGCTGGTCAGTTGCGACGTATACCGCCCGGCCGCCATCGAGCAACTGCGCACACTGGCGCAGCAACTCGGGATCGACTTCTTCCCCTCCGACATCTCGCAGAAGCCGCAGGAGATCGCACTCGCCGCGCATGACTGGGCGAAGAAACACCATCACGACATCCTGATCGTCGACACCGCCGGTCGTCTGGCCGTGGACGAGGCGATGATGGCCGAGATCAAGGAACTGCATGGCGCACTCAAGCCCATCGAGACCTTGTTCGTGGTCGATGCGATGACCGGCCAGGACGCGGTGAACACTGCCAAAGCCTTCGGTGAGACTTTGCCGCTGACCGGCGTCATCCTCACCAAACTGGACGGTGATGCGCGCGGCGGTGCGGCGCTTTCAGTGCGACAGATCACCGGCAAGCCGATCAAGTTCGTCGGTGTCAGCGAAAAACCGAATGGTCTGGAAGCCTTCCACCCCGAGCGGATGGCACAACGCATCCTCGGCATGGGCGATGTGCTGTCGCTGCTGGAAGCGGCGCAACGCAATGTGGATCTGGGCGAAGCCGAGAAGCTGGCGAAGAAGATGCACAGCGGCAAGGGCTTCGACCTCAACGACTTCAAGATGCAGATCGTGCAGATGAAGAAGATGGGCGGTATGTCCGCACTGATGGACAAGCTACCCGCGCAACTCGCGCAAGCCGCAGCAGGTGCCAAGGTGGACGAGCGCCAGATCAACCGCACCGAAGGCATCATCAATTCCATGACACCCTGGGAGCGCAGCCACCCGGAACAGATCAAGGCCTCGCGCAAGAAGCGCATCGCTGCCGGCGCGGGCGTGCAGGTGATGCACGTGAACCAGTTGCTCAACCAGTTCGAGCAATCGCAGAAGATGATGAAGATGTTCAGCGGCAAGGGCATGATGAGCAAGATGATGAAATCCATGGCGGGGAAGAGATTCCCCGGGATGTAACAAGGAAAGAAGATGACCATCAAAGCGATAATTTTCGACGTAGACGGCACGCTGGCGGACACCGAGGACGGCCACCGCAAATCGTTCAACAAGGCCTTTGCCGAGAACGGGCTGGATTGGCACTGGGACGTCGCGCTGTATGACAAGCTGCTCAAGGTGACCGGCGGCAAGGAGCGCATCAAGTATTTCGTCTCAGACTTTCTGACCGGCTATGAGCGACCTTCCGATTTCGACGAATTCGTGAAGCACCTGCATAAGGTTAAGACCGGCCACTACACCACCATGCTGCGCGAAGGCGCGATCCCGCTGCGCCCCGGCATCAAGCAACTGATCGAGGACGCCTACCAGGCCGGGATCAAGCTCGCCATCGCGACCACCACCACGGCGGAGAACGTGACCGCCCTGCTGGAAGTGGGATTGGGCAAGGACTGGGAGAAATACTTCGCGGCCAATGGCTGCGGCGACATCGTGCCGCACAAGAAGCCCGCTCCCGACATCTACCTCTGGGTGCTGGACAAGCTGAGCCTGAAGGCTGAGGACTGCATCGCGCTGGAGGATTCCAACAACGGACTGCGTTCGGCACTGGCGGCGGGCATCAAGACCTATGTCACCACCAATCCCTATACACACCGACAGGATTTCATCAATGCCGCCGCCGTGCTGGACGACCTGAGCGACCTGCCCGCTTTCTACAGGCTGACTGGCCTGCAAATTTAGGCGATCGACGGGTTTCCTGCTACTCTTGCGGACAAGATCAATCGTCCATGAATCACCATGCAAGGCTATCTGAAACGCATCCTGACCGCCCGCGTCTACGACGTGGCCGTTGAGACACCGCTAGAACACGCACCCGACCTGTCGGCGCGCACCGGCAACACCATCCTGTTCAAACGCGAGGACATGCAGCCCGTGTTCTCGTTCAAGCTGCGCGGTGCCTACAACAAGATGGCGCAGCTCACTCCCGAGCAACTGAAGCGCGGCGTGATCGCCGCCTCGGCCGGCAATCACGCCCAGGGGGTGGCGATGTCCGCGCACCGCCTCGGCTGCAAGGCCGTCATCGTGATGCCCACCACCACCCCGCAGGTGAAGATCGAGGCCGTCAAGCATTTCGGCCAGCGTTCGGTGGAGATCGTGTTGCACGGCGACAGCTACAGCGATGCCTGCACCCACGCCTATGCGCTGGAGAAGGAAAAGCAGCTCACCTTCGTGCACCCCTTCGACGATCCGGACGTGATCGCCGGACAGGGCACGGTCGCGATGGAGATCCTGCGCCAGCGCCAGGCCCCCGTCCACGCCATCTTCTGCGCCATCGGCGGCGGCGGCCTGATCGCCGGCGTGGCCGCCTACGTCAAACAGGTGCGTCCGGACATCAAGGTGATCGGCGTGCAGACCACCGACTCCGACGCGATGGCACGTTCGCTGAAATCGAAGAAACGCGTCACGCTCAACGACGTCGGCCTGTTCTCGGACGGCACAGCGGTGAAGCTGGCGGGCGAAGAGACCTTCCGTATCTGCAAGCAATATGTGGACGAAGTGATACTGGTCAACACCGACGAGGTCTGCGCAGCGATCAAGGACGTGTTCCAGGACACGCGCTCCATCCTCGAACCGGCCGGTGCACTGGCGGTCGCCGGTGCCAAGGCCTATGCCAAGCGCGAACAGATCAAGGGTGAGACGCTGGTCACCGTGTGCAGCGGCGCGAACATGAATTTCGACCGTCTGCGTTTCGTGGCCGAGCGCGCCGAGATCGGCGAGAAGCGCGAAGCCATCCTCGCGGTGACCATCCCCGAAACGCCCGGCAGCTTCCGCAAGTTCTGCTCGCTGCTGGGCAAGCGCAACATCACCGAGTTCAATTACCGCTACGCCGATCCGGCAGCGGCACAGGTGTTCGTCGGCATCCAGGTCAAGGACCAGTCGGAGACAAGCGACCTGATCGACAAACTCCAGCGCAACAAACTGCCGGCGCTGGATCTGTCCGACAATGAGATGGCCAAACTGCACCTGCGCCATCTGGTCGGCGGTCATGCGCCCGACGCGAAGGACGAGATCATGTTCCGCTTCGAATTCCCGGAGCGGCCCGGCGCGCTGATGAATTTTCTCAACAGCATGAGCCACAACTGGAACATCAGTCTGTTCCACTACCGCAACCACGGCGCAGACTACGGCCGCGTGCTGGTCGGCATGCAAGTACCCAAGCAGGACAAGAAGGCGCTCAAGACCTTCCTCGACAACCTGGGTTACCGCTATTGGGACGAGAGCGAAAATCCGGCCTATCGCCTGTTTCTGGGATGATGCAGTGAGCACGGATCGCTTCCGTGTCATCTCCAGCCTGCCGCACACCGCTTTCTTGCACCGGAGTTGCGGGCATTACGACGAAGTTAAGTCCAGTTCCGCCGGCAATGGCGCGCGTTCGTTGCTTTGTAGCCAATGGGGCAAGCGCTTATGAGCATCCAGGCTAGGAAGCTGACCCTCCGGCAACGTATAATCGCCGCCCGCGAAAATCTGGCTGCATCGGAACGCTTGCGTCTGAGTCATGCCATCCTGGGCGCGGTAAGCGGCCTGCCCGTGTACCAACAAGCCTCGACGGTACTGGGCTACCTGAATTTCGGGGCGGAACTGGCGACCGAGGTCTGGCTGGAACAGGCCCTGCGTGACGGCAAGCGTGTGTTGCTGCCGCGCGTGAACCGGGCAAGCAAGCACCTGGATCTCTATCAGATACAGGATCTGCGCCAGGACGTGGCGCCCGGATCGTGGGGCATACGCGAACCGCTGATAGAGCGATGCATAAAAGAAGAAGCGCCGGGGACGATAGATTTCATATTGTTACCCGGCGTCGCGTTCACCCGGAACGGGGGACGTCTGGGATATGGGGGCGGTTTCTACGACAGACTGCTGGCACGCATGCCGCACCGACCGGCTTTGGTCGCTGCCGCGTTCGGGCTGCAAGTGGTCGAAGACATCCCGCTGGAGGACACCGACCGCGCAGTGGAATGGCTGGTGACGGAAAACGAAATATTGCGTTGTAACCGAGAGAGAGAGTAAGCGATGGCGACACAGATACCCGATCATGATCCGCAGGAAACCCTGGAATGGCTGGAATCGCTCCAGTCCGTACTGGAAAAGGAAGGTGCACAGCGCGCCCACTTCCTGCTGGACCAGCTGATCAACCATGCACGGCTGGCCGGCGACGATATGCCGATCAGCGCCACCACCCCCTACGTCAACACCATTCCGGTGGACAAGGAAGAGCGCTCGCCCGGCAACCATGAGCTGGAACACCGCATCCGTGCGCTGACGCGCTGGAACGCGATGGCCATCATCCTGAACGCGAACAAGGAATCTTCCGAACTGGGCGGCCACATCGCCAGCTTCGCCTCGGCCGCCACGCTGTACGACGTCGGCTTCAACCATTTCTTCCGCGGCCAGACCAAGGATCACGGCGGCGACCTGGTGTATTTCCAGGGCCACTGCTCACCCGGCATCTATGCGCGCGCCTTCCTCGAAGGCCGCCTGACGGAAGAGCAGTTGCGCAAGTTCCGCCAGGAAGTGGACGGCGACGGACTGTCTTCTTATCCGCACCCGTGGCTGATGCCGAACTTCTGGCAATTCCCCACCGTGTCGATGGGACTGGGGCCGCTGATGGCCATCTATCAGGCGCGTTTCATGCGCTATCTGCAGCATCGCAACCTGTCGCAGACCGACGGCCGCAAGGTATGGGCGTTCCTCGGCGACGGCGAGACCGACGAGCCGGAATCGCTCGGTGCGATCTCCATGGCCGGCCGCGAAGGACTGGACAATCTGATCTTCGTGATCAACTGCAACCTGCAACGTCTGGACGGCCCGGTGCGAGGCAACGGCAAGATCATCCAGGAACTGGAAGGCGTGTTCCGCGGCGCAGGCTGGAACGTCATCAAGGTGGTGTGGGGTCGCTGGTGGGACCGCCTGCTGGCCAAGGACAAGAGCGGCCTGCTCGCGAAACGCATGATGGAAGTGGTGGACGGCGAATACCAGACCTACAAGGCCCGTGACGGCGCCTATGTGCGCCAGCATTTCTTCGGCAAATATCCGGAATTGCTGGAATTGGTCGCCGACATGTCCGACGACGAGATCTGGCGTCTGAACCGTGGCGGTCACGATCCGTTCAAAGTGTTCGCAGCCTACTCTGCGGCCACCAAGCACAAGGGCCAGCCCACGGTCATCCTGGCCAAGACCGTGAAAGGTTACGGCATGGGTTCGTCCGGCGAGGCGCAGAATCCGACCCACCAGCAGAAGAAGATGGACGGTGGCTCGCTGCGCAACTTCCGCGACCGTTTCAATATCCCGGTGAGCGACGAGCAACTGCCCAACCTGCCTTTCGTACGCCCGGCGCCGGACAGCCAGGAAGCCAAATACCTCAAGGAACGCGGCGCGGCGATGGGCAACATCCCGGCACGCGAGCCGCTGGCGCATCCGCTCAACACGCCGACACTGGACGCTTTCGACGCTTTGCTCAAATCCAGCGATGATCGCGAGTTCTCCACCACCATGGCGTTCGTGCGCCTGCTGGGCATGCTGGTGAAGGACAAGGCCATCGGCAAGCAGATCGTGCCTATCGTGCCCGATGAGTCGCGCACCTTCGGTATGGAAGGCATGTTCCGTCAACTCGGCATCTTCTCGCAGGTGGGTCAGCTGTACACCCCGCAGGACGCGGACCAGTTGATGTTCTACAAGGAATCCGAATCCGGCCAGATCCTGCAGGAGGGCATCAACGAGGCGGGCGGCATGGCCGACTGGATCGCTGCTGCCACCGCCTATGCCAACCACGGCGTGGCGATGATCCCGTTCTACATCTATTACTCGATGTTCGGCTTCCAGCGCATCGGCGACCTGGCTTATGCAGCCGGCGACCTGCGCGCGCGCGGCTTCCTGGTCGGCGGCACCGCCGGTCGCACCACACTGAACGGTGAAGGCTTGCAGCATCAGGACGGCCACAGCCACCTGATGGCCGCGACCATCCCCAACTGCGTGTCCTACGATCCGACCTTCGCCTATGAGCTGGCCGTGATCGTGCAGGATGGCATGCGCCGCATGTATCAGGAACAGCAGGACGTGTTCTATTACCTCACGGTGATGAACGAGAACTACACCCACCCCGCCATGCCCAAGGGTGCCGAAGCAGGCATCATCAAGGGCATGTACAAGTTCAGCAGCACCAAGGCCAAATCCAAGGCCAAAGTACAGTTGCTGGGCAGCGGTACCATCCTGCGCGAGGTCATCGCGGCGGCCGAACTGCTGGCGCGCGACTTCGACATCTCCTCGGATGTGTGGAGCGTGACCAGCTTCAACGAGTTGCGCCGCGAAGGCATCGACTGCGAACGCTGGAACATGCTGCATCCGGAAGCCAAAGCCCGCGTCAGTTATGTCGAGCAGTGTCTGGATGCGAAGGTGCCGGTCGTCGCCGCGACCGACTACATGCGCGCCTACCCGGACCAGATCCGTCCCTATGTGAGGGCGCAGTACAAGACGCTGGGCACGGACGGTTTCGGCCGTTCCGACTTCCGCAAGAAACTGCGCGAGTTCTTCGAGGTGGACCGCTACTTCGTCGCCGTTGCCGCACTGAAGGCATTGGCCGACGAAGGCAGCATCGACGCGAGCGTGGTCAGCAAAGCGATCAAGCAATACCAGATCGACGCCGACAAGCCGAATCCCACCACGGTGTAAGCGAGGAGAACGACGTGGCAGAAATCAAGAAAGTATCGGTACCCGACATCGGCGGGTTCAAAGGTGTCGAGGTCATCGAAGTGGGCGTGAAGGCCGGCGAGCAGATCACTGCCGAACAGACGCTGATCACTCTGGAGACCGACAAGGCGACCATGGATGTGCCTGCACCGTTCGGCGGCGTGCTGAAAGAAATCAAGGTCAAGGTCGGCGACAAGGTCTCCGAAGGCGACCTGATCGCACTGATCGAGGCCAGTGCCAGTGCAGCGTCCGCTGTCGCCGCACCGTCCGCACCCGCACCCGCACCACAGGCTGCACCTGTTGCGGCAACTCCTGCAACGAAACCTGCGCCGGTTGCTGCCGCAGCGCCGGTCGCGGTGGCATCCGGCGGCAAGGCACACGCCAGCCCGTCCATCCGTCGTTTCGCACGCGAACTCGGTGTCGACCTGACACTGGTCAAGGGCAGTGCAGACAAAGGCCGCGTCACCAAGGACGATGTGCAGAACTTCGTCAAGCAGTCGCTAGCGCAACCGCGCGGCGCGGCAAGCGGCGGCACATTGCCCGGCCTGCTGCCGTGGCCAGAGGTGGACTTCGCCAAGTTCGGCGCGGTCGAAACCAAGGCGCTGTCGCGCATCAAGAAGATCTCCGGTGCCAACCTGCACCGCAACTGGGTGATGATCCCGCATGTCACGCAGTTCGAGGATGCCGACATCAGTGAGCTGGAAGCTTTCCGCAAACAGCTGAATGATGAATACGCCAAGCAGAACATCAAGATCACCCCGCTCGCCTTCATGCTCAAGGCCGTGGCCGTGACACTGAAGCACTTCCCCGATTTCAACGCCTCGCTGTCCGCCAGCGGCGAGAACCTGATCGTGAAGAAGTACATCCACATCGGCGTCGCGGTGGATACGCCGGATGGCCTGATGGTGCCGGTGATCCGCGACGTGGACCAGAAGGGCATCGTGCAACTTGCCAAGGAGCTGGGCGAGGTCAGCGCCCGTGCGCGCGACAAGAAGATCACCGCCGCCGACATGCAGGGCGGCTGTTTCACCATCTCCAGTCTGGGCGGCATAGGCGGCACTTCGTTCACGCCGATCATCAACGCGCCGGAAGTCGCGATCCTCGGCGTGTCGCGTTCCAGCATGAAGCCGGTGTGGAAGGACGGCGAGTTCGTGCCGCGCCTGATGCTGCCGCTGTCGCTGTCCTACGACCACCGCGTGATCGACGGCGCGGCCGGGGCGCGTTTCACCACCTACCTGTCGCACGTGCTGTCCGACGTGCGCCGCATGGCTGTCTGAGCAGTGACGCAACCCATCGGCATCCTCGGCGGTACGTTCGATCCCATCCATCATGGGCATCTGCGTATCGCGCAGGAAGCGCTGGAACAATGCGGCCTGTCGCAGGTGCGCTTCATCCCCAGCGGCACGCCACCGCATCGTCCGCCACCGCATGCACCGGCCAAGGTGCGCTGGGAGATGGTGCGCCTGGCGGTGAACGGCCATCCCGACTTCATGGTCGACGTGCGCGAGGTGTTCCGTACCGACCCCTGCTACACCGTCGATACGCTCACCGCGCTGCGCGCCGAGCTGGGCGACACACAGCCGCTGTGCCTGATCCTCGGCGGGGATGCCTTCCTGCAACTGCACACCTGGCACGAATGGCGGCAGCTGTTCGCGCTGGCGCACATCGTGGTGCTGCAGCGCGCGGGGGGCTTGCCGCTGGGCAACGCGATGGCGCAGGCCGACGACACACTGCAAACCGAATACCGCGCCCGACTCGCTCCCGGCGCGCAGGCGCTGCACGAGGCACCGGCAGGCGCGATCTTCGTCGCCGACATGCCGGCCCTCGAGATCTCCGCCACCGATATCCGCCGCCGCTGCAAGGACGGCAAGAGCATCCGCTATCTGCTGCCCGACGCCGTCGCCCACCACATACAAACCAATCAGACCTACTCATCATGCTGAACGTAAAAGACAAGACCGCCGCCGTCGTGGCGGCACTGGAAGACATCAAGGCGCAGGACATCCAGGTCATCGATACGCGCAAGTTCAATTCGCTGTTCGAAGCGATGGTGATCGCCAGCGCACAATCCACCCGGCAGACCAAGGCACTGGCCGATCAGGTGGAAATGAAGCTGAAGGAGCTCGGCGAAGAAGTGATCGGCGTCGAGGGCGGCGACAGCGGCGAGTGGGTGCTGGTCGATCTTGGCGACGTCGTGGTGCACATCATGCAGCCGGCAGTACGTGCGTATTACAACCTTGAAGAACTCTGGGGCGTCCAACCCAAGCTGCGCGCCCAAGCCGGCAAATGAAACTGATGGTCCTCGCGGTGGGCAACAAGATGCCCGCGTGGATCACCGAGGGTTTCAACGAATACGCCAAGCGCATGCCGCGCGAGGCGGCCATCTCGCTGGTCGAGATCAAGCCGGAGCCGCGCACCACCGGCAAGACCACCGAGCAGATCATGGAAGCCGAGGCTCAGCGCATCCTCTCCGCCCTGCCCGCCTCCGCGCACTGCATCGCGCTCGACGAACACGGTGCCACCCCGACCACCAGGCAACTGGCCCAACAGATGAAAGACTGGATGCAGCAGGGCGGCGATGTCGCCTTCATCATCGGCGGCGCGGATGGCTTGCACGCGTCGGTCAAACAGCGCGCACGGCAACTGATGGCGCTGTCCGCCTTCACCCTGCCGCACGGCATGGTGCGCGTACTGCTGGCGGAACAGCTTTATCGCGCGCACTCGCTGATGCACAATCACCCCTATCACAGAGAATGACTCCGGGTCAGCCATGAGTACCAGCCACGCACGCATCTATCTCGCCTCGCAGAGTCCTCGCCGCCGCGAACTGCTCAAGCAGATCGGCGTGCATTTCGATCCGTTGCTGTTGCGCAACGATGCGCGCCGTGAAGTGCGCGTGGACGAGACTCCGCTCGATGGTGAACTACCGGTCGACTATGTGCAGCGCATCTGCCGCGAAAAGGCCGAGGCGGGCTGGGAGGCGCTGTTGCTGCGCAAACTCCGTCCCTATCCGGTGCTGGCAGCCGATACCACCGTCACCGTGAACGGCAAGATCATCGGCAAGCCGGACGATAACGAGCACGCCTTGCAGATCCTCAGCGAACTTTCCGGCACACGCCATCAGGTGCTCACCGCGGTAGCAATCGCATTCGAGGGACGCGTGGAGATGCGCCTGTCGACTACCGACATCACCTTCGCCGAACTGAGCGAGGCGCGCATCCGCCGCTACCTGCTGACCGGCGAGGCACACGACAAGGCCGGTGCCTACGGCATCCAGGGTGCCGCCGGTGCATTCGTCAAGCATATCGACGGCAGCTACACAGGCGTGATGGGGCTACCATTGTTCGAGACGGTAGAATTGCTGCAATCTTTCGGAGTCTCCACCGCATGAATGAAGAGATACTGATCAACGTCACCCCGCAGGAGACACGCGTCGCGGTGATGCAACAGGGCGTGGTGCAGGAACTGCACATCGAACGCGGCAGCCAGCGCGGTCTGGTCGGCAACGTCTACGTCGGCAAGGTGAAACGCGTGCTGCCGGGCATGCAGTCGGCCTTCATCGACATCGGACTGGAACGTTCCGCCTTCCTGCACGTCGCCGACATCTGGGAGAACCGCATCAACGGCGACGCTGCCAAGCCCATCGAGAAGGTATTGTTCGAAGGGCAGAGCGTGCTGGCGCAGGTCATCAAGGATCCGATCGGCAGCAAGGGCGCTCGACTGTCCACGCAATTGAGCTTCGCCGGGAGATTGCTGGTCTATCTGCCGCAGGAAGGGCATATAGGCGTGTCACAGCGCATCGAGAACGAGGAGGAGCGCGAGACCCTGCGCGCGCGCCTGCAGCAGTTGCTCCCCGCCGAGCATGGCGGCGGCTACATCATCCGCACCATGGCCGAAGGTTCGACGGACGAGGAGATGCGCACCGACGTGGCCTACCTGGACAAGTTGTGGGACAAGCTGCAGCAACGCGCAAAGCAGCTCGGCGCACCCGCCCTGCTGTACAAAGAGCTGGATATCAGCCTGCGCGTGCTGCGCGATTTCGTCGGACCGGAGACTTCGCGCATCCTGGTGGATTCGCGCGACACCCACCAGCGCATGCAGGAGTTCGCGGCGGATTTCAGTCCTGCGGCGGCGGGGAGGTTGAACCATTACATCGGTACCCGTCCGCTGTTCGACCTGTATGGCATCGAGGACGAGATCGAATCCGCGCTGTCCAAGCGCGTCAACCTGAAGTCGGGTGGCTACCTGATCATCGACCAGACCGAGGCGCTGACCACCATCGATGTGAACACCGGGGGCTTCGTCGGCGGCCGCAACTTCGACGACACCATCTTCAAGACCAATCTGGAAGCGGCACAGGTCATCGCGCGCCAGCTGCGCCTGCGCAACCTGGGCGGCATCATCATCTGCGATTTCATCGACATGGACAGCCAGGAACACCGCGACGGCGTGCTGGAGGAGTTCCGCAAGATGCTGGCGCTGGATCGCACCCGTGTCAGCGTCAACGGATTCTCCACGCTGGGCCTGGTCGAGATGACGCGCAAGCGTACCCGCGAGAGTCTGGCCCATGTGCTGTGCGAACCCTGCCCTACCTGCCAAGGGCGCGGCGAAGTGAAGACCGCACAGACCGTGTGTTACCAGATCCTGCGCGAGATCCTGCGCGAAGCCCGCCAGTTCAATGCGCGCGAGTACCGCATCCTCGCTTCGCAGCAGGTGATCGACCTGTTCCTCGACGAGGAATCGCAGAGTCTGGCCCAGTTGTCCGACTTCATCGGCAAGCCGGTGTCGCTGCAGGTGGAGAGTCTTTACAATCAGGAGCAATACGATGTCATCCTGATGTAGGGGTCGTGCGTTAAACGCTGGCCTTCCGGTTTTCTGCCTGGCAGAAGTCCGGAGTCAAGGCAACAGCAACAGTGCGATTCCAAGCCGGCGCGAGCCGGCTTTTTTTCTGTGTATCATCCGCCAATGCCCCTACAGTCCCGTATAACCATGTTCCGCGCATCATGCCTGTGGATTGCGCTGTGCCTGCCTGGTGCGGGCTGGGCCGAGCTCGGCAACCCGCTCCCCGCGCTGGCTAGCACAGGCATGCAGCAGGCGGATGCCACACGAGAGTACGTATCAGAGCAATTCGTCCGGCTGATCACCGGGCTGGATCGCTTCTTCGGCGATGAACGCGACTTCCAGGAGAGCAATCGCAGTGTGCTCCAACTAGACCTTGACGAGCGGTTACTGGCCGGCGGCCAGCGCGAGACCACCCTGTCCGGTCGCGTCAAGCTGCACCTGCCTTCGACCGAGCATCGTTTGCACCTGCTGCTGGAAAGCGATCCGGAACAGAACACCGCCGGCCCGGGTGCCGCCCAGAATCCGGCGCAACGTGTCGGGCCTTTCCGCGCACCGGGCGAATACGGCCTCGCCCTGCGCCTGGAAGAGCGAGAGGAACAGGTCTGGCACACCAGCACCGACATCGGCATCAAGCTGCATGCGCCGCTTGAACCCTTTGCCCGTGCACGTGCCAGCCTCGTCGTGCCTCTGGGCGAATGGCGCATGAAACCGGCGCAATCGCTCTACTGGTTCAGCCAGTCCGGTCTGGGTGAGACCACACAGGTGGACTTCGAACGCCAGCTGGCAGAGCAGACACTGTTCCGCGCCACCAGCAGCGTGACATGGCTGCACCTGCCGCAGCGTTTCGACCTGCAGCAGGACTTCACCGTCTTCCATACACTGGACGAGAAACGCGCAGTGCAATACCAGCTCAGTCTGATCGGGGTGAGTCGCCCCCAGTCGCGTCTGGACGATGCCGTGCTGTCTGTGCTCTACCGCCGCCAATTGAACCGACGCTGGTTGTTCTTCGAATTCAATCCGCAATTGCATTTCCGGCACGCGCAAAGCTACGACATGGATCCGCTGCTGTGGCTGCGCCTGCAGATGCTGTTCGACGAGGAATAAGGCCGATAACACCCGCTTTTCGTCTATTGTCCCGTCTGCCCAAGCGTTTATCCTGCATACCCGGAATGTCTACAAGGTGTCACATGCTCAACCGATACGCCCTCCTGCTGCTTGCCTGTGCGATCAGCTTCTCTCCGCAGTCATACGCCCAGCCGGCTCATGGGCAAGCCAAAGCCGAAGCCGCGGCGGTGAGTGCATTCCTCAATGACCTCTCCGCCAACAACGGCATCTACATGTCGATACGGCGCATCGAATTCTTCTCCGAACTGGCCAAAGGGCAACACCCCTTCGCCACCGTCGTCAGCTGCTCCGACTCGCGCGTGCATACCAATATGTTCGCGCGCGCGCCCGAGGGGCAACTGTTCATGATCCGCAACATCGGCAACCAGCTCACCACGGCAGAAGGTTCGGTGGAATACGGCGTGCATCACCTGCATACGCCGGTACTGATGTTCGTGGGCCATTCGCGTTGCGGTGCCATCGCCGCCGTCAGCGGCAACTATTCGAAAGAATCGGAAGCCATCCGGCGCGAGCTGGACACCATCAACATCTCGTCCAACCTCAACAACATGGATGGCGTGCAGGCCAATGTGCATAACCAGGTCAGTGCAGCGATGATCAAATTCGCGGAAGAGATGCGCAAGGGCGAGCTGGTCGTGATCGGAGCGGTGATGGACTTCGCCGACGACATGCACAGCGGCGCGGGCAAGCTGCACCTCATCAACGTGAACGGCGAGAGCGACCGCAGCAAACTGGGCGATATAAAAGCCCTGCTTTCAGAGAGACGCCTGCGCGCGCATTGACAGGATGCTCAGGACTTCAGGCAACTTTCCGGATCGACGCTGCTGCCGCTGACCGCCAGCACCTTGTGGCGCGACTGTGCGCCCTGCTTGAGCTCCACCTGTTTCAACGGCACGCCGAAGATATCGGCGATGAACCTGCATAGCGCATCATTGGCCCGCCCCTCTATGGGCGGGGCGGCAAGGCGCACCTTCAATGCCTCGCCATGCAAGCCCGCCACCTCGCTGCGTTTGGCCCCAGGCTGCACATGCAGCGTCAGCGTCAGCACGTCGCCATTGCGGCGATACCACACACTCACAGCAAGCGCATCGCGCCCTGCTCCAGCGCGCCGACCAGCACGATCAGCAACAGCTGGCACAACAGCAGCAATACCAGGATGGACAGATCGAAATTACCGACGGCCGGGATGCGGCGGCGCAAAGGTTGCACGAAGGGCTGGTTCACCGCCGACAGCAGCGGTGCCAGCGGCGTATGCGGATTGACCCACGACAGCACCGCTTCGAGCAACAGGCTGGCCATCAGCAGATACAGGCTCAGTTTCAGCAGCTTGACCAATGTCCAGGCCAGCAAGCCCGGCAGCGGGAACGTGTCGAACTGGTATCCCTGCAAACCGAGGAAAGCCACGAGATAGACGAACTCGAAGACGAAGGCCAGCAGTAGCGTGGCACTATCCATGCCTGCGAGGGCAGGCAGGCGGCGGCGCAGCGGCAGCACGATGAAATCGGTGATCGCCAGCACGAACTCGCCGAGCGGGTTGCGCATCGGCACGCGCAGCCACACCGCGTGGAAACGGAACAGCAACACCGCCGCGAACGGCTGCAACAGTGCATCGACCAGGAACAACAGCGCTTCAGACAGCATCATCAATCCTTACCCAGTTCATCGCCCAGCTCACGGGAGCGCTCCGCCGCAGCATGGGCGGCCGCGACGATATGCGCGCGAACATCGTGCGCCTCCAGCGTCGACAAAGCACGCTCGGTCGTGCCGTTCTTGGAAGTCACATTAGCCCGCAGCGTGGCGATATCCTGCTGGCTGCTATCCGCCAGTTTGGCCGCGCCGATGAAGGTATCCAGCACCAGTTGTCGCGACTGCAATTCATCCAGCCCCAGTTCCTGCGCCGCCTGCTGCATCGCCTCGATGAAATAGAACACATAGGCTGGGCCGCTGCCAGAGATGGCCGTCACGCTGTCCAGCAGCGATTCATCCTCCACCCACAACGAGGTGCCGACCGCTTCGATGATCGCCTCGGCGCGTGTCCGGCTGCCCGAGCTGACCGCCTCCAGCGCATACAGACCGGTCACGCCATGGCGGATCAGCGCCGGCGTGTTGGGCATGGCGCGCACGATGTTGCCTGTCCCCAGCCAGCGTGCGATGTCATGCGCGCGTATCCCGGCAGCGATGGAGATGACCAGCTGCCCGGTCAGCAAGGGAGCCAGATTGCGGCAGGTGCCCTGCATCTGTTGCGGCTTCACGGCCAGCAGGATGATCTCGCTGTACGGGATGGCATCGCTCATGTCGGTCGTGGCGCGCACCACGAAGTCGTGATGCAGCTGCTGGCAACGTGCCTCGTCCAGCTCGACCACGCGGATCTTGGACGGTGCATAACCGCGCTTGAGCAGGCCGCCGATCAGCGCCTTCGCCATGTTCCCGCCACCGACAAAACAGATGTTCATTGTTCGCCTCCATAGTCCCTGGCTCCGAAGATCGCGGTGCCGATACGCACGATGGTCGCCCCCTCCTGTATCGCCATCGCAAAATCATGCGACATGCCCATCGAGAGCGTGTCCAGCCGCATGCCCTGTGCATTCAATGTCGCGAGCAACTCGCGCATACGCGCGAACGGGGCCCGCTGCTGCGCCGGATCGTCTGCCGGCGCGGGGATCGCCATGAGACCACGCAACCGCAGCCGAGGCAACCGCGCCACCTCGTTCGCCAACTGCGCGACGTCCTGCGGTGCCACACCGCTCTTGCTTGCCTCGCCGCTCACATTGACCTGCAAGCAGATGCTCAGGGGTGGCAGCGATGACGGGCGCTGTGCCGACAAGCGCTCGGCGACCTTCAGCCGGTCCACACCATGCACCCAGTCGAAGTGCTCGGCGATGGCGCGCGTCTTGTTGCTCTGTATCGGCCCGATGAAATGCCATACCAGCGGCAAGTCGCGCAAAGCCCCGATCTTGTCCAGCGCTTCCTGCAGATAGTTCTCGCCGAAGGCAGCCTGCCCGGCTTGATATGCCTCGCGCACAGCGGCGGCCGGAAAGGTCTTGCTGACCGCCAGCAGACGCACCGCATCGACGGGGCGTCCGGCGGCCGTCGCGGCGTCTGCCACAGCCCGTCTCACGGCTTGCAAGTTGGAAAGGATTGCAGTCATAATCCGGCGGCCTGCACGACATTGGCGGTTGTTTAACGACTGGGGAATTATATATGGATATCACCGAACTGCTCGCCTTCGGCGTGAAGAACAAAGCATCCGACCTGCACCTCTCCGCCGGCCTGCCTCCGATGATCCGCGTGCACGGCGACATGCGCCGCATCAACCTGCCGGCGATGGAGCACAAGGAAGTGCATGCCATGATGTACGACATCATGAACGACGGGCAGCGCAAGCATTACGAAGAGAACAAGGAGGTCGACTTCTCCTTTGAAGTGCCCAATCTGGCACGCTTCCGTGTCAACGCTTTCATCCAGAACCGCGGTGCCGGCGCGGTCATGCGTACCATCCCGTCCAAGATCCTGACGCTGGAAGACCTGAAGGCTCCGCCCATCTTCAAGGACATCGCCGAGAACCCGCGCGGCATGGTGCTGGTCACCGGCCCCACCGGCTCCGGTAAGTCCACCACGCTGGCCGCGATGGTGAACCACATCAACGAGAACGAGATGGGCCACATCCTGACCGTGGAGGACCCGATCGAATTCGTGCACGAGTCCAAAAAGTGTCTGGTCAACCAGCGCGAAGTCGGCCCGCACACCCTGTCGTTCAACAACGCTTTGCGCAGCGCGCTGCGCGAAGACCCGGACGTGATCCTGGTCGGCGAGATGCGCGACCTGGAGACCATCCGCCTCGCCATGTCCGCCGCCGAGACCGGTCACCTGGTGTTCGGCACGCTGCACACCAGCTCCGCCGCCAAGACCATCGACCGTATCATCGACGTGTTCCCGGCCGACGAGAAGGAGATGGTGCGCGCCATGCTGTCCGAATCGCTGCGCGCGGTGATCTCGCAGACCCTGCTCAAGACCAAGGATGGTGCAGGCCGCGCTGCCGCGCACGAGATCATGATCTGTACCCCCGCCATCCGTAACCTGATCCGCGAAGCCAAGGTGCCGCAGATGTATTCCGCCATCCAGACCGGCGGCAACATCGGCATGCAGACACTGGACCAGTGCCTGACCGATCTGGTCAAACGCGGCGTGGTCGCTTCGAGCGAGGCACGCGGCAAGGCAGCCAACAAGGACCTGTTCCCCGGTTAAGTCGCAGCCGGGCACCACCGCATCAGGAGAAACACATGGAAAGAAGCCAGGCCACCGAACTCGTACACAATCTGCTGAAAGGCATGATCTCGCAGAAGGCATCCGACTTGTTCGTCACCGCCGGTTTCCCGCCGGCGTTCAAGGTGGATGGCAAGATGACGCCGGTCTCCAACCAGGTCCTGTCGTCGCAGCACACACAAGAGCTTGCGCGCAGCATCATGAACGACCGTCAGGCAGCCGAGTTCGAATCCACGCACGAGTGCAACTTCGCCATCAGCCCGCCCGGCATCGGCCGTTTCCGCGTCAACGTGTTCATGCAGCAGCAGAAGGTCGGCATGGTGTTGCGCACCATCACCACCAAGATCCCAAGTTTCGAGGAGTTGCGCCTGCCTGAGGTGCTGAAGGACGTCACGCTCACCAAACGCGGTCTGGTCATCCTGGTCGGCGGTACCGGCTCCGGCAAGTCTTCGACGCTGGCCGCCATGATCGGCTACCGGAACTGCAACAGCCAGGGCCACATCATCACCATCGAAGACCCGGTCGAATACGTGCACGAGCACAACAAGTGCATCATCACCCACCGCGAGGTCGGCGTGGATACCGACAACTGGCACAACGCGCTGAAGAACACCCTGCGCCAGGCACCGGACGTGATCCTGATCGGCGAGATCCGCGACCGCGAGACCATGGAATACGCGGTGGCTTTCGCCGAGACAGGGCACCTGTGCATGGCCACCCTGCATGCCAACAGCGCCAACCAGGCGCTGGACCGCATCATCAACTTCTTCCCCGAGGAACGCCGCGAGCAGTTGCTGATGGACCTGTCGCTGAACGTGAAGGCTCTCATCTCGCAACGCCTGATACCGAAGAAGGATGGCAAGGGGCGTTCTGCCGCATTCGAGATCCTGCTCAACTCGCCGCTGATCTCCGACCTCATATTCAAGGGCGAAGTGCACCAGATCAAGGAAGTCATGTCCAAGTCGCGCGAGATCGGCATGCAGACCTTCGACCAGGCGCTGTTCGACCTGTTCGAGGGGGGCTTCATCAGTTACGAGGAGGCGCTGAAGAACGCCGATTCGGTGAACGACCTGCGGCTGCGTATCAAGCTGGAGAGCAGCGAGACCAAGGATCGCGATGTGATGAGCGGCACCGAACATCTGAAGCTCACCTGATACGAAACACCTGATGGAAAAGCCGCCTTGAAGGCGGCTTTTTCATTTGCGGTTACTGCCGCTGACGATCTTGTACTCGAACAATCGACACTCGATCGCACCATTGAACAGCGGCGTGCGTTTGGAGGGGGTCAGCCGCATCAACTTGGCGATGCGGAGATCGCCCGTGAACAGGTAGGCGTGCCATCCGCCGAACTTCTTCTTCAATGCATCGCCCAGCTTGGGATACAGCTCGGCCAGTTCATCTTCATCCCCCATGCGCTCGCCATAGGGCAGGTTGGCAACGAGGATACCCTCCTTCTCCGGCGGAGATGCTTCCAGCACGTTGCACTGCTTCAGATCCACCGTCTCGCGTATGCCCGCCTCTTCCAGATTCTGGTGCGCGGCCACCAGCGCATCGCCGTACAAGTCACTGCCGTGCAGCGGCAACTCGCACACCGGCTTCTGCGCGGCGATGGCTGCCTCGCGCATCGCGGCCCATGTCCTGGCATCGAAGTTCTTCAGCTTCTCGAAAGCGAAATGGCGCGCGATGCCCGGCTGGATATTGAGCGACATCTGCGCCGCCTCGATCAGGAAGGTGCCGCTACCGCACATCGGGTCGAGCAGCGGGATGCCCGGCTTCCAGCCGGTCAGCAGCAGGATGCCCGCCGCCAGATTCTCGCGCAGCGGCGCGATGTTGGTGTGCGTGCGCACGCCGCGCTTGTACAGCGCCTCGCCCGAGGTATCCAGGTACAGCGTGAACTTGTCGCCCTCGAAGAAGGCATGGATGCGCATGTCGGGCTCCAGCTTGGCGATACTGGGGCGCTCCTTCTTCTCGGCGCGGAACTTGTCGCACACCGCATCCTTGATCTTGAGCGTGATGAATTCCAGACTGGTCAGCGGACTCTTGATCGCGGTGACCTTGACCAGCATGGTGTGCTTCACATCGAACCAGCGCGTCCACGGCAGATCGTAGGTCGCCTGGTACACGTCCTGCTCGTTGCGATACGGCATCGGCGCTTTCACACGCCACAGGATGCGCGAGGCGAGGCGGCTCTGCAGGTTGGCTCGGTAGCACAACGGCCAATCACCGGAGAAACCGACCCCGCCATCGGTAGCGCGCACATCGGCCGCCCCGAACGAGGTCAGTTCGTCGGAGAGCAGTCTTTCCAGTCCGCGCGGACAGGTGGCGAAATAATCAGGCATCTTAGAAAGGCTTCACGACGACGAGGATGACCACCGCCAGCAACACCAGCACCGGCACTTCATTGAAGAAGCGGAACCACACATGACTGCGCGTGTTGAGGTCTTCGGCGAACACCTTCACCAGATGGCCGCAGTACAGGTGATAGGCGACAAGTCCCGCCACGAAGGCGGTCTTGGCATGCAGCCAGCCGCCCGAGAAACCGTAACCGAACCACAGCCACAGGCCGGTGACGACGGCCAGCGCGCCGATAGGCGTGACGAATTTGTACAGCTTGCGCTCCATCAGTTTCAGGCGCTCCTTCACCGCCGCCTCTTCCGCCATCGCATGATTGACGAAGATGCGCGGCAGATAGAACAGCCCCGCGAACCAACTGACCACGAAGAAGATATGGAATGCTTTGAGCCACAACATGTAGTTACCTCGACAATCTGCGTCTGAACAGAACCAGGGAAATATAGAAACCGGCCAGCGTATAGGTCAGCAGTACGCCGACATGCATGAGCGCCTGTGGTGGCACTGCACCGTTCATCAACGGTCGCGCCAGATCCACCGCATGCGTCAGCGGCAAGGCGGCGGCCAGCGCCTGCAAGGCTTCCGGCAATTGGCTGACCGGGAAAAAGACGCCGCATAGTAGCATCATCGGTGTGATGACCAGCGTGAAGTAGTACATGAAGAAATCGTAGGCCGGTGCCAGCGCGGTCATGATGAGGCCGATAGCCGCAAAGGCCAGACCGATCAGCAGTGCCAGCGGGATCATCCACAGCGACAGCAGCGAATGCGACAGCCCCAATATCCAGATCACCACCAGCACAGCGGCCCCCGACATCAGGCTCTTGGTTGCCGCCCACAGTATCTCCGACAACACCACGTCGTCCAGCGCAACCGGCGTGTTCAGTATCGCTTCCCAGGTGCGCTGCTCGTGCATGCGGGCAAAGCCGGAATACAGCGCCTCGAAGCTGGCGCTGTTCATCGACGAGTAACATAGTGTGCCCGCCGCCAGAAAGGCGATATAGGACATACCGCCCATCTCCGGCAACAGACTGCCCAAACCATAGCCCAGGCCCAGCATGTAGATCACCGGGTCGGCCAGATGGCCGAGGATGGAAGGTGCCGCCACCTTGCGCCACACCAGCCAGTGCCTGCGCCAGATGGGGAAGAAGCGCAGCGTCAACCGCGGTGCTGCAAAGTGACCCATGCTCATTCCCTCATCTCCCGTCCGGTCAGTTTCAGGAACACATCCTCCAGATTCGCGGGCCGGTGCAGATAGCGCAATGTGCTCTGCGCCTGCAAGTGCATCACCAGCGGCTGCGCCTCCGGCACATAGCAGAACACCGACTCTCCGCTCACTTCATAGCGTTGCGCAAAGTTCGCCGCATGCATGTCCGCCCACTGCCCGGATGTCTCGCCGAACACCTCCACCACCTGCGGCTCGATGTTGCGCTCTATCAGTTCGCGCGGAGAGCCTTCACTGATGAGCTTGCCGTTGTCCATCACCGCCAGGCGGTGGCACAGGCGCTCGGCCTCGTCCATGAAATGCGTGGTCAGCAGCAGCGTCTTGCCCTGCTGCGTCAGTTCGCGCAGGCGCTGCCAGATCAGGTGGCGCGCCTGCGGATCGAGGCCGGTGGTCGGCTCGTCGAGGAACACCACGTCTGGATCGTTCACCAGCGCGCGTGCCAGCGTCAGACGGCGCTTCATACCGCCGGACAGCGTCGGCACCTTCGCGTCGCGTTTGCTGGTAAGGCTGGCGAAATCGAGCAAGTCAGGGATGCGCGCCTCGATGTCGCTGTCTTGCATGCCGAAATAGCGTCCGTACACCAGCAGGTTCTCCGCCACGGTGAAGTCGGGATCGAGGTTGTCCATCTGCGGCACCACGCCCACCTTGATGCGTGCCTCGCGCGCGGCCTGCGGCACCGGCAAGTCGAGCAGCGTAGCCGTACCCGCATCGGGCGCAATCAGCCCGAGCAGCATGCGCAGCGTGGTGGTCTTACCCGCGCCGTTGGGGCCGAGCAGCCCGAAACATTCGCCCTTGTAGATGGACAGATCGAGCCCGTCCACCACGCAGTGGCCGCCGTAGGATTTTTGCAGGCCTTTGGCCTGTATGACTGGATTCACAATTCAACTCCACTGAAATGCTTCTTCACGATATCGCGCAATTGTGTCAGGCGACCGTGAAAGAAATGCTCTGCTGCCGGTAGCACCACGATGGGCAGATGTTGCGGTCGCGCCCACTCCAGCGCATCGGCCAGCGGCACCACGTCATCATGCTCGCCGTGCACGACCAGGGTGTCGGGCGAAACGGCCGGCATCGCGAAGCGCCCGACGGCGGGGGCGGCCAGCACCAAATGCTGCGGCTGCAATCGTTGCGCGGCACGCGCCGCGACATAACCGCCGAACGAGAAACCGGACAACACCAGCGGCAGTTCGCCGCCGAACTGTTCCTGCGCGTAACGCGCCACCGCGATCAGGTCTTCCGTCTCGCCGTCGCCGCCGGTGAATCCGCCGTCGCTCGCGCCTACGCCGCGAAAGTTGAAGCGGAAGGCCGCACAGCCCATGTCGGCGAACGTCTTGGCCAGCGTCACCGCCACCTTGTTCTCCATCGTGCCACCCATGGTGGGCAAGGGATGCGCCACCACCGCGATCGCACGCAGTTCGCCGTCCGGCAGATGCGCCACGCCTTCGAGCTGCCCTGCCGGCCCCTGCAGTACGAAATCCTTCAGTGCGACAGTCATCAGATCTTCAGACGCTCCACCACGCGACCATGCTGCAGATGTTCCTCGATGATCTCATCCAGATCGCGCTCGTCGACGAAGGTGTACCAGGTGCCTTCGGGATAGATCACCAGCACGGGGCCGTCGTCGCAGCGGTCCAGACAACCGGCGGAATTGATGCGGATCTTGTTGTGCCGGTCAGAGATGCCCAGCGCCTTGACCTTGTCCTTCACATAGTCGCGCGCCTTCTGCGCACCGTGGTTGTTGCAGCAGTCACTGCCGTCCGCGCGCTGGTTGGTACAGAAGAACACATGCTTGTCGAAATACTGGGTCATTTATTACTCTCCTCCATACTCATGATGCGGCGATGCGCCCAGGCCAGATAGATCACCAGCAACAAGGGGAACACAGCCGAAGCGATCTGCGACATCCAGTTGAAGTTGCGCAGATGGCCGTAGTGCCAATGATACAAGCGCATCGCGGCAGCGGGTGCGGCGCTGTCCAATACCCCTGCCGCCAATGCCAGATATGCGCCGCTGGTCAGCACCGCCGCCCACAGCAACGCAGCGCGCGGCAGCCAGAAACTGGCAGCGGTCAATGCCAGCCCCGCCAGCAAGCCCAGCACGGCCTCGCCGTTCAACCATAGCATCAAGGCCCAGGACCTCAACAGCACAGCCGCCGCGATGAACTTGCCCAGCGCCACCACGCTCAGCATCAGCAGCAATGCCGCCACCACATGACGGCGGATGCGGAACAGGGTCTGCAACAGCAAACCGATCAGCAGCAGGTTGCAGGCCACCGCCGCACTCGCCCACATGCTGAACTGCGGCGGCGCGACCGTGGCGATACGCCCCGCCTCTTCGGTGATGAACACATTGCCGAGCATGGGCAATGAAGGATTGATCTGCGCGAACATCCACAGCATCACCAGCGCCAGGCCGAAATCCACGCCGTCACCGCGCTGGAACAGCTCGATGCGCCATTGTGTCGCGCGTATGAACCAGGCATGCGGCGCGATCCACACCGCCATGCCTGCCCCGCACAGCGCCCCCAACCCGTTGGTGAGCACATCCACACTGGCCGCCGCACGCATCGGCAGGTATATCTGCAAAAATTCCATAGCCATGGATAACGCCAGCGCAGCCAATGTGGCCAGCGTCACACTGTGTACAGACTTGAATCGCGTACTCAGATTGAGCGCCAGCAATATGCCCAGCGGCAGATAAGCCAGCCAGTTGGCAGCGGCGTCGAAAGCGGTATAGGCCTGGCCAAACGGCGCAGCGAGCACTTCCATGAAGGTTGGCACCCCAGCCTGCCAGCCCGCGAACGGGGAGAGACTGGCATACACGATCATCAGCACATAACCCGCCAGCAGATAGCGGCGCAGCAGGGAACGTTCGTCTTTTGCAGGCAGTACAGGCATCACGCATACCCGATGAAAAGACTCGGGCTCATTTTGGTTGACTCATCAGTAGGGGTGGTAAAGAATGCGGCCCGCAGTTAAAAAAACTATTACGTTCGACATATCGAACCGGAGGGGATTATGGCATACCTGCACTGGTCCAATGAGCTGGACACAGGGATCGAAGTCATCGATAAACAGCATCGGCGCATCGTCGATCTGATCAACGAATTGAACACCGCCAACGAGAGTGGCGACCCGGCCGTGATCAACCATGTGCTGGGCGAGTTGGTCGACTACACCCTGTCGCACTTCAGCTTCGAGGAAGAACTGCAGGAGAAAGCAAACTATCCGTTCTACAAGGCACACAAGCGCGTGCATGAGATATTCACCAAGCGCGTCGCCGAATTCCAGCAACGCGCCTCTCAGGGCGAGAATGTCGCACCGGAACTGCTGGGCATGCTGAAGATCTGGCTGGTCAACCACATCAAGGGAGACGATGCCGACTACGTCGAAGCGGTGGTCAACTCGCTCGGCGTCGAGATCAAGAAATCCGACACCTCCGGTGGCTGGCTGGGCGGTGCACTGAAAAGGATCTTCGGCTGAATCACCCCGCAGCGGCGGCCAGCCGCTTCGCGATCACTGCAGGTAACTGTTTCGGCGCCTTGATGCGCAACTGCTTGTTCACGTTGTACACCCCGAACACCACCGTGATCGCCCCCTCGGACACCTCGAACCTGCCCGCCAGATAACGCACCAGATGCGCCGTCGCGCGCCCGCGCACCGGATTCTCAGCGACGTATATCTCCAGTTGCTTGCCAATCACCTTGCCGATGCGGGTGCGGTTCGCACGCGGCCGTCCCAGCACGTTCAGCACCAGCGTATCGCCATCCCACTGGCAGAACGCATCCAGCTCCAGCTCGGCCTTAGAACTTTTCATACGCAGCCAAATAGCGCCACTGCCCCGCTGGCAACTTGCCCATCGACAAGCGCCCGATGCGCAGACGACGCAAGCCCAACAGCTGCAGCCCGACGCTCTCGCACATGAATACGACTTGCCCGGGCCGCACGCCCTTCAACGCAAAACGCAGCCGCGTCTCGCTCTGGCGACTCACCTTGGCGTGGGGCAGCGGCTTGCCGTTGAAGACCAGCCCGTTATTCAGCAGCTTCAGTCCATCCTCCGACAACTCGCCCGCCACCTCCGCCACATATTCCTGCTCCACCGTCGCCGCACCATCCACCAGTTTGCGTGACACACGGAAATCCTGAGTGAACACCGACATCCCGCTCGCACCCGACTCCAGCGGCAGACACGGCGTCAGCTTCACGAAATGCTGTTGCAGAACACGAATGTGAGAGTGATCGTCCGCCGCCTGCGTGTCGGCACGCAACAGCGATGTCACCCCCTCGTCGTTCAGCGCAGGAGGCTGATGCAGGACGATGGTCACAGGATCCAGCGGCACCGCCCTGGCATTCGGATCGATCTCCACCTGCTGCATCGTCACCATGAACTGCGGCAACTCCACCACCTGCCCGTCCACCTTCACCCAACCACCCGCGATATACAGCTCAGCCTCACGGCGCGAGCAGGCGGCCAGTTCGGCGACAACTTTGGCAAGGCGGATGGGTTCGGTCATGGAAGCAGATTCATCGAAACAAGGCGCGCATTGTAAACGCAGGCTCACCACGTTCCCCTGTAAAATCCGGCCATGAACTCACCCGACACCAAACGCCCGCCACTGGAAGGCATCACTCTGGAAAAGATCGTCACGCAACTCTCCGAAAGCATGGGATGGGAAGCGATGGCCGATGCCATCCCCATCCGCTGCTTCACGCATGACCCGAGTGTGAAATCGAGTTTGAAGTTTTTGAGGAGGACGCCTTGGGCCAGGGCGAAGGTGGAGGAGTTGTATTTGCGGTCGCTTCGTTCGAAGTGATTTCTTAATAATTCAAAGTCAAAACCGTCGGGGGTTGCCCGACAGCAAGTCACTTTTTCTTGCTTCGCCAAGAAAAAGTAACCAAAGAAAAGGCGACCCCAGCTTACCGCCCACTTCGTGGGTTCCCTGCGTTGCTCGAACGGTCGGGCCTCCTCATAAACTCGCACGATCCGCTACGCGGCCACGTGCTCAAAAATATTCGTCGGACTACCCCCGCCCGTCCTGCGCTACTCGGCGGTGCACAGGGGAGAGAAAGTCAAAACCTAATAACCAAGAGCAAAACCCGCGAGGCGGGCATTGCCCGCCTCGCCACAAAAAGAAACGTGCGCAAAGCGCACACAAAACCGCAGTTGAATTTATTTCCCTTGAGCGCCGCCGAGTAGCACAGGTAAGTCAGGGGTAGTCGGCGAGGACTGTCTGAGCGCGTAGCGCGAGTTCCGCAGCCGCCTGACTTGCCGAGCAACGCAGGGTACCCACGTGGTGGGCGGCAAACCAGGGTCGCCTTTTCTTTGGTTACTTTCTTTTGGCGAAGCAAAAGAAAGTAACTTGCTGTCGGGCAACCCCCGACGATTCGGATTGATGGGTATCGCTGCGCTCAACCCATCCTACGCATGCTAGTTACGGAGTGGGCCCTGCCCCAATGTTGCTTCGATTCTGCTTTGCAAAGACTTCAGAAAAGACGGCATGTCGCTCAAGCTCCATTGCAAAAAGTTGTATTGCCTATTATCAAAATGAATGTCTGCTAGACATTCATCCTGCACAGTCCAAATCACAGGGATTCCCAAACCAAGAGCAAAACCCGCCTCAAAGTACACGCCACCTCGGTTACCAGTGAAATCTGCAACAACAAAACGACTGCGCCTAATCTGCGCCATGATTTCATCATCAATCCGATTGTTGTGGTTCACCTCATCAATTCGAATGGGTTGATAGCCTGCTTTCGTGATTGCCGGTGATATCGCATCAGTCCAAACAGACAGGACAGATTCGTTAAACCACATAGCGCAAAATCCCTGTACACCTGCTCCCTGTTCCTGCCGAATCTTTTCTAGATACGCGTAACCTGAAGGCGTAAGTTGAACGGTCTTGTTCAAAGAAAATGCGTTGTTGTTATCTGAAATCCAGCCTTCCTCTTGAATCAAAAGTTTCTCAACAAGGAAAGTTAGCTCCTCTCCAGACAGAGACCAGGAATAGCTGAGCCATGGGTTGCTGCCGTTGTCATATGGAATCTCCACTTCGCCCCCAATAAATCTGGAGTGCTTCTCTATGGCATGCATTAACTTTTCTGCTTTTTCGCTAACTGAAGGAGTTCTCAGTGCTAGCAAACTATCGAGATTTGCAGATGAAATCTGCACTCCCTGATTTTCCATAATCCAGCCACTCAAGTTAGCTATTTGACGTTCTTCCGGTTGCAAACTCTTAATCGTCAGCTTAGCGGAACGAGAAATCGAATATTTCCCACACCTAGGACAACTCACACTATCCCCATCGAGATTCGTCGGAGTTTTATCACTACTACTATTGCAAATAGGGCAACTATAAAAAAGTGACATAAAAGCTCCTTAGTAAATTAATGCGCCTCATCCCAGTTGTTGCCCTCCCCCAATCCCACCTCCAACGGCACCCTCAACTCCGCCACCCCACACATCAACTCCCGCACCTTCTCCTTCACCAGCCCCAACTCTGATTCAGGCACTTCCAACACCAATTCATCATGCACCTGCATGATGAGTTTGGTCTGCAGCTTCTCTTGCTCCAGCCAATCCTGCACCGCGATCATCGCCAGCTTGATCAAGTCCGCCGCCGTGCCCTGCATCGGCGCATTGATCGCCGCACGTTCTGCAGCCTGCCGGCGCATGCCGTTCGCGCCGTTGATCTCGGGCAGCCACAGACGGCGACCGAACCAAGTCTCGACGAAACCCTGAGCCTTGGCCTGTTCGCGCGTGTCGTCCATGTAGTGCTTCACGCCGGGATAGCGCGCGAAGTAGAGGTCGATGTATTGCTTGGCGGCGTTGTTTTCGATGCCGAGTTGCGAGGCGAGGCCATAGGCGGACATGCCATAGATGAGGCCGAAGTTGATGACCTTGGCGTAGCGGCGCTGTTCGCTGCTCACATCACTCAATGACACGCTGAACACTTCGGCGGCGGTGGCGCGGTGTATGTCTTCACCGTTGGCGAAGGCTTTGAGCAGGCCTTCGTCGCCGGACAGGTGCGCCATGATGCGCAGTTCGATCTGCGAATAGTCGGCGGAGATGATGCGCGAATTTGCGGGTGCGATGAAGGCTTCGCGGATGCGGCGGCCTTCGGGGGTGCGGATCGGGATGTTCTGCAGGTTGGGATCGCTGGACGAGAGGCGTCCGGTGACGGCCACGGCTTGCGAGTAGCTGGTGTGCACGCGGCCGGTCTTGGCATTCACCATCTGCGGCAGTTTGTCGGTGTAGGTGGATTTGAGTTTCGCCATTCCGCGATGTTCGAGCAGCAGCTTGGGCAACGGGTAGTCGAGCGCGAGTTCCTGCAGCACTTCTTCGTCGGTGGAGGGCGCGCCGGTGGCAGTCTTCTTCTTCACCGGCAAACCCAGTTTGCCGAACAGTATCTCGCCCAGTTGCTTGGGGGAAGCAAGGTTGAAGGGTTGCCCGGCCAGCTCGTAGGCCTGTTGTTCGATCTCGTTTATGCGCAGGCCGAGTTCGTGGCTTTGCCGCGCGAGTTTGCTGCTGTCGATCAGCACGCCGTTGCGTTCCATCTTGAACAGCACTTCGCGCACCGGCATCTCGATGTCGCGATACACCTCGGCAAGACGGCCTTGCAATTGCGGCGACAGAGTCTGGTGCAGTTGCAGGGTGATGTCGGCATCTTCTGCGGCGTATTTGGTGGCGGTCTCTACATCGACCTGGTCGAAGCCGATCTGCTTGGCGCCCTTGCCCACGATGTCGGTGTAGGCGATGGTGCTCATGCCGAGATGACGCAGCGCGAGGTTGCCCATCTCGTGCGGTTTGTGCGATTCGAGTACGTAGGATTGCAGCAGTGTGTCTTCGGCGATGCCACGCAACGCGATGCCGTGGTTTGCGAAGATGTGCTGGTCGTATTTGAGGTTCTGGCCGAGCTTCTTGTGTGCGTCGCTTTCCAGCCAGGGCTTGAGTATTTCCAGCGCACGGTCGAAAGCGATCTGCTCCGGTGCGCCGGGGTAGTGATGTGCCAGCGGGATGTAGGCGGCGGCGTGCGGCGCGATGGAGACGGAGATGCCGACCAGTTGCGCGGTCATGGGGTCGAGGCCGGTGGTTTCGGTGTCCAGACTCACCAGCTTTGCTTCCATCAGCTTTGCCAGCCAGCTATCGAGTTGGGCTTCGGTGAGGATGGCTTCGTAGTTGGAGGTGTCGTTCTGGAACAGGTCTTGCGGCGCTTCGTGTTGCGTGAAGTCGCGCTGTGCAACGCTGGGAGTGGTACGCGGCTTCGGCGCGGCTGCTTCACCGGTCAGCTCGCGCATCAAACTTCTGAAGCCGAAGTGCTCGTACATGGCTTTCAGTTTGACGGTGTCGGCGGCGGGGGCGAGCAGTTCGTCGAAACGTTTGTCCAGTGGCACATCGCATTTCACGGTGACCAGTCGCTTGCCCATCGGCAGCCATTCCAGCGCGGCGCGCAGGTTTTCACCGACCGCGCCCTTCACTTCGTCAGCATGCGCGATCAGGTTGTCCAGTGTGCCGTATTCGGCGAGCCATTTGACGGCGGTCTTGGGGCCGCATTTGGCGACGCCGGGCACGTTGTCGACCGTGTCGCCGACCAGCGCGAGGTAATCGACGATGCGCTCGGGCGGCACGCCGAATTTGGCGGTGACGCCGGCGGCGTCCAGTTTCTCTTCGCTCATGGTGTTGACCCACAGCGTGTTGTCGTCCACCAGTTGTGTGAGGTCCTTGTCGCCGGTGGAGATGATGCAGCGCGCGCCGTTGCGCGAGGCCTCGCGCGCCAGCGTGCCGATCACGTCGTCGGCCTCCACTCCGTCCACCATCAGGATGTTCCAGCCGGCGGCGGCCACCACTTCGTGCAGCGGTTCGATCTGCGCACGCAGGTCGTCCGGCATGGACGGGCGGTGCGCCTTGTATTCGGGGTACCAGTCGTCGCGGAACGTCTTGCCCTTCGCGTCGAACACGCAGGCGCTATAATCCGCCGGGAAATCGGCACGCAGCTTGCGCAACATGTTGAGCACGCCGTGGATGGCACCGGTCGGCTCGCCCTGCGGGCTGCGCAGATCGGGCATGGCATGGAAAGCGCGGTAGAGATAGGACGAGCCGTCCACCAACAACAGGGTTTTCATCTATTAGGATTCCGAAATGAACAACGATATGAAACTGCCGCCGGCGCAATCGCCAGAATTGATGCAATCGAAGGAGTCCTGGCGGGTGTTCGGCATTATGTCAGAATTCGTTTCGGCGACCGAACGCCTTTCCAACATCCATCCGGCGGTCAGTATCTTCGGCAGCGCACGCACGCCGCACGACCATCCCTACTATCAGCTCACCGAGGAGATCGCGCGTCTGTTGTCGGACGCCGGCTTCTCCGTGATCTCGGGCGGCGGACCAGGCATCATGGAGGCGGCCAACAAGGGCGCGTTCTACGGCAAGTCGCCCAGCGTCGGCCTCAACATCCAGTTGCCGCACGAGCAGCACAACAACCCCTACCAGAACATCAGTCAGACCTTCCACCACTTCTTCACGCGCAAGGTGATGTTCGTGAAGTTCGCCAGCGCCTATGTGGTGATGCCCGGCGGCTTCGGCACGCTGGACGAGCTGATGGAAGCGCTGACACTGGTGCAGACCGGCAAGACACGCAAGATGCCCATCATCCTGGTCGGCAACAAGTTCTGGGGCGGGCTGGTGGAATGGTTCAGGACAGCCCTGCTGGAGGAGAAACTGATCGGCCCCGGCGACCTCGACCTGATCCAGGTCATCGACGAGCCGGAGGAAGTCGTCGCGGCCATCTTCAAGCATTACGAGACACGCGGCTTCGAGCCTTCGCAGGCGGAGCGCGAGATGCAGCTCAACCTGTAAGACGAATCGGATAGAATCCACCCACACACCGAACGGAACCCATCATGCGCATCATTACCCTGCTCGCCCTGCTCTTCATCGGCCTCAACGTGCACGCCGAGACCGATACCGCCCCCGAGGTGACCATCACCCAGCAGAGCGATACGGTCGTCGAAGAATATCGTTCCCACGGCAAGCTCTACATGATCAAGATCACACCCAAGTACGGCCCCCCCTACTATCTGATCGACGAGCGCGGCGACGGCAAGTTCGCCCGCCAGGACAATCTGGATTCCGGCCTGCGCGTGCCGCAGTGGATCATCAAGAGATTCTGACAGGACACAGGCATGGCAGTCTTCACCAGTGTCTCTGAAACAGACATCACGCATTGGCTTTCCCATTATTCGCTTGGCACCTTGCAGGAACTGCAGGGCATCCCGGCCGGCATCGAGAACACCAACTATTTCGTCACCACCGGTAACGGCCGTTTCGTGCTGACGCTGTTCGAGAAACTCACCCCGGACGAGCTGCCGTTCTACCTCGACCTGATGTCACATCTGGCGCGGCACGGCATCCCCTGCCCGGCACCGGTGGCTGACCGTGACAACCGTTTCCTCGGCGAGTTGAACGGCAAGCCTGCCTGCATCGTCAGCCGCCTGTCGGGAAAGTCGGTGATGCAGCCTGATGTGGGACAATGCGCCGCCGTCGGCGCGATGCTGGGGCAGATGCATATCGCCGGACAGAGCTTCGGCGAACAGATGGAGAACCCGCGCGGTGCGGCTTGGCGTGCATACGCGTCGCAACAGGTGTCGCGCTTCCTGCCTGCGGAGGCTGCCCGACTGCTCACCGAGGAAGTTGCTCTGCATGCGGCGCGCGACACAGGCAACTTGCCGCGCGGCGTGATCCACGCCGACCTGTTCCGCGACAACGTGCTGATGGAGGGCGACCGCGTCGGCGGCCTGATCGATTTCTATTTCGCCTGCACCGACGTGCTGCTGTACGACGTGGCGATCACGCTCAACGACTGGTGCATGCAGGCCGACGGCCGGCTCGATGCCGCGCGCGCCGCCGGGTTCCTGCGCGCCTACCATGCGGTGCGCCCATTCACGGATGACGAGGCCGCTGCATGGCCGATGACCCTGCGTCTGGCCGCGCTGCGTTTCTGGATCTCGCGCCTGTACGACCTGCACCTGCCGCGCGACGGCGAGATGGTCAACGCGCACGATCCGGCGGTGTTCGAACGCATCCTGCGCAACCACATCGCCACCGGCCAGCCGGTCTGGCTATAGGAGACCAAGATGGAGATACGCAAACTCGAAGCCGCACGCGGCTGGACCTGGGTAAAACAGGGCTTCCAGTTGCTGATGCGCAATCCCCTGCTCGGCATCAGTGCCGCGATCCTGTGCGTGCTGACCGTGTTCGTGGCACTGATGGTGCCGCTCATCGGGCCGTTGCTGGCTGTCGCGCTGATGCCCATCATGCTGGCCGGCTACATGCGCATCTGCCGCGCGCTGGAAGAGAACGAGAAGATGTCGCCAGCCATGCTGCTGGCCGGTTTCAAAAAGCACACCTCCAGCCTGGTCGCGCTGGGTGCGTTCCTGATGCTGGGCATGCTGTTCGCCTCGACCGTGATGGTGACCGTGGGCGGCGAGTCGTTCGCGGCACTGATGGAGCAGATGCACAGCGCCGAGGATTCACAGAAACTGATGCAGGCCATCGCGGGCGGCGACAGCCGCGTCTCGCTTGCCGTGCTGATCGGGCTGACACTGATGCTGGCACTGGTGGTGGCCTGGCAATATGCGCCCATCCTGGTGTTCTTCAGCGGCATCTCGCCCTGGCTCGCGCTGCGCGCCAGCTTCGCCGGCACCTTGCGCAACATCATCCCCTACACCGTGTACAGCCTGATCATGCAGGTGCTCACCATGCTGCTCGGCATCCTGCCGTTCGGCATCGGCATGCTGCTGTTGCTGCCGCTGGGGCTGACCTCGCTGTATGTCAGCTACCGCAACATCTTCCCGTGGCTGGACGAGCCGGCGGCGGTCGCCGCCGCAGGTCAGGAGAACACCTGATGCGATTCAATCCCAGCCCTGAAGCAAGACGGCTGGCACAGAGCCCGCACAACCTGTTCATCGTCGGCCTGTTCGCCTTCGACCTGTTCATGACCCCGGCCGTGCTGGCCATGAAACTGGGCATGGTCAGCCTGCTGATCCCGCTGTTCTTCTCCGGCACGCTGATGGCCTACATCAACTGGCGCGGCAACCAGGACGGCGTGTGGTTCGTGCAGATGCACTGGCGTCTGGCGTGGACGCGCTGCCGCATCCTCATCATCGGCTATGCCGTCTCGGCCGCGCTGATCCTTGTCGCCTGGCTGATCAGCCAGGTCTCCAGCGACCCGCACATGGCGAGCATCGTGTGGACGGCACTCACCCGCATCGCGCTGATGCCCACGCTGATCATCGTGCTGGTCACTTCGGTGATGGCGTTCTCCGCCTTCTCGATGGCGCAGAAAGGCGAACTGCCGGACAAGCTGGTGGCAAAGTTCCCACAGCCTGAAACCGCTCAGGCCTGACTGAATTCCTCGTATGCGGCCAGCACTTCCGCCGCATACATCAGCGACGGGCCGCCGCCCATATACACCGCCACCGCGAGCATCTCGTTGATCTGCTCGCGCGTCGCGCCCAGCTTCACCAGCGAACGTACATGGAATCCTATGCAGCCCTCGCAACGCGTGGAGACAGCGATACCGGTGGCGATCAGTTCCTTCTGTAGCGCGCTCAGCACCCCCTCCGCCATGGCGGATATCGCCATCGCATCGAAACCCGCCATCGGTGCCTGGGCTTCCTTGCGGAAGGTCCTCAGCTCCTGGCTGATGCCGTGCGTGATCTCCTTGTAAGATTTTTCCATCACTTCCCTCCTGTGTTGTTGTCCGGGTCATGTGCCACGAAGATCGCCGCCTGCCCGTGATGCCCTCCCGCCGCATCCAGCAGGTTCCAGATCGTGCAATCCGTGATCATGAAACGGCGACCGCCCTTCGCTACGCGCATCCCTGAATAGCCGTCTATATACCCACGCTCGGCCACCTTGCGCAGCGCCTGTTCGCGCGCTTGCTGGTTCACCGGCTCGGCAGACAGGCGCGAAGGCAGTTGCACGAATTCCTCGAAGCTCATCCCGAAATGCCGCAAGGCATACTGGTTGCCATAGAAGAATACGGGATCGGCTTCGGTGCCATGTGCGACGATGGCGAACGGAGCATGCCACATCGCATCGTGCAGCGTTGCTTCGTCCTGCGGCAGATCGGGCAGCAGCGACTTGCCGGTCAGTCGCTGATAGCTCTCGGCGATCAGCTGCAGGCGCGCATCAGATGGGCGTGAGCTTGGCATATTCGAGTGCCAGCCATTTGCTGCCGGCGCGCTTGAAATTGACTTGCACGCGGCCTTCGTTGCCACTGCCCTCGGTATCCGTCACCACACCCTCGCCGAACTTCTGGTGGAACACCCGCTGGCCGATGCGCCACAGTGATTGCGGGGATGGCGGCGCAGGCACACTGGGGGCACCGTTGAATGCGGCCACATAGCTCGCGGTCTCGTGGCGTCCGCTGTCGAAGGTCTTGCGCGCGGTGAAGCGCGGTGTGATCCAGTGCAGCAAGGCTTCCGGCAACTCGCGCAAGAAGCTGGACACCAGGCCGTAATGCGTCTGCCCGTGCAGCATGCGGCTCTGGGCGAAAGTGAGGTAGAGGCGACGCCGCGCGCGGGTGATCGCCACATACATCAGGCGACGCTCCTCGTCGAGATCGCCGTTGTCGATGCTGTTCTGGTGCGGGAACAGGCCCTCTTCCAGACCGGTGATGAACACGGTATGGAACTCCAGCCCCTTGGCGGCATGCACCGTCATCAGATGCAGTGCGTCCTCGCTGTCGCCCGCCTGATGCTCTCCCGCTTCCAGTGAGGCGTGGGTGAGGAAGGCGGTGAGGCTGTCGTCCTCGTTCTCGTGCACGAACAGGGTGGCCGAGTTGATCAGCTCGTTCAGGTTCTCCAGCCGCTCCTGTGCCTCGCGTTTCTTGGCACCTGTCTCGTTCTGGTAATGCGCCACCAGACCGCTGTGTTCCAGCACGTGCTCCATGATCTCCGGCAGTGGCAGTCCCTTGGTCGCACTGCGCAACGCTTCGATGAGGCCGACGAAGGCGGTGACCTTGCCTCCCGCGCGGGCCGCGGCATCCCACAGCGTGGTGTTGTATTGCTTCGCAGCCTCCTGCAACTGCTCGATGCTGCGCGCGCCGATTCCGCGCGTGGGGAAATTGATGATGCGCAGCAGCGCATTGTCGTCGTCGGTGTTCTCCATCAGGCGCAGGTAGGCCAAGGCATGCTTGATCTCCTGCCGCTCGAAGAAGCGCAGACCGCCGTACACACGGTAGGACAATCCGGCCGACACCAGCGCATGCTCCAGTACGCGCGACTGTGCATTGGAACGGTACAGCAATGCCATCTCGGTGAGGTGCACGCCTTCGCGGTGGAGCTGCTTGATCTCCTCCACGATGAAGGCCGCCTCGTCCACATCGGTACCCGCCTCGTAGACGCGGATCTGCTCGCCCTTGTCGGCATCGGTCCACAGGTTCTTGCCGAGGCGCTCGCGATTGTTGGCGATCAGCGCGTTGGCCGCATCGAGGATGTTGCCGTGCGAGCGGTAGTTCTGCTCCAGCTTGATGACCGACTCCACATGGAAGTCGCGCAACAGCTCCTGCATGTTGCCGACGTTCGCGCCGCGGAAGGCATAGATGGACTGGTCGTCGTCTCCTACTGCGAACAGGGCGTTGCTCTGGCCCGCCAGCAACTTCAGCCAGCGATACTGCAAGGGATTGGTGTCCTGGAACTCGTCGACGAGGATGTGCTTGAAGCGTTCCTGATAGTGCTCGCGCAGCGCCTGATTGCGCACCAGCAACTCATAGCAGCGCAGCAGCAATTCGGAGAAATCCACCACGCCCTCGCGCTGGCACTGCGCGTCGTATTCGGCGAACACTTCCACCTTGCGCCGCGTGTAGGGATCGTAGGCTTCCACCTCATGCGCGCGCAGCCCCTCTTCCTTGCGGCCGCTGATGAAGTGCTGCATCTCGCGCGGGGGATATTTCTCGTCGTCCACGTTCATCGCCTTCATCAGGCGCTTGATGGCAGAGAGCTGGTCGCCCGAGTCGAGGATCTGGAAAGTCTGCGGCAGGTTCGCTTCGCGATGGTGCGCGCGCAGCATGCGGTTACACAGGCCGTGGAAAGTGCCGATCCACATGCCGCGCGTGTTGATCGGCAGCATCGCCGACAGGCGCGTGACCATCTCCTTGGCGGCCTTGTTGGTGAAGGTCACCGCCAGCACACCGGAAGGCGAGACTTGGCCGGTACTGATGAGGTAAGCGATGCGCGTGGTCAGCACACGCGTCTTGCCGCTACCCGCGCCCGCCAGGATCAGGGCTGACCGTGCGGGGAGTTCGACGGCGGCACGTTGTTCGGGATTGAGGCCGGCAAGCAGGGAGGAATTCATCGTTGGATTATCCCACAGGCCGATGCGTCATTCCCCCAAACAAAACGGGGAAGCATCACTGCTTCCCCGTCTGCGAGACACGTTGAAACGTGCCGCTTACTTTTTCTTCTTCTCGATCATCTCGTGCATGATCGGCGACAGGATGATCTCCATCGCGTGGCTCATCTTGCCGCCAGGCACCACCATGGTGTTGGCGCGGGACATGAAGGAGTTCGGGATCATGGACAGGTAGTAAGGGAAGTCCACGCCTTTCGGGTTGCGGAAACGGATCACGACGAAGCTTTCGTCAGGTGTCGGGATGTCGCGCGCGATGAAAGGATTGGAGGTGTCCACGGTCGCCACACGCTGGAAGTTGATGTCGGTGTGGGTGAACTGCGGGGTGATGTATTTGATGTAGTCCGGCATGCGGCGCATGATGGTGTCCACGGTCGCTTCGGCGGAATATCCGCGCTCTGCCTTGTCGCGGTGGATCTTCTGGATCCACTCGAGGTTGACCACAGGCACCACGCCGATGCCGAGGTCGACGTACTTGCTGACGTCAACGCCCTTGGCTTCATCCTTGACCATGCCGTGCAGACCTTCGTAGAACAGCAGGTCGGAACCGGCTTCGATGTCTTCCCACGGGGTGAACACACCGGGCTTGAGGTCGGTCAGGCCGAAGTGCTGGTTGTGCTCGACGGCTTCCGGCTCGCTGTGCACATAGTAACGACGCTTGCACATGCCGGTCTCGCCGTATTGCTTGAACATCTCTTCGATCTTGTCGAAGTGGTTGGCTTCAGGGCCGAAGTGGCTGAAGCTGTTGTTGCCGTTCTTGGCAGCTTCGGCAGCGGCCGCGCGGAAGGCCATGCGGTCGAGACTGTGCAGGCTGTCGCCTTCGATCACGGCGGCCTTGATCTTCTCTCTGCGGAAGATGTTCTCGAACGCGCGTTTGACGGTGGTGGTGCCTGCGCCGGACGAACCGGTTACGGCGATGACGGGGTGCTTGACGGACATAGGTTCTCTCTCCTGAAAACGATATGGATAAAATTTTTGGAGCGCGATTCTACCTTGTTTCGCTTCCGGTAGCGAGGTGCGGGCGGCGCACCGGCGATGTCGCTATAATGCCCAACCTGCAATTTCCAGCCATCCGATCCCCGACCATGCAACAACACTATTCGCCCAAAGACATCGAAGCCGCCGCCCAGCAGGAATGGGAGGCCAGTCAGGCATTCAAGGCCGACGAACACAGCAACAAGCCGAAATACTACTGTCTCTCCATGTTCCCCTACCCCTCGGGTAAATTGCACATGGGCCACGTACGCAACTACACCATCGGCGACGTATTGAGCCGCTACCACCAGATGAAGGGCTATAACGTACTGCAACCCATGGGCTGGGATGCCTTCGGACTGCCGGCCGAGAACGCCGCCATGGCCAACAACGTGCCGCCCGCCGGCTGGACCTATTCCAACATCGACTACATGAAACAGCAGCTGAAGTCGCTGGGCCTGGGCGTGGACTGGTCGCGCGAAGTGACCACTTGCAAGCCTGACTACTACCGCTGGGAACAGTGGCTGTTCACCCGTTTGTTCAAAAAGGGCGTCATATATAAGAAGACTTCGGTGGTGAACTGGGACCCGATCGACAACACCGTGCTGGCCAACGAGCAGGTGATCGACGGCCGTGGCTGGCGCTCCGGCGCACTGGTGGAGAAACGCGACATCCCCATGTATTTCTTCCGCATCACCCAGTATGCCGACCAGTTGCTGGGCGACCTCGACCAGCTCGACGGCTGGCCCGAGCAGGTGAAGACCATGCAGGCCAACTGGATCGGCAAGAGCTACGGCGTGCGCTTCGCCTTCCCTTACGGCAACGACGAGAAACTGTGGGTGTACACCACCCGCGCCGACACCATCATGGGCGTGACTTTCGTCGCCGTGGCCGCGGAACATCCGCTAGCGACCCAAGCCGCCCTGAATAACCCCGCACTCGCCGCCTTCATCGAAGAATGCAAACTCGGCAGCGTGGCCGAATCCGACATCGCCACCATGGAAAAGAAGGGCATGGACACCGGCCTCAAGGTGACGCACCCGCTGACCGGCGAACAAGTGCCGGTATGGGTCGGCAACTATGTGCTGATGGGCTACGGCGAAGGGGCGGTGATGGCCGTTCCGGCGCATGATGAGCGTGATTTCGGTTTCGCGAAGAAATACAACTTGCCGATCAAGCAGTCCATCCAGGTCGCGGGCGAGGCTTTCTCCACAGACGCCTGGGCGGAGTGGTACGGCGACAAGGAGAAAGGCGTTTGCATCAATTCCGGCAAGTACGACGGCCTGAACCACGACGCAGCCGTGGATGCCATCGCCGCCGACCTCGCCGCCAAAGGACTGGGCGAGAAGAAGACGCAGTTCCGTCTGCGCGACTGGGGCATCTCGCGCCAGCGCTACTGGGGCTGCCCCATCCCCATCATCCACTGCCCAAGCTGCGGCGACGTGGCCGTGCCGGACGAACAACTGCCGGTGAAGCTGCCGGAGGACGTGGTGCCGGACGGCGCGGGTTCGCCGCTGGCGAAGATGCCGGAATTCTACGAATGCACCTGCCCGCAATGCGGCGGCGCGGCCAAGCGCGAGACCGACACCATGGACACCTTCGTCGAGTCGAGCTGGTACTACGCGCGCTACGCCAGTCCGCAATGCGACACCGGCATGGTGGACAAGACCGCCGCCGCAAAATGGTTGCCGGTAGACCAGTACATCGGCGGGATCGAGCACGCCATCCTGCACCTGCTGTATGCGCGATTCTTCCACAAGCTGATGCGTGACGAGGGGCTGGTGCAGGACGACGAACCGTTCAAGAACCTGCTGACGCAGGGCATGGTGGTGGCACCGACCTTCTATCGCGAGGAAGCCAGCGGCAAAAAGCTGTGGATCAACCCGGCCGACGTAGATGTGGAAGTCGATGCCAAGGCGCGCCCGCTGGGTGCGAAACTGAAGGCGGATGGGCAGCCGGTCATCATCGGCGGTACCGAGAAGATGTCCAAGTCGAAGAACAACGGTGTCGATCCGCAGGCCATCATCGATGCATACGGCGCGGACACCGCGCGCCTGTTCATGATGTTCGCCGCCCCGCCCGACCAGCAGCTGGAATGGTCGGATGCAGGCGTGGAAGGCGCATTCCGCTTCCTCAAGCGTGTGTGGAAAGCGGTGCACGACCATGTCGAGCAAGGCGTGGTAGCTGCCTACAAGGATGGCGAGTTGAGTGCCGCCGCAAAGGCATTGCGTCTGCAGTTGCACCAGACCATCCAGAAGATCGACGACGACTATGGTCGCCGCAAGACCTTCAACACCGCCATCGCCGCGACCATGGAGTTGCTCAATGCACTGGGCAAGTTCGACCAAGACACCCCCGTCGCGCGCAGCGTGGCGCAGGAGGTACTGGAGAACGCTGTGCTGTTGCTCAACCCCATCGTGCCGCACATCGCCGAAGCGTTGTGGACGGCACTGCGTCCCGGTACCGTCTTGCGCGAGCAGCCCTTCCCGCAAGCCGATGCCGCCGCACTTGTGCAGGACGAGATCGAGCTGATGATCCAGGTGAACGGCAAATTGCGCGGCAGCCTGCGTGTATCCAAGGATGCGGACAAGGCCCGCATCGAACAGCTCGCACTCGCGCACGAGGCGGTGCAGCGTCACCTGGAAGGCGCGACCGCAAAGAAGGTCATCGTGGTGCCGGGTCGTTTGGTCAACGTGGTGGCCTGATATGACATCCCTGCGCAACCTTCTGCTCTCCCTCTCGCTGCTGACGCTGGTCGCGTGCGGTTTCCATCTTCGCGGCAGCGACCTGCAGGATGTGCGCTTCGGTTTCAAATCGCTCTATCTCAAGACGCAGGGCGAATCACCATTCGTCGCCGAGCTGCGCCGTACGCTGAGCAAGAACAAGATGGAACCGGTCGCGACAGCCGACCAGGCCGAATTGATCCTGGAGATCGTTTCAGAGAACACCGGCAAGCAGATCCTGTCGCTGTCCGCCAGCGGTCGCGTGCGCGAGTACCAGTTGAGCTATCGCGTCTCCATGCGCGCCTATGACCTGCAGCAGGTCGAATGGCTGCCGCCGGACGATATTCAGCTGAACCGCGTGCTGACCTATGACGACGCGGTGATCCTGGCCAAGGAACAGGAGGAAGCGCAGTTGTACAAGGACATGCGCGCCGATGCCGTGGCCCAGACCGTGCGTCGCCTGATGCGGGCGAAACCGCAGCCGCAGGAATAGACATGAACATCAGCAGCGAAGACCTGCCGCGTCATCTGGCCAAGGGCTTGGGTTCGCTGTATGTGATCCACGGCGAAGCCTTGCTGCTCGCCATCGAGGCGGCCGATGCCATCCGGGCTGCAGCGCGCAGTGCAGGCTACGATGAGCGCGAGGTGCTGATCGCTGACCAGGGTTTCAAATGGTCGACGCTGCGCAACAGCGCACAGAGCATGTCGCTGTTCTCGGCGCGCAAGGTCATCGACCTGCGCATCCCGGGCGGCAAGCCCGGCGTGGAAGGTGCGCAGGCCTTGCAGGAACATTGTGAGAATCTGAATGCCGACACCCTGACGCTGATCTCGTTGCCGAAGCTGGACGGCACGGCGATGAAGAGCAAATGGTTCACTGCGCTGGCGCAGCACGCCACCGTGATCAGTGCGGATGAAGTGTCCGTCACTGCCTTGCCCGCATGGATCGCCGGGCGATTGAAGCGGCAGGAACAAAGCGCGGACCCGGACACCTTGGCCTTCCTCGCCCAGAAGGTGGAGGGCAACCTGCTCGCCGCGTTCCAGGAGATACAGAAACTGGCCTTGCTGTTCCCGGCCGGGCCGCTCAGCTTCGAGCAGGTGAAGGATTCGGTGATGGACGTGGCGCGTTATGACGTGTTCAAGTTGTCCGAGGCGATGCTGGCGGGCGATGCGGAACGTTATGTGCGCATCCTCGAAGGTCTGCGTGCGGAAGGCACGGCGACGGTGTTGATCCTGTGGGCGGTGGCGGAGGACATCCGCGCGCTGGCCAAAGTGTCGCACGCCGTGCAGCAGGGCGGGAATCTGTCCGGTGCCTTGCGCGATGCACGCGTATGGGGCATCCGCCAGAAGTTGGTGGAACGCGCGGCACGCCGTTTCAATCCGGCTTTCGCCGAGCGCGCCTTGAAACAGGCGGCGCAGATCGACCGGCTGGTGAAAGGCTTGCGTCAGGGCGATGTGTGGGACGAACTGCTGCAGTTGGGCGTGCGCTGCGCGCGGGCGGGGGTGCGATGAGCGAAGTGTTGCTGGTGGTCACCACGCTGCCGGATCGTGCCACGGCGGAACGTATCGCCGAAGCGCTGGTCACAGCCCGCGCCGCCGCCTGCGTGAATGTGCTGGCCGAATGTACGTCAGTCTATCGCTGGCAAGGCAAAGTAGAACGGGCGGGTGAAGTACCCATGCTGATCAAGACCACCCGCACCGCCTATGCGCGACTGGAAACGACATTGCGGACGCTGCACCCCTATGATGTACCGGAGATCGTCGCCCTGCCGGTGACGGCCGGGTTGCCGGCCTATCTGGATTGGGTGACACAGGAAACAAAGGAACAATAAATGATACGTCGTCTGTTTTTGATCGCTTTGTTATGCATCGCACCGCTGGCGCAAGCCGACCTGCTCTCGTTCGGCAGCAAGCCCAAATTCCTGCCGCCCGATCAGGCCTTCAAGCTGGAAGTGCGTCCGCTCGACCAGCACACCCTGATCGCCAGCTTCAACATCACGCCCGGTTATTACCTGTATCGCGACAAGACCACCTTCATTCTGGGTGAAGGCCCGGCCAGGATCGCACAGGTGTCGCTGCCGGAAGGCGAGACCAAGAACGACCCCAACTTCGGCGTGATGCAAGTGTTCCACAACAGCTTCCAGGCCGAGATCGCTCTGGAAGGCGTTGATCCAAAGCAGCCATTGGTGCTGAACGCCAGCTACCAGGGATGCAGCGACGACGGACTGTGCTATCCGCCTATAGAGAAAACGATCACGCTCGATCTGGTGACGACTGCCAGCAACCCCGCGTCGGCCATCGCCCCCCCTGCCGAGGATGAGAACTCGCAGATCGCGCGCCTGTTCAGGGACGGCAACTTCTGGCTGATCGTCGTCAGCTTCTTCGGTTTCGGCCTGCTGCTCTCGCTCACCCCCTGCGTGTTCCCGATGATCCCCATCCTGTCCGGCATCATCGTCGGGCGCGGCCACAAGATCACCCACATGCACGCTTTCCTGTTATCGCTGGCCTATGTGCTGGGCATGGCCATCACCTATGCAGTGGCGGGTGTGGCCGCCGGCTATTCCGGCGCGCTGATCTCCAACGCCTTGCAGACGCCGTGGGTGCTGGGTGGTTTCGCGGCCATCTTCGTTGTGCTGTCGCTGTCCATGTTCGGCCTGTACGAGCTGCAACTTCCCGCTGCGCTGCAAAGCAGGCTGACCGACACCAGCAACAAGCTCCACGGCGGCCACCTCACCGGCGTGTTCGCCATGGGTGCCTTGTCCGCCATCATCATGGGGCCGTGCGTCGCCGCGCCGCTGGCGGGCGCCCTGCTCTACATCAGCCAGACGCATGATGCCGTGCTGGGCGGCAGCGCCCTGTTCACCATGGGACTGGGTATGGGCGTGCCGCTGCTGGTCATCGGCACTTCCGCAGGCACCCTGCTGCCCAAGGCGGGACCGTGGATGGAATCGGTGAAGCGCTTCTTCGGCGTGCTGATGCTGGCACTGGCCATCTGGATCGTGTCCCCGGTCATCCCGCTCGCCGCACAGATGCTGGCCTGGGCGGCACTGCTGATCTTCTGTGCCATCCATCTGCATGCGCTCGACCCGCTGCCGAGCAATGCGCGCGGCATCAAGAAACTGGGCAAAGCGCTCGGCATCCTCTCTTTGCTGCTGGGCGTGGCCTATCTGATCGGTGCGCTGTCCGGCGCACGCGACATCCTGCGCCCGCTGGGCACACTGCAAAACGCGCCCGGAACAGCCGCACCCGCCAAGGCCGAGCTTTTCGAGCGCGTGAAAGGCCTTGCCGCACTGGAAGCGCGCGTGGCGCAAGCCCAAGGCCGTGTGGTGATGCTGGACTTCTATGCCGACTGGTGCATCTCGTGCAAGGAGATGGAGCGCTTTACCTTCAGCGACCCGGCCATCCATGCGCGCATGAGCAAAGCGCTGCTGTTGCAAGCCGATGTCACCGCCAACGACGCGGACGACAAGGCCCTGCTGCAACGCTTCCAGCTGTTCGGCCCGCCCGCCATCCTGTTCTTCGACAAGCAGGGTCGCGAGCAAGCCGATCTGCGGGTGATCGGGTATCAGGATGCGCAGCAGTTCGGCGCGTCGCTCGCCCGGGCGGGTCTATGACTATGATTCCGCTCAACTTCACCGAACTGATGGACAAAGTTCCCCATTTTGCGGCAAACTGCGCGCCATGAAACGCATCCTCGTCCTCCACGGCCCCAACCTCAACCTGCTCGGCACACGCGAGCCTGAAGTGTATGGTCGCACCACGTTGGATGAAATTAACGCCAAATTGGCGGCACAAGCCGAGAAGAACGGCGCCAAGCTGGACTACTTCCAGAGCAACACCGAAGGCATGCTGGTCGACCGCGTACAACAGGCCCGCGTCGACGGCACCGACTTCATCATCATCAATCCCGCCGCTTTCACCCACACCAGTGTCGCCCTGCGCGATGCGCTGGCCGCGGTCGCCATCCCTTTCGTCGAAGTCCACCTTTCCAACGTGTTCGCCCGCGAGGCGTTCCGCAAGGAATCGTATTTCTCGGACATCGCCGTCGGCGTGATCAGCGGCCTGGGGGCGACCGGCTACGAACTCGCTTTGCAATTCGCACTACAACATTCTGTAAGGAGCTAAAAAATGGATCTGCGCAAACTGAAGACACTGATCGAACTGGTAGAGAACTCGGGCATCGCCGAGCTGGAACTGACCGAAGGCGAAGAGCATGTGCGCATCTCGCGCGCCAGCTCCGTCGCCGCGCCGGTGCAGCATGTGTATGCCGCCGCGCCGCAGCACGCCGCCCCGGCAGCCGCGCCGGCCGTGCCCCCCGCGACGGCCGAACCAGCCCAGCCCGAAGGCCATGTGGTCAAGTCGCCCATGGTCGGCACTTTCTACCGCGCACCCTCCCCCGGTGCCAAGTCCTTCGTGGACATCGGCTCCAACGTGAATGCCGGCGATACGCTGTGCATCATCGAAGCGATGAAGCTGCTGAACGAGATCGAGACCGACAAGGGTGGCGTGATCAAGGCCATCCTGGTCGAGAACGGCCAGCCGGTTGAATTCGGCCAGCCACTGTTCATCGTCGGTTAAGCCATCATGGCCGTGTTCGAACGCAAACCCAGATCGTCCGTGCCGGAGAAGCCCGTCATGTTCGAGAAGATCCTGATCGCCAACCGCGGCGAGATCGCGCTGCGCATCCAGCGCGCCTGCCGCGAGATGGGCATCAAGACCGTCGCTGTACATTCCGAGGCCGACGCTGAAGCCAAATACGTGAAGCTGGCGGACGAGTCGGTATGTATCGGCCCGGCACCTTCCAGCCATAGCTATCTGCATGTTCCCGCCATCATCAGCGCGGCCGAGGTGACCGACGCGCAGGCCATCCACCCCGGCTATGGCTTCCTGTCCGAGAACGCCGACTTCTCCGAACGCTGCGAGAAATCCGGCTTCGTCTTCATCGGGCCGCGCGCCGAGACCATCCGCCTGATGGGCGACAAGGTTTCCGCCAAAGCCGCGATGAACAAGGCCGGCGTACCTTGCGTACCCGGTGTGGAAGGCTCACTGCCGGACGATCCGGCCGAGATCATCAAGATCGCCCGTCACATCGGCTATCCGGTCATCATCAAGGCCGCCGGTGGGGGTGGTGGACGCGGCATGCGCGTGGTGCATACCGAAGCGGCGCTGCTCAATGCGGTGACCATGACCAAGACCGAAGCGCAGGCCGCCTTCAACAATCCCATGGTGTACATGGAGAAGTTCCTGGAGAATCCGCGCCACATCGAGATCCAGGTGCTGGCCGACCAGCACGGCAATGCGGTGTATCTGGGCGAGCGAGACTGCTCCATGCAGCGCCGCCACCAGAAAGTGATCGAGGAAGCTCCTGCCCCCGGCGTCGACCGCAAGCTGATCGCCAAGATCGGCGAACGCTGCGCCGAGGCCTGCCGCAAGATCGGTTATCGCGGTGCGGGTACCTTCGAGTTCCTGTATGAGAACGGCGAGTTCTACTTCATCGAGATGAACACCCGCGTGCAGGTCGAGCATCCGGTGACCGAACTGATCACCGGCGTGGACATCGTGCAGCAGCAGATCCGCGTCGCCGCCGGCGAGAAACTGCCGTTCCGCCAGAAGGACCTCGAGTTCCGTGGCCATGCCGTGGAATGCCGCATCAACGCCGAACACCCCTACACCTTCGTGCCTTCGCCGGGTCGCATCACCACCTGGCACGTGCCCGGAGGACCCGGCATCCGCGTCGATTCGCATGTCTATGCCAACTACTTCATCCCGCCTCATTACGACTCGATGATCGGCAAGCTGATCGCCTACGGCGACACGCGAGACCAGGCCATCGCGCGCATGCGCACGGCGCTGTCGGAGATGGCGGTGGAAGGCATCCAGACCAACATCCCGCTGCACCAGGAATTGATGAGCGACGCCGCCTTCGTGCGCGGCGGTACCAGCATCCATTACCTGGAGCACAAGTTGGCGGAACGCACGAAGGGCAAGTAAGCCATGGCCTGGCTCACGCTGTCGGTGCAGGCGGAAGCCAGCCATGCTGAAGCATTGAGCGAGTCGCTGCTGGCGCATGGCGCGCTGTCGGTGGACATGCTCGATGCCGATGCCGATACCCCTGACGAACAAGCCATCTTCGGTGAACCGGGCGAGCCCACTGCCAGCGTATGGCAGCACAATCTCATCAACGCGCTGTTCGAGCCGGATGCCGATGTCGAGTCCATCCTCCGTACCTGCTATGCCGAGCTCGGTATCACACGCCCCGCTCCCCACCGCATCGAGACGCTGGAAGAGAACGACTGGGTGCGCCTCACCCAGTCGCAATTCGACCCCATCCGCATCAGTGACCGCCTGTGGATCGTGCCGACCTGGCATGAAGCCAGCGACCCCGCCGCCATCAACATCGCGCTCGACCCCGGTCTCGCCTTCGGCACCGGCAGCCACCCGACCACGCGCCTGTGTCTGCGCTGGCTGGACGGCAATATCAAAGGCGGGGAATCGGTGATCGACTATGGCTGCGGTTCCGGCATCCTCGCCATCGCGGCGATGAAACTCGGCGCAGGTAGTGCACTCGGTGTGGACATCGACCCGCAAGCGGTCATCGCCAGCCGCGACAACGCGCAGGCCAACCAGGCACAAGCAGATTTCTACGTCCCGGATAACGCGCCCGCCGGAGGCCAATACGATGTCGTGGTCGCCAATATCCTGACCAACCCCTTGCGCGCGCTGGCGCCGTTACTGGCGGCTTATGCCAGAACCGGCGGCCGTATCGTACTATCCGGCATCCTGGCGGATCAGGCGGACGAGGTGATGCGTATCTATGGGCAGTGGTTCGACTTCGCGCCTCCGGTCATCGAGGATGGCTGGTGCTGCCTGTCGGGAGTGAAACGATGAGCGATGTCACGCAGTGCCCGCAGTGCACCACCCGCTTCAAGGTCAGTGAAGAGCAACTCGCGGTGCATGAAGGGATGGTGCGTTGTGGCCGCTGCCAGAACGTATTCAATGCGCGTGAACATCTGCAAGAAGAAGAACACAGCCCGCAATTGAGCCTGCTGATCGATGAGGAACCTGAGTCCGCCGTAGCGCAGAACTCCAGCGGGCCTGCCAAGCTGACCCCGACCGAAACCTGGCACTTCCCCAGTACCGTGAAGTCGCTGACCGAAGATGCCCCCCAGCCCGATCTCACGCCCATTCCGGATCTGACCGAACTGGAAGACACGCCGACCACGCTGGCACAACAAGTACAGTTCGTGGATGACCCGATAGAAGAGAATGGGGAGACATCCCGCATGCCCAGGCGACATCTCGCCACCTTCTTCGGCGCGACACTGCTCCTGCTGTTGACCGCACAGGCCGCCTATCACTTCCGCGACACGCTGGCAGTCAAACTCCCCGGACTCAAACCCTTGCTGGTGCAGCTGTGCGATCGGCTAGGCTGCCGCATCGAACTGCCGCGCGAAGCGGAACTGCTGTCCATCGAATCCTCCGAACTGGAAGCGGATGCCAAGCTGGTGAACGTCATCACGCTGCACGCGCTGCTGCACAACCGTGCTGGCTACGCACAAGCCTGGCCCAGCCTCGAGCTCACCCTCACCGACTCGCGCGACGAAGTCATCGCCCGCCGCACCTTCCATCCGGCCGACTACCTCAAGGACGCGGATGAACTGCAAAGCGGCATCGGTCACAACCGTGAACGCGAGATCGCTTTGCGACTGGACACGACCGAGCTGCGGCCGAGCGGTTACAGGCTTTTACTGTTCTATCCGCAATGAACCACACCCGGGTATGCCTGACGATCACCCTTGCTCGTGTGCTGTACGGCGCACCCTGACATTTCCCCGCCGATTACGGCGCAACACACTGACACTGCAAGCCCCGCGCGAAACCCCGCTCCGTGCGAACACGTCAAACTCCCCGCCTGAGCCGCAATAGCCCAATGACCATTCACTAGAAATGAAAACAGGGGAGACCGAAGTCTCCCCTGTTCCATTGCTGCTTGTGCTTTGTTTAAGGGGCTGGCAAGCCAGCCACCGTCACGTCAGCTCAAACTTACCAAGCGGCTTCCAGCATCATGGTCAACAGGTTGTCGCCGTTGGTGCCTTGTGCTTTAGAGTACTTGGTGAAGTTTGCCACTGCGGCAACGTTCTGGGCCAGATCGTAAACTGCAGTGAATGTCGTTGCGTTGTCGCTCACGTTTGCAGACTTGGCAGAGCGGATCGCAGCGCCGAGAGACAGTGTGTGCGGGATGACAGTGAAGTCAGCAGCAACAGTAGTTGCTTGCTTGTCGCCGTACATGCTGGTCGCGTCAGTCTTGGCGTAAGTAGCGTACAGACCTGTCTCCATGCCTGCCAGTTCGCCATGAGCCTGTGCGCTGAAGCCAGTACCCTTGGTTGTTTGCAGAGCCATGGCGGAATCGTAGCTGGTGCCAGATACTGCATCGACAGTCAGCACAGTTGCGAAGTCAGCGATGGTCGGCGTTGCAGCCAGTTCAACCGCAGTCGAAGACATTTCGTATGCATTCGCAAACTGAGGGGCGAAGCGCGAAATGTTGATGTAGCCCATGTCTGTGTGTGCAACAAATGCCAGACCGGTTGTAGAACCGTTACCCATACCCGTGTACTGGTATGCGGAAATCTCTTTGCGGTGCTCAGCCCAACGAATCGCACGGTTGATACCGTTGCTGGATTCGGTGTAACCGTAGAATGGACCCAATGCGTCAGTCGTGAAAGGAATCACGGACAGCTTGGCAGCATCCAATTCAACAACAACTGGTACACGCAGACCTGCAACCAGCATGGAACCAGCAGTATTGCCTTCGAACATCATACCGACCTTCATTGCACCGTTGTCAGCAACACGGCCACCGAAGAACACGGAAAACTCGTCAGGGAACTGCCAGTCACCGCTGTTAGTGTTGTCCAGCGTCGGCGTTGCAGGAGCAGCACCGTTAGACTTCTGGTAACGAACCTTCAGCAACATAGCGGCGTTCAGAGACGACGGGATAGACAGGTGCTCACCTTCAACCTTCTCTTGTGCGCCCATCATGGTGAAGCCAGCTGCTTTGAATGCGCGGCCGAAGCCGTTCAGAACCGGGAAGTGTTGTGCGTGGCAAGCGGAGCAAGCCATGCCGGTTTGACGCGCGAACGCGGGAATAGCGGATGCTTCCGGTGCGAAGGCTGCTGCAGCCAGAACGCCAGCCAGAGAGAGAGCGACTTTCTTCATTGATGTTTCTCCTCGATGATTTGGATAATTACCTTTTGGATGGATGGAAGGACTCAGCCTCGCAACCACGGCGGCAATCCTAGCAACGGGGTTGTGAGCATCCCGTCAATGGAAAGTGAAGGCTTGGTGAATTTTGACTTTTCTGCAACAAGCAGAGGGTGAATGCTTCAGGACGTTGCGCTGTCGAAACGGAGCGTGACGGCGGTACCTTCTCCGGGACGGCTGACGATCTCCACTTTCCAGCCATACCGTTCACTGATACGTTTGACCAGGGAGAGACCGACACCGAAACCGGCACTGGCTTTGCCTTTGAAGTGACGGTCAAATGCCCGCGCCATCTCTTCCGGGGTCATCCCGATGCCGGTATCGCTGACTTCCAGCCGATCGGCTTCCAAGCTCAGTCGGATATGGCCCTGCCGCGTATGGAAAGCGGCATTGCGCAGCAGGTTGTCCACCGCGATGACGAGCAGCGACGGTTCGACCATCAACGCCGGTTCCGCCCGCACTGCCAACTCCAGATCGACAGCCGAACCATTCAGCGCGGCACGATGCCTGTCCACCGCCTCCCGCACCACCGGTGCCACCTGACACAGCGGCTCATCGACACCCGCCATGCGCTCCCGCGCCATCAGCAGCAAGGCATGCATCATCCCCACCATCTCTTTTCCGGAACGCTTGATGCGGCCCAGCCTGTCGCGCTGCTTCTCATTCAGACTCTCGTCCTGTTGCAGCACCTCGACCGACCCCAGGATCACCGCCAGCGGTGTGCGCAGCTCGTGACTGACATCGCCGGCGAAGTTCTTCTCGCGCTCGACGAATTCGCCGAGCCGCTCGACATAGCGCTCGAAAGCGCGCGCCAGCTCGCCCACTTCATCGTGACGCGCCAGTTTGGCGGATGGCAGATGTTTGGTGCCCGGTTCCGCTTCGCCCACCCATTCAGCTAAACGCGTGACCGGTGCGACGATGCGCAGCGCCAGCCAGAACCCACCTACCGCCGAACCCAGGATCATGAATACAGCAAACAGCACCAGCGCGCTCAGGAAGGATGCTTCGCGCGCGCGCTGCTGCTCCATGTTGTAAAGCATGAAATAGCGCGCTTCGTTATGGTCTGCGACCAGCGTGAAATAGCTCTCACCCTCCATCTGGACGATATGCCAGCCCGGTAGCAGATGATGCACCTGATCCGGGACCAGTTCTTCAGGTTCCTTCGGCGACAGCACATAGCCCTTGATGGTGAGCGTGTTGGGCGGCACGAACACTCGATCGCGCGCATGGCGCGCCACGGAATCCTGCAGCTCGGCATTCAAAGTCTCTTGCATCAAGTGGCGGCCAGCGTCCTTCAATGCCCAATACAGTGCTCCCGAAATGGCAGCACTGATCAAAGCACCGAACAATGCAAAAACGACGGCCGCCTGAAAGCGCAGGCTATTCCTTCGCAGCATCCTGGCCTGCCAACTGGTAACCGAAACCGCGCAGAGTGTGTAACAACTTGCGCTCGAACGGCTTGTCCATCAGTTCGCGCAACAGGTACAGATGCGCCCGCAGCGCATCGCTGTCCGGCCTGCCCTCACCCCACACGGCCCGCTCGATGTCTTCGCGGCTCACCACCTGCGGCGAACGCGCCATCAGCACCTCCAGTATCTTGTACGGGATGGGTGGCAGCATGATGGCTTTGCCGGCGCGACGCACCGAACAGGTCAGCATGTCCAAAGTAAGGTCTTCCACTGTCAGAACCTTCTGCCGCTGGCTACTGTCGCCTCCCCTGCGCATCAGCACCCGCAGTCGCATCTCGACTTCCAGCAGATCGGCAGGCTTGATCAGGTAATCGTCAGCACCCGCCTCCAGTCCGATGATCTTGTCCTCCAGCGCATCGCGCGCAGTGACCATCAGGATGGGTGTGCCCTTGCCGGCATCCTCGCGCAGCCTGCGGCACAGGGTCAGCCCATCCATGCCAGGCAGGGTCAGGTCGAGCACGATGGCGTCGTATTCGTTGACTACCGCCAGATGCAGCCCGGTCACGCCATCGCCCGCCGCGTCCACGACATGCCCCTTGGATTCGAGAAAGTCGAACATATTGGACGCCAGGTCCCGGTTGTCTTCGATGATGAGCACCCGCATAAGCCCTACACTCCTAAAGTCTGGCGACCACACCGGCCGCCACGTTTTTTTACCTTACCATCTATTCGCTCATGGCCGCCAGCAGGCGCTTTGCCAAGGCGCAATTCCGGTATAATCCGCGCGCCGTTCAAACCGATGGGAGAGTGTGCTGACAACAGCACCGCCGAAGGCGTAACACCCGCAACCGCTCAGGCCAAAGGAACTATCGGGACAGGCAAATCTGGAGAGCGCTGTTGGATCAGCCACCGAAGGGGCACGCGACGTAAGTTGCAATCTCTCAGGTACCAAGGACAGATGGGGGCGAGGCTATGTGGCCTCGCCCTTTTTTATCGCCCGGAAAACACACATGACTCTGAAGACGACTCCTTTGAATGCAGCCCACCGCGCCATGGGCGCCAAGATGGTGGATTTCGGCGGCTGGGACATGCCGGTCAACTACGGTTCGCAGATCGACGAGCACCATCAGGTGCGCAACGACAGCGGCATGTTCGACGTGTGCCACATGCGCGTCGTGGATGCGAAGGGCGACGGTGTGCGCGCCTTCCTGCGCTACCTGCTGGCAAACAATGCCGACAAACTCACCGTGCCCGGCAAAGCGTTGTATTCCGCCATGCTGCGCCCCGAAGGCGGCGTGATCGACGACCTCATCATCTACTTCATGACCGAGCAGTGGTTCCGCATCGTGGTCAACGCGGGCACGGCGGACAAGGATATTGCCTGGATGAAACAGCAGGCCGCCACCCGCGCACCGCAGCTCACCATCACTTCGCGCGACGATCTGGCGATGGTCGCGGTACAAGGCCCGAACGCGCGCACCAAAGTGTGGCAAGTGCTGCCGCAAACCAAGGCTGCGACCGAGCATCTGGTGAACTTCCAGGCCGCCGACTGCGGCGAATACTTCATTGCCCGCACCGGCTATACCGGCGAAGACGGTTTCGAGGTGATGCTACCGAAAGAAAAAGTGGAAGCGTTCTGGTACGACCTGAACAAGGCAGGCGTGAAGCCCATCGGCCTCGGCGCGCGCGACACGCTGCGTCTGGAGGCGGGCATGAACCTGTACGGTCAGGACATGGACGAGACGGTCGGTCCGCTGGAATCCGGTCTGGCGTGGACGGTGGATCTGAAGAGCGAGCGAGACTTCATCGGCAAAGCCGCCTTGCTGGCGAACCCGCCGAGCAGCAAGCTGGTCGGCCTCGTACTGCTGGATCGCGGCGTGTTGCGCGGCCACCAGAAGGTCGTCACCCCGCATGGCGACGGCGAGATCACCAGCGGCACGTTCTCTCCCACACTGGAGAAATCCATCGCGCTGGCACGCGTACCGAAAGATGTGCAGATCGGCGACACCGTGCAAGTCGTCATCCGCGATAAGATGCTGGCTGCGCAAGTCGTGAAATACCCATTCGCCCGCAACGGCAAGGGCCTGATTTAATTTTCTTTGAGGACTAGACCATGAGCAATCCGACCGACCTGAGATACACCGCCTCCCACGAATGGGTGAAGACCGAAGCCGACGGCACGATCACTGTCGGCATCACCGACCACGCGCAGGAACTGCTGGGCGACATGGTGTTCGTTGAAGCTCCTGCCGCCGGCCGCAAGCTGAAGGCCGGTGAAGAGTGCGCCGTGGTGGAATCAGTGAAAGCCGCCGCCGACGTGTACGCACCGGTCGCCGGTGAAGTGACCGCCGCCAACGCCGATCTGGATAACGCACCGGAAGCCATCAACAACGAACCGTACGGCGCCTGGATCTTCAAGATGAAGCCGGACAATGCCGCCGACGTTGCCGCCCTGATGGATGCCGCTGCCTATCAGGCGCATGTAGACAGCGAAGCGCACTGAACCAGAACCATCGCCACTGGGGACACAGGATACCTGTGCTCGCAGTGGCGTTTTCAATCACTCCTGACATCCCGAGCCCACCATGAACACCGACCACTTCGTCTCCCGCCACAACGGTTCCAACGCACAAGATACGCAAGCCATGCTGGACAAGATCGACGCGCCGTCACTGGATGCACTGATCGACCAGACCGTGCCGGCGGCCATCCGCCTGCAACAGCCGCTGAATCTGGCGGACGGGATGTCGGAACATGAGTTCCTCGACCATCTGCGCGGTATCGCTGCCAAGAACAAGCTGTTCAAAACATATATCGGTCTGGGCTATTACGGCACCGTGCTGCCCGCGGTGATCCAGCGCAACGTGCTGGAGAACCCGGGCTGGTACACCGCGTACACACCGTATCAGGCCGAGATCGCGCAGGGTCGTCTGGAGGCGCTGCTGAATTTCCAGACCATGGTGATGGACCTGACCGGTATGGAGATCGCCAATGCTTCGCTGCTGGACGAGGCCACTGCCGCGGCCGAAGCGATGACCATGCTGCACGGCCTGCGCTCGCGCGAGGATGCGGCAGCCGGCAAGAACAGTTTCTTCGTGTCGCACGAGTGCTTCCCGCAGACCATCGAACTGCTGAAGACGCGCGCCAAGCCGCTGGGCATCGAGCTGGTGATCGGCGACTTCAAGACCGTCACGCTGAACGACAAGCTGTACGGTGCGCTGCTGCAATACCCGACTGCCGACGGCACGGTGCATGACTATGCCGACTTCGTGACGCGCGCCAAGGCCAGCGGCATGAGCATCGCGGTCGCCGCCGACATCCTCAGTCTGGTGCTGCTCACGCCGCCGGGCGAATGGGGCGCGGACGTGGTGTTCGGTTCCACCCAGCGCTTCGGTGTACCGATGGGTTACGGCGGCCCGCACGCCGCGTACTTCGCCTGCCGCGACGCGCACAAGCGCTCCATGCCGGGCCGCATCATCGGCGTGTCGGTCGATGCAGACGGCAACCCGGCATTGCGCATGGCACTGCAAACGCGCGAGCAGCACATCCGCCGCGAGAAGGCGACCTCCAACATCTGTACCGCACAGGCGCTGCTGGCGATCATGGCCGGCATGTATGCGGTGTACCACGGCGCGGAAGGCCTGCGTGGCATCGCGCGTCGCGTACATCAGGCGACTGCCGTGCTCGCCGAGGAGTTGAAGAAGCTGGGTTATCAACTGGCCGACGGCGTGTTCTTCGACACTCTGCACCTGCTGCACACCGACAACGTGAAGATCCATGCGCTGGCCGAAGCCGCACAGATCAACTTCCGCTACACCGCCGACGGCATCACGCTTTCGCTGGACGAGACGGCCTCGGTCGCCGACCTGAACGCCATCCTCGCCGTGTTCGCACAAGCCGCCGACAAAGCCGCGCCCTGCGTGACGCGCGAACAAGTGATCAATCACGCACTGATGTTCACCCCGCGCAACTCGACCATCCTCGCGCACGCGGTGTTCAACGCGTACCACACCGAGACCGAGATGATGCGTTACATCAAGCGCCTGGAGAACAAGGACCTGTCGCTCACCCACTCGATGATCTCGCTCGGCTCCTGCACCATGAAGCTGAACGCGGCTTCCGAGATGCTGGGCCTGACCTGGCCTGCATTCGCCAACCTGCACCCGTTCGTACCGCTGGAGCAGGCCGAGGGCTACGCAGAACTGATCGCCGGTCTGGATGCCGCATTGTCCGAGATCACCGGCTTCGCCAAGATGAGCTTCCAGCCGAACAGTGGTGCATCCGGTGAGTACGCCGGTCTGCTGGTGATCCAGGCGTATCACCGTTCGCGCGGCGAAGGCCAGCGCAACGTGGTGCTCATCCCGTCCTCCGCGCACGGCACCAACCCGGCCAGTGCCGCGATGTGCGGCATGCACATCGTGGTGGTGAAGTGCGATGCACGCGGCAACATCGACGTGGACGATCTGCGCGCGAAAGCCGAAGAGCACAGGGAAGACCTGTCCTGCCTGATGGTCACCTACCCCAGCACGCACGGCGTGTATGAAGAGTCCATCAAAGACATCACTGCCATCATCCACGCCAACGGCGGCCAGGTGTACATGGACGGCGCGAACATGAACGCGCAAGTCGGCCTGACCAGCCCCGGCAACATCGGTGCCGACGTTTGCCACCTCAACCTGCACAAGACCTTCGCCATCCCGCACGGCGGTGGTGGACCGGGCGCGGGCCCCATCGGTGTGGCCGCGCATCTGGCCCCCTTCCTGCCTTCGCACCCGGTGGTCAAGGTCGGCGGCACGCAGGGCATCCACGCGGTGTCCGCCGCGCCTTACGGCAGCGCGCTGATCCTGCTGATCTCCTACGGCTACATCAAGATGATGGGCGGCAAGGGCCTGACCGAAGCGACCAGGATGGCGATCCTGAATGCCAACTACATCAAGGAATCGCTGAAGGATCACTACGCCACGCTGTACAGCGGCAGCAACGGCCGCTGCGCGCACGAGATGATCCTCGACTGCCGCGAGTGGAAATCGGGCGGCGTGGAAGTGGCCGACATCGCCAAGCGCCTGATGGACTTCGGCTTCCACGCACCGACCACCTCCTTCCCGGTGGTGGACACGCTGATGGTGGAACCGACCGAGAGCGAATCGAAGGCCGAGCTGGACCGCTTCTGCGACGCGATGATCGCCATCCGCAAGGAGATCGAGGAAGTCATCACCGGCAAAGTCGACAAGAAGGATAATATCCTCAAGCACGCGCCGCATACCGCGAAGACGGCATGCGCGAATGAGTGGGCACGTCCTTACTCACGCGAACAGGCGGCCTATCCGCTGCCCTGGGTGCGTGAGAATAAGTTCTGGCCGGCCGTGGCGCGGGTGGATAATGTGTATGGCGACAAGAACCTGATCTGCGCCTGCCCGCCCATCGCTTCATACACCTAAGGAGACTCTCATGGCCAAGGACCCCAGCAACAAGACCGCAGTCACATTGGCTGGCGCGCCCGTCACCCTGTTCGGGAGCTTCCCCGCCGTCGGCCAGCTCGCCCCGGAATTCACTCTGGTAGACAAGGACTTGAAGGACGTCTCGCTGAAGGATTTCGCCGGCAAGCGCAAGGTACTCAACATCGTGCCCAGTCTGGACACCGCCGTGTGCGCCACTTCCGCGCGCAAGTTCAACGAGGCTGCCGGCAGGCTGAACAACACCGTGGTGCTGGTGATCTCGGCCGACCTGCCGTTCGCCATGAGTCGCTTCTGCGTGGCGGAAGGGCTGGAGAACGTGGTCACGCTGTCGCTGATGCGCGGCCGTGACTTCATGCGCAACTACGGCGTGAAGATCGCCGACACCGCCCTCGCGGGTGTCACAGCACGCGCCGTGCTGGTGCTGGATGACAAGGACAAGATCATCCACGCCGAGCTGGTGGACGACATCACGCACGAGCCGAACTACGACGCGGCGCTGGCCGTATTGCGCTAGGGACAAACGATGGCGGCGGACAAGAACTTCCACAAGCGCATCATCGGCGTCTGCTGGCTGCTGCTGGGGGTGCTCATCCTGTCGGTGCTGGCCACCAGCCAGGCATCGCTGGAACCGTCCAAACTGTTCGTGGGGATACTCGAAGGACTGTTGTTCACGGCCGCCGGTTTCATGCTGCTGGCCAAGTTGCCATATTCCTGGCGGCTGTGCCTGCCCTGTGCGGCATTGTCGCTTTTCACCGTACCTGTCGGCACCGCCATCGGCGTCTATTATCTCTGGTACTACTTCCGGCGCGAGCAGCTCGGCTGAGCCGTGGACGAGCCGACCGCACTGCCGCATCATGCTGCCCGGCAGCGCCCCCGTTCTCGCCGACCTTGAATCGCGTTACACCTTCATGCAGGCCCCGGACAATCGCGACTCGTGTGGCGGCTCAGTCGGCCAGCCAGTAACAGGACAAGGCGGGAATACGGAGGACATCCTGTTCGGGTTCGCTGCGCATGCCGCTGCAGAGCTCGCGCATCGGGCCATGCGAAAAGAAACCATAGGACCGCAGTACTTCAAGCGGCAGCGACTGCTCGGCATTGTTGAAGTTCGCCACCACCAGCACGCGGTTGCGCGGCGACACCGGGTCACTGCGCACGAACACCAGCAGATTCGGGTTCTCCACGAACACCTGCTGCCGGTTGTCGAAGTCGGAAAAAGCGGTCAACTCCTTGCGCAGCGCGATCATCTTCTTCAGGCCGTGGAAGATGCGATGCTCCACGGTCCCCGGTTTGTGGCGGCGTTCCGCTTTGTCCCAGTCGAAACGTGAGCGGTGCGCCCAGCGCGTATCGTCACGCCGGGAAGGATCTGCCAGATACTCCACGCTGTTCAGCATGCCGATACCGTCGCCGTAGTAAAGAAGCGGAATGCCGCCGAACGACAGGATGACGCTGTGCAGCAACAGGATGGTGCTTATGGCTTCGTCTATCGCGCTCTCATCGCCGGATTCGACGGCACTCTCCAGCCCGGCCAGCGAGGCGAGCGAACCGGAGATGCGTGCGTCGCCTGTCTTCGGGTTCTCGCCGAACGGCAAGCCGCGCGCGGGCGAACCTTCGAAGTGGCCGGTGAAGTAGTCGATCAGGAAACGGCGATGGTGGTAGGGATCGTAGCCCGCCAGCACGGCATCCTTGTCGTCAAAGCCGAGGCCGATGTCGTCGTGGCAGCGCACATAGTTGAGCCAGGTCGCACGCTCCAGTTTGGCGGGCAGGTGTTGCACGCCGAGGTTGAGCAGCTTCGCGTTCTTGGTCGCCACCGCGTCCCACAACAAGGCCATCAGCGTAGCGTTGTAGGCGATCTCGCATTCCTTGGCCATGATCGCGTCCTCGCCGAAATACTTGCTGATCTCTCCCGGCGCAACGATGGCTTCGGCGATGAACAGCACGCCGGGCGCGGTCACCTGACAGCAGTCCTTCATCAGTTGCAGCAGCAGGTGCGCCTCGCGTTCGTTCTGGCAGGTGCTGCCGATCTTCTTCCACAGGAAGGCCACCGCATCCATGCGCAGTATGTCCACGCCCTTGTTGGCCCAGAACAGGATGATGTCCACCATCTCGATCAGCACGGCCGGGTTGCGGTAGTTGAGGTCCCACTGGTAGTTGTTGAACACCGTCATCACCCACTTGCCCATCTCGTCGTTCCAGGTGAAGTTGCCGGGCGCGGTGTTGGGGAATATCTCAGGCATGGCCTCCTCGAACGCGTCCGGCATCTCGCGGTCGTCATACACGTAGTAATAGTCCTGGAACTTCTTGTCGCCCGCGCAAGCCAGCTTCGCCCACGCGTGTTCGTCCGAGGTATGGTTCACCACCACATCCAGCACCAGCAGCATCTCGCGTTTCTTCAGCGTGGCCGCCAGCGCTTCCAGATCGGCGTTGCTGCCGAAGCGGGCATCCACCTTGTGGAAGTCACGCACCGCATAGCCGCCGTCGCTCGCCCCTTCCGGGCAGTCGAGGATGGGCATCACGTGCAGCATGTTCACACCCAGATCCTGCAGATATGGCAGCTTCTTGCGCAGCCCTTTCAGGTCGCCGGCGAAGCGGTCGCAATACAGCGCCATACCCACCCATTTCTGGCTGAGGAACCAGTTGTAGTCGCGCTCACGCGCCAGGTCAGATTTGCGCAGATGCGGAGCACGCTCGATATAACGCTGCGCCAGCGTCTCCACCAGACTGACCATCTGCGCCTTGAAATCGGGACGGTCGCCGTAAAGACGATGGAACAGGGTGTGGATGCTGTAGAAGTTCGCACCCAGACGGGTATAGAAATGGCGCAGGCGTTGCTTGCCGATCTCGGGATTAAGTTCGACCAGTATCTCGTTCAGCATCGCGTGGGAGGCTTGTTCGTACATTTTGTCCCGCTCAGTCCGTTTCCAGCAGCCAGGCTTCGATCTCGGGCCAATGATACGCCGCACCCTCGAGGATGCCCGCGCTGTAGTTGCCGTTCATGCCGAGGAAGCCGCCGTGCGCGGTGCACAGCGACGCCTTGTGCAGATGCGTGACCTGCCGCTTCAGCTCGGGCGAGGCATTGGCGACCAGCACCGCCGGCACATCGCTCTGCAACACATCCAGATCGTTGCCGCTGTCGCCCGCGAACACGGTATCCAGCCTGCCGTAGCCCTGCTGCCGCATCAGATACTCGATGGCGTGCAGCTTGTTGGCGGAAGCGGGCAACACATCCAGCAGGCCGACATGCTCGGCCTCGTCGACGCTCCAGATCAGGTTGGCCTTGATGCCGCGTCCCGCCAGCAAGCGGCGCATCTGTTCCTGCAGTGCAGCGCTGTCCGCCGTCAGGTCGACATAGAAGCTCAGCTTGTGCAAGTTCTGTTTGGCGGGCTCCTGCAAACGCAGGTCGCCGAACACCTGCAGCAACTTTGCCAATCCTTCGCACGACAGGTCTCCCCAGTCCGGCGCGATCTGCGCATCCCATTCTTCGCGGCGCTGCCAGCCGCGCCGCCCGACCTGATACACCGTCGATCCCACATCGGCGATGACGAAATCCGGCTGCGGCAGATCATATTCGGCGATGGCCTGTTCGATCAGTTCGCGATGGCGTCCGCTGACATATGCCAGCTGCACGTCATCGCGCCCGACCAGACGACGGAAGGTCTCTCGCGCACCGGGCGATTCCGGCTGCACACCGTTCGGGATCAGGGTGCGGTCCAGGTCGGTGCATAGCAGATGCCGGTTCATGCGCCACGCCCTCCCTGCGCGAAGAATCCATAGTGCGCGATCGCTTCCAGAACGCCGGCCGCATGCTGGCTTTCCGTCAGATAGATACTGTCGATGGCCGCGACATCGGCCAGCTCGTCCAGATGGCGGTTGCTCACCACCGCGCCCAGCGTGTTGCCCATCAGCATGTCGGTATCGGCCGCCGTTACGCCGCACACCAGTGTGTTCTCCAACGGGAAGCCGAGCTGCTCCGCGCACCAGCGCATGGCCAGCCCCTTGGAGGCGCGCACCGGCACCACATCGAGGAACTGGCCGAAGGAGAACACCGAATTCACGGCCTGCTCGTTGCGCAACAGGGTCTGCCGCACCTCGTGCGCGTTGGCAAGGGAGTGGTCCACGTAGTAGCTGATCTTGAACGGGTTCTGGTGCATCTTGGGTTGCAGGGTCAGGCCCGGCACCCCGGCCAGGATGTCGCGCACTTCCTGCGCGTTCCATCGATGGTTGATGTGGCGTACCCAGCTCTCTGAGCGGGTCAGGGCCGGCGCATAGTGGATCTCCGTGCCCTGACCGGTGATCAGCACATCCGGCTTGGGGATGTTGTATTCGCGCAGTCTGGCCAATGCATCGTCCAGCCTGCGGCCGGTGGCGATGCCGAAGATGGTCGTCTTGCGGTTCGCCTGCATGAGTTGCAGGAACTCCCGCAGCGCCGCATCGTCCCCGATCAGGTTGAGATCGATGCTGGTGAAGATCGCACGGTCGCGGAACACGCCCGCACGACGGATCGTGGTGATGGGAGCGACCGGCTCCGACCGCTCCACCAGCGGGCGTATCACCTGCAGATATTTCTCCACGTGCGCCTGCCAGGAATAGTGACGTGCCACACCTTCGATGCCATGCTTCGCCAGGCGACGCCAGGCGGGCCGGTCGCTCAACGTATCGAGCAGCGTCTGCGCCATTGCGGCCCGATCCAGCGGGTTGATCAGATGGCCGTTGTTGCAGTTGCCGATGATGTCGATGGGACCGCCGTCCTCGGTCGCCACGATGGGCAGGCCGCAGGCGGCGGCCTCGATCAGGGTCAGACCGAACGGCTCGGTCAGCGCAGGGTTGACGAACACGCCGTGGGTCGCGGCCGCCAGACGGTACAGCACGGCCACCTCCTCCTGCGCGTGGTGCTTGGGATAGGCCACCTTGCCGTACAAGTCGTATTTGTCGATGGCGAGCAGGATGCCGTTGAGCACACCCGCCGTGGTGTCCTCCATCTCGTGGATATCGTCGCGATTGCCGGCGACGATCACCAGGTTGGCGATCGCTTGCAACTGGGGCGACTGCCCGTATGCCTCGATCAGTGCCACGATGTTCTTGCGCGGGTCGGGGCGCGACAGGGCAAGGATGATGGGTTTGTTCGGTGCCTTCAGGAATCGCCCGAGCTGTTGCGCGATGGGGCTTTGCTTCTCGTCGCCATGCGGCGGGAAGAACTGTTTCAGGTCGGTGCCCGGCGGGATCACGCGCATGCGCGCCGGCTGATAGAAGTCGTACAGACCGTATTGCTGCTCGACTTCCTGCCGGGTACTGGTGATCACGCGCTCGGCCACCCCCAGCGTGTCCTCCTCCACCCCGATACGGCGCGAGATGTGATAGGTGCTCTCGATCTCGCTGCGCGACACACCGCCGGCCAGCAGCTGCTTGCGCTTGCTGCGCCCCAGCGAATGGCCCGTGAACACTAGCGGGATGCCGAGCTGATGCGACAGGCGCGAACCGACGTAACCCGCATCGGCATAGTGGCCGTGGATGACATCCGGCAGTCGCGTCTGCCCCTTGAGCCAGGCCAGCGCGTTGTCGGAGAAGTTCTCCAGCGTGTCCCACAACATCTCCTTGCGCAGATACACCGGCTCGCCGCAGTCGATGCGCACGATGGCGGCCTTGTCGGAAAGCGCTTCGAGCGGCACCGCGTAATCCGGGCTGACATGCCCGTCCGCCACGCGGCGGGTCAGCAGGACCACGCGTTCGACATCACTGTGCTCCCCCAGTGCGCGCGCCAGTTCGACCACGTATTTGGTCTGGCCGCCGGTGTCGGCGTCGCGCCCCAGCTCCAGATCGTGCCCCCGTATCAGGCCGTGCACGCTGACCAGCACGATGAACAATGGCGGCTTTTTCATGACTGCCAGGCGCTCAGGAAAGGCGCGTAGAAATCCGCGTGCTCGGGGACGGCACCGCGCAAGGTACAGATCGCCGCCGCAAAGGCATGCGCACGGGCCAGCGTCTGCTGCGCGGGCCAGCGCCGCAACTTGCCCAGTATGAACACCGCCGAGAAACCGTCGCCGGCACCGACCGTATCGACCACCTGTACGGGCGCGCCGCCCGGAACCATGCTCACGTCCTCCTGGTCGCGCTGCACCAGCCATGCGCCTTCCGCCCCGCAGGTCACCAGCACCTGGCCGATATCGAAGGTCTGCATGAAGGCGCGTGCATGCCCGGCCAGCGTATCGCCGGGCAAAGCGAACATCTCCGCCAGCACCAGCATCTCTTCATTGTTCAGCTTGACCGTGTCCGCCTGGCGCAACGATCGGCGCAACACTTGCGCGTCATACCAGGGTGCGCGCAGATTCACATCGAAGAAGGTCGGCACCCCGCTGCTGTTCAGCAACATCCTCAACGCGCCCCTGGACACCGCGTGCCGCTGCGCCAGCGTGCCGAAATAGACCAGCTCGGGATGGATGGACAGCGCGACCATGCGCGCGACCGAAGCGTGGATATGGTCGTAGGCCTGTTCCGGCAGGATCTCGAAGCGATGCGAACCGCCTTCGAGCTGGACTCTCACCTGACCGGTCGGATGACTCTGGTCACACTGAACGCCCACCGTCTCCATGCCGCAGGCGTCCATCGCCGCCAGCAGTTCGGCGCGCAATGCATCGTTGCCGGTACGGGTGATGAGGACGGGATCCAGGCCGAAGGCCTTGAGGTGTCTGGCGACGTTGAAGGGCGCGCCGCCGAGGACGCTGCGGTCCGGGAAGACATCGGCGAGGACCTCGCCGAATAGCGCGACGGTCGCTCCACTGCGCCGAGAAGATAGGGAAGATGCTGGGGTGTAACGGGTCTGGTCTGCTGTTTCTTTCATCGGCCTGTAACGACAGCCGCCACATTGGTTCCGCGACGAACTAATTGGTGAGTGATGCGCGCATTATACCGGAGCTTGCGCTAGTCTTGCTGCAATTGTCGCCTACACTCAGAATCGCCGCATCAATCCATCCGCATCTGTCGTCATCGCGCCGACGTTTGGAATGCCGGGACACCCTGTGTTATAAACGCGGCCCCACCCTAATTCGAGAAACACGATGCCGCGTGCATCGATGCTTCCATCCAATCGCACAGGAGCCCTTACCGTGACCGACACACGACAGACGAACTTTCCCATCTATTCAGCCGACGCCCCCCAGTTCAGGTCGTACAACCTGAACAACTTCCGCGACATCCCGCAGGTCGCCAGGCTTTCCGAACAGCAGCGATTCGAAATAGAGGTGGTCGGCCATGTGCTGCCGTTCAAGGTGAACAACTACGTGGTCGACCGGCTGATCGACTGGGACAAGGTACCAAACGACCCGATCTTCGCACTGACGTTCCCGCAGCGCGACATGCTGAGCGCCGAGCATTTCGAGGAGATGGCGACGCTGCTCAGGAATCGCGCAGACAAGGACGAGGTGAAGGAGGCGGCCAACCGCATCCGCATGCAACTGAACCCGCACCCGGCCGGACAAGCCGACCACAACGTACCCGAGATGGACGGCGAGCGCCTGCACGGCATGCAGCACAAATACCGGCAGACCATTTTGTTCTTCCCCAGCCAGGGCCAGACATGCCACGCCTATTGCACCTTCTGTTTCCGCTGGCCGCAGTTCATCGGCATGACCGACATCAAGTTCGCCAGCCGCGAGGTGGAGAAACTGGTGGCATACGTGAAGCGCAACCCGCAGATCACCGACATCCTGTTCACCGGCGGCGACCCGATGATCATGAGCGCGAAGAACCTCGCCGCCTACATCGAGCCGCTGCTGTCGGCCGAGTTGCCCAACCTGGTCAATATCCGCATCGGCACCAAGGTGCTGGCCTACTGGCCGCACAAGCTCGTGGACGACGAGGACACGCCGGAGATGCTGGCGCTGTTCCGCAAGGTGACTGACTCGGGCAAGCAACTGGCGCTGATGGCGCACTTCAACCACCCACGCGAGCTGGAGAACGACACGGTGCGCCGTGCCATCCGCAATCTGCGCGAGGCCAACGTGATGATCCGCACCCAGTCGCCGGTGATGCGCCACATCAACGACGATCCGGCGCTGTGGGCGCGCATGTGGGAAGAGCAGGTCAAGCTGGGCTGCGTGCCGTATTACATGTTCCTCGCGCGCGACACCGGCGCGCAGCATTACTTCTCGCTGCCGCTGGTGCGCGCCTGGCAGATCTTCCGCGAGGCCTACCAGCAGGTGTCGGGATTGGCACGCACAGTGCGCGGCCCCAGCATGTCGGCCAACCCCGGCAAGATACAGATGCTGGGCGTAGCCGATGCTGGCGACCGCAAGGTGATGGTGATGCGCTTCCTGCAGGGGCGCGACCCGGATTGGGTGCAGCGCCCGTTCTTCGCGGAATACAACGAGACTGCGACCTGGATAGACGAGCTGAAGCCGGCCTTCGGCACGGAGAAGTTCTTCTTCGAGGAAGGACTGGAGCGGATGTTCAACGAACGCAACGACAGCAGCACTGCGGACGATTTCGAGTGATCAGTCCCCGCCTGCGGCCTGCATGATGCGCAGGGGCGGGGCCTCACCATTCTTGCCCTGCCCGGCATACAGGGTGAGGTGCGGATAGGGGATCTCGATACCGTGCGCGTCGAAGGCTTTCTTCAGCCACAGCAGGAAATTGCGCCGGACAGCCCATTGCTCCAGTGCCTCGGTCTTGAACCGGCAACGCACGACCACGGCGGAGTCCGCCCAGTTCTGCACACCCTGTATCTCGAGATCCTCCTGTATCTTCGGGCCGAATTCTGGGTCCTGCCGGAACGCGGCCGCCGTCTCGCGCGTGACCCGGTAGACTTCGTCCAGATCCTCGCGGTAAGCGACACCGAACTCGATCAGCGCATAGGCATAGCCGCGCGACTTGTTGGTCAGGATGGTGATCTGTCCGTTGGGGATGTAATGCACATTGCCTTCGATATCGCGCAACGCCACAAAGCGCAGGGTGATGTCCTCCACCACGCCGGTCTTGCCGCTGATCTCGACCGCATCGCCCTGGCGGATCTGGTTCTCGAGCAGCAGGAATATACCGTTGAAATAATCCTGGATCAGGCTCTTCGCCGCAAAACCCACCGCGATACCGACCACACCCGCCGCCCCCAGGATAGGTGCGATGGAGATGCCAAGTTCACTCAGTGCCAGCATGCCGGCCACCAGCCAGATCAGCACGGTGGAGATGTAGCGGAACACGCGCGCCAGCGTCTCGTACCTGCGCCCGTCCTCAGCCACTACGATGCGGGTATGCATATAGTCGCGGAACACACGTATCAGCTTGCGGCTGAGCACGAGCAGGAACCATGCGATGGCGAGGATGAGCAACACCCGCAGGATATCCTTGGGGATGTGCAGGCTGTCGATGATCGGGGTGATTTCCATGCCAGACTCCAGCTTGTTGTCCGAGTGCCGATTCTAGCGCATGCGGCGCGCAGAGCTGTCATATTGGCTCGGGTATAATCGCGCCCCATCCATTGCAGGAGCATCCATGTCCACCACCATACTCGTCATCGGCCTGATGGTGTTCTTTGCGCACTTTTTGTCGCTGCAATTCTCCCGCACCAACATCCCCGACGTGCTGGTGCTGATGCTGATCGGCATCCTGCTCGGCCCCGTGCTGGGCATCGTGTCGCCCGAGGATTTCGGCAAGGTCGGCTCGCTGCTGGCCACCATCGCGCTGGTGGTGATCCTGTTCGAGAGCGGCACCTCGCTCGACCTCGATGTGCTCGGTCACTCCATCGGCACCACCGGCTTCCTGTCCGTCGCCTGCTTCGTGCTGACCACGGCGGTGGTCGCGGCGGTCGGCATGTCCCTGCTCGCCCTCGACCTGATGCCCGCACTTCTGCTGGGCCTGACATTGGGCGGCACTTCCTCAGCCGTGGTGATCCCCATGGTGGGTGCGCTGAAACTCTCGGAGAAACCGGCCACCGTGCTGGTGCTCGAATCCGCGCTGACCGATGTGCTGTGCATCGTGGGCGTGTTCGCCATGCTGCAGATCATGACCCAGGGCGATGTGGCGGCCGGCAAAGTGGTGGGCGGCGTGATGGCGGCGCTGATATTCGCCGCCGTGTTCGGTGTGGTGGGCGGCATCGGCTGGCTGCTGGTGCTGGGCAAGGTGCGCGACTTCCCCAACACCATCTCGTCCACGCTGGCCTATGTGTTCATCGTGTACGGGGCGACCGAAGCGCTCGGCTTCTCCGGTGCCATCGCCGCACTGGCACTGGGCATCACGCTGACCAACTTCCAGAAGTTCGGCCTGCACCGCATCCCCAATCTGGACAAGAGCATCGAGCCGCTGAACGAGGTCGACCTGATCTTCTACCGCGAGGCGGTGTTCCTGTTGAAGACCTACTTCTTCGTCTACCTGGGCATCTCCATCCACTTCGGTGCCATCGGTCCGGCCACGGTCGCCATCGTGATGGTGCTGCTGGTCTATGCGATGCGCCTGCTGCTGACGCGCGTGGTGTTCCGCGACCCGGGCTACACCCTGCGCGATACCGCCGTCACCTCCATGATGGCCCCAAAGGGACTGGCGGCAGCGGTGCTGGCTTCGCTGCCATTGCAATACGGCATCGACGGCGGCGAGACGATACGCGACACCACCTACATGGTGGTGCTGTTCAGCATCTCGCTCACTGCCCTGCTGGTGATGCTCTACCCCGCACCGGCTGTGCGCAGCCTCTATTCGCGCCTGCTGGGCAAACCGCCGGGCGACACCATGAAGGTACCGGCCTTCGTGCCGCCTCCCGAATCCTGACCGCGGACGGATAAGACCATGACCGAACTGTTCAAGGACCTGATCTCGCACCCGATGTTCACCAGACTGGCCGAGCTCGCGCTGAGCCTGTTCTTCATCTTCCTGCTGGTACGCTTCGCCAAGCTGCTCGCCACCAACAACATCGAGAACAAGGACCTGCGCTACAAGACGCGCAAGGCGTTCGGCCTGGCCGGCTATGTCCTCGCGCTGATCGTCGCGATCGCCATCTTCAGCAACCAGCTGTCCAACCTGCCGGTGCTGATCGGCCTGCTCGGTGTCGGCCTCGGCTTCGCCTTGCGCGAACTGATCCAGAGCCTGATCGGCTGGGCCGTGGTCACTTTCGGCAACCTGTACAAACCCGGCGACCGCATCAGACTCGGCGGCATGATGGGCGACGTGATGGACATCGGCCCGCTCACCACCACGCTGATGGAGTGCGGCGACTGGGTGAAGTCGGACCTGTACAACGGCCGCGTGGTATATCTGCCCAACAACATCGTGCTGCGCGAGCAGGTGCACAACTACACCGACAGCGGCTTCAACTATCTGTGGGACGAGATCACGGTACCGGTGCGCACGGATTCCGACCACCGGCTGGCACGCGCCCTGATCCAGTCCGCCGGCGAACGCGTGCAGGCGGACACCATCGCGGCGGCCCGCGCTTCCTGGTCCTCCTTCACCCTGCACAACCGCGCCGAAGAAGCGCGACTGGATATCGTGGTCACCATGAGTTTCGATGCCAACTGGATCGAGTTCACCCTGCGCTACCTTGCCGACTACACGCGTCGCCGCAGCACCAAGGACAGGCTGTACACCGCCATCCTGGAAGAATTCGAGAAGACCGAAGGCAAAGTCAGGATCGCCACACCGGTGATGCAACTGACCGAACTGCCCGAAGTCAGCCTGCGCACCGCACAGGCTGAATGAAACCCTTCAACACACTGTACCGACCATGAGACCGTATCTGTTCGCCTGCCTGCCCCTGCTGTTTTCCGTCACCGCCCTGCACGCCGAACCCATCGTCGCCGACCGCCCCGGTTTCAGCACCGGCACCTACACTGTCAGCCCCGGCCACTACAACATCGAACTGGGCTTGCAGGCCGAGTCGGGCAGCCACAATCTCCCCTTGAGCAATGTGCGCATAGGCCTGACGCCGGTGGCCGAACTCGAGTTGCAATGGGGCGGCTGGAACTTCGCCAACGGTGCCACGACTGTGGGCGACCTGACACTGGGCGGCAAATATCGCCTGCTCGATTCCGACACGCTGGACCTGTCGCTGCTGGGACTGCTCACGCTGCCCAGCGGCAACGGCAACCCTGCAGGCAGTCGCGCGGCACCGCTGGCAGCGCTGTTGTGGAGCCATGCAACGAGCGGCCTGTTCGGCATGTTCCAGCTCGCCAGCAGCAACCCCGGCAGCTTGCAGACCAACATGCAAACCGCCCTCGGCGCTTCGTTCACGCATAGCGACCAGCTCGGAAGCTACCTCGAACTGTATGCCGACCATCCACTGAACCACGCCGGCAACGACAGCGTCATGGTGGACGGCGGCTTCGCCTGGCTACTGGACGAGCGCACCCAGCTCGACCTGCACCTCGGCCTGGATGTGAACGGCAACGCCGCCGACTTCATCGGCTTCGGATTCGCCCGCAGCTATTGACCAGACAACCGGCCGCTTGCGCCGCGCCTAACATATCCGCCGCTCCGATTCCATGCACACTTTGCGCCAGCTTGGCTAACATAGCCGCATGGACCCGACCTCTTCACTGATTGCGATCCTCGTCATCGCCCTCACTGCCAGTCCGCTGCCGCTGCTGATGCAGCGCTACGGGCGCGGCTACGCGGCATTGGGCAGCGCATTGGTGATGCTTTGCTGTCTGGCGGTGTTGGCACCGCTGGTGATGCCGGTGATGGCGGGCACCACCTTGCTGGCCAGCTTCGCCTGGCTGCCGGAATGGGGCTTGGCCCTGTCCTTCCGTCTGGACGGCCTCGGCCTGATGTTCAGCCTGCTCATCCTGGGCATCGGCCTGCTGGTCACGCTGTACGCCTACTACTATCTGGACGGGCACGACAAGCTGGGGCGTTTCTACACGCTGCTGCTGCTGTTCATGGCCTCCATGCTGGGCGTGGTGCTGTCGGAGAACCTGCTGTTGCTGGTGGTGTTCTGGGAACTGACCAGCCTCGCGTCCTTCCTGCTGATCTCCTACAAACAGGAGAGCTACGAATCGCGCCTGGCAGGGCGCATCGCGCTGGCGGTCACCGGTGGCGGCGGGCTGGCACTGTTCGCGGGCGTGCTGTTGCTGGGACACATCGCCGGCAGCTACGAACTGTCAGTCGTGCTGGCCGCGGGCGAGGTCATCCGCGCGCACGCGCTGTATGAAATCATGCTGATCCTGATACTGCTCGGCGTGTTCACCAAGTCGGCGCAATTCCCCTTCCATTCTTGGCTGCCGCAGGCGATGGCAGCGCCCACGCCGGTGTCCGCCTATCTGCATTCAGCGACCATGGTGAAGGCGGGGGTGTTCCTGCTGGCGCGTCTTTATCCGGCACTGGCCGGTAGCGATCTGTGGTTCTGGCTGGTCAGTGGCACCGGCGCGATCACGCTCGTGTATGCCGCCTACCTCGCTTTCTACCGTTACGATTTCAAGGGCCTGCTGGCCTATTCCACCGTCAGCCATCTCGGCCTGATCACGCTGCTGTTCGGTCTGGATACGCCGCTATCGGTGGTGGCTGGCGTGTTCCACATCATCAACCACGCCATCTTCAAGGCCTCGCTGTTCATGGCGGCGGGCATCGTCGATCACGAATGCGGCACGCGCGACATGCGCCGCGTCAACGGCCTGTTCAAGTTCATGCCCATCACCGCCACGCTGGCCATCGTCGCCGCCGGTTCGATGGCGGGCGTGCCGTTGCTCAACGGCTTCCTCAGCAAGGAGATGTTCTTCGCCGAGACCGTCGGCCATCCAGTGTTCGACGAAATGAGCTGGCTGCTGCCGGCCTTCGCCACGCTGGCCGGCATCCTCGCCGTGGCCTATTCGTCGCGCTTCATCCATGACGTGTTCTTCAACGGCGACCCGGTCAACCTGCCGCGCAAACCGCATGAGCCGCCGCGCTGGATGCGCGCGCCGGTGGAGGTGCTGGTGACTCTGTGCCTGCTGGTCGGCATCTTCCCGCAGTGGAGCATCGCCCCCATCCTGCACGCCGCCGCCGGTGCGGTGCTACAACAACCGCTGCCGGCATTCCATCTGGCGGTGTGGCATGGTTTCAACGCGCCGTTCGTGATGAGTCTGGTCGCGCTGGCAGGCGGCATCGCCCTGTATGCCATGCTTCGTCCGCTGTATGCGCTTTACGACCGGCTGCCCACCGTCCACGCCAGCATCGTGTTCGAGCGCGCCCACGAGCGCTTGGTGGCGGCTGCGCGTTCCCTGCTGGCATGGGCGGATAGCGGATCGCTGCAGCGTTACCTTGCGCTGTTCTTCGCCTTCGTGCTGGCGCTGGGCGGCTGGGCCTGGTGGTCTGCGCCTGCCGCCGCGCTGCCTGTCGTCACGCAGGCCGCCGATGCCGCCAGCCTGGTCGCGCTGGGCATGCTGGCGGTGGCCGCGACGGGCGTGGTGCGCCTGCACCATCAACGCCTCACCGCCGTGGTACTGACCAGCGTGATCGGCCTGATCGTGGCACTGACCTTCGTGCGCTTCTCCGCACCCGACCTCGCGCTCACCCAGCTCGCGGTGGAGGTGGTCACCATCGTGCTGTTGCTGCTGGCGCTGTATTACCTGCCGCCGAGCACGCCCGCCGAGGACGACATGCCGCGCCTGCTTCGCGATGCGCTGCTGGCTGTCGCTGCCGGCGTCGGTCTGGGCGCGGCGAGCTATGCCATGCTGACTTCCCCGTTCGAGACGATCTCGGGTTATTACCTCGCGCAGTCGGTGCCGGGCGGCGGCGGTAGCAATGTGGTGAACGTGATCCTGGTGGACTTCCGCGGCTTCGACACGCTGGGCGAGATCACCGTGCTGGCGATGGTGGGTCTGGCCGCGCATGCCCTGCTCGACCGGCTGCTGCTCAAGACACCGGCGCACGACGGCGAAGGCCGCGCCTGGGCGAGCGAGCGCCACCCGCTGTTCCTGCAGATGCTGATGCGTCCGCTGCTGCCGCTGGCGCTGATGGTGTCGGTGTACATCTTCCTGCGCGGCCACAACCTGCCGGGCGGCGGCTTCGTCGCGGGACTGGTGACCGGTGTCGCGTTGATCCTGCAATATCTCGCCAGCGGCATCGGTTTCGCCAGCGCGCGCCTGCCGCAGCGGCTGCCCTTGTTCCTCGCGGCCGGCCTCGCATGTGCAAGCGGCATCGGTGCGGCAGCGTGGGCTTTCGGCTTCCCCTTCCTCACCACCACGCACGGCCACATCGCCCTGCCGCTGATCGGCGACATCGAGCTGGCCTCGGCCATGGTGTTCGACCTCGGCGTGTATCTGGTGGTGGTCAGCGTGGTGCTGATGGTGCTGGCGGAACTGGGCAAGTTGTCTGTGAACCAGGCGGAGGCACGCTGATGGAAGCGCTCATCGCCATCGCGATCGGCCTGCTCACCGCCTGCGGCGTGTTCCTGATGCTGCGCGCGCGCACCTTCCCGCTGATCCTCGGACTGACACTGCTGTCCTACGCGGTGAACCTGTTCCTGTTCGCCAGCGGCCGGCTGCGCATGGACGCGCCGCCGCTGATCCGCGCCGGTGCGAGCTACACCGACCCGCTGCCGCAGGCGCTGGTGCTCACCGCCATCGTCATCGGCTTCGGCATGACCGCCTATCTGGTGATGCTGGCGCTGCGCGCCTTGAGTGAATCGGGCGACGATCATGTGGATGCGAAGGAAAAGCAATGACCCAGCACGCCGCCATCCTGCCCCTCCTGATCCCGTTCGCCGCTGCTCTCTTGCAACTGGCGGCGAAGGGGTATGGCATCGGCGTGCAGCGCGCCATCGGCCTTGTCGCCGCAGCGCTAGCTGTGGCCGCCACACTCTGGCTGGTATTGCTGGCCGATGACGGCATGGTGCGGGTGTATGCGCTGGGCGACTGGGTCGCGCCGTTCGGCATCGTGCTGGCGGTGGATCGGCTGGCCGCCATCATGGTGCTGCTCACCGCCGCGCTGGCCGCCGTCGCGTTGCTGTATGCCAGCGCGGGGTTCGACGAACGCGGGCGGCATTTCCATCCGCTGTTCCAGTTGCAGGTGTTCGGTCTGCAGGGTGCTTTCCTGACCGGCGATCTGTTCAACCTGTTCGTGTTCTTCGAGGTGATGCTGCTCGCATCCTACGTGTTGCTGGCACACGGCGGCGGCATCGCGCGCACGCGTGCCGGACTCGCTTACGTGGCGCTGAATCTGGCCGGGTCGGCGCTGTTCCTGATCGCGCTGGGCATGCTGTATGGCACGCTGGGCACGCTCAACCTGGCCGATGTGGCACAGCGCCTGCAAGCACCGGGGATAGACAGCGCACCGGCCCGGCTCGCCTGCATGCTGCTGATCGCGGTGTTCGCACTGAAGGCCGCACTTTTGCCGCTGTCGTTCTGGCTGCCGCATGCCTATGCCGCCGCCGGCGCGCCGGTCGCCGCGCTGTTCGTCATCATGACCAAGGTCGGCATCGTGAGCATCCTGCGCGTGCAAGCCATCGCCTTCGCGCCTGCCGCCGCCACGACCGACCTGCTGGACGGCTGGCTGTTGCCGCTGGCGCTGGCGACGGTGCTGTTCGCAGCCATCGGCGCACTGGCCGCGCTGCGCCTGCGCGACCTCGCCGCCTGGCTGGTGCTGGCCTCTGCCGGCACGCTGCTGGTCGTACCCGTCTTCCCGCAGGCGGATGTCAGCGCCGCCGCACTGTATTACCTGGTGCAATCCACCTTCGTCGCGGCCGCGCTGTTCCTCATCGCGGAGTTGGTCGCCGTGCGGCGCGGAGAGGTCGCCGATGCCTTCCAGCCCGGCCCGCGCCTGCACACCCCATGGCTGGGATCGGCCTTCCTGCTGGCTGCTGCCTCGGCGGTCGGCCTGCCACCGTTCGCGGGTTTCCTCGGCAAGCTGATGCTGCTGAGCGCCCTGCGCGACAGCGGCGACGCGCTGGCGATCTGGTCGGCGCTATTGCTGGCCGGACTGCTACTGATGCTGGCGCTGGCCAAGGGCGGCGGACGCTTGTTCTGGGAACGCAGCCCGAACCATCCGCACGGCAGCAGCCAGCCCTTCGGCTGGCGTCGCAATCTGGCGGTCGCCTTGCTGGTATCGCCCGCCCTGCTGCTCGCCTTGTTCGCCCAGCCGGTCGCGGACTACGCGACGCGCGCCGCCGCGCAGCTGCATGCGCCGCAGGGCTATGTCGCGGCGGTGTTGGGCACACAAGCCATCGCACGGGAGACCCGCCCATGATGCGCCGCCTGTTGCCGCGCCCCGCCCTGTCGCTCACCCTGTTCCTGCTATGGGCGGTGCTGGGCAATGCCGCCTCGGCAGGCACGCTGCTGCTGGGGCTGCTGCTGGCTCTGCTGCTGCCGCATGTCGTGTCGCCGTTCTGGCCGGATGCCTTGCGCATCCGGCATCCCGGCCTGGTGCTGCGGTTCGCCGCGCGCATCGCCTGGGACATGCTGCTCGCCAACTGGGCCGTGGCGCGGCGTGTGGTCGGACCGGTAAAGGCATTGCATCCCGCCTTCGCCGAAGTGCCGCTGGACCTGCGCGACCCGTTCGCCGCCACGGTGCTGGGCAGCATCGTGTCACTGACGCCGGGCACAGTCTCCATCGACGTGGACCGCGAACGCTGGGTGCTGCAGGTGCACGCGCTGGATGCGCCCGATCCGGAAGCGCTGGTGAGACAGATCAAGCAGCACTACGAACAACCGATCAGGGAGATCTTCGCATGCTGAACTTCGCCATCGAGACAGGTTTCATCCTGATCGGCCTCGCGATGCTGCTCAACCTGTGGCGGCTGCTGAAAGGCCCCGACATCACCGACCGCATCCTCGCGCTCGACACGCTGAACATCAACGCTATCGCCTTGCTGGTGCTGTACGGTATCCGCGAGGACAGCAGCGCCTACTTCGAAGCCGCGTTGCTGATCGCGGCGATGGGCTTCGTCGCCACCGTCGCCTTGTGCAAGTATCTATTGCGCGGAGACATCATCGAATGAACCCGACCCTCGAATTCCTTGTCGCATGCATGATCCTGCTGGGCGCGCTGTTCGCCCTGCTGGGTTCGATAGGCCTGGCACGCCTGCCCGACTTCTTCACCCGCCTGCACGGCCCGACCAAGGCCACCACGCTGGGCGTGGGTGCGATGGTGCTGGCCTCGGCCGTGTATTTCACCGCCACGCGCGACGGCATCAGCCTGCACGAGATCGCGGTGATGGTGTTCCTGTTCATCACCGCCCCGGTGTCGGCACATCTGCTGGCCAAGGCGGCACTGCATCGCGGCAAGGAAGATGCAGACCAATAGACCGGAGGTACGCATGACCCAGCAACCCTGGCATCAACTATCCGCCGATGAGGCACTCGACGGGCAACACGCCACCCGCGGCGGTCTGTCCGCCGACGAGGCCGCGCGCCGTCTGGCCGCGCACGGCCCCAACCGCCTGACCCCGCCTTCGAAGCGCGGGCCGCTGATGCGTTTCCTGCTGCAATTCCACAACGTGCTGATCTACGTGCTGCTGGCCGCCGCCGCCGTCACCGCGCTGCTCGCGCACTGGGTGGACACTGCGGTCATCGTCGGCGTGGTGGTGATCAACGCCATCATCGGTTTCATCCAGGAAGGCAAGGCGGAGCAGGCGATGGACGCGATCCGCCGCATGCTGTCGCCCGAGGCCACCGTGCTGCGCGGCGGCAAGCGCTTCGTGGTGCCGGCCGAGACACTGGTGCCGGGCGACATCGTGCTGCTGCAGTCCGGCGACAAGGTGCCCGCCGACCTGCGCCTGCTGAGCGTGAAGAACCTGCGCATCGAGGAAGCGGCACTGACCGGTGAATCGACCGCCGTCGAGAAGGACAGCAGCGCGGTGGACGCCCGTGCCGCACTCGGTGACCGCTTCTGCATGGCCTATTCCAGCACGCTGGTGGTGTACGGCCAGGGCACGGGCGTGGTGGTGGCCACCGCCGACACCACCGAGATCGGCCGCATCAGCGCGATGCTGCAGGAGGTGAAGAGTCTGACCACGCCGCTGCTGCGGCAGATGGAGACCTTCGGCCGCTGGCTGACCGTCGCCATCATGGCGCTGGCCGCGCTGACCTTCCTGTTCGGCTGGCTGGTGCATCACTACGGCCTCGGCGACATGTTCCTCGCCGCGGTGAGCATGGCGGTGGCAGCGATCCCGGAGGGGCTGCCCGCGGTACTCACCATCACGCTGGCGCTGGGCGTGCAGCGCATGGCCGGACGCAATGCCATCGTGCGCCGTCTGCCGGCGGTGGAATCGCTGGGGGCGGTGACCACCATCTGCAGCGACAAGACCGGCACGTTGACCAAGAACGAGATGACGGTGCAGCGCGTGATCTCCGCCACCGACACCTTCGAGGTGAGCGGCAGCGGCTATGCGCCGCACGGCGGTTTCGCGCGCGACGGCCGCGAAGTGGACATGGCCGTCTACCCGCATGTGCAGGACCTGCTGCGCGCCGGGCTGCTGTGCAACGATGCCGAACTGCTGGAAGAGGACGGCCTGTGGCGCATCTCGGGCGACCCCACCGAAGGCGCGCTGATCCCGCTGGCGCGCAAGGCCGGCATGGACCCGGCACTCGAACACGGCCAACTGCCGCGCACCGACCACATCCCGTTCGAGTCCGAACACCGCTTCATGGCCACCCTGCACCACGACCATGCGGGCCATGCCTTCATCTTCGCCAAGGGCGCGGTGGAACAGGTACTGGCCATGTGCCATCTGCAGCGCGGCATCGGCGAGGATGTCGCGCTGGACCTGCCCTACTGGCATGCGCAGATGGCCGCCACCGGCGCACGCGGCCAGCGCGTGCTGGCACTGGCGATGAAGACGGCGGAACGCGCACAGCGCACACTGGACTTCACCGACATGGAGGGCGGTTACACCCTGCTCGGCATGGTCGGCATCAGCGACCCGCCGCGCGAGGAAGCCATCGCCGCCGTGCGCGACTGCAAGTCTGCAGGCATACGCGTGAAGATGATCACCGGCGACCACGCCGACACCGCGCGCGCCATCGCGGCGCAGATCGGCATCGGCAACGGCCATGTGTTGACCGGCAGCGAGCTGGATGCGCTGGACGATGCGGCGCTGCGCCGCACGGTGCGCGACGTGGACGTGTACGCGCGCGCCAGCCCGGAACACAAGCTCAGGCTGGTACAGGCGCTGCAGGCCAACGGCGAGATCGTCGCCATGACCGGCGACGGCGTGAACGATGCGCCCGCGCTCAAACGCGCCGACATCGGCGTGGCGATGGGCATGAAGGGCACCGAGGTAGCCAAGGAGGCGGCCGAGATGGTGCTGGCCGACGACAATTTCGCCACCATCGCGCATGCGGTGCGCGAGGGCCGCACCGTGTACGACAACATCAAGAAGGCCATCGTATTCATCATGCCGACCAACGGCGGCGAGGCTGGCATCGTGCTGATCGCCATCCTGTTCGGCATGGCACTGCCGCTGACGCCGGTGCAGATCCTGTGGGTGAACATGGTGACCGCCGTCACGCTGGCGCTCGCGCTGTCGTTCGAGAAGGCGGAACCGGACGTGATGCGGCGCACACCGCGCGCGGCGGACGCGCCCATCCTGTCCGGCTTCATGGTGTGGCGCATCAGCTTCGTCTCGATCCTGCTCGCACTCGGTGTGGTGGCACTGTTCCTGTGGGAACTGGCGCGCGGCGACAGCCTGGAGACCGCGCGCACCGTGGCGGTCAACGCGCTGGTGATGGGCGAGATCGTCTACCTGTTCAATTGCCGCTTCCTGCTCGCGCCGGTTCGCAGCTGGCAGGATTTCACCGGCAACCCCTATGTGCTGCTCAGCATCGCCGTGCTGGTCGCCATCCAGCTCGCCTTCACCTATGTGCCATTCATGCAGGGGATGTTCGGCGTGGTCGCGCTGGACACCGCAGCGTGGGCACTGATCGCGGGTTTCGGTGCAGCGCTGTTCGTCGCGATCGAGATCGAGAAGCTGGCGATCCGCAGCATGTTCCGTGACGGACCGGGGCAGCGATGAACGACTGGACGGCGATCGGCGGTCTGCTCGGCGGCATCGGCCTGTTCCTGCTGGGTATGGGCCTGATGACGGACGGGCTCAAACTCGCGGCAGGGCCTGCACTCGGGCGCATCCTCACCTATTCCACCCGGACGCGGATGCGCGGCCTGGCGTCGGGCGCGCTACTGACCGCGCTGGTGCAATCCTCCAGTGCGGTCACCGTGGCTGCCATCGGCTTCGTCAATGCCGTCCTGCTGACGCTGGGGCAATCGCTGTGGGTACTGTTCGGTGCCAACGTCGGCACCACCATGACCGGCTGGCTGGTGGCGCTGGTCGGGCTCAAGTTCAAGATCGATCTGCTCGCGCTGCCGCTGATCGGCATCGGCATGGCGCTGCGCCTGTCCGGCGAACACAGTCGACGCGGCGCGGCGGGTCTGGCGCTGGCCGGCTTCGGCGTGCTGTTCCTCGGCATCGATATGCTGCAGGTCGGATTCTCGGGATTCACCTCGGATTTCTCCCTGAACGAATTCGACGGCGTGACCGGCCTGTTGCTGATGGTGCTGTCCGGCCTGCTGATGACCGTGCTGATGCAGTCTTCCAGTGCGTCGCTGACCATCGTGCTGACCGCCGCGCAGGGCGGCCTGATCAGCATCGAGAGCGCGGCGGCGGCGGTGATCGGCGCCAACATCGGCACCACCGTCACCGCGCTGATCGCCGCCATCGGTGCCACGCCGAACGCCAAACGCGCGGCCAGTGCGCATGTGCTGTTCAACGTGCTGACCGGCATCGTCGCCCTGCTCATGTTGCCGCTGCTGGTCGCGCTGATCGCCGAACTGCGCGACCTGTTGCAGCTGGACAGCGCACCGGCCGCCTTCCTGGCGCTGTTCCATACCGTGTTCAACCTGCTGGGCGTGGCGCTGATGTGGCCGCTGGTAGACAGCCTGACGTATTTCCTGGAACGCCGCTTCCGCACGGCGGAAGAGGATGAGGCACGGCCGCAGCATCTGGATGCCAACGTGCTCGGCGTGCCCACCCTGGCACTGGATGCGCTGCATCAGGAGGTACGGCGCATGGGCGTACTGGCGATCCGCATGTTGCGTGACGCGAACGATGGGCAGGCGCAGGACCGTCTGGAACGCGAGCGCCAGGCCGTGCTCGCACTCAACCACGCCATCGCCGATTTCATCATGCGTCTGAGCCGCACCGAGATGTCGATCGAGAGCGCACAGCGTCTGCCGCAGATCCTGCGCATCGCGCGCTATTACGAGACGCTGGCCGAACTGGCCGTGGAACTGGCAGCGGTCATGCACGAGAACGCGAACCCGGTTCCGGTCGAGGCGGGCAAGTTCACCGCCCAGGCGGAGGCCATGCTGGAGGAAGTCGATCCGGCGAACGGCATTCGCGACAGAGCGACCGTCGAAGCAACCCTCGTCACGCTGGAGGCCCACTACCAGTCGCTGAAGTCCCACCTTCTGGAGGCGGGCGCACACGGCGAACTGCCGGTGCCCGAGATGGAGACCAGACTGCGCGCGGCCAGCATGACGCGGCGCGCAGTGGAACAGGCGGTGAAGGCTGCGGTCATGCTGGGTGATGCGCCGCCACCGCCCGCGCCGCATGGCGCGCAGGGAACAGCGCAGTGAAACAGCGTCTGGCCCGCCTGTTGCCGGACGCCGAGCGCATCCGCCAAAACCGCTGGCTGCGCTGGATCGGGCCGGCCCTGCACCGGCCACAGTTGTGGCGCATCACCCGGCGCGGCGTCGCCCTCGGCGTGGCGCTGGGCGTGTTCTTCGGGCTGCTGGTGCCGATCGCGCAGATCCCGTTGTCGGCCGCTGCGGCGGTGGCACTGCGCGCCAACATCCCCACGGCGGTCGCCAGCACGCTGGTCACCAATCCCGTCACCTTCGCGCCGATCTATTACGCCGCCTATCACCTCGGCGCGATGCTGATCGGCGATGACGGCAGCCAGCGCGATTTCGGGAACGTGCAGACCGCACCTGCGGAGACGGGCTGGATGGCGCGTATCGCTGCGCTGGGTAAACCGCTGCTGCTGGGATTGCTGATCCTGGCCTGCTCGATGGGTGCGCTGGCCTACCTGCTGGTCAGCGGATTGTGGCGGCTGAAGATAGCGCTCGCCTGGCGACACCGACGACGGGGAAAGTAGCGCCCCGTCATCCCTGCGTTTTCTCTTCCAGCACCGGTTTGTAATCGAGGTCACGCACGCCCTGCATCACCAGGTCGATATCGGCGGCCGGCACTTGCAGTATCTGCAGGGCGGTGGCGCCGAGGCGCAGGCTGGCCTCGATGGCTTCCGGATAGGCATGCGTGGCCCCCGCCTCCATCAGCTGCGAACTGGCCTGCAGGTCGCGCGCCCGGGCGATGACCGGCACCTGCGGACTATGCTTGCGCAGGTATTTCACGGTGCGCAACGCCATCGCCGCATGATCGATGGTGATCACCACCAGCGCCGCACGCTCCACACGGATGGCGGACAGCAGCTCCGGGTCGGAGATGTCGCCGTATAGCACCGGATGCCCGTCCGCCCGGCCCTGCGCCACCCGGCGCGCGTCGCTGTCGAACACCACGAACTGGATGCCGCTGGACTGCAACAACACCGCAACGGTGTGCCCCACGCGGCCATAACCGCCGATCACCACCTGCTGTTCCGCGCTGCCGAGCAGTTCCTCAGCGGCGGCCTGCGGGCGATCATCTGCTGTCAGACGGGCGGCGATCGCACCATTGAAGCGGATCAGCACCGCGCCGATGACCAGCGACAGCAGCACCGAGGTGATGACGATCTGCCCCAGCTGCTCATCGAGCACGCCGGAATCGAGCGCAATGGCGATCAACGCCAGGCCGAACTCGCCGCCGACCGCCAGCAGCAGACCGGTGCGCCAGGCCACCGCTGCATCGATCCCGTTGCGGCGCATCATGACCGCGACGATCAACGTCTTGCTGAGCACGATGAGTAGCGCGCCGAGCAGCGCCCAGTGCCAGATCGGCGGAATGGAGGCCGGATCGAAGCGCATGCCGATACCGATGAAGAACAGGCCGAGCAGCACATCGCGGAACGGCCGGATGCTGGACTCCACCTGGTGGCGGAACTCCGTCTCGCCCAGCATCATGCCGGCAAGGAAGGCACCGAACGCCAGCGACAGGCCGAACAGGTTGGTGCCCCAGGCCGCCAGCAGCGCGACCAGCAGCACCGCCAGCGTGAACACCTCGAGCGAGCGCCGTTCAGAGACCATGTGGAACAGCGGGCGCAGCAGCCAGCGGCCGACGAAGAACACCAGCGCGAATGCGATCAGCGCCTTGACCAGCGCCCAACCCAGCGCCCCGGTCAGCGCCGCCGCGCCGACCGCCGTGCCCAGCACCGGGATGATGACCAGGAAAGGCACGGCGGTGACATCCTGGAACACCGACATGGCCAGACCCAGCCGGCCGTGCTGGCTGTTCTCTTCGCCCTGTTCGGTGAGCAGGCTGCCGATGATGGTGGTGGAAGACTGCGCGAACACCGCACCGACCACGAACGCCACCTCGGCCGGCAATCCCGCCAGCCAGACGATGACGCCGACCAGCAGCGTGGTGAGCAGCACCTGGCCGGTGCCCAGCCCGAACACCTGGTGGCGCAAGGCATGCATCTGCGGCAGCGAGAAACTGAGACCGATGGTGAACAGCAGGAACACCACACCGAACTCGGCGAGCGCCTTGAACTCCGGCACATAGACGGTCGGCCCCGCGGTATATGGCCCGAGGATGACGCCGACCAGCAGATAGCCCAGCGCAGTGGGGAACCTCAGGCGCTGGAAGATGACGATGACGGCGACGGTGACAGCCAGCAGCAGGATGATCTGCGCGAGGTTGCCCATGGCTGTCTCAGGCGCTCAGCAACACGTCACAGGACGCGTGGTACAGGATGTTCTGCGTGACACTGCCCAGCAGGCGCTCGTCGAGCGGGCTGCCGCCACGCTTGCCGATGACGATGAGGTCGCTGCCGCGCGCCTCGGCCTGGTCGAAGATCACGCTGGCCGGAGAACCATGCAAGGCGAGCGGCTGCAGCCGGCCTTCAGCGGCACCGAGACGGCGCACGAGCGAAGCCAGTCCCGCTTCTGCCTGCGCGAACTCCCTGCTGCGGTAATGTTCGATGTCCTCTTCGCGCGCGCCCCCAAGACGCATACTGGCCTCCAGCGGCACCAGCCAGGCATGGATCAGCACCAGCTGCGCGTCCGGGAAGGCATCCAGCGCAAGACGTGCGGCCCGTTCCGAGTGCTCGGAGAAATCTGCCGCGACGAGGATGTCACGGTACAGCGCGGGGCGCTCGCCGCGCACCAGCAGTACCGGGACGCGGGCGGCTTCGATCACTTTGAGCGCGGTACCGCCCAGCACGATGTCATTCACCCAGTTCTCGCCATGTTCACCCACCACCAGCAGGTCGGCGCGCCGCGCCGCGACGATCTCGCCGATCTGCTGCGAGGCGCGTCCGGTGAGGACCTCGGTATCGACCGGCAACGCGAATTCCTGCGCGATCTCTGTCGCCAGCGCGGTCAGGCGCGCGCGCTGGCCGGCCAGCGGCTTCACGTCGTTCCAGCCGGGCAGGTCGTACACCGCCCTGAGACTGGCCCAGACGCTGTCGTTGAACACATGGACCAGGATGAGTCGCGCGTCCCATGCGCGCGCCAGATGCGCCGCCTGGCGCACCGCGCGGGTGGCACTGGCGGAAAAATCGGTGGCGGCGACGATCGTGCGCGGTGCGGTCATGACGTTCTCCTGTACGGGATCAGGCTTCGATTGTAACGCCTTCCTCCGTAGCGCGAATGCGGCGTGCCGCGCTGCTATAATCCGCCCATCGTTCAACCACCCACCTCCACGATATGAAGACTCTGATCTGCGGTTCCATGGCTTTCGACACCATCATGGTGTTCAAGGACCACTTCAAGAAACACATCCTGCCCGAACAGATCCACATCCTGAACGTCGCCTTCCTGGTGCCCGAGATGCGCCGCGAATACGGCGGCTGCGCTGGCAACATCGCCTACAACCTGCAGATGCTGGGCGGCAATCCGCTGATCATGGCCACCGTGGGCGACGACTTCGGCCCCTATGCGACCCGCCTGACCAACCTTGGTCTGCCGCAGACGCATATCAAGCACGTCGAAGGAAATTTCACCGGACAGGCCTTCATCACCACCGACCTGGACGACAACCAGATCACTGCCTTCCACCCGGGCGCGATGAGCATGTCGCACCTGAACCACATCCGAGACGCGAAGGAAGCCACGCTGGCCATCGTGTCGCCTGACGGCCGCGACGGCATGCTCAAGCATTCGCGCGAACTGAACGAGGCGGGCATCCCCTTCGTGTTCGATCCGGGCCAGGGCATGCCGATGTTCTCCGGCGAGGAATTGCTGGAGATGGTGGAACTCTCCAACTATGTCACGCTGAACGACTACGAGGCGAAGATGCTGCAGGACAAGACCGGCAAGACGCTGGCCGACATCGCACAGCGCGTCTCGGCACTCATCGTCACCCTGGGCGGCGACGGCTCCATCATCCATGCGGACGGCAAACACATCGCCATCCCCACCCCGAAACCGAAAGCCATCGTCGACCCGACCGGTTGCGGCGATGCCTATCGCGCCGGCCTGCTGTACGGTATCCAGTCCGGTTGGGATTGGGAGACCACGGGCCGTCTGGCCTCGCTGATGGGCTCGCTCAAGATCTCCAGCCGCGGCGGGCAGAACCACAAGCATTCGCGCGCCGAGATCATGGAACTGTTCCAGAAGCATTTCGGCTACGCCATCAAGCTGTAGACCATGTTCATCCCGGGAACGGTCGCCCCGGCCATCAGTGCGGCGACCGGCCGGCCGTTCGAGCTGCATACCGTCACCCCGTTCTCGGGCGGGGACATCAGCCAGACCTATCGCCTGCAAGGCAAGGACGGCAGCCGCTATTTCATCAAGTTGAACGCAGCCCGGCATCACGCGATGTTCGAGGCCGAAGCTGCCGGTTTGGCCGAGCTGGCGGCCGCAGGCGCGCTGCGCGTCCCGCGCCCGGTGGCGCAAGGGTGTGACGGTGACCAGAGTTTCCTGGTGCTGGAATATCTGGATCTCGCCACGCACGGTGATGCACGCCGTCTGGGGGAGGCGCTGGCGGCGATGCACCGCCACACCGCTCCGCGATTCGGTTTCTCCCATGACGATTTCATTGGCACCACCCCCCAGCCGAATCCGTGGACGGAGGACTGGCTCACCTTCTGGCGCGAGCAGCGTCTGGGGTTCCAGTTGCGGCTCGCGCAGGAGAATGGATACGGCGGCGAACTGCAGGCGGCAGGCCGTGCCTTGCTGGCCGACCTGCCCCGCTTCTTCGACGGATATGCCCCCGTCCCTTCCCTGCTGCACGGCGACCTATGGGGTGGCAACTATGGTTATCTTGCCGACGGCGCGCCGGTGATCTTCGACCCGGCCGTCTATTACGGCGACCGCGAATGCGATGTGGCCATGACGGAACTGTTCGGCGGCTTCCCGCCGGAATTCCTTGCCGCCTATCGAGCCGCATGGCCGCTCGATGCGGGATATGCCCGGCGACGCGATGTGTATAACCTGTATCACCTGCTGAACCATGCCAACCTGTTCGGCGGCCGCTATATCCAGCAAGCAACGCAATGCTGCCAGCGCCTGGCCGCCGCATAACATAGCGCACCGCTCGACTACTGGGCCTGCCGGGCCATTCCTGCCCGGCCTCCCCGCGACGGGCAGTGCTAGAATCGCCGCGTTCGGCCGACGTACTGTGCGCGGCCTTGATCCAGAGAAGGCAATCGATTGCCTCGTAACACCAGGAGGATGGTCATGCGTATCGCAGCGCTGTGGGTTCTTTGTGCCCTGTCGGGCGTCCTTTCCGTTTCGTCGCTTGCCGCGCCGGTCTCATCCGGCCGCCTCGACCGTGTGCTCGCCAGCAAGGAAGTGCGCGTCTGCATCTGGCCCGACTACTACAGCATCACCTACCGCAACCCGAAGACGCAGCAGCTCTCCGGCATCGATATCGATCTGGCCCGCGAACTGGGCAAGGATCTGGGGGTCTCCGTCCGCTTCGTCGACAGCTCCTTCGCCAAACTGATCGACGATGTCAGTCAGGATCGCTGCGATGTCGCCATGTTCGCCATCGGCATCACCCCCCTCCGCGCCAAGAGCCTGACCTTCACCCAGCCGCACCTTGCCAGCGACATCTATGCCATCACCAGCAAAGCCAACCGGCGCATCAAGCACTGGGGCGATGTAGACCGCGCGGGAACGGTGGTGGCGGTGGCGAAAGGCACGCTGCATGAACCGGTGATGAAAGAGAAACTCAAGGCGGCCAGCCTGATGATCCTGGACACGCCCTTTGCGCGCGAGCAGGAGGTGGCGTCGGGCAGGGCGGATGTGTTCATGACCGATTTCCCGTATAGCCAGCGCTTCCTCTCGAACAACGACTGGGCGAAGCTCATATCCCCCCCGCAGGTCTATCACATCACCCCCTATGCGTATGCCATGCAGCCGGGCGATGCGGCCTGGCAGGCCAGACTCGATCGTTTCGTGCATGACATCAAACAGGATGGCAGGCTGATGGCCGCCGCCAAATCCCACGGGCTCGAGTCCATCGTCTCTCCATGACCTCGCGTGAACAACAGTTCCGGCAGGGCTTCTTCACGGCCCTGCTGCTGTTCGCCATCAGCCTCGGTGCGCTCACCGCATTCACCCTGTGGCAGCTCAGATCCGAAGCCACGGACAGCGGTCTGCGCTTCTCCGCAATGCATTCCCGCGGCTTCGAGGATTTCCTGACCCAGAACCTGCATGTCACCGAGCTGGTCGCGGCCAACGTCAATGTGCATGACACGCCCGGCGTGCGGACAAAGCCTATAGACCGGCATTTCGTGGAGTTCCTGCGGCGTGCGCCGTTCCTGCGCTCGATGTCGCTGCTCGATGCAGAGGGGCGCATCTATGCCAGTTCCAATCCGGCCAACGTCGGCCTCCGCATCGGCACGTCCGAATACCTGCCACCGGTTTCCGAACCTTCCGGGATCCTGCGCATCGGGCATCCGTGGGAGGGGCACGACTTTTCCGACGGGCGCGAGACCACACGCCTCAGCCCGGCCGGCCGGGATAGCCACAGCTTCATCCCCGCCTCGCGCACCATGGTGTTGGGCAAGCAAAGACTCACGCTGCTGTTCGCGATCAATCCCGACTATTTCATCAATCACGCCCTGCATAAACTGGATGCGGACCAGGGCAGCGTGCAAGTGCTGCTGTATGACGGCACGCTGTTGCTGGATACCGACCAGTCGAAAGCCGCCGGGGAACTGCTCGGTCCGCTGCTGGAAAGGCTGCAACTGCCCGGAAAGGAGAGCGGTGAATTCGTGTCCGCGACCCCGGACGGCGACGCCACGCTGACATCCTTCCGCGCCTCCAGCCTGTATCCGCTGGTCGTCGTCACGCATCTGGATCGCGATGTCGCACTGGCCCAGTGGCGCACCAGCGCCAGGACCCTGCTCTCCGTGGTCGGACTGGTGCTCACTTTGCTCGCGCTGATCTCCATCGCCTACTACCGCCGCCAGATGCAGATCGCCGCGCAGCGCAGCGAGATCGAGGACCAGCAGCGGATCCATGCCAAGGTGTTCGAGTCCAGCACCGATGCCATCGTCATCACCGATGCGGCGGCACGCATCCTGACGGTGAACCCCGCCTTCACCAGGATCTCCGGCTACACCGCAGAGGAGGCCGCAGGCAAGGACCCGATCCTGCTGCTGTCCGCAGACCGCTCGCCCGACTCGCAGCCTCAGGACCTCTCGCATCAGATCCGGACGCTCGGTGCATGGCACGGCGAGATCGTCAATCGGCATAAGGATGGCAGCACCTACACCATCGAACTGTCTTTGTCCGTGTCGCGCGATGCAAACGGTGAGATCCAGCATTTCATCGGCACCGGCAATGACATCACCAAGCGCAAACAGGCCGAACTGGCGCTCAGACGCGAAGACGAAAAGATCCGCGCCCTGCTGCGCAATGCCAGCGACGGCATACATATCCTCGATGCGGACGGCCGAGTCATCGAGGCCAGCGACTCGTTCTGCAGCATGCTGGGCTACACCCGCGAAGAGGTGATAGGCATGCATGTCTCGCAGTGGGATGCCAGCATGGACAGCTCCAGCCTGCATCGGGCGCTACAGCGCCAGTTCAACCAGCAAGGCCGCTCCGAGTTCGAGACCCGCCACCGCCGCAAGGACGGCGGGGTGTTCGATGTCGAGGTCAGCGGTTACCCGCTGGTGCTGGACGGGCAACGAGCGCTGTTCAATTCCTCGCGCGACATCACCGCTCGCAAGCTGGCCGAGGCCGAGCTGCGCATCGCGGCGACCGCCTTCGAGACCCAGGATGGCATCATCGTGACCGATGCGGACGGTGACATCCTGCGCGTGAACCGGGCATTCACCGAGATCACGGGCTTCGAGCCGCACGAGGTGATCGGCAAGAATCCGCGCATCCTGAAATCGGGGCGGCATGATGCGGTGTTCTATGCCGCGATGTGGCACGCCATCAATTCTTCCGGCAGCTGGTCCGGCGAGATATGGAACCGGCGCAAGCAGGGCGACATCTATCCGGAGCGTCTCACCATCAGCGCCTTGCGTGACCCCGGCGGCAAGATCGTCAATTTCGTCGCGTCCATCGCCGATATCACCCTGCACAAGGCGGCCGAAGAGGAGATCCGCAGTCTGGCCTTCTACGACCCGCTGACCGGACTGCCGAACCGGCGGCTGATGCTCGACCGCCTGCAGCAGGCATTGGCCGCATGCAAACGCAGCGAGAAATACGGCGCGATCCTCTTCATCGATCTGGATAACTTCAAGGCGCTGAACGATACCTTGGGCCACGACAAGGGCGACCTGCTGCTGCAGCAAGTCGCGCAGCGGCTCGAACTCTGCGTGCGCAAGGGCGACACCGTCGCCCGGCTGGGAGGCGACGAATTCGTGGTGATGCTGGAAGACCTGAGCAAGCTGCCCCTGGAAGCGGCATCGCAAGCCGAAACCGTGGGCGAGAAGATCCTGGAGATGCTGAACAAGCCTTACCAGCTCAGTTTCCACGAGTTCCACAACACACCCAGCATCGGCGCGACCCTGTTCAGCCACGTGCATGGCGAGCTGGATGAACTGCTGAAGCAGGCGGATATCGCCATGTACCAGGCTAAGAAAGGCGGCCGCAACCGTTTGCAGTTCTTCGATCCCGAGATGCAGGAGACCCTGAACAGCAAGGCATCCATGGAGAACGACCTGCGCAAGTCCCTGACGCGGGCGCAGTTCAGCCTGTATTACCAGGTGCAGGTGGACGAGAACCATCGCCCCCTCGGTGCCGAGGCACTCATCCGCTGGATACATCCGACTCGCGGCCTCGTCGCGCCCGACCGCTTCATCCCGCTGGCGGAAGAGACCGGCCTGATCCTGCCCATCGGCGAGTGGGTGCTGGAGAATGCCTGCGCGCAACTCAAAGCCTGGGAGCACAGGCCGCTCACCCGCGACCTTCAACTCGCGATCAATGTCAGCGCCAAGCAGTTCCACCAACCCGATTTCGTCCAGCAGGTGCAGGCCGCGATAAGCCACCATGCCATCGACCCGTCAAAGCTGAAACTCGAACTGACCGAAAGCATGCTGCTGGACAATGTCAACGAGACGATCTCGACGATGGCCGCGCTGAAGCAGCTCGGGGTGAAGATATCGCTGGACGATTTCGGCACCGGCTATTCTTCCCTGCAATACCTCAAACGGTTGCCGCTCGACCAGTTCAAGATCGACAAGTCTTTCCTGCGCGACCTGGCCATAAGCAGCAGTGACCGCGCGATCGTCCAAAGTATCATCGCCATGGCCTTCAGCCTCGGGCTGGACGTGATCGCCGAGGGTGTCGAGACCCTGGAACAATCCCAATTCCTGCTGAAACACGGCTGCGTCCACTATCAGGGCTACCTGTTCGGCAAGCCGGTCCCCATCGCGGAGTTCGAGTCCGGACTCCAGCAGCCCACGCCCGTGTGATGATTTGTATTGCTTTTCTCGGCAAGACAGTACATAGTGCGCCCCGCGATTCAAGTCTGTCGTTGTTGTTTGGTTCTGTGATCCGCTTCCCTGCGGTATTCCCCTTCATCTGTGTGCCGTCTTGAAATTCGCTCCCTCGGGGCAATGCCATTTATTCATTATCAGGAGATTCATCATGGCAACAGGTACAGTTAAGTGGTTCAACGATTCCAAAGGCTTCGGCTTCATCACCCCGTCCAACGGTGGCGATGATCTGTTCGCACACTTTTCCGCAATCCAAAGCTCGGGTTTCAAGACACTGGCCGAAGGTCAGGCTGTTGAATTCGACATCGTCGCCGGCCCCAAGGGTCAGCAGGCATCCAACATCCGCGCTGCTTAAATCCATGGCAAAGGAAGAACTGCTCGAAATGAATGGCGTGGTGGACGAGGTCCTGCCGGACTCCCGTTACCGCGTCACACTGGAGAACGGTCACCAGCTCATCGCTTACAGCGCCGGCAAGATGAAGAAGAATCACATCCGCATCATCGCCGGTGACAAGGTGTCGCTGGAAATGTCGCCCTACGATCTGACCAAGGGACGCATCACGTTCCGCCATATCGAAGGACGCAGCGCTTTCGTGCCGCAGCAAAAGCGCAGGTTCTGATCAGTGCTTTTTGAAGATGCCGGTGGTGCCTTGCGCACCACCGGCATTTTTTTCACCAGTGTTTCGCCACCGGGCTGTTGCAACCCACCTGGTATAGACGCCTATCCTCCAGCCGGATGGCCGTCATCGGCCCGCCCCACAGGCAGCCGGTATCCAGCGCGATGAGGTTGGGCTCGACTTTCAACCCCAGCGCTGACCAGTGACCGAAGATGACCGTGGCGTCCGCATTGCGGCGCTTCTCCACCTCGAACCACGGCAGATAGCCCTCCGGGATATTCTCCACCTCACCCTTGAACTTGAATTCCATCTCGCCCTGCGGGGTGCAGATGCGCAGCCTGGTGAACGCATTGACGATGACGCGCAGACGCTTGTAGCCCTGCAGATCGTCTTCCCAGCCGTGCGGTGCATTGCCGTACATCCTCTCCAGGAACACCGCATAGTCGTCGCTGCGCAAGGCACCTTCGACCTCGTGCGCCAATGCCAGCGCCTGCTTCACCGACCATTGCGGCAACAGGCCCGCGTGCACCAGCGCATGTCCGCCTTCCGCATACATCAGTCGCTGATGGCGCAGCCAGTGCAAAAGCTCGTCGCGATCCGGCGCATGCAATATCCCGTCCAGCGTATCGCTGCTATGCAGCTTGCCTATCCCTTCAGCGACAGCCAGCAGGTGCAGGTCGTGATTGCCTAGCACCGTGATCGCACGGTCGCCCAGCGACTTCACCAGACGCAACACCTCCAGCGAACCGGGACCGCGATTGACCAGGTCGCCGACGAACCAGAGCCGGTCATGCGCGGGGTCGAAGTCGATCTGCTCCAGCAGTCGCTGCAGCTCGTTGTAACAGCCTTGTATGTCGCCTATGGCGTAGATGGACATCTGTGTTTCCCTCTAATCTCTGTAAAATAGGGTAACAGAAAATAACGGCTACTCTATGCACGCGCCCCGGCTCACCGCCGCCTGATCGATGCTCTTCAATTCCTATAGCTTCATCTTCCTGTATCTGCCGGTCGTTTTCCTAGGCTTCTTCCAGCTCGGGCGCATCCACCACACCTATGCGGCAGCATGGCTGGCACTGGCTTCGCTCGTCTTCTACAGTTATTGGAACCCGGCTTATGTCGGCCTGCTGCTCGGCTCCATCGTTTTTAACTATGCGCTAGGCATGTGGATCGCTAAGGCAGGCTTAAAGCAGGAAGCACGGCGCAAGACCCGGCTTCTGGCGTTCGCCATCACCGCCAACCTCCTGCTGCTGGCCTACTACAAATACGCCAACTTCTTCCTGTCCAGTCTGAACGACCTCGCGGGATCCGGCCTTTCACTTGGCGAGATCATCCTGCCGCTCGGCATCTCATTCTTCACCTTCACGCAGATCGCCTTTCTCGTTGACACCTGGCAAGGCAAGGTGAAGGAATACAACTTCATCCATTACGTGCTGTTCGTCACCTATTTCCCGCATCTGATCGCGGGCCCAGTGCTGCATCACAAAGACATGATGCCGCAGTTCGCTCGTGCCTCCACCTACCGCATCGATTGGGACAACGTCGCAACGGGTTTGCTGCTGTTCACGCTGGGTCTGTGCAAGAAAGTATTGCTTGCCGATTCGCTGGCCCCCTACGCCACCGCCATCTTCGACGGCGCCCAGCACGGTTTGGCCAGCGGCATATTGCCGACCATCTACGAGGCATGGTGCGGTGCGCTGGCTTACACGCTGCAGATCTATTTCGATTTCTCCGGCTATACCGACATGGCACTCGGCATCGCGCTGATGTTCAACATCCGCCTGCCAATCAACTTCAACTCGCCTTACAAGGCCACCAGCATCATCGACTTCTGGCGGCGTTGGCACATGACGCTGTCCGCCTTCCTGCGCGACTATCTCTACATCCCGCTGGGCGGCAATCGCAAAGGCAAACTCCGCCGTTACGGCAACCTGCTGGCCACCATGCTGCTGGGCGGCTTATGGCATGGCGCGGGCTGGACGTTCGTGGTCTGGGGTGCCTTGCATGGCATCTACCTCACCATCAACCATCTGTGGCGCGAGCTGATCGTGGAGAGATACCTGCGTTGGGTGCCCGGCTGGCTGGGCACCATCGCCGGGGGCACGCTGACATTCGTCGCCGTGGTCGCGGCATGGGTGGTGTTCCGCGCCGACAACATGCCGCAGGCGATGACCATGCTGAACGCGATGTTCGGCATCGCCGCGCGACCGATCTCGTTCGATGCCGTGTTGCATGGCAACCTGCTGTTGCTCACCGACATGTCGGGGAGAGATCTATTGCGCTTGCTAATCCCCGGCCTGCTCTGGGTCTGGCTGCTGCCGAACTCGACACACCTGCGCTTCATCAAGGACAGCAACATCCTGATGCTGGTACAAGCCGCCATCGTGCTGTACATGTTGTATGTGGCGATCGACCAATTCGGCAGTTACAGCCCCTTCCTCTACTTCCAGTTCTGACATGAAACAGGCCAAGATATTCTCTGTTGTAGTGATGCTGGCAGTGCTCTGCTACGGCGCGGTCGGTTTCTATTTCCTGCCCAGAGCGACTTTTGAAGGCGAGCTGACACGCATGGCGCTGCTGCCCGAGACCCTGTTCGGCTGGACCAAAGCGCAACCCACGGTCGATATGCAATGGATGGCACAGGCCACCATGCGGGAGGCGGACGTACTGGTCATCGGTGACAGCTTCTCAGATGGCCGCATTTGGCAAACCAGACTCACGCAACAAGGCTACAAGGTCAGAACCGAGACCTGGGACAGCATGCGCGGGATATGTGCGGACTTCATGCCCTGGCTGCGCAGCCAGGGGTTTCACGGACGCTTCATCGTGCTCGAATCCATCGAACGCAATCTGGTGAATGACTTGGGCAAGTCAGTGGCTTGCGACAAGATGCAGTATCACCCTAATGCCCGCACCGATGCGCCACGCCATCCGCCGGCAACATCCTTCGATGTGCATGGCGGCAACTATGCCGGAAAGTTGTCCACCGGCTTCCGCACCCTGTTGCACTCAGTCGATTACGAACGCCGTAGCAGGTCGGAAGATTTCAGCACATGGACATTGCCCAATGACGTGACCATGGCCCGAATAAAGAACGGCTGCGATCTGTTCAGCCATGCTAGTTGCAACGATGCCCTGTTTTTGTCTTATGACTTGCCGGGTGAGATCGAACGTAGCGCGCTGGATAACATCGCGCTGCTCAATGCCAGGATGGAAGGCGTCACGCCGATATGGATGTTCGTACCGAACAAAAGCACTGTGTACAGATACTCAGACAAGCAATTCTGGAATGAAGCAGAACGACGTTACGGCGCGCCGAACCTGATGCGCATGATGCAACGCGCGCTGGATGACAATACTGTCGACCTATTCCCCGCCAATGGCACGCACGTATCAACGACAGGTTATCTGCTAATGGGCGACGAGATGCTCCAAGCGCTGCGTAAGGCAGAGTCTTCACAAAAGCCCCGTTAGCCCCCCTCTGAAAAGGTGGTGCTTCCCGCTACCGGGTCCCATGTCTCGATCCCGCCCAGCGGATAGTTGTAGCGCAGGGCATAACGCACTCGGCGCAATTTCCCCAGCCAGGTCGGTCGCACGAAATTATGCGGATTGTCGGGGGTATTGCCGCCATCCGGCCTGCGCAACGACGGCAGGTAGTAGCGATAGAACTCCAGTTGGGTGATACCCCATTTCATCACGAACATACGACCGCCTTGGTTGTGGGTGATGCGCCCGGTACTGGCCATGCCGAAGTGGTAAAAGCGGCTTGCGCCGACCATGCGGAAATTACGGCAACCGGCCACCCAGAACTTCATCAGCAAGTCATCGTCGCTGCTCATGCCGGGTGAGAACTCCAGACTATAGCCGCCGACCATGGTCCACCACTTCTTGTGGAACAGCGTTGGCTGTGAGGCCGCACCTTCCCGGTCCCCGCGCGGATCATCGAAACAGCCCTGCAGGAACGCTGCTTCATCAAAAGTCTCAGGCGTGCGACCGAAATCACGCTTGATGATGATGTCATTTCCGCCGTCTTCCGGCTGGACCAGCGTGCCGAAGAACAATGCCAGGTCGGTATCCACAGACGCGATCGCTTCCATGAATGCCTTATCCCAGCCCGGCGCAGCGACCATATCGTCGTTCATGAACAGCACCCAATCGTGCTTCGCCTGCGACACCGCATGATTCACCGCCAGACAGACGCCGATGTTCTTGCCGCTCTGTGTGTACTTGATGCCGTGCGCCTGTACCCATTCCAGCGAACCATCGTTACCGTCGTTCAGATGCACGATGATCTCGTGCGCGTGGGCCGAATGTTTTTCCAGGCTCTCCACGCACAGCTTCAGATGCGGCAGATTGTTCCAGCTCGGAATTACGATGCTGATCACTTAACCGCCTCCAGCTCCCAGATCATGTGATGGATCCCTTTCCCGGAAATGCGCCGTCCCATATCGCGCACAAAAGTCTCCCAAGGATTGGGCGGCATCTTGCGGAAATTGGTGGGCACAGAACGCTTGGCGATCAGCACTTTGAACTTGCCGTGAAAGCCATAGATGCTCCCCACCGGGCTATCGCCGCAAAAATATTCATGCGTTCCGACCGAAATGTAGTTCACATGGGTAGGGTCGGCAAAAGTTAAAGGAGATGGATATGCCGGCGTCACCGCCAGCAGTCGGCCGCCCGGTTCAAGTACGCGCCAAATCTCGTTCATCAGCTTGATGAAGGGATAGATCGCCTCGTTCGTGTTGCCAAGACAAATCTGTCGGGGAACATGCTCAAGAAAATCAATGGCAGACACACTGGAAAAATAATTGTCCTCGAATGGTATCGGCTCAAATATCAGGTTGGCCTTGCGCATGACGACACCCTTGCTTGCAAGGATCTCCTGCGCATCATCCCGTATATCGATGCCGTACAGAGAATCTTTGTTATAGGGGTTTTGCGGGTTCGTGCCGCACCCCAGATCCAGATGTCTAGTCATATCTTGTTTTACCATAGATATTACTGTTCGCCGCACCATGATGGGTACTGTGGCAAGCTGCCAGCAGTACAGCAACGGTGAATGCATAAAAAGCGGTTGCCATCGTCAAGTTCAAGAATTCCACAGTCAGCCCGAAGATAACTATACCGCTTACAAACGTGATGCCCAATATGCCAGTTCTTCTGACCTCCCTTACATTCGATTTCGCGGCTATCCAGAACATTCTGAACGGCACTATGTAGATCAACAGGATCGCTACCAAGCCGAATATCCCCATCGCCGCTGTCTTGGACAGCACATCGTTATGAACCTCTCCGCGTCCGAGATTCGCAGCCTCCGGCGTCAGCTTCCCCGCTTCACTCATCGGCTGCATCTCACGGGCGAATCCGGATGGCCCCACCCCGACCACCGGATGCCGACTGATGATGTCGATGGCCGCCGTATACAATTGCCAGCGGATGCCAATCGACGTATCTCGGTTACCAGTCTGGTAATTCTGAATATCGTTCACCAGCGCATTCACGCGGTGATTGATAGTGCCGTTGAACGCATACAGCACTGTCATGCTGGCCAAGGTCAGCGCAACGATGGCTGCCATCGTCTTAATATGTATTCTCTGCCGGTGGAAATAAAGAATGATAATGACGAATGCAGGTATAGCCAGCCAGCCCCCGCGCGAACCAGAGCCAAAAGATGCAGCCACTCCCGCGATAAAGCCCACGAACTTAAACGTCCGTAGCACCGCATTGTCCCTCCCGAACCAGTCAACACTGAATAGCGACATGACTCCCAGGATCAAAGCCATATCTCCGAAATGGATCAGATCCAGCGTGCCGATACCTGCCCTTCCCCACATCTCGCCAGTCAGTAAGAAACCCGCAATGGCCGCAACGGGGAAAGCAAGCTGCAGCGCATGAAACACTCCCGGCTCCATACGTGACAACCAGAGGAATATTGGAATGGCCAGCCAATACCGCGCGGCAGCATCATATGATTGTCCGGAATAATGCTGCCAATAGCTCTCGCTGATGAATATCGCGATCGTCAGTCCAAACATGGCCCATGCATAGCGGCGAATATCATTCGTTGAATAAAGCCCCGCCTCGCTCTTTCCGAACGGCCAAGCCAGCAAAGCCGCGAGCAGCGCAATGATGAACACGCCGTTCATCCCGCCGCGAACCGTCAGCATAAGCGAGGGATAGAACACGATCAGCAGTTCTGCAAGGTTCGTCATCCAAGGCGAGTACTTCGGCTTTTTAATCATGAGAGAGACACTCATAGACTGCAATGAACTCCATCGCAACAATATTCCACCCCCGAGTAAATCCCGGCACCGGCTTTACTCGCGCAAGTTGCCCCTCGACCGTTGCAACCCATTCCCGCACGGGCGCCTCCAGCCGCACGACCGCCCCATGATCGGCCGTCACCTGTGCAGCCGCGCCGCACAGATCGGACACCACCACCGGCACCCGCGCCGCCATGGCTTCGGAGATCACCATGCCATAGGGTTCAGCTTTGGCGGCATGAAGCAGCACGTCGATCTTTTCGAAATGCGCATTATCCGTGCGCCAGCCGAACAGGCGGTAGCCACCTTGCCAGCCCTTGAACAAATAGGCGATCTCTTGCTCTTCCGGTCCGATCACCCATAGTTCGATTCTCGGCCGCACCTTGCGCAACTGAGCGACGATCTCCACCGCCAGCGGCAGGCCTTTGCGCTGCCACTCCCGGCCGACGAAGCCGATGATGCCGCCGTCAGCCGGTACTTCATGCGGGGTGCGCATGACGCCGGGCAACACTCCCGGCACGATAGGTGTCGTGAGTTTGTGCGCGTATTCGGGGTAGTAGTGCGCCAGTTGCTTGGCGATGATCTCCGAGTTCGGCATGATGGCCTTGGCCACGCGCAGTTCGCGCCGCTCTAGCCAGAGCTGTGCCGCCACGCGTATGGAGACTTTCTTCCACCAGGGTTTGTCGCGCACCGATGCGAAAGGCGGGCCGTGGATGGTGGTGACGTCGTGCACGCCGATGCGTTCGTTGCTGTGGATGAGCCAGCCGGGTTGCGGGTGGGCGCGCAACCATGCATGGACGCGGTGGCTGAAGCGCATGTAATAGATCCAGCGCGGGCGGTAACGCATCCTGCCCAACTCATGTACCGCGATACCTTGCGGCTTTTCGGCCATGCATTGTTCGCAGATCACCTGCACCTCATGGCCCAGCTTGACCAGTTCTTTCGTGGTTTCCCAGACATATCGCTCCATGCCGCCCACGGGACCGTAACGTCTGACGATTTGGATAATTTTCATGCTGTCTCTGAAATGATGGGGGGTCGTTATAGAATGCGCACGTGACCCATCCAACCGACTCAATGTGAACAGTATAGCAAGCGAACCCCGCCTTACATGCGACCTGTGCGGCTCCGCAGGGGATGTGGTGCAATCCGGCATCCGCGATCCGGATGGCAATCTCGATGGCAGATGGAGCTTCCGGCGCTGTGCCGATGCGGCGTGCGGCACCTATTGGCTTGACCCCGCCCCGCCGCCGTACGAGTTGTGGAAGGCCTATGCGACTTATCACACGCACACCCGCAATAGCGCCGGCCGTTTCGGCAAGACGATGCTCAGCCTCGCCCACCGTTTCATCAAGCTGGGGCTGCTTCCGCTTTGGATCGTTAATGGCATGAAGCGCGAGGCCGACTATCTGCGCTTCATGACGCTGCGCGATGAGCCGGACGGCAAGCTGCTGGATGTCGGTTGCGGCGGCGGACGCTTGCTCAACCGCATGAAGAAACGCGGCTGGCAAGTGGAAGGCACGGATTTCGACGCGCAGGCCGCGCAACGCGTCGCTTCCCGCTACGGCATCAAGACACATGTCGGCGACCTGCCCCAATGCGCGCTGCCCGATGACAGTTTTGATGCGATCGTCATGAGTCAGGCCATCGAGCATCTGTATGACCCCAAGGCTACCTTGCGCGAATGCCTGCGCATCCTCAAGCCGGGCGGCCTGCTGGTGATGACCACCCCCAATGCACACAGCATCGGTGCCGCCGAGTTCGGCGCCAGTTGGCGCGGCTGGGAAGCACCACGGCATTTGCATCTGTTCACGGTCGATGCTTTGCGCAACCTGACGCAACAAGCCGGCTTCGAGATTGCCGAAGCCACCACTTACTCTGCAGGCTCCGCTGTGGTGTATCGCGTCAGCCGCGAGATACAACTGGGCCGCGTCGCATCATGGTTGGATCAGCTTGCCGCGCTGGTCTGGAGCTATCGCAAGGAGCTGCATGAGTTCCGCGTGCAACGACACGAGCCGCTGACCGGACAGAACGTGCTGATCCGCGCCCGCAAACCGACCCACTGACAGGACCGAACATGTTCTCCATCCTCATCCCCACCTGGAACAATCTCGCGCTGTTGCAACTATGCGTGCGCAGCATCCGCGACAATTCCGCCTTCCCGCACCAGATCATCGTGCATGTGAACGACGGCAGCGACGGTACGCTGGACTGGGTGCGCGAACAGGGACTGACGCATACCGCGTCGCCGGACAACATCGGCATCTGCCTGGCGGTGAACGAAGCAGCGATGCATGCCACACAGGACTACATCCTGTATCTGAACGACGACATGTATTGCTGCCCCGGCTGGGATACGGCGCTGGTGGACAAGCTCAAGCAACTGGATACCGACCTGTTCATGCTGTCCGGCACCATGATCGAGCCGCGCGAGACGAACAACCCCTGCGTGGTGGTGGGCGACTACGGCACCGAGGCGCACATGTTCGACGAGGCGCGCCTGCTGGCCGACCTGCCGAACCTGCACAAGGCGGACTGGCTGGGCGCGACCTGGCCGCCCACGCTGGTGAGCAAACGCTGGTGGTTCAAGGTGGGTGGTTACAGCAGCGAGTTCTCGCCCGGCATGAGCAGCGACAACGACTTCTCCATGAAACTGTGGCATGCAGGCTGCCGCGTGTTTTTCGGCGTGGGCGATTCCTTCGTGTATCACTTCCAGTGCAAATCCACCGGCAAGGTGAAGAAGAACGACGGCGGACGACAGTTCCTGATGAAGTGGGGCATGCGCCAGTCGGTGTTCGACCGTTATTACCTGCGGCGTGGCCAGGTGGCTAAGGGATTGAAGTTGGATGAGCCGGAGGATACGCGCGAGTTGCGCTGGCAGTTGCTGCGCAGCAGGTTGAAACGGGTGTTGGGTTAGCTCTGTCATTCCCGCGCAGGCGGGAATGACAGAACAACCGGGTTTATCGTTGCGAATTCAGCGCAGCCAGCTTGCGGTATTTGAGCCAGGTGGTACGCGCGTTCATCATGGCGATGCCCCAGCCTGCGCGCCCATCCAGCATCCCCATTCGAATCATCCAGGTGCGCACGAACGCCCAGCCGGCACTGAGCGCGGCACGCAGCAAGCCGGTGCGCTTGCCAGCGGCATGCATCTGCTGCGCGGCGGCATCCGAGTAATGCGCCACTTTGCGTTCCACATCCGCACGATCCAGATAACTGTAGTGCAACAACGGTGATTTCAGCTTAGCGCTGCGCCCCTCCAGTTGCACACTCTCGTGTACCAGACTGTCGGAGAACCTGCCCTTGCCGCGCTTGAACAGGCGCAGCACATAGTCCGGATACCAGCCGCTGTGATGGATGAAGCTGCCGCAGAATTGCGACAGGCGCGGGCAGTAGTACCCCTCCGCCGCGCCCTCGCGCATGGCTTGTTCGAGTTCCGCGCGCAGTTCCGGCGTGACGCGTTCGTCGGCATCGATGGAGAACACCCAGTCGCCGCTGGCATAATCGAGCGCGCGGTTCTTCTGCGGGCCGAAGCCGGGCCAGTTGTGTTCATACACCTGCGCACCCATGCTGCGCGCGATGGCGACCGTGTCGTCGCTACTACCGGAATCGACCACGATGCGCTCGTCCGCCCAGTCCACGGATTCCAGGCAGGCGCGGATGTTGGCAGCTTCGTTCTTGGTGATGAGGATGACGGAGAGTGTAGCCACTCAATGTCCGTTGCCTGTGGGCGCATATTCCGGCACCCATTGCCGCATTTTCTGGCGCACCTCTTCATCGGAGGACTGCACATCGGAGAATATCCAGGCTTTCAGTTGCGCCAAGGCCGCCTCGTCAGCCGAACGTACCCTTGCGATACGCAACTTCGGATGAGGTGTCGGCAAGGTCTGCTCATTGTCGGCCAAAACTTCTTCGTAGAGTTTCTCACCCGGTCGCAAGCCGGTGAATTCAATACGGATATCGTCCTCGTTCAAACCCGATAGCCGAATCAATTCCTTGGCCAGATCGACGATCTTGACCGGCTCGCCCATATCCAGCACGAATATCTCACCGCCCTGCCCCATGTAACCCGCCTGCATTACCAACTGTGCCGCTTCGGGGATAGACATGAAGAAACGATTGATCTCGGGATGCGTGACCGTGATCGGGCCACCTTTGGCGATCTGCTCGCGGAATTTAGGGATTACGCTGCCGTTACTGCCCAGCACATTGCCGAAACGCACGATGACAAAGCGCATGCCTTCTTGTCTGGCCAATCCCTGACACACGATCTCGGCCATGCGTTTGGTCGCGCCCATCACGTTCGTCGGGTTGACTGCCTTGTCGGTCGAGATCAGCACAAACTTGTCCGCGCCATGCTTTTGTGCACAAGTCGCCACCTGCCATGTTCCCAGCACGTTATTACGCACGGCCTGCCATGCATTATGCTTCTCCATCAGCGGCACATGCTTATAGGCCGCAGCATGGAACACCACACTCGGCTTGCATTGGGCAAATACCTGATCGACCCTCAACGCATCGCGGACATCACCGGCAAGATACTCGATATCCAAATACGGGAATTTGCATTGCAGCTCCTGTTCGATGTTGTACAGCGCGAATTCGCTAGACTCAAACAGCACCAACTTGCCGGGCGCAAAACGCGCGACCTGACGGCACAACTCGGAACCGATAGAACCGCCCGCGCCCGTGATCAACACCACTTTACCCGTGAGCTGTTGATGCAAGCCGGCATCGTCCAATTGCACCGGATCGCGCCCCAGCAAGTCATCCAGCTCTATCTCGCGCAACTGGGAGACAGAGACGCGGCCGCTGAGCAGATCATCGAAGGCCGGCACAGTCAGCGCCTTGACGCCAATTTGGTTGGCCAGATCAATCACATGTTTGCGCTGCTGATGCGAAGCGGACGGCATCGCTACGATGATCTGGCAAACCTGCAACTTCTTCGCCCAGCGTGCAAGATCATCCACACCGCCCAAAACCTTGATTCCGTTTAAAGACTTGCCATGCTTGGATTTATCGTCATCCAGAAAGCCCACCGGATGCCAGTCCCGACTGCTCTCCAATTCTCTGACCAAGCCCACGCCCGCCCTGCCGGCACCCATGATCAACACCGGCTCACCGCGCAGATGGAAATTCCCGTAAAGCAGATTCTCTTTCCACAAGCGGTATAACAAACGGTCTCCACCCATGATCACCAGCAACAAGAGCGGATAGATGATCAAGATCGAGCGCGGGATCACTACATCGATACGGAAAAGACTATGCGCCAGCGGGATCAATGCCGAAGCAACAAGGATCGCCAGCAGGATGCGGCGAAGATCGGCGATGCTGGCATAACGCCAGATGCCGCGGTACAGACCAAAACTCCCGAAGACAGCCGCCTGCAATGGGATGACCCAGATCAGAGTGCGCCACATTTCCTCGCTGAACGACTGCGGCATCTCGAAGTTGAATCGCAGCAGATATGCAAACCACCAGGCAAATGCTGCCGCGGTCACATCATGGAAAACTGCAATGCCTGTGTTGATGCGCGACCTGATCATTTTTGCTCCCGCATATTGAAGCGTCTCCAGTTGCGGTCCAGAACCGCCATAACACCGCCATATACTCCCGCCCAAATCAGTAGTAGCCCCCAGGGCAGGGCCTGCTCCTTAAACAGCAACGCCGACGCACCCACCGAAGCCATCAAGGCGTATTCGACCAATGCAAGTTTGCGGTGTCCCCACCCCATCTGGATAGCGCGCTGATAATAGTGCTCACGATGAGCCTCGGTTACTTTCGCACCGCGCAGTGCGCGCTTGAGCAGGGTCACACTCGCATCAACGATAAACGGTGAAAACACCAGCAACGGGAACCACACAGGCCAGCATCCCTGCTGCCAGCCCCACAAACCCATAGCGGCAACCAAGAAACCCAGCGGGATAGAGCCGGCATCTCCCATGAAGATTTTGGCCGAAGGAAAATTGAAGTAAAGGAACGCCAGCGCTGCAGCACTGATCGCGAAGTTCATCATTGCAAAGGGTTCGTTATTCGCCAGCAGCGCTGCGATACCGTAGCTGGAGAATCCAAACAGCGCCATGCCGCCCGCCAGACCGTTCGAGCCATCCATGAAATTGTAGAGATTGGTCAGCCATGCAGTGAACAATAGCACCGCCAATGCCAACAATGCACTTTCCCGTTCAAACAGGCCGAGTCCCGCGATCAGAACAGCCGACGCAACGAGTTGCACCAGCAAACGCCATCGCACCGGCAAATTGCGGATGTCGTCGAGCAATGAGACTGCGATCAAACCCAGCAGCGGCAACAGCAACCACCAGAACAACAGCGAGTTCAACATCATCCAACTGCCGAGCACGCCGGCCATCAATCCCACCCCCCCGATGCGCGGGGTAGGCGCCGTATGCAAAGACCGTTGGTTAGGGATGTCCTGAAATTTCTTGCCAAAGCTGCTGGAGAGGATCGCTGCGATTGATACGAAGGTCAGCAGAAAGGCGGCAAGAGGAGAGTAATGAATCATAGATCGGTATTTCGATACCACTCCGCCGTCGCTTGCAACCCCTGCTGCAAGGTATAGGGCGGTGTCCAGTTCAGTTCGCGGCGGATTTTAGCACTATCAACCTGTAACGACCTCATCATCCGCTCGGCTTGCGCATGTATTCCAGTCAGTGCCCCAGCCCATTCCAACAATGTGGAAGGACTGGGAAAAATACGCGCCGAATCCCCAATCCCCCCCCCCCCCAAGCCGGCGCAACAACCCGGGAGAAGAGATATCCGCGCCTTCACGTTCCACATACCTAGTCGCAACAGCATGCGGCGCACAGGCACAGACAGCGATCACAAATTTTACGGAGTTGTTCAGAGCGGCGCGCACCGCACCGCCGAAAAAGCCGTTGAAACCTCTTTCCAGCATGAAAGTCTTTGCTTTAGTACAGCCGGATCGCTCAATTGGGCTTCGACCAAACAGTACGGTTCACATAATCGACGTAGCTCATCACGATACGCAGCAATTGCTTGGATACCGGACCGCCTTCATAGTCCTCCACCCGTCGCATCACGCGCTTCGACTTGTCGTGCTGTGAGACGATGACGCGCACCGCATCCAGTACGCGGTCTTTCTTCAAGCCGCTCATGATCAGCGTACCGACATCCATGCCCTCCGGGCGCTCGTGCGCGTTACGGATGGTGATGGCGGGCAGGTTGAGCAAAGAACCTTCTTCCGTGATCGTGCCGCTGTCCGACACCACGCACAGCGCCTCCATCTGCAACTTGATGTAATCGCAGAAACCGAACGGCTTGAGGAACTGGATATGCGGATTGAGCGCTCCCAATTCCATCGAATCCAGGCGCTTCTTGGTGCGCGGGTGAGTGGAGACGATCACTGGGCAATCATAGGCCTCTGCCAGCGCATTGAGCGTATCCACCATGTTCGCCATGTTCTCGGGACTGTCGATGTTCTCTTCACGGTGCGCACTGACGATGAAGAACTTGTTCGCCGTCAGCCCCATGCGTTCCAGGACGTCCGATCGCTCGATCTTCGGCATGTAGTAGTCCAGCACCTCGCGCATATGCGAGCCGGTCTTGATGATCGTCTCGGGACGGATGCCTTCTGCGATCAGGTAGCGACGCGCATGCTCGGTCAGAACCAGATTGATGTCGCTCAAATGATCGAGCACCTTACGGTTCAATTCTTCCGGCACGCGCTGGTCGAAGCAGCGGTTACCCGCCTCCATGTGGAACACAGGAATCTTGCGTCGCTTGGCGGAAATGACCGCGAGGCACGAGTTGGTGTCACCATACAGCATCACCGCATCGGGCTTTTCCTTTTCCATCACCGCATCGGATTTCTCGATCACGCGCGCGATAGTCTGCGCGGCGTTATCACCCACGGCTTCAAGGAAGTGATCCGGTTTGCGGATGCCCAAGTCTTCAAAGAACAACTGGTTCAGTTCGTAATCGTAGTTCTGCCCGGTGTGGACCAGGATATGGTTGGTGTGCTGGTCGAATTCCGCGATCGCCCGGCTCATCTTGATCAGCTCGGGACGCGTTCCAACAATGGTCATGACTTTAAGCATTGAGTTCTTCCTTGATGTAATCCAGTTTCAATAGCAACTGCTTCACTTGTTCAACAGTCAGCCTATGGGTGTTGTGCGACGTGTAATCATCCAGATGGGATATCTTCTCCTCGCCCTCGCTGAAGTACTTCGCGTAATTCAGGTCGCGATTGTCGGCGGGGATGCGGTAGTAGCCACCCATGTCCTGCGCATGCGCCATCTCTTCGCGCGAGATCAGGGATTCATACAGTTTCTCGCCGTGGCGGGTGCCGATGATGCGAACCGCGCTGTCGCTGTTGAAAAGCTCCTTCAACGCCTGCGCCAGATCGGCCACAGTCGATGCAGGCGCTTTCTGCACGAAGATGTCGCCCTGCTTGCCGTGCTCGTAGGCGTACAAAACCAGATCGACGGAATCTTCCAGCGACATCAAAAAACGCGTCATGTTCGGATCAGTCACTGTCAGCGGCTTGCCTTCCTTAAGCTGGGAAACGAACAAAGGAATGACCGAACCACGCGATGCCATCACGTTGCCGTAGCGCGTGGAGCAGAACACCGTCTCGGTCTCGCGCTGCATGCGCGATTTGGCGACCACCAGCTTCTCAGCCATCGCCTTGGAGATGCCCATCGCGTTGATCGGGTAAACCGCCTTGTCGGTGCTCAGCACCACCACGCGCTTGACGCCGCAGGCGGTGGCCGCGTTCAGCACGTGCTCGGTGCCGATGACGTTGGTGCGCACCGCCTCCATCGGGTAGAACTCACACGAAGGAACCTGCTTCAGAGCCGCCGCGTGGAACACATAGTCCACACCCCGCATCGCCTGATGCACGCTGTCATAGTCGCGCACATCGCCGATATAGAATTTCAACTTGCTATTGTTGAGCGCGATGCGCATGTCTTCCTGCTTTTTCTCATCGCGGCTAAAGATACGGATCTCGCGCACATCGGTCGAAAGGAAGCGCTTAAGCACGGTGTTACCAAAAGAACCCGTGCCGCCGGTAATCATCAATACTTTGTCTTTGAACATAAGGGGCCTTTGCTAATCCGTCATTCCCGCGCAGGCGGGAATCCAGCGATTTTATTCAACATGCCTTTAAGGATTGTCTTTGCTGCGCATTAAATAGTTTATTTGATTGGGTTCCCGCCTGCGCGGGAACGACAAAACCATACTTGCTCAACGTTTTCCTAATTATATGCATGCATCCTCTCGATCAATTCCGGCCAACCCGGAGCGACATACCCGGTCGCCTCGCGGAAGCGCGTCGCATCCAGCGAACGGTCGATCACCAGCCTGTCATCCGACTCGATCTCGATCTGCTTGCCATAGACATCGGCGATCAACTTGAGCAGATCGAACTTATTGATCGCCTGCGCGGCCACGTGATACAAACCTGAAAGTTCCGGGTTCGGGATCACCACATCGCGCATCACCTCGGCAAAGACCACTGTCGGCAAACCGGAAAAAACGGCGCGATTATAGCCTTTGCAACGCCCTTCCTGCGACAGGAACCACTCCAGCAAGCCATATTTTGTTTCAAATTCATGGCCTATCGTCGAGGTGCGCAAAGTCACCGTATGCGGGTAAGTCACCTCCCCCAGCGCCTTGGATTTGCCATATACATCGCGGGCATCGGCAAAATCCTCCTCGGTGTAATTGCCCTTTCCACCCGAAAACACGCAATCCGTGCTGACATGGATCAAACGCGCGCCTGCAAGCTTGCACAGCCCGGCCAGCCGGTGCGGCATCAGCGTATTGATCGGGATAGAGACCAGCGGGTCTTCGGCTTCCGGCTTGTGCTTGGTCAATCCGGCACAATTGATCACCGCGTCGGGCCGTATCGCATCCAGCACCTTGGCCAGCGCATCAGGATGCTCGACATCCACGCCTTCCACGATACGTTCCGCGATATGGGACGGAAAGAATCTTTTCGCATCGCCATTGCGAACTGTGCCGCTGACCTGCCATTCCTTTTTTTCGCTCAACACGCGCAACACCGTGCTGCCTATCATGCCGCTTGCCCCGATCACCAGAACCTTCATTGCATACTCTCTTTCTTCTGTACAACCCCGCGCAACTCGTCGATCAACTGATCGACAAGACGCTCATGATCATAATGCTCGTAAAAATAAGCCCGCCCGTTGCGCCCCATCTCATCCCGCTCCGACTCGGACATCTTATAGAGTCCCAAGACCGCTTCCGCCAATGCCTGGCCGTCTTCCGCCTTGACGCCCACACCCGCCCAGGCTTCCACCACCAGCCTGGCCCCCTCGCCCGGCAAACAGGCGATGATTGGTCTTCCTGCAGCAAGGTATGCCTGCACCTTGTTCGGCACGGTCGCCGCAAAGATCTCGCGATCCGCCAGCGTCACCAGCAAAGCCGACGCCTTCTGCATGAATCCCGGCATCGTCTCCACGGGGAACCTGCCGGGCAAATGCAGATTCGTCAGTTTGCGATCCGCCACCTGCTGCAGCATCCACTGCCTGCAACTGCCATCCCCCAGCACCACGAATTGAATGTCCTTGTGCTCCTTGAGCAAAGTGGCCGCTTCGACGATCACCTCGACACCCTGCGCCGCGCCGATGTTGCCCGCGAACATCACGGAAAATCCCCCCTCAAGCCCCGGCACCTCCGGCGACTTGCCCGTCGCGGGCACGGCGAAGCTGCCATCAACCGAATTAGGGTAATACTTTATCGGCGTGCCGGATGCCAGAGCGCGGACCGGCTCGACAAAAGCCCTGGACTGGACCAGTAGCAGATCAGCATGGCGATAGATAAAACGAACGACCTGCTCCACGGCCCACAGGATGAGACGATTGCGCACATAGCCCGTCGCCGACAAACTCTGCGGCCACAGATCCTGCACCCAGATCACGACCGGCACCCTCTTCAGCCAGCCGAGGAACAGGGCCGGCAACGCCAGCATCAACGGGGACAATCCATAGACGAATATCACATCATATTGCTTGCCGCGCTTCAGCCATGGCCCGAAGATCAAACCGGACACAATGAAGGACAGGTAATTCAGCGCCAATCGAATGCTGCTGTTCTTGCCTCGCGGAAACAACGGTACCCGGCTGATATTCGCGCCGCAATACTGCTCGCGCTGGCAACCGCCCATCCGGTAACCCGCAAATATCTTCCCTTCCGGATAATTTGGCTTGCCCGTCAGGACATCCACATGAATGCCCTTCTCGACCAAAGATTTGCTGACTTCGTTGATACGAAATCCCTCCGGCCAGAAATATTGGCTCACAACAAGGACACGCACGTTATATCGCTCTCTCTAAAATATGCCCAAGAAAATCTTCTGCGTCTTGCAAAGGCAGTGGCGGCTCTGCCTTCAGCATGAACCTCTTCACCGCCCGCGCGATGGATACCGGCGACTCGGGATCGAACGATTCTTCAGGATCGATCACATCGCGCACATAATCCAGCTCCGAAGCCAGGATCGGCAGCCCTGCCTGCCGGGCCTCGATCAGCGGCAAGCCAAATGACTCAAAGGTGGAAGGATAGATCATCGCATCTACGCGGCCATAAAGCTGCGTGACCGCCTCGCGGGGCAGACTGCCCTCGTTGGAAATTTTAAGCTGATGCTGCGCTATCTGCTGCTCGATCCATGCGCACAGATCAGGGAAAGTCTGCCTGTCCAAGGTCAACTTCAACGAGGGATACAACTGCTCTTCGGCAAGCAAACACCACGCCGACACCAGCATGCGATGGTTCTTGTGCGGCTCGCCGGATGCCACATAAGCGAACTCGATCTGGCTGCTCCCATCGGCCTCATGCTTCCCGATACTGCGCACATAGTTCGCCGGGTCTGCCATGAACGGCAGCACATGCACCGGCACCTTCCCTTTCGTCCGCGCCAACAGCAGCCTTTTCATCGAAGGTGTTTGCACAATAAACGCATCGACATTCGCCATCCGACCAGACAGCCAGAGACGCTCCATCCACAGCCTGATCCGTGTCTTCAGCGGAAAATCGCACAGCGGGACATCATCGATCAAATAGCGGTTCTGAAGGAATACCTGCACACGCCCGGCCAGCTTGAATAAAGGCGGCAGGTTGCCGAAACACAAAATGACGTCGTGCGGCAGAGAATTCCGCGCAAGCCTCCACTCTGCCCGCAACCGCTGCAAGACAGACGGCTTCACAAATTCGACTGTCAGGTTCTCAGAAAGAGGGGGCGAAACCGTCATGCGCCGATCCAACTGCGCAATCGTTTGGGTTGATTTTGGAACGGCCAATAAAATTGCCGTCAACAAAGCCTTGCCGCCACCCTGATGCACATTGGTGGCATGCAAAAAAAACTTGGAGGCTTTCTCACCGATCAAGCAGCACTCCGTGCATTGCGGGCGCTCATATGCTTTCGGATCATTTGGTAAATCTTATCCGACTGCACGACATATACAAACAATATGAAGCACGCGATCATCGCGTAGAACGGAATAACTTGGCGCGGTGCAACGCCGAACTGCGCAATAGTATTTGCCAAGGTAAAGCCGAGTAACGAACACAGCAGAGGATTGGCTGTCAGCTTGAATACTAGCTGTTCTCCCAATTGCAGCATGATCACGAACAGGGCCATGCCCAGCAGAACCACCCACATTGATCCACTGAAGAAGAGGAATGCCGCTGCACCCGGCAGGCTGGCAAACTGCCATTGGCTGGAGTCAGTCCATCGATAATGAGAATTGGCTATGGTTTGGAATTTTGTAACCTTGCCACTCTCGCTTTTTTCTAACGCTGCGTCCTTCAACAATTCTGCACTCTTGTTTGGATAGGCGACCACTGCCATCACACCCTCCAAGCCAAGCCAACGATCTACCGCTAAGGACAAAACCCTATACAGAGCGCCCGAACTTGCTTGGTACATGAACTCTTTTATCAACTGATCCGTATCTGTGACTTTAACAACAGCATCCGGAATCTCACTGGTATTTTTTTCTTCAGCGCCGAGAGTCGGAACATTCGCCCCAAGGGTTTGTTGGACTGCGGATGACGCTTGTTGCTTCGACACCTCAAACATCATCACGGGAGGCTCTTGCCCAGCTGCATGAGATTTCGAAATCTCATGCACACTGATTTCAGATTCTTTTTCGCCTTCTCTAATACCTTCAAATTTTGACTTTGTCGGCGGCTGAACTGCCTGCGATGCAAGTTGCACCAACTTCTCTTTCGTCGGCGGCTCTTTCTCCTTGCTGACTACCGATTGATTCCGTAGCGCCTTCTCAAGCTTGACCTTCTCGGCAAGCAATTCCTTCAGATGCCCCTCTTGCGGTTCACCTTTCAGAATCAGCTCCTTTACGTGCGCGATCCCGCCTGCAAGAACCTCAAGGCGTGACTGCATCTTTTGTCTATTCAGCTCATTGAGCACATCGGCGAATTCCGTCTCCCCGGAACCCTTTATCGCCAGGCTTTTCTCTATGCGCGCCTTTTCGGCAAGCAACTCTTGCAGATGCCCCTCTTGCGGCTCACCCTTCAGGATCAGTTCCTTAACATGCGCAATCCCGCCTGCAAGAACCTCAAGGCGCGACTGCATCTTTTGTCTTTTCAGCTCCTCAAGCACATCTGCGAACTCCGCCTCTCCGGAACCCTTTATCGCCAGGCTTTTCTCTATGCGCGCTTTCTCGGCAAGCAACTCTTGCAGATGCCCTTCTTGCGGCTCACCCTTCAGGATCAGTTCCTTTACGTGCGCGATCCCGCCTGCAAGAACCTCCAAACGGGCCTCCTGTTTTTGCACTTCCAATTGCGCTTTTTCAATAAGCAACTCGCGAAGATGCCCTTCCTGCGGCTCACCATTGGCGATTAATTTTTTTACATTTGCAATACCCCCTTCAAGCACTTCCAGCCGGGTTAGTCGTTTCTGCTCCTCAGTTGTAAATCCGCCAACGTGCGGGTACAAATACCCGCGAAAAGTCGTCACGCCAGCTATTACAAGTAGCATCAAACAACCTAGGGAAAAAATCAGAATCGCGACCTTCGTTCTTGTCAGACCAATCAAGGATTTTCTGTTCTCGAATAACGCGAATAGCTGCGGAAGCGTGTGAAAGACATATATGCCTCGACTCAATAGGCTTGAGGCAGACAGACCTGCCTCAACCAGCGGCGCATAGATCGAAACGGCGATATTCTTTCGTAGCGCCACTTCCCACCATAGCAATACCGTCACTAGCAGCGCGCTGCCTATACTCACTTGCCAGGCAATCAGTGCATTCATAGGCCAGGGCAATATCGTGCGGGGTGTCAATCCGATTTGCTGAATACCCAATAGCATATTCGCAATCGCCACGCCGACCATCCCGGTTGCAGCGAACAGCCATATCCACTTCCTTGCAGCCGGGTACCACGCCGGAGCCATGGATTGATCACAACGCATCTCTCTGGAATAGGTATTCGAAAATATGCGAAAGACCAGCCTTCCCAGCATCACACCGAGGCTGGCCACAATTGCCACCCACAGCACCTCATCCCATGCCGCTGCTGAGCCATCGAATTGTCCGACCGGTTCCACATAGGGATAGTCGAGGATCAAATGGGCGGTGAGCTTGCCCCAGAAACCGAGCCATAAGGTAACCACCAAAAACAGATAGCCATAGTGCGTGCGCTTATCGAATGCCGTTAACAGCATCAGCCAAAACGATACGCAGAACAGAAAATACGTCAGCTTAGCGCCGGGATAGCTGTCCATGCCCGCGAGTATCAGCCCGGCGCCGGCAAGACCCGCTATGAGAATGAATAAATTATTAACCTTACTTAACATGCTGCACCTTATTGCGGGAGAATAGTTTATGGGCGACCCAGCCTCGACGGAACCAGTAGGCTTGGGCAAGGGAGATGATACCGATCACGGCAAGATTCATTGCAATCTGAGGCAACAATTGCCTGGGTGTCACACCGATCTGGGCAACCATATTCGCCATCCATATCCCGGACATTGCACAGAAAAATGGATTCTCGGAAACAATCTGGATCAGTCGCTCACTGGCGGATACGCTCAAGGCCAACAACAAAGTACCCGCAAAAACCAGCCAGAACGACCCACTCAAGTACAGGAAGCCAGCCACTCCAGGAAGCGTATTGAATTGATATTTATTCGCATCCATTTGGCTGTAATGTGATTTCGCAATGTATTGATATTTTGTCACATGGCCTATGGAAGGCTTTTCTACCAGCAACTCTTCAAAGAGTGCCACGCTTTTATCTGGATAGCCTACAGCGACCATGATCCCTTCCGCCCCGACCCAGCGATCCACTGCAAGATTCATCAGGCGGCCACCGCTGGCCACGACCGTGTCAAACTGCGTGTTGTAGATCCTTTGCGCATCAAGGCTGTTGACTGTAACGTCGTACAGCGAATTTCTGAATACATTGACTGCTGTGCCAATGACCAGGAAGCCAACCATTGCCAGAACTGAATAAAGCACTAGAGCGCGGGTTGACATGAAATCCCTGAATTTGCGCACATTGACCCATGCCGCCAAAAATACCGGGAGCACATGCCAGAGATATAGTCCCCGACTGATGGTTGTCATTCCGCCGAGTGCCGCCTCAAATAGCGCCACCAATACCCCCGTTGATAGATTCCTTCTTCTCAGAAAATCCCAATATATAAGCGCAGCCACCAGAAACGACAATCCACTATACAAGAACCACCCTGCTATAGCATTGGTCGGCCACGGGAATATCCTGCGTGCAACCAGCCCCGACTGCACAAAGCCAAATTGGATATTTGCAATGTTCAGCAAGGCAATTGCCAATATCAACAGGCCCCATAAGTATTTTTGCGGGATCGGTGGCACATGATCCATTGCGGGACTTGGCGAGTCTGAACCCCCTCCGACGCTCTGCTTCTCTCTAAGCCAACGTATTGAGATCATCCAGGCACCACTCACGCCTAGGCACACTAGCGTGGCAACGCTCATCAATTCATCGTACTGATGGGGCAGGAATTCAAATCCCCCCGTCGCTTCGGTGTACGGCCTTGAAAGAAATAGATTCACGGACAGTTTTAGCCACAATCCCAGCCAAAGGAAGATCGACAGCATGGTTGCGCCATAACCTAATCGACGGCCCAATCCCAACCACAACATCAATGCCGCCGCCCCGGAAAAGAACACATATCGTATAACGGAACCCTCGTATGCTGATGCCACCGCAGCAACAGCCAGACAATACAAACACGCGCCCAGCACAAGAACGGCATTCTTGATGCGGGATTCATGCTTCATCATCGCGATTGCTGCTTGGGCAGGCCACGAATTGGCAATGGAACTATTACGCACTTAGTACTTTACTTTCTTGGATATGTATACTGAAAATTGTTTCACATTGCCCAGTTATAAATCTCCTGCCGAAGGAGAACTGCTAGTAATACGCAGAAGATACAGGCTTCCCTTTCAGCGCAATTTATTATTCGCATCCTAACACCCTTGCTACTCACGCCTGAAAGATCGGAAGTAATCCATCATAGAACTTCAATCCTTGCTCGCTGCGCAGAAACGTTCGCCCCGCTTCGCGCATCGACTCGATCTCCTGATCGGACATGCGCATCACTGCCGTGTGCATCTGCTCCCATGTGGCGAACTGCCGAACATCGATATAGGCTTCCTTGGGGATCAGATCGGCGATATCGGTTGCGCCCCAATACAGTGGGATGGTTCCGGCATAGAAACAATCGAATATCTTTTCCGTGATGTAGCCCTTCATCGCCATGTTCTCGAAGCACAGCGCGAACGCGTAATGCCCCATCACCTCGTATTTGGATGCGCATGAACCTTTGTAGATCGACATCAGCGTCCTGCGATGGCGCCAATAGGGCAGCCACAGTGAGTTCCGCGACCACCAGCGCTCCCATCCCCGCCCATAGAGATCGACCGCCCCCGATCTGGCCAGCGAAGCCATCGCTTCGATTCGCTTGCTATACAACTCCTTGCGGGCCGAGACCGGCTTGTGGTTGCCATTGATCACGACGATGCGGCGTTGACGGTTCGGCATGTTCCAGCAAGCCTCGATCACTTCCGCTCTGGGTTGCGGCCAGTAGAGCTTATGCAGCTTGGAAGCATCCACCCCTTCGAGTGAATAGCCATCGCCCTCGATGTTGTGAATGTAGACACGTTCAAAGACTTTGGTCAGTTCCGGCAATTCACGATACAGATGGGGGGCAACGACTGGCGGCTCGAAGATGACAAAGGCGCGCATCCTGATGTTCGGCCGCGCGGCGAGCGAACGATAATTCTCCAGCACGCCGAAAGAATAGTAATCGGCTTCCTGTTCGCCCTCTTTCTGCGCCAGCAGGAAATCGGCGGTGTGAACCGAGGCCCCTTCCTGTTCGAGTGCTGCGCGCATCCGAATATTCGGCGCCAGTGTGTCGTCCCGGTTGAGCACGGGGTCGCTCTCGTCATACAGGCGATCTTGATAGTAGGCCTTGTAGGCCGGATCAACGTAGATAGTCCGCACTTTTGATTCCTTCATTTGCGCATGACGCGTTTCAAATATCCCAGCGTGAGACGTCCGATCTTTTCCAACCTGAACAACAACAAGCCGCGCAAATAGATGCCGGCGACCAATACGCCGAAGCCTCTCTTTGTTTGCATGGCGGCCTTCCAGGCATCCCACGAATAGATGTCATGCAGCAGGCTTTTGGCTTCGCCCGATCTCTCGCTCAGGAAACAGTTCACTGCCCGCATCACCCTGTCGCGCCTGTCCAGCCGCGCGTAATTCTCCAGATCGGTGCGGTCCAGCATGCCGCGCACATCCTCTTGCGCAAGATAGTGCTCGGTGACGAGGAAGAAGTCCGGGCGCTCGGTCTGCAATCGCACTTTGGCAGAGAATTGGTTGGGGCTGACCCGGTATCGCATCAGAGGCGCGGGCAGCAGCCCTATCGGGTGTTTGCGCGCGATCCTCAACCAGACGTCCAGATCAGCCGAGGATTTGAACAGACCGCCGCGCCAGGATTGGATGTCCTGTTGGTACACCTGTGTCCTCGCCATCACGCTGGGGCAGATAAAGAAATTCGAATGGCGCAGCACCGCTTTGAAGACCGTCTCGAAACCATACAGTCGGTCGAAAGATCCCAAGCCGGCGGGGAAGCTGATCTCGCCAAATTTTTTTCCCGTTTCGTCGATCATGCTCGCGGCGGTGAAAACCGCCCCCGCCTCCGCATGGCTTTCCAGAAAGGCCACTTGTCTTTCCACCATCTGCGGCTCATACAGGTCGTCGGCATGGAATATCGCCGTGTATTTGCCCTCGGCAAGTTTTATACAGCGATTGAAATTCTCCTCCCCGCCGATATTTATCTGATTACGATGAATATGCACACGACTATCGCCTAGCCCTTCAATGATTTCCAAAGTATCGTCGGTCGATGCGTTGTCCGAGATATGCACGACCAGATTGCGATAGGTTTGCGACAGGATCGAAAGCAGCGTCTCGCGAACTGAGCAGGCAGCGTTATAGGTGGGGATGCAAATGCACACCAAAGGTTGCTCAGTCATTCGCCAACCCCATTCGTCTGAGCACGGTTTGGAATCGCTGCGCGTAGGTGTGGTCGCGCTGCGTGCGCGTGTATGCCGCTGCGGCCATCGATTCGCGCAGCACCTCGTGTTCAAGGTAAAACCTGATCTTCTCGATCAGATCGTCGGCATCGGCATAGACCGCGATCTCACGGTCTATGTCGTAGCAATTGGCCAGGCCCTCGACGAAATATGAGAGCTGAAATGCACCGCAGCCGTTCACCTCGAAGATGCGCGCCTTCATCTGCTCAATGTTCTTTTTGCTGCGCACGCGGTTGATCAACGCGCGCGGAGATGCGGCCAGATAGCGGATGTCCCACGATGCGGAATTGGTCAGATTCAGATTGATCTTGCTTTCGTTGAATATTCTGACCATCCCTTCCTGGTCGACTTCGCCTTTCGGCCAGCGGTATCCCATCACCTCAACGGCTATGCCTGCTTTCCTGATGCGGTTGATCAGCCATTCACGGTAGGGGTGCCAGCCGCCGACAAAAGACACGTCGAATCTCTTGCCGGTTTCCATCTTCCGGAACACTTGCTCGTTGCACCCGAAGGGGAAGTAGATGGCGTTCGCCAAGCCCAGCTCGCGGTATTTCATTTCGCCGTGCAGATCGGGGGTTGAGAAGTAGTCGAACTGTCTTGCCCAATAGCGCGAGTACTCGACGCGCCAGGTATCGTCATGAAAGAAGCAGAATGTCTTGGTATGTGCGCGCAAGGCGTTGATGGTTTCCGCTTCAAACTGGTCGGTATAGAGCGAAAACACCGCTGCCGCCGGTTGCCAGTCGCGCACGCGCTCCAGCAATCTGCGGTTCATCCCGGCCTTGCCGTGCGCCTGTATCTCACCCATGTAGTCGAAAAGCTCGACCTCATGCCCCATTGCCTTGAGTACCTGGTAGAAGTTGAAATATTCGAATGAATATTCGCGCTTCGGATCACCATAGGTATGCAACATGCAAACAACCAATATCTTCATGCTTCCCTCATTTCCACCAAATGTTGCCGCAACAGCCTGTACAGCAAACCGAGATATACCAGGCCCGTTGTCACGATGACACTGACGACCACGGCCCAATCAGAAGTATTGAAGAGAGCCCGCATTCCCAGCGCCGCCACGCACAATGCAAAGGCTGCCAATGTGGCCTGCCCGAGAGTATGCAACGGCACGCTGCCGCCCGCGCGGTACGCCAGCAATACGTGCAACAACGCCACCACTACAAAACCGGCAGAAGCCAGCGCGATCCCCGCGCCTTGGGCACCCAGCGGGGGGATCAGGAGTACACACAGCACAATCGAAAGTGCGGCACCGACCGCTGTCGGCACGATCAACCAGCGCGTACGCATATAGACATGCGCGATCAATGAATAGACCCCGGTCAACACACGCGCTGCCTCGGCCAATGCCCCCCAGACGACAAAGCTTGCCGCCCCCTGGAATCGCTCGCCCAGAAATAATCGCGTGAATTCCGGTGCCAGCAGCACGATCAACGTGACCGTCAATATCAGCGACGGGATGACCGCACTTGCGTATCGTCGCCATGCTTGCGCTTGCTCTGCCGGATGATCCTTGTTCGCATCCCGGTACAAACGGGGCTGGAAATAGGTCGTCAGGATAGATTCGAAGCCCGCGATCATGCCCGCACTGATGCTGTAACCCGCCACGAACAGGCCAAGCTGAGCCATGCCCAGATGGCTTTCCATGATGTAGCGGTATCCCTGCAACTGTATCCAGCCCAAGCCCGCTGCGAGCGCCACCGGCCATGCGAAATCGAACAATACCTGCAGATGCCGCCCGCGTATGCCTGGCGATGTGGCCGGGGCGCCATGCACGCCCAGCCGGGTGAATAGCATCCTTGTGCCGACCACAGCCAGCAGCATCTGCCCCAGCAACAGTCCCAATACCCAGTACTGGGCGGATGTCTGCATCGTTCCCACCAGCGTGACCGCGCAAACAAAACTGGCCGCCAGCGTCGCCACGGATAGCACCACAAAGCCGCGCGTGTCGCCCAGCATGTTCAATGATGGGATGGATGTCTGGTTGATCGTATTGAAGATCAGTGAAGCGCAAACCAGGGCGACGATCCAGCCGATCGGCATACCGAAGTTCACCAGCCCGCTCAGGTTGAACAGCGGCAAACTGATTGCGGCGAGCAGTGCCACCCCGATCAGATAGCCCGCATATCGTTCCAGATACGCGCGGGCCGAACCGCTTGCCTGCCAGGCATGCAGGCGACGATTGATGAACATGCCGACAGGATTCACCAGAAACATCGCGAAGAATGCAATGCTCGTCAGCACCAATGAGACTTTGCCCATCTCTTCCGGAGACAGCAGCGTGGTGGCGACCCGCAGCATGGCGAGCGCCAGAATGAACTGCGCCGCCCGGCCGATGATGATCGTTATCAAGGCTTGCCCGCCGCGGCTAGTGGCGCTTGCAGCATCGCAGCGGCTTCCTTCAATACGCCTTCTGTCGAAGTAAGCCGGGGTTGATAACCGAACTCCGCCGCGCGCCTGTTCAGGGAATAGTAATGCGGCTTGCCGCCTGTCGCATTGATGCTGGCATGCGATCCCGTCACTTCGTAGCGCAGCCCGAATTCGTTCTGCATGGCCTGCAGCAGGCCCGGCTTGTCTATGGGTGCTTTGCTGTAGCAATCGACAACCGCATTGGCGGCTGGCGCGGTCAGCAGGGCCATCACCAGACGGTAAAAGTCGGAAGGATGCAGATAGTCGCGCACAATGTACTCGGAGGATGTTTTCAGCACCGTTTTGTCGCGGATGGCGCGCAGCATGTCAGTGACGAGGAAACGCGCATTGATATCCTGAGTACGGCTGAAATAATTGAATACCCGGATATCGATGATGTGCAGTTCGGGACGGGCTCTGTGCCTGCATTCGGCATGCAACTTCGCCACACCATACCACTCATGGGCGGCAAGGTCGTTGATCCGAATGACCGCCGGAGTATCGCGACGCGCAGGCTCGGCAAAGTTGGAGCCGTAGGCTGCGCCGCTACTCAGGAACAGATAGCGGCATGCAGGGTGTGTTTCAAGATATTCCAGCACCATTTCATCGAAATGCGCGGTGGTGTCAAAGACGGAGCTGCCCATCTCCATTAATTGCGCTGGATTGCCGACCCCGACAAAGTTGATCACAGCATCGAATTCGTGCTGCGCCAATTCACTAAAGTCGCTTACGGGATAGCGGCCGGGCAAGCCTGCCGAGGTTAGCCACTCTCCCAACACATCCGGGCGGCGCGCGAACAAATGAAGATGTACATCCGCATCTATCGCGCAGGCGACAACCAAGTCTCTGGCAATCTGGCTGGTCGCCCCAAGGACAGCGATCCTGCTGGTTTTTGTCATGCGAGGCTAGTCCAGTGTGCCGATTTCCAGATTATCCGATTTCTTGTGGAGGCCAATCAGCATGTCCTTCTTTATCTCGGCTCTCGGCAACAGCGGCGACAGATCCTCCAGCGGAGGCGATACGATCGAGCCGTCTTTATTTTGCACAAGCGAAAGCTTGGGCACAAACGGCTGTTCTGGATGCGTGAACACCTCGCAAATGACGGGCCCTTTAGCTGCCTGCACTTTGGGAAGCACTTCTTCCGCATCTTCCCATGTACGGATCTGGAATGAGGGGAAGTTAAATGCGTAGGCGAGTTTGGAAAAATCGGGGCAGCTCACGCCAGACTTCTTGTCTGAACAAGAATAGCGACCGGAGAACAGCGCCTTCTGGGTGTGCTTGATCATTAAATATCCGTCATTGTTGAAGATGAATATCTTGATCGGCAGATTGTGGTGAGCGATGGTCTGCAGTTCTTGCAGATTCAACATCATGCCGCCGTCACAGTTCAGGCACATCACCTCCCTGCCCGCCCCAAATGCCGCACCGATCGCCCCCGGCAAACCAAACCCCATCTCGCCCAGACCGGTCGATGTCATCATCCTCTGACCTGCCTTGAATTTGAGCACCTGGTGCCCAGACAGCAGCGCGGTCCCCATATCCGTGACCACAATCTGGTCGTCATGGAAGTACTTCTCCAGCACTTGCATGAACCGATAAGAATTAATGAACTTAGTACCCGCCTCGTTTGACATGTCAGCGTGCTCCGGGCCAACGACCGGATAGCGCTCACGATATCTCTCGCACTGGCTGACCCAGTCAGCACGGTGGTAGGTATTGTTTGTTTTGCTCAAAAGCTGGTCGATGAATGCCCCCGCATCGCTCAATATCGGCGCAGCGATCCGATCACCCAGCTTGAGCAATTCGTCGGTGTCGATATCGACTGTCGCAATCTGCGCGGCTCGAGCGAATTCCGTCAGGTCGTAACCGATCTGCGGGATGGCAAGTCGCGTGCCGATGCAGATCAGGGCATCGCAGTTCTGCAGCACAAAGTTCGCTGCTCTCTGTCCGTACACTCCGGCCCTGCCGAAGCATAGCGGATGGTCAGAATCCAGAATGTCGCAAGCTTGCCATGTCACCAGCACAGGGACGCCCAGCTTTTCGACAAGCAGCTTGACCTTGTCTTCCGCGCCGGCCAGCCTGATGCCATGCCCCAGCCAAAGAACCGGCCTGGTAGAAGCGGCAAGCAACTTTCCAACCGCAGCCACGCCCTCGCTAAGCTGAAGGATGCGCTCTGCTCCGGCAGGCGCTTTCTTTGCCTCTGCTGCCACTTTGGCAACCGGATTCATTTTGCTTTCTTCGACCATGGCCGCCTGGATATTCATGGGTACATCTATCCAGACCGGCCCCTGTCGGGAGACACCTGCTATCGAGTATGCACGAGAGACGACATCCAGCACCTCCTCCGCCTGCATGACGCGCGCCGACCACTTGGTTACCTTCTCCACCATCTCGGTGCTGTCATAACCTTGCACACCCCAGATCCGCAGCGGATTGTCATCAGTGGTATAGCGCGAGTTTTCGTTGCCGGAGATCACCAGCACAGGCATCGAATCCATCCAGGCACTGACCACGCCGGTCACGCCGTTGGTCGACCCGGCACCAGTCGTCAGCAATGCAACGGTGACCTTTCCGGTCATGCGATAGTATGTTGTAGCCGCCATCACAGCCGCCTGTTCGTGGTGAACACAGACTATTTCCGTGTAACCTAGACGGGTGATTGCGTCGAATATCTGAGCGTTCCCCGCCCCCACGATCCCGAATACGTGGCGTATTCCTTGGTCGGCGAGAAACTTAGCGATGTAATCGCTGGCCTTTTTTTCTGACACTGTTAATTCCTCACTTGTCTGACAGCATCATGCGATGCCACTGCGCGGTTAATTTGATTGCCTCATCCAGCGGTGTATACACTGACAAGCCAAATTCGTTTTGAGCATGCGTCGTAACCGGCAACAACTGTGAAGCCCGTCCAAGGCTCCTTGGCGCAGTATTAAACAAGATCTCTAGTGATGGTTCGAAATTCTTCGCAACTTCCGTTGCCAAGTCCTGCAGGGTGACGCCCACTGGACTGCCCACATTAACCACGTCGCCGCTCTGGCCGGCGGTCAGGATTCTCAAAAACCAATATGCCGCGTCGCTGCCATAGAGGTAGCTGCGAACCACTTGACCATCGCCCAGAACGCGGATGTGATGATTGCGCAGTGCGTCAGACAGGAACGTTGTTTGCGCCCATGGCGTATCTAGGGGCTGGTAGGGGCCAACAAAGGAGAACGGGCGTGCCACAAGAACGGGGATGCGCGATTGCGCACGCGCTGCGGAACATAATGTTTCTGCGAAGCGTTTCGCATTGGCGTAGATAAAGCTCGCATCCGGCGCAGGCGCTCCCTCAGCACTTTCCGACACACCTGTCGATGACGTCGGCTGTGCCCCGCTAACCAGACCCGAACTTAAATATAGTAGCTTTTTGAGTCGCCCCATTCGCTCCGCAGTCCGCATGACAGACATCGTTCCATCTACAATGACCGATGCTGTGTCCAAAGGGTTGGAAGCATGAGTTCTCACATCCGGATTCGCTGCCGCGTGAATCACCCAGTCCGCATCACTGGGGAATTGTCCGAGCTGCCGGACATCAGATTTGATAAGCTTGATGTCCGGGCGCATTGCCAAGTGGGGCAAGCGATTCGCGAACTGGTCGGTGCTGCGCGAAATCAACGATAACTTGATGCCGAATTGATATCCGTCGTTCAACGCGGCGACCATCTCAGCTATCCACGTTCCGACAAAACCAGTGCCGCCTATGACAACCAATTCAGAGTCGCGCAACTGGTCAAGATTCTTGTCGCGTCCGTCCAGAATCCTCAGGCAATCGTGGCGCGTCCTTTCAATGCATTCCGGTTTCATTCGTGTCCTTTTCTGGCTCGTTGGGCTAGTTCTTTCGCCACCTCAAGAATTATGTCTTCCTGTCCCGCGACGATCTTTCGCCGCCCCAGTTCAAAAAACACATCGCGCGGATCGATATTGAATTCATTAGCGATACGCGCAACCGGCTTCATAAATCCTGAAAACACACCCGCCATGCCACTTACCACGCTGACTGATTTGATGGTGGGGATTTCCTTCATCAGGGTCTGCTCGGCCAAATCGGCAGCATCCAATATTTTGTAAAGGTCGATTCCTGTGCTGTACTTCAAGCGCTCCAGCACAGCAATCAGAACTTCCAGTTGCGCATTGCCCGCTCCAGCTCCGAAGCCGCGTGCGCAACCGTCTAGCAGAGTAGCCCCCGTCTCAGCCGCAGTTATCGAATTCGCAATGGCCATTCCCAGATTGTTGTGGGCATGGAAACCAACAGCAATCCCGAGCCCGTTCAATAGTGTTGATACCCGTACTCGAACATCTTCAGGTGTGAAATGGCCGGATGAATCCATGAACACCACACCTTCGGCACCGTATGATTCCATCTTTCTTGCCTGCTCCAGAAGCATCGTCGGTGAAATCATGTGGGACATCATCAGACATCCCCAAACTTCGACGCCTTGGCTGCGCGCAAAACTGATATGCCGTTCGCAGATGTCAGCCTCACTACAGTGCGAAGCGACACGAACCACATCAACACCCATCTCTAGCGCGGGTTTCAAATCCCGGTCGATAGTGGCAAAGCCCGGTATGACATGAATACCCAGCTTGGAAGTGCTCAGGTTCTCACGTGCCGTCGTTAATGCAACATGGTCTGGCGTTTTGGCTTCGCCAAGTTGAAGCGAGGACGCGCCAAGGCCATTTCCATGGCCGACCTCAACGATAGATACGCCAGCCGCATCGGCCGCCTTGCAATACGATGCGATATTCTCCGCGCTCAGTTGATGCCCTACAGCATGATTGCCATCACGCAGTGTCGGGTCGCTGATTCTGATCTTCCTGGTAATCTCCATCAGTGCCCCTTCGATCTCTTGTGCGGTGAGACACTTGCGTATTCTTCCGCCATTGCAATGGCTGCACAGTTGATTATGTCCAGATTGCCCGCGTAAGCGGGCAAATAGTCACCTAGGCCACGTACTCTTACCATCACCACTATCCTCCCGTTCTCGACCATTGGCCCCAGAATAATTTCGTAGCCGGGGACATAGCTCTGAACTTTGTCTACCAATCGCGATAATTCTGCAGCCAGTTTCGGAATGTCGGGATTGGCGACCTTGGCAAAGATTGTGGTCTGCATGTCTACGCAGGGTTCGGCAGGATTCAGGTTCAATATAGCCTTGGTACGCCGCGCACCAGAAAACTCCATTAGACCGTCTTCGGTCGTTTTGATGTATTCATCCAGATTCTGCCTTGTTGCGGGGCCGGCGCTTCTTGATGCAATGCTTGAGACCACCTCGATGTAATCCACCTCTGACTGCGTTTGCCCGATTGCATAAGCCACCGGAATGGAGGCTTGCCCACCGCAAGTCACCATATTTACATTGAACTCATTCAAACAATCCGCAAGATTGACACTCGGCACGCTCATCAATCCAATTTTGGCCGGCGTCATATCGATGACACGCTTGCCCAATTTTTCAAAGATTGGCGCATGTTCGAAGTGGCTCTTTGCTGAGGTTGCATCAAACACCAGGTCGCAGCATTCCGGATTGTTGATGATGTAATCAATCCCCTCTGCCGAAACAGGCACTCCCAATGAAAGCGCCTTCAGCATGCCGGATGAGGACAAGTTTCTGCCAATGAATGCTCCACATTCAAGATGGGAAGAGCGCAGCACTTTGATCAGTAAATCAGTGCCGATATTCCCGCTCCCGATTATGGCTATCTTAAGTTTCTTGTTTACTTGATTCACGGCTTGTCGATTTCCTCGAATTAGAAATTCACCCCAAAAAACGCTTCCATCTTGGCGATGACGAAATCCAGCATCTCCTTGCTCAAGCCCGGATACACGCCAATCCAAAAGGTGTCGTTCATCACGGTGTCGGTGTTGGTCAGCTCGCCCGAGATGCGGAAGTTGCGGCCTTTCATGTAGGGCTGGCGCGTCAGGTTGCCGGCGAACAGCAGGCGCGTACCGATCTTGTTCTGGTCAAGATATTGCAACAGGTCGACGCGGTTGATGCCTGCGCTCGCCTTGATGGTGATGGGGAAACCGAACCAGGACGGGTCGCTGTTCGGCGTGGCTTCCGGCAGCAGCAGGAATTCTTCACAGTTCTTCAGGCCATTCTTCAGGTAGGCGAAGTTCGCCTTGCGTGCTGCGATGAATTCTTCCACGCGGTCCATCTGTGCCAGGGCGCAGGCAGCCTGCATGTCGGAGATCTTCAGGTTGTAGCCGATATGAGAATAGGTGTACTTGTGATCGTAGCCGTGCGGCAGGTCGCCCAGCTTCTGGCAAAAGCGCTTACCACAGGTGTTGTCCTTGCCGGGCTGGCAGTAGCAGTCGCGGCCCCAGTCACGGATCGATTCGACGATCTGGCGCAGTTGGTCGTTGTTGGTGAACACTGCACCGCCCTCGCCCATGGTGATGTGGTGCGCGGGGTAGAAGCTCAGCGTGCCGATGTCGCCGAAGGTGCCGCACAGTTTGCCGTTGTAGGTGGAGCCGAGCGCGTCGCAGCAGTCTTCTATCAGCCAGAGCTTGTGCTTCTTCGCCAGCGCGGTGATGGTATCCAGATCGTAGGGATTGCCCAGCGTGTGCGCCAGCATGATGGCTTTGGTCTTGGGTGTGATCGCCGCTTCGATCTTGGCCGGGTCGATGTTGTAGGTACCGAGTTGCACATCGACGAACACCGGCACAGCTCCGAATTGCAGGATGGGGTTCACCGTAGTGGGGAAACCCGCCGCTACCGAGATGACTTCATCGCCCGGCTGGATGGCGCGTTCGCCCAGCTTGTGCGAGGTGAGCGCGCTGAAGGCCAACAGGTTGGCGGAAGAGCCGGAGTTGGTGGTGAGCGCATGCTTCACGCCGAGAAATTCGGTTAGGCGCTTCTCGAAAGCGTCGTTGAAACGACCGGTCGTCAGCCAGCCGTCGAGCGAAGCTTCCACCATGTTCTGCAGTTCGGCAGCGCCGATCACCTTGCCCGAAGGCGGCACCACATTGTTGCCCGCTTCAAATGCGCTGGGCGCATAAGCGAGGTCGGCATATTGTTTGACGAGATCTGCGATCTGGCTGCGGAGTTGTTCTTTTGTGCTCATGTTGTTTCTTTCACTGTACGTATTGTTCGATCTGTTTCAGGGTGAAGCTGCGCATATCCTGTTTTGCCAGCCAGGCCTGCTGCCAGGACACAATCATCTCCAGCGTATGGCCCAAGTGCCAGCGCGGTTGCCAATCGAGGCGCATCTTGGCTTTGGAGCAATCCAGCTTGAGGTAATGCGCTTCGTGCGGATGTTTGCCGCCGTCCAGTTGCCAACTCGCGCCCTCGCCCCACTGTTGCGTGAGTTGCTCGACGATCCACTGCACCGGCTTGGCATCTTCATCCGCCGGGCCGAAATTCCAGCCTTCTGCATAGGTGATGCCCTGCGTGTATAGCTTCTCCGCCAACAACAGATAGCCGGACAGCGGCTCCAGCACATGCTGCCAGGGGCGGATCGCGTGCGGACTGCGGATCACCACCGGCTTGTTATCGCTGATGGCGCGCAAGATATCCGGAATCAAACGGTCATCTGCCCAATCGCCGCCGCCGATGACGTTACCGGCACGGCCCGACGCGAGCGCCACGCGATGGTCTGCGTATTTCTCCGGATTGAAGAATGAATTGCGGTAAGCAAAGGTCACCAGTTCGGCGCAGCCCTTGCTGTTGCTGTAGGGGTCGAAGCCGCCCATGGCTTCATTCTCGCGATAGCCCCATACCCATTCTTTGTTGTCATAGCACTTGTCGCTGGTGACGTTGACCACGGCACGTACCGAAGGCGTCTGGCGCACGGCTTCCAGCAGATGCACCGTGCCCATCACGTTGGTGGAATAGGTCTCGACCGGATTCACGTAGGAATAGCGCACCAAAGGCTGGGCTGCCATGTGGATGACGATGTCCGGCGCGGCATCGCGCATGGCTTTAATCAGCGCTTCCGCATCGCGGATATCGCCGATGATGGAAGTCATTCCCTGAGCGACATTCGCGACCTCGAACAGGCTGGGATTCGTCGGCGCCTGCAAGGCATAGCCGGTCACTTCGGCGCCGAGCTGCTGCAACCACAAACTGAGCCAACTACCTTTGAAGCCGGTGTGGCCGGTCAAGAACACCTTCTTGCCGCGCCAGAACGCTGCGTTCATTTCCAAACTTTCCAGGGAGCCTTACCGGATTGCCATAACTCTTCAAGATGCTGCTTGTCGCGCAGCGTGTCCATCGGCTGCCAAAACCCTTCATGATGAAAGGCGGCCAGATCGCCTTCTTCTGCGAGCCGTTCCATCGGACCGCGCTCCCAAGTAGTCTTGTCGTCCGCGATGTAGTCGATAACTTCAGGCGACAACACAAAAAAACCGCCATTGATCATAGCGCCATCACCCTGCGGCTTTTCGCGGAAGCTATTGACCTTGTTGCCCACCATGTCCAGCGCCCCAAACCGCCCGGGCGGCAAGGTGGCGGTCAGCGTGGCTTTGACTTTTTGCGCCTTGTGGAAGGCGATCAGCTCGGTGATATTCACATCGCTTACACCGTCGCCATAGGTAAAGCAGAATGCCTCTTCATCCTTGACGTAGTCCGCCACGCGTTTCAATCGACCGCCGGTCATCGTTTCTTCGCCGGTATCCACTAGCGTCACCTTCCATGGCTCGGCATAACGCTGATGTACTTCCATCTTGTTGTGCTCCATGTCGAAAGTCACATCCGACATATGCAGGAAGTAGTTGGCGAAATATTCCTTGATCACATATCCCTTGTAGCCGCAGCAGATCACGAAATCGTGAATGCCGTGTGCAGAATAAGTTTTCATGATGTGCCACAACACGGGCTTGCCGCCGATTTCGACCATGGGTTTAGGGCGAACGGACGTTTCTTCACTGATCCGCGTACCAAGTCCGCCTGCAAGAATGACAGCCTTCACTTTACTTCTCCTTATAGCTTGGCCAACGACTCGAATGCTTCCGGAATCGGGTAGTGATGATTGCCCACGAACAGGCCGTTTTGATCGATGTGATCGGCATTCTTCAATGTGCCGTGCACTTCAGAGTCGAAGTATTTCACTACCTCATTCTTGGCGAAGTTACCCGCCACGATTGGACGACATTCGAACCCCAAATCATTCAGCTTCATCACCAATTCCTTGCGCGTAAGTTTGCTGCCGGGACGGATCACCAGGCTGAAACCGAACCAACTGCTCTCGCCGATCTCTTGCTGAATGATGATGTCAGGGTGATTGGCCAAGGCGGCTTGCAGCAGCTTGCCATTCTTTCGACGCTCCTCAACCATGTGTGGCAGCCGTTTCACCTGTTCTACGCCCAATGCACCTTCCATTTCCAGCGGACGAACGTTATAACCGGGCAACACGAAACGGAACGATTCCTCGAATGGATCATCGCTCTTCTCACTGCAGACCAGATTATGTTTGGGTAGATTGCGGGTCCAACCGTGCGCGCGCAACGACAGCAGAATCTGATACAGCTCTTCATCGTCGGTGACGATGAGGCCGCCTTCCATGGTGGAGATGTGGTGACTGAAGAACGAGCTGTAGCTGCCCATCACACCAAAGGTGCCGGCATGCTTACCGTTGAATCGAGCCCCCATGGATTCGCAGTTGTCTTCCATCAGCACGATGTCGCGCCCGCCGATTATCTTGTTGATGCGGTCGAAGTCGTTGGGGTTGCCCAGCAGGTTCACGGCCATGATCATGCGCGTTTTGTCGGTGACCGCCTGTTCCAGTTGCTCCAGATCGTAGTTCAGGGTATTCAGATCGATGTCGACGAACTTGATCTTCAGGCCGTACTGATACAGCGGATAGTAGGTAGTGCTCCAGGATACGGCGGGCACAATCACCTCGTCGCCGCGCTTCAACTTCAACTTTCCATTCTGCGTGTAGAACAATGCCGCCACCATCAGCAGGTTCGAAGATGAACCCGAGTTCACCATCACGCAATATTTGCTGTCGACATATTTGGCGAAATCGCGCTCGAATGCCTGCACGTTCGCGCCCATGGTGAACATGCCGGACGCGATAACCCGCTGCATCGCATCGAGTTCTTCTTGCCCCCAGGAGGCTGTAGCTAACGGAAACTTGAAACTCATTGCAAAAACTCCCTTAGATAATAGTCGTATGTTTTTTCGATACCGCTGCGTAACTCATTCTGTGCACGCCACCCCCAAGCCAACTGGCGCTCTACGCTGACCAGTTTGCGCGCCATGCCGACGGGTTTGCTCAGATCATGGGCGAAAACGCCTGTGTATCCCATCACGTCTGCCGCCGCTTGGTAATACTCGTTGATGGTGTAGTCATGCCCCAGGCCGATGTTCATCATGGCGGGCAGCACTTCGAATTCTTTGATCGCTCGAACCAGAGCATCCGCCAAATCACCCGAGTACATGAACTCGCGCCGGGCTGTACCGTCGCCCCATATTTCCACCGATTCCTGCCCGTTTTGCTTGGCCTGATGGACTTTATGGATGATTGCCGGAATCAGGTGGGAATGCGCCGGATCGAATTTGTCGTAGCGTCCGTAGAGATTGCAGGGAATGAGTGTTTTGTACTGATAGCTGGCATCTTCGCGCATGATGTATTCGCACAGCCGTGCCGTAACCACTTTGGCCAGTGCATAGCCTTCGTTGGTCGGCTCCAACTCGCCCTTGAGTACCAGGTCTTCCTTCAATGGCTCGTTGTGGTTGCGCGGATACATGCAGGAGCTGCCCAGATTGAGCAGTTGTTTGACGCCCGCCTGGCGCGAGGCCCAAACGATGTTGCGCCCCATGTCGAGGTTCTCCAGCAGGAAGCCCACCGGCTCGCGCATGTTGGCCTGGATACCGCCCACCTTGCCTGCCGCGTGGATGACCATGTCCGGCTGGTGCGCGCGCAGATAGGCTTGCACTTCATTGAAGTTGCACAGGTCCAATTCGGCACTGCGAGGCGCGAGGACTTCGAACTCGCCGATGGCAGGATGCTCGAGCAGATTGCGCCCGACCATGCCGCCACCGCCCGTCAACAGGAGTCTTTTCTTGCTCATGGGCTGAATCTTATTCGTGCGGATTGAACGCTGCGTAACCGTGCTTTTTCACCAGCTCGTCACGCTCCGCCCCCTTCAGGTCCTCGCGCACCATCTCGGCGACCAGCTCGTCGAAGCTGATCTTAGGCGTCCAGCCCAGCTTGGTTTTTGCCTTGCTTGCATCGCCCAGCAGCGTTTCGACTTCAGTCGGACGGAAATAGCGCGGGTCGACAGCAACGATACACTTGCCTGAGGCATCGTAGCCCTTCTCATCCACACCCTCGCCTTTCCAGGTGATCGCCATACCCAGTTCTTTAGCTGCGGCATTGACGAAATCACGAACGCTGTATTGCACACCGGTTGCAATTACGAAATCTTCCGGCTTGTCTTGTTGCAGCATCAACCACTGCATCTCGACGTAGTCTTTGGCATGCCCCCAGTCGCGCAGGGAATCCATATTGCCCAGATACAGGCATTCTTGCAGCCCCAGCTTGATACGTGCCAGAGCACGGGTGATCTTGCGGGTGACGAAGGTCTCGCCGCGGATCGGGCTTTCGTGGTTGAACAGGATACCGTTGCAGGCATAGATGCCATAGGCTTCGCGGTAGTTGACGGTGATCCAGTAGGCATACAGTTTCGCCACTGCGTATGGACTGCGCGGATAGAACGGTGTGGTCTCTTTCTGCGGAATTTCCTGCACAAGGCCATACAACTCGGAAGTCGAAGCCTGGTAGAAACGCGTCTTTTTGGTCAGACCGAGGATGCGGATCGCTTCGAGGATACGCAATGCGCCCAGCGCGTCGGAGTTGGCTGTGTATTCAGGCTCTTCGAACGAAACGGCCACATGGCTCTGCGCGGCCAGGTTGTAGATTTCGTCGGGCTGAACTTTCTGGATGATATGCGTCAGACTGGAAGAGTCAGTCATATCACCGTGATGCAAGAAGAAGGGTTTGCCCGACTCATGAACATCATGGAACAGATGGTCGATGCGCCCCGTATTGAACAATGAGCTGCGACGCTTGATACCGTGCACCTCGTAACCCTTGTCCAACAACATTTCGGCGAGATATGCGCCATCCTGTCCTGTGACACCCGTAATCAAAGCAACTTTTTTCTTGCTCAAAGTATTCTCCTAATCGATCGTTAATTCTCAAACACTCATTTCAATCAGCCCTGCAATCTCGGCCACGCGCGCTTTCATCAATCCCGCATCCCTGCGCGCCTCAACATTCAAACGCAGCAACGGCTCCGTATTCGAGCCCCGCAGATTGAAACGCCATTCCGCGAATTCGACGCTCACACCATCGGTGCGGTCGACTTTCGGCTCCTGCGGCAGATAATGCCGCAAGATACGCTCGATGGTCTGCTTTACATCGCTCACACGGTAGTTTATTTCGCCGCTGCACGGATAAGCCCCTATGCGTTCGTCCACCAGTTGCGACAGTCGTTTGCCGCTACGGCTCAACAGTTCGCTCACCAGCAGCCACGGTATCATGCCGCTGTCGCAGTAGGCAAAGTCGCGGAAATAGTGATGCGCGCTCATCTCGCCGCCGTAGATGGCGTTCTCGGCGCGCATGCGCTCCTTGATGAAAGCGTGACCGGTCTTGGACTGGATGGGCACACCGCCGGCTTCCTTCACTACATCGATGGTGTTCCAGGTAAGTCGCGGATCGTGGATGATCTTCTCGCCCGGATGCTTGGCAAGGAATGCTGCGGCCAATAGTCCGACGATGTAATAGCCTTCGATGAACTCGCCCCGCTCGTCGAACAGGAAGCAGCGATCGAAGTCGCCGTCCCAGGCGATGCCCATGTCCGCGCCGTGCGATTTGACGGCATCGCTTGTGGCTGCACGATTCTCCGGCAGCAGGGGATTGGGAATGCCGTTGGGGAAACTTCCATCCGCCTCGTGGTGGACCTTGATGAAGGTGACGGGGATGTTGAGTGCTTTGAAGCGCACTTCGATCTCGTCGATCACATGGCCTGCCGCGCCGTTGCCGGCATTCACCACCAACTTGAGGGGCTTGATGGCAGCCGCCTCAATGTAGGTCAGCAGATGATCTACAAAAGGATTGAGGATCGAGGATTGCGTCAGCGCTCCGCGCTTGCCTGCCGGACCGAACTGGTTTGTTTCGGCCAAAGTCTGGATGGCTTTGAGTCCGGTATCCCCGCTGATGGGTACCGCGCCGCGCGCAACCAGCTTCATACCGTTATAGTCCATCGGGTTATGGCTGGCGGTGACTTCGATGCCGCCGTCCACATCCAGATGGAAGGCGGCGAAGTAGATCTCTTCGGTACCGGTCATGCCGATGTCGATGACATCCGCGCCGCCGTCCTTCAGGCCATCGGCCAGGGCCTGCTTGAGCGTGGCGCTGGTCGGTCGCACATCGCCGCCAACCACCACGCGCCCTGCACCGAGATGCTGCGCATACGCACGGCCTATACGGTAGGCGATGTCGTCGTTCAGTTCTTCGCCGAGCTTGCCGCGAATGTCATATGCCTTGAAACATGTGAGCGTCATTGCGGGGCCCTGCCGTATTTGTCATCGAAGCGGACGATATCGTCTTCGCCCAGATATTCGCCGCTCTGCACCTCGATCATCACCAGCGGCAACATGCCGGGATTTTCCAGCCGGTGTTTGTGGCCGGCAGGAATGTAGGTCGATTCGTTGGTCTGCACATACAACTCTTGTTGGCCGTTGACCACCTTTGCCATGCCGCTGACAACGATCCAGTGTTCGCTGCGATGGTGATGCATCTGCAAGCTGAGACTGGCACCGGGCTTGACTTCGATGCGCTTGATCTTGAAATGGGAACCTTCTTCCAACACGGTGTAAGTCCCCCAGGGACGGTGCACGGTCGAATGCAATCGGTGCGCTTCGTGCCCCTCCGCCTTGAGTTTGGCGAAGACATGTTTGACGTTCTGCGAGCTGTTGCGGTCCGCGACCAGCAGCGCATCCGGCGTATCGATGATGACCAGATCTTTTACGCCGACTGCGGCGACCAAACGATCTGCACTCTGTATGTAACAGTTGCTCGCTTCATACAGTATCGCTTCGCCTTCGACCCGATTGCCCGCTGCATCGGCTGCCGTCAGGTCCCCCAAGGCAGACCACGAGCCAATGTCGCTCCAGCCGATCTCGCAGGCCACGACAGCTACGTTCGCCGACTTCTCCATCAAGGCATAGTCGATCGAGTCATCAGGAACTTCCTTGAATGTGTCCGCATCCAGTTCAAGCTGGCTCACTGCCTCCCCTTCCATCTTTTTGGAGACGGTGATGCTGCGCTTGACTGCCTCCAGCACCCTCGGGCAGTGCAACTGCATTTCCTTCAGCATCGCTCCCGCCTGGAAACAGAACATGCCGGAGTTCCAAAGGAAGCGGCCGGATGCCAGATATTCACCCGCTGTTTTGAAGTCGGGTTTTTCAACGAAGCGTTTGACCTCGTTGCCATCAGCTTCGATATAGCCAAATCCCGTTTCCGGCCGGTCCGGCCGAATACCGAAGGTCACTAATTTGCCTTGTTGTGCCAAGCCAAATGCGCTGGCAACTGCCTCGGCGAAAGCTGTCTGATCCGCGATGAGGTGATCCGCGGCCAACACCAGCAGGCACGCGTCTTCGCCGTGTTTCTCAGCAATCTGCATGGCTGCCGCAGCAATCGCAGGCGCTGTATTGCGTCCGAACGGCTCCAGGATATATCGGTTCGGTAGATTCGTTTTCCCAACCGGGCCCGAGACCTCGCTGTATTCGTCTTCAGTCTTGAAGAACAATTCGCGGTTGGTGACGGTCAGCATCTCTGTCACCTGCGGCAACACTGCGCCACGCAACCAGGCTTTTTGCAGCAGACTTTGTCCATCTGCCAAACGGATGAAAGGCTTGGGATGCGCTTCTCTGGATACGGGCCATAACCGCGAACCGGCTCCGCCGCACAAGATGGTCGGTATCAATTTCATGCTTGTTTACTCGCCTGATTTTGTTGTTCTGCTTCGTGCTGCAATTCTTCGATCTCAGCCTTGAGTCGCTCGTATTCCTGCACTTTGGCCTTGAGAAAGTCCACGGTCATGCGCGCCTTCTGCTCGATCCCGCTCGGCGTCAGCAGGTAAGCATAGGCCAGCTTGTTATTGTTGTTGCGAAAGTTGTTGATTTTCACACTTCCCTTTTCAACCAGTGCATTCAGGCAATAGTTGACCTTGCCGAGACTGATGCCCAGTTTTTTTGCCAGATCGCGCTGGGACAAACCCGGGTTCTCTTCCAGCGTTTTAAGCAGCGTGTAGTGTGTGTTTTCGTCGAGCATTCGTCTGTGTTCAATCGTTGAACGGGCGGCATTACACAGGCCCGAACGAACCGTGTCAAGCCACGATGCGGGGGTTTTGGCTACAATATCGCCCTATTTCCTCCAATCTCAACAAGTGACCGCACCGCTCCCCACTTCGCCGCACATCGCCATCGTCCGCTTCTCCGCGCTGGGCGATGTGACGATGGCCGCCGCCGCCGTGGGCGCGCTGCGCCGCGCCCTGCCGGATGCGAAGCTGACCTGGGTCACCAGCCCGCTCGCCCATGCCCTGCTCGAAGGCATGGAAGGCGTGAATTTCCTGGTAATGGAGAAACCGCGCAGCCTGTCCGATTATCGCGCCTGCTACCGTCTGCTCCGCGCACAGCGTTTCGACGCGGTACTGGCGATGCAGGCCAACCTGCGCATCAACCTGCTCTACCCCGCATTGCGCGCCCCGCTCAAGATCGGCTTCGACCGCACCCGCGCGCGTGAAGGGCAATGGCTGTTCTGCAACCGCCGCATCCGCTTTGCGGACGAACATCTGGTCGACAGCTTCCTCGCCTTCGCCCGCGAACTGACCGGCGCACCGGCTAGCGCAGAATGGGAACTGCCGCTCTCCCACGCCGACCGCGCCTGGGCGCAGGAAAAGCTCGCCACGTTGCCGCGCCCGCTGATCGCCCTGCATCCGGTATCCAGCAAGATGGAGCGCAACTGGCTGACACCGCGCTATGCCAAGGTGATCGAACTGGCGGTCAAGTTCTTCGACTGCGGCATCGTCATCACCGGCGGCAACGCCCCCGACGAACGCACGATCTGCGAACGACTGGCCAAGGTCGCGCCGCGCCACACCCTGAACCTGTGCGGCCGCACCACTCCGAAACAACTAGCTGCCGTACTCGCCGAAGCGGACGTGCTGATCGCCCCTGACACCGCCGCCGTGCATCTCGCGCGCGCCGTGGACACGCCGGTGGTCGGCCTCTACGCCGTCGCCCCGGCACGCCTCACCGGCCCCTACCAGCGCACCGGGTATTGCATCGACAGCTATGCCGACGCGGCGCGTGAATTCCTCGGCAAAGACCCTGCGCACCTGCCCTGGAACACGCGGGTGCACCACCCCGGCGCGATGGCGCTGATCGAAGTCGAAGACGTGATGCAGCAACTGGCGCGTGCGCTGGGAGAGCGCGCATGAAACTCCTCGACAACCGCCTCGCCTACACCCTGCTGCTGTGGCTGCTGCTACCCTACGCGCTGCTGCATCTGCTGTGGCGCGCGCGCAGACAGCCGGAATACCTGCGCCACATCGGCGAGCGCTTCGGACGCTACAACGTGCGTAGCGACAAGCCGGTGATCTGGCTACACACCGTCTCGGTCGGCGAGACACGCGCCGCCGCCACGCTGGTGCGCGCCCTGCGCGAGCGTTACCCGCAGCACCAGCTCCTGCTCACCCACACGACCCCCACCGGCCGCGCTGCCAGCGAACAACTGTACGGCGACGACGTGCTGCGCGTGTACCTGCCCTATGACTACCCGTTCGCGGTGCGCCGCTTCCTGCGCCATTTCCGCCCGCAGGCGGGCGTGCTGCTGGAGACCGAGATCTGGTTCAACCTCATCCAGGGATGTCGCGACACGAAAGTGCCCCTGCTGTTGCTCAATGCGCGCCTGTCCGAACGCTCGGCACGCAAATACGCGCGCTTCGTGCAGCTCACCCGCGATGCCCTGCTATCGCTCAGCCACATCGCAGCGCAGACCGAAGCGGATGCGGCGCGGCTCAAGGCGCTGTGCGGAAAAGAAATCTCGGTGATGGGCAACCTCAAGTACGACATCGAACCGCCCGCCGCAATGCTTGAACTCGGTGCGCAGTTGCGCCATCGCTTCGGGGAAGAGCGCCTGATATTCTTGGCTGCCAGCACGCGCGAGGGGGAAGAGAGGCTTCTGCTCGATGCGCTGCGACACGCCGCCATCCCGGACCTGCTCACCGTCATCGTCCCGCGCCACCCGCAACGCTTCGACGAAGTCGCCCGCCTGATCGAACAGCACAATCTGCGCATGCAGCGCCGCAGCGACGACGAAACGATCGCCGCTCACACCCAAGTGGTGCTGGGCGACAGCATGGGCGAGATGTTCGCCTACTATGCCGCGAGCGACGTCGCCTTCATCGGAGGCAGCCTGTTACCGCTGGGCGGACAGAACCTGATCGAAGCTGCCGCCTGCGGCACGCCGGTACTCATCGGCCCGCACACCTTCAATTTCAACGACGCCACCGAACAGGCCATCGCCTGCGGTGCCGCGCTGCGTGTGCAGGATGCTGACGAACTAATACGGAAAGTGGGGGCGCTGTTACAGGATGATTCAGCGCTACGCCAGATGGGAGCGTGCGGCCTGCGATTCGCCAATGCCAATCGTGGCGCAACGGAACGAGCGACCGCAACGGTCACTCCTTTTCTAACTCACTCGAGATAGATTTTCTATTGGGCATGAGGATCATCGCCCCATCATCCCTTGATCTGATGATATCGCGTTCAATCTTTGACTATGCCGCGCTCGCGCAGCAAGCGCATAACCATCGATACCGATTCCTCGATACTCAGTACACTCGTCTCCACTGCCAATTCGGGGTTGTCCGGAGCTTCGTAGGGCGAGGAGATGCCGGTGAAGTCCTTGATCTCGCCGGCGCGCGCACGTTTGTACATCCCCTTCACATCGCGCTGTTCGCACACTTCCAGCGGAGAATTGCAATAGATTTCCAGGAAATCCCCGTGCGGCACCAGCGAACGCACGCGCTCGCGATCACTGCGGAATGGCGAGATGAAGGCGGTCAGTACGATCACACCGGTTTCAACGAACAGTTTGGACAACTCCCCGATACGGCGGATGTTCTCCACGCGATCCTCATTGGAAAATCCGAGGTCAGCGCACAGCCCGTGACGCACGTTGTCGCCATCCAGCACGATGGTGCGGCAACCCATGCAATGCAGCGCCTCTTCTACCGCGTGCGCGAGCGTGGATTTGCCGGCACCGGAAAGGCCGGTAAACCACAGGATCACACTGCGATGGCCGTTCATCGTTTCGCGCCGTTCGCGCGTCACGGTGGCGTGATGCCACACCACATTGGCCGATTTGTTCGGATTGTTGTCTGCCATGTTCTTCCCTTATGCGTTCCGCAATTCTTGCAGGCAGAGCCGCAAGTTGTCCTGCCAGTCGCCGCCGCTTAGGCCGAAAGTGTTCAGCAGTCTGTCGCAGGACAAGCGCGAGTTGGCCGGCCGCACGGCAGATGTGGGGTAGTCGCGCGTGGGGATGGGATGCAACGCCGGTTCCGGCCGCGCATTGGCCTGACACAAAATCTCCGCCGTGAAGCCATACCAGGAAACTGCGCCCTCCGAAGTGAGGTGATAGGTGCCGTAAAGCTTTTGCAGTTCGGACGGCGCGCGACCCGGCGCATGCAGTTGCGCAAGCATCTGCGCGGTGACTTCGCCCAGCGTGCGGCTCCAGGTGGGGGCACCGATCTGGTCGTCCACGATGCGCAGTTCGCTGCGCTCTTTCGCCAGCTTGAGAATTGTGAGCAGGAAGTTCTTGCCGCGTGCGCCATAGACCCAACTGGTGCGCAGGATGAGGTGGCGGCAGCCGGCGGCGCGCACCGCTTCCTCCCCGGCCAGTTTGGTCCTGCCGTAGACGCCGAGCGGGTTGGGCGCATCGTCTTCGACATAGGGGCCGTCCTTGCGCCCGTCGAACACGTAGTCGGTGGAGTAGTGCACCAGCAGGGCATCAAGGGCGCGCGTCTCTTCGGCGAACACGCCGGGGGCGATGCCGTTGATGGCCATCGCCAGCTCGGGCTCGGATTCTGCCTTGTCCACGGCGGTGTAGGCGGCGGGATTGACGATGATGTGCGGCTGCACTTCGCGCACCTTGCGGCGGATAGCTCGCGCGTCGGCGAGGTCGAGGTCTTCCGCGTCGAGTGCGACCACCCTGCCCAGCGGAGCGAGGGTGCGCTGCAGTTCCCAGCCGACCTGGCCGTTCATGCCGGTGAGCAGGATGGTCCTCATACGAAGGTCTCCGCTTCGGCCAAGCGTTTGCCCTGCTGGTCCTTGGCCGAAAGCTGCGGCACGATGCCGTCCAGCTGCCAGTCGATAGCCAGGTCGGGATCGTTCCAGATGATGCAGCGCTCGTGTTCGGGCGCCCAGTAGTCGGTGGTCTTGTAGAGGAAGTCGGCGCTGTCGGAGAGCACCACGAAGCCGTGGGCGAAGCCGGGTGGTATCCACAGCTGGCGGTTGTTCTCCTCGCTCAGCTCCACGCCGACCCACTTGCCGAAGGTCGCCGAGGCACGGCGCAGATCGACGGCGATGTCAAACACCCTGCCGCGCACCACGCGCACCAGTTTGCCCTGCGGCTGTTTGATCTGGTAATGCAGGCCGCGCAGCACGCCGCGCGCGGAACGCGAGTGGTTGTCCTGCACAAAGTCGGCATCGATGCCGGTGATCTCGCGGAACATGCGCCGGTTGAAGCTCTCGTAGAAGAAGCCGCGGCTGTCGCCGAACACTTTGGGCTCGATGATCAGCAGATTGGGGATTTCCGTCGGGATGGCTTTCATTGGGGGATGCTTTCGTACCTGGAACGCGGCGGATTATAGCCTGCCGGTCCGGCACCTTCGCTCGGATATAATCCTCCGCATGAAAACCATCCTAGTCACCGGCGGTGCCGGATTCATTGGCTCTGCCGTCATCCGGCAGTTCATCAACGATACCCCGCATCGCGTGGTCAACATCGACAAGCTGACCTATGCCGGCAATCTGCAATCGCTGGCCCCGGTCTCCACCTCCCCGCGCTACGCGTTCGAGAAAGTGGATATCTGCGACGCGGCCGAAGTGGCGCGCGTGTTCCGCGAGCACCAGCCGGATGCGGTGATGCACCTGGCGGCGGAGTCGCATGTGGACCGCTCGATCACCGGCCCGGCAGCATTCATCCAGACCAACATCGTCGGCACCTATACCCTGCTGGAAGCGGCGCGCCAGTACTGGAACGGGCTGGATGGCGACAAGAAGGCCGGCTTCCGCTTCCACCACATCTCGACCGACGAGGTGTATGGCAGCCTGGGCGATGACGGCTTCTTCACCGAGGAGACCGCCTATGAGCCGAACTCGCCCTATTCCGCGAGCAAGGCATCGAGCGACCATCTGGTGCGCGCCTGGCATCACACCTACGGCCTGCCGGTGGTGACCACCAACTGCTCGAACAACTACGGCCCCTATCACTTCCCCGAGAAGCTGATCCCCTTGATGATCCGCAATGCCTGCAACGGCAAGCCGCTGCCCATCTACGGCAAGGGCGACAACGTCCGCGACTGGCTGTATGTGGACGATCATGCACGCGCTCTGCGCACCGTGCTGGAACGCGGCCGGCTGGGCGAGACCTACAACATCGGCGGCTGGAACGAGAAGACCAACCTCGAGGTGGTGGATGCGATCTGCGCCATCCTCGACGAACTGCGTCCGCAGGGTGCACCGCATGCGCGCCTGAAGACCTATGTTCCCGACCGTCCCGGCCACGACAAGCGCTACGCCATCGACGCCGGCAAGATCGAACGCGAACTGGGCTGGAAACCGCTGGAGACTTTCGAGACCGGGCTGCGCAAGACGGTGGAATGGTATCTGGCGAACGACGACTGGGTGCGCGGCGTGACCAGCGGGGAATACCAGAACTGGGTCGAACAAAACTATACGAACAGGAGCCTCTGATGAAAGGCATCATCCTCGCCGGCGGTTCCGGCACCCGTCTCTATCCGGTGACCTTGCCCGTCTCCAAGCAGCTCTTGCCGATCTACGACAAGCCGATGATCTACCACCCGCTGACCACGCTGATGCTGGCAGGGATACGCGACATCCTGATTATCTCCACCCCGCAGGACACGCCGCGTTTCGAGCAGTTGCTGGGCGACGGTTCGCAGTGGGGAATCAATTTCTCTTATGCAGTGCAGCCTTCGCCGGACGGTCTGGCGCAGGCGTTCATCATCGGCGAGTCGTTCATCGGCAACGATGGCTGCTCGCTGGTGCTGGGCGACAACATCTTCTACGGCCACAAGTTCGAGGACCTGCTGACCGCCGCCGCCAACAAGACCGAAGGCGGCACCGTGTTCGCCTATCACGTGCAGGATCCCGAGCGTTACGGCGTGGTCGATTTCGATGCGCAGGGTCGCGCGCTCAGCATCGAGGAGAAGCCGGTCAAACCCAAGTCCAGCTATGCCGTGACCGGCCTGTATTTCTACGATAACGACGTGGTCGACATCGCCAAGTCGATCAAACCCTCGGCGCGCGGCGAACTGGAGATCACCACCGTGAACCAGATCTATCTGGAACGCGGCAAGCTGGACGTGCAGGTGATGGGGCGCGGCTATGCCTGGCTGGACACCGGCACACACGAATCGCTGCTGGAGGCGTCGATGTTCATCCAGACACTGGAAAAACGGCAGGGACTTAAGATCGCCTGTCCGGAAGAGATCGCCTTCCGCCGCAACTACATCTCGGCCTCGGCTCTGGAAGCGCTGGCCCAGCCGCTGGCCAAGAACGCATACGGCAAATATCTGCTCGGGCTGCTTAAGGATCGCAGCTAAAAACACAGGGCGGCGCATCGCTGCGCCGCCCTGCTGTCCCGCCTCACACTCCGCTATCAGTGCAACGCCTGGTTCACCCGCTCCAAATCGGCTTCCTGCAGACTCCCCGCCGCCGCTTTCAGGCGCAGCTGGCTGACCAGATAGTTGTATTGCGCCTGGTACAGGTCTCGACGTGTCGCGTACATCTGCTGTTGCGCATTGAGCACGTCGAGGCTGGTGCGCACGCCGACTTCCTGCCCCAGCTTGCTGGCCGCCAGCAGACTCTCGCTTGATTTCAGTGCCTGCTGCAGCGCCTGCACCTGGGCGATGCCGGTCGCCACGCCAAGATAGGCCTGACGCGTCTGCACAGCAACGCTGCGGCGAGCATTCTCCAGATCCTGCTTGGCCTTCTCGCGGTTGGCATCTGCCTCGCGCCACTTGGACTGCGTCGCCCCGCCCTGGAACAGCGGCAGGTTCAGTTGCAGACCGACCGAAGTGCTGCGCGTTTCTCCGCAAGTGGTGAAGGCGCAGCCGGTGCTCTTGGCATAGTTGCCCACCAGATCCAGCGTCGGCAGGTGGCCGCCGCGATTGCGCGATACTTCTTCGTCTGCCAGTTCGTAAGCCGCTTCGGCGATCTTGACCTGCACGTTGTTGACCATCGCATCCTCCACCCACTTCTGCGCGTCAGCCGGTTCCGGGGCGACCGGGTCGAATCCCGCACCCAGCACGTTCAGCGGCGGGAGATCCGCATTGATCAGTTGCTGCAGATCGCGGCGCTTTACTTCCAGGTCACTGGCGGCAGCAAGCTCCTGCGCCAGGATCAGGTCATAGCGGGCTTGTGCTTCGTAGGTATCGGTGATGGTGGCCGTACCCACTTCGAAGTTGCGTCTGGCCTGTTCCAGTTGCTGCGCTATGGCGGATTTCTGCGCGGCGATCAACTGCACCGTGTCCTGAGCGATCAGTACGTCGAAATAGGCTTGCGCGCTGCGCAGGATGACGTCCTGCTGCGCGGCTTTGAACTGCGCGTCGGAGATGGCGACCTGCAGTTCGGACTGGTTGTACATGGCCCAGTTCTGCTCGCGGAACAGCGGCTGCGTGACCGTCACGCCATAGCCGTGGCTGTTGTATTTGTTGGCACCGTAGGGTGCGTTCACATCGTTGTATGCGGTATTGGCATTCAGATTGACGCTGGGCATCAGCAGCGCACGACCCTGGCTCATTTTTTCCTGCCCGGCCTGCTGCGCCGCGCGCGCCGCCGCGAACACTGCGTCCTGCGTCTGGGCGGCGCGGTAGATGTCTATCAGATCGGCCGCCGAAGCCGGCGCGGCAAACACTGTGGCCAGCATCGCGCTCAATAGGGTTCTGGACGGTTTCATGAGGCACTCCATTAGAATATTAGAAATGGCTAATATTAAACGCTTACCCCAAGTGAGGCAAGCGTGTGTAGCGATCGGACTTCAGAATACGAAACGTTGCGGCTGTGTCGCGTTGCGCAGCGGTGCCACGACCGTCTCAAACAGTTGTTTTGTTTCGAAGGAATCGGCACCGGTGCGTGTGATGAGTTGCGCTCGCATCGCCGGTGCATCACCGACGATGGCGAACAAACGTCCGCCGACCTTCAGTTGCTGCTTGTAGGCTTCCGGCAGCACCGGCACTGATCCGGTCAGCATGATCGCATCATATTCAGCCTCGCCCCATCCCTGTGCGGCATCGCCCACCTGCAGCGTGACATTGTCGATGTTGTGCGTCGCCAGATTGCGCGCGGCGGCAGCGCTCAGTTCCGGCTCGATCTCCACGCTGGTCACCTGCGCGGACAGGCGCGCCAGCAGGGCGGTCAGGTGACCGCTGCCGGTGCCGATCTCCAGTACGTTGTCGGTCGGTCGCAGCGCCAGCGCCTGCACCGCGCGCGCCTCGATCTTGGGTTGCCACATGCTTGCGCCGTGTCCCAGCGCGATCTCGGTATCGGCAAAAGCCAACCCTTTGCTGTCCGCCGGTACGAACTGTTCGCGGCGCACCACCTTCAGCAGTTCCAGGACGCGGGGATCGAGCACATCCCACGGGCGGATCTGTTGCTCGATCATGTTGAAGCGTGCTTGTTCCAGATTCATTACTCTCTCTCCTTGTCCATTATCGCCGTCCGATGGGCCATATCGCGCGGGAGTATAACAACACCCCCAGGCACCCTCAACCTGCCTTTGCCTCGCTTGCGGTTGCCGGATACCTACGCAGCCTGTTCACCATCCTGAGCATCCACTGGATGGCGTCGTCCACATAGGTGAACACCACCGGGATCACCAGCAGGCTGAGGAAGGTGGAGGTGATCAGGCCGCCGATCACCACGATCGCCATCGGCGAGCGGAAGCTGGGATCGACGCCGATACCCAGTGCCACCGGCATCATGCCTGCGCCCATCGCCAGCGTGGTCATCACGATGGGGCGCGCGCGCTTCTTGCAGGCGTCGAGCAGCGCCTCCGCCCGGTTCATGCCGCGTTTGCGGCGCGACACGATGGCGTATTCCACCAGCAGGATGGAGTTCTTGGTGGCGATACCCATCAGCATGATCAGACCGATCATGGACGGCATGGACAGCGCGGTATGCGTGATGAACAGCGCAAGGAACGCGCCCGGCACCGACAGCACCAGCGCCGCCAGGATGGTGGTCGGCTGCATGAAGTCCTTGAACAGCAGCACCAACACGATGTAGATGCACAGCACGCCGGTCAGCATAGCCAGGCTGAAGCTCTGGAACAGTTCGCCCATCGCCTCCGCGTCGCCCACCGTCGCCACGCTCACCCCCTGTGGAAGGTCCTTCAGGCTGGGCAAGGCCAGCGCTCGGGCCTCCACCTCGCCCAACGGCTGCTGGTTGAGCTCGATCTCGAAGTTGATGTTGCGCATGCGGTCATAGCGGTCGATCTCGGACGGCCCGCTCTCTATGCTCAAGTCGGCCACATTGCCCAGCATCACCGGTCCGCGCGCACCCGGCACCACCAGACGTGACAGCAGATCGATATCCTGCCGCGCATCTGGACGCAGCTTCACCACCACCGGGATCTGTCGGTCCGACAGATTGAGCTTGGCCAGCGACTGGTCGTAATCTCCCGCCGTAGCGATGCGCAGGGTGTCCGCGATGGCCGCCGTGGTAACTCCGAGGTCGGCGGCGCGCGCGAAGTCAGGCCTCACCACCAGCTCCGGACGCACCAGGCTGGAAGTCGAGGTGACGTTGCCGATGCCGGGGATGGTGCGCAACTCGCGCATCACCTTCTGCGCATGCTCGCCCAATACCTGGCCGTTCTCGCCGGCCAGCACCAGGATGTATTTGTCGTTGGAGCCGCCCAGGCCGACTTTGACGCGCACGCCCGGCAGCACCTGCAAGGCCTCGCGCAGCTGGCTCTCGATGTCCTGTTTTTTGATCTCGCGCTGCTGGCGCGGCGTGAAATTGAGGGTCAGCACTGCCTTGCGCACATCGGCCGCTCCCTGTGGCGCGAACGGGTCGCCACCCGCGCTGCCGCCGCCGATGGCGGTATATATCAGCTTCACGTGCGGGTTCTGCGCCACGATCTCGCGCGTGCGTTCCGCCATACGGTAAGTCTGATCGAAAGTGCTGCCAGGCGGCAGGGTGATGGTCACCTGCGACTGCGACAGGTCGTCCGGCGGGATGAATCCGGTCGGCAGCAGCGGCACCAGCGCGAACGATCCGAAGAAGAACACCGCTGCACCGACCAGAGTCAGTACACGGTGCCTGAGACAGAACGCGGCCCACTTGAGGTATAGCGTGATCCAGCCGGGCAGCGCGTGCGACACGCGCGGCCGCAGGATGTAGGCCGACATCATCGGTGTCAGCATACGCGCCACCACCAGCGAGAAGAACACCGCGATAGCCGCAGTCCAGCCGAACTGCACGAAGAATTTGCCCGGCACGCCGCTCATGAACGCGGTCGGCAGAAACACCGCGATCAGCGTGAAAGTGGTGGCGATCACCGCCAGCCCGATCTCATCCGCCGCCTCCATCGCCGCCTCGTAGGGCGTCTTGCCCATCTCGAGATGGCGCATGATGTTCTCGATCTCGACGATGGCATCGTCCACCAGCACGCCGACCACTAGCGACAGCGACAGCAATGTCACCACGTTGATGGAGAAACCCATGAAATACATGACGGCGAAGGTCGGGATCACCGCCAGCGGCAAGGCGGTCGCCGCGACCACGGTGGCGCGCACGTTGCGCAAAAAGGCCAGTACCACCAGCACCGCCAGCGCCGCGCCCTCGTACAGCAGGTTCATCGATCCGACGTAGTTCTCTTCTACCGGGTCGACGAAGTTGAACGCTTCCGTGATCTCGATATCAGGATGGTCGGCGCGCAGTTTGTCCAGCACCCTGACCACCCCCTCAGCCACCTCGACCTCGCCGTAGCCGCGCGAGCGGCTGATCTCGAAGCCCACCACATCGCGTCCGTCGAGCAGGGCCGCGCTGCGCCGCTCGGCGATGGTGTCGCTGACCGTCGCCACCTGGTCCAACCGGATATGCCGTCCGTCCGCCAGCACCACTTCGATCTTCGCCATCTCTTCCGCAGTCTGGACCGTGGCGATGGTGCGTACAGATTGTTCCATGCCGCCGATGTCAGAGCGGCCACCGGACGCTTCCTGCTGGATCAGGCGCAACTGCTGCGACACTTCGGAGGCTGTCGCATCCAGCGCCAGCAATTTTGCAGGGTCGAGCTCCACGCTGACCTGTCGCGTCACACCACCCACACGCGCCACTGCGCCCACACCGCGTACTGACAACAGTGACTTGGTCACCGCATTGTCCACGAACCACGACAACTGCTCTTCACTCATGCTGGGCGAAGATATGGTGTACGTCAGGATCGGCAACCCAGCCAGCTCCACCTTGGCCACCGTCGGGTCACGCAGGTCGCGCGGCAGGTCGGCGCGCACTCGCGTCACAGCAGCACGCACATCGTCTACCGCTTCCTGCGTGCCTTTTTCAAGGCGGAATTCGGCTGTGATGATCACCGTGCCGTCCTGTACCTTGGTGTACAGATGTTTCAGCCCCTGCGTGTTGGCGAGCGAGTTCTCCAGCTTGCGCGCCACCTCGGTCTCCATCTGCGCCGGCGAAGCACCGGGCAAGGAGGCCGTCACGGTCACCGTCGGCAGGTCGATGTCGGGGAACTGCTGGATCTTCATGGCCTTGAAGCCCATGATCCCCATCAGCGTGAGCATGATGAAGGCGAGGATCGCTGGCGTCGGATTGCGTATAGACCAAGATGAGACGTTCATGCTTATTCCTTCACCACGCGCACCAGATCACCTTCGGTCAGGAACGCTCCGCCGCTTTCCACCACCGGTACATTGGCCTGCAAGCCTTTACTGATCTCGATACGCGCTTCCTTGCGCTGGCCGATCTCGACCGCGCGCTCGTGCACGCGACCTTCCGCATCGACCTCGAGCACATGACTCTGGCTGCCGCGTTGCAGCACGGCACTGGCCGGCAGCCAGCGTACCTTGCGCGCGCCGCTTACATCGAATGTGCCGCGCGCGAAGGCGCCTGCTATCACGCCGTTGCTGTCGTCCAGCGACACCAGCGCATAGCCGTAGCGCGTATTCGGATCGACCGACGGCGAGATGGCGCGCACGTTACCGCTCAGGGTGCGCCCGCCGACCAGCATCACGCGCGCCTTCATACCGCGACGCAAGCGCATCAGCTCATCCGCCGTCAGTTCCGCGCGCCATTCCAGACGTCCCTTGCGGATCAGACGGAACAGTTCTGAACCGGCCTGCGGCATGGAACCCACATTGGCACTGGCGGATGAGATCACCCCGTCGTCCGGTGCGAGGATCTTTCCCTGAGGGGATCCGTCGTCATCGCGCAGGATCGCGTTATCCAGCGTCGCCAATACTTCGCCGCGACGCACACGGTCACCGATGCTGACCTTGACCTCGGCGATGCGCACGCCTTGCAGTTGCGAACCGATGATGGCTTCCTGCCAGGGCAGGATGCTGCCGTTGGCGGACAGGGTCTCGGCCCACTTGTCTTCGCGCAACACCGCCGTGCGCACCGTCAGGGCCGGGCGACCGGTCGCCGCTGCAGCCGGCGTCGCGCCGTCTTCCGCCGCGCTGTGGCCGCCGAACCAGAGGATCCCGCCGCCGATGAGCAGCGCCGAACCCGCCAGTTTGGCGAGCTGCGCCTTGTTGTCGAGGAGTCGTGTCTTCATCATATGTTTTCCTTTGCTTGACCCTTGCGTCTTGTTCGTTCGCCTTCGATGAGCGCCTGCGCGTATCCCGCCAGCCGTTGCACCATGCTCTCGTGCGCCGCCGCGCCATTCAGCAACTGCGGCGCGTAGGCTTCGACCATGCGCCGTCCGCTCTGGTGATAGACCATCGCCAGACCGAGCAGGCTGAACGCCAGACGCTGCACCTCGTCGTCTGGCGCCGCCAATCCCAGTTCGCGGCACAGTAGCGCCACCAGCTTGTCATGGTTGGGGGCCACCGCCTGCACCATGAAATCGCCCAGCACCCCGCTGGGATCGCTCTCCTCGCGCGCATGCAGACGCATGAACTGGCGCAGCATGGGATCGTCCTCCGCCTCGGGCGGGAACATCCAGCCGTACAGCGCATGCAGCGCATCGCGCAGCGGGGTACTCGCCACGTCGATGGTGGCGAAGGTGTTGCATTCGGTCAGGAAGGGCAGCTGGAAGACCGCCTGGTAGAGCGAGGCCTTGTCACCGAAGTGGTAATGGATGGAGGCGAGGTTGACCTCGGCACGGCGCGCGATCTCTCGCGTGGTGGCGGCGCGGTAGCCGACCTCGGCGAACACTTCGGAAGCGGCCTGCAACAGGCGCCAGCGTGTCTCCTCCTGCGAACTGGGCTCATGCCCCAACAGGCGCTGGGCCATGTTCATCAGGGGACAGCTTGGCTTCTTGGCTGGGCTCACCGGCGCTCCGTAAATCAGTGGCAGGGCGCGCACTGTAATCCCGGCCTTCCGATTCAGTCAAGCGACTTAATCAGATGACTGAACCGTGCTCACATGGTCGGGGCGGTGCCATACACCTCGTGCAGCAACTCGACGAAGCGCCGCGCCTGCGGCGACAGGAACTTGCCCTTGCGCAGGACGAGGCCATAGCCGCGCTGAGGGAAATATTCCTTCAGCGGGATGCACTTCAGCTTCTCGCTCCCTGTCAGACAGATCGCTGTGACGATGGAGATCCCCATCCCGAGCTCGACGTATTTCTTGATCACTTCCCAGCCGCCCGCCTCCAATGTCACCTTGAAAGTCAGGTTGTGCTGCTGGAACACATATTTCACGATGTTCCAGGTAGACAGGTGACGCGGCGGCAGGATCATCCCGTACTGGCTCACCGCTTCCAGCGTCACTTCGTCGTAGGCCGCAAGCGGATGGTCGAGTGGCACGATGAGCACCGGATCGAACAGGGCCACCGGTTCATAGATGATGTCGTCCGGCACTTCCAGCATGGAACCGACCGCGAAGTCGATCTCGTCGGCGCGCAGCATCTTCAGGCCGTCGCGACCGGTGACGTTGTGCAGCTTGGTATGGATGCCGGGATAGCTGGCCACGAAACGGCGCACCGCCTCCGGCAACACATACAGGATGGTGGATTCGCCCGCGCCGATGTTGAGCTCGCCGGATTCCAGCCGCCCGTGCAGCGCGGCGAAGTTCTCCTGCAAGCCGTCCACGCCTTTCACCAGCGGTTCGGCCAGTTCATAGAGCGACTCGCCATCCGGCGTCAGCTTGAGCACCGGGCCGCGCCGCTCGAACAACGTGACGTTCAATTCGCGTTCCAGCGCCTGGATCTGCAGGGTCACCGAGGGCTGGCTGATGAACAGTTTCTGCGCCGCCTGGGTCACGCTGCCGCTGCGCACCACTTCGCAGAAGGCGCGCATCTGCTTGATCCTGCTGTCTTTATAGTAAGCCTGTCCGTCCTTTGCCATACCGATCTCCTCAACTAATACTTATTCGCCTAATAATTAAAATTGAAATTATTGATTCGGTAAATGATTGTAACTTTATTACCCTTACTTCCACTACGAATTAGCGCAGACTGCACGACGAGGCAGGCGCATACGGGGGGTCACCATGATGCAATCGGTCTTGTTTGCCACTACCTTCATGGCTGCTTTGGGCGGCTTGCTCGCGCTGTTCCTCGCGCTGGCCAGCAAGCGCCTGTATGTGTTCGAAGACCCGCGCATCGACCAGGTCGAAGAGCTGCTGCCCCATTCCAACTGTGGTGCCTGCGGTACCGCTGGCTGCCGCAATTTCGCCGAACAAGTGGTTGCCGGCTCCATCGAACCCGCCCGCTGCACCGTCAATCCCCCGCAACAGAATCAGAGCATCGCCTCCCTGCTCGGCATCGACCTCGGCAATGTGGAAAAACGCATCGCGCGTCTGGCCTGCGCCGGCGGCAACAATGTCGCCAAGAGCAGCGCCAACTATGTCGGCCATTCCACCTGCCGTTCAGCAGCAGTGATCAGCGGCGGCGGACGCTCCTGCGTATGGGGCTGTCTCGGTCTGGGCGATTGTTCACATGTCTGCGATTTCGGCGCCATCCACATGAACCGTCAGGGCCTGCCCGAAGTCGACCCGGCAAAGTGCACCGCCTGCGGTGACTGCGTGGACATCTGCCCCAAGCAGCTGTTCTCGCTGGAGCCTGTGTCGCGCCAACTGTGGGTGGCCTGCAAGAACCAGGCTGACCCCAGCGCTTCCGAGAATTCCTGCGAGGTGTCCTGCACCGCCTGCGGCCGCTGCGTGATGGACGCTGCGCCCGGCCTGATCAAGCTCGATCGCAATCTGGCCGTCATCGATTACAGCAAGAACGACATGGCCGACCGCCGTGCCATCGAACGCTGTCCCACCGGTGCCATCGTCTGGCTGGACGGCCAGCGTGCCGACAAGGGCCGCGCCGCCCGCAAGATCATCCGTATCCAACCCCTGCCCGCCACGGCAGAAGCTTGAGGAGTCCGACCATGTTGAACAAGATCAAACAATTCAAGTTGCTGGACGCCCTCACCGGTGCCGAACAGAAGGCCGAGTTCAAGTATCCCGGTGTACGCGACGCCATCGACGGCAACACCGCCGTCATCATGGTGGAGCGCGAAGCCTCCGATGGCGCGGGCGCCTATCCGATCACGCCTTCCACCCAGATGGGCGAATACTGGGCCGAGGCAGTCGCCGCCGGCCACCTCAACACCGCCGGTCGCCCGCTGGTGTTCATCGAGCCGGAATCCGAACACGCCGCCGCCGGTGTCACCGCCGGTCTGGCCATGACCGGCCAGCGCGCGGTCAACTTCACCTCCTCGCAGGGCATGGCTTTCATGCACGAATCGCTGTACGGGGCGGTCGGCAAACGCCTGCCCTACGTGCTGAACGTGGGCTGCCGCGCCATCACCAAGAGTGCGCTCAATGTGCACTGCGGCCATGATGACTACCACTGCGCCGACGACACCGGCTTCATCCAGGTGATGGCGAAGAACGCACAGGAAGCCGCCGACCTGAACATGATCGCGCGCAAGACCGCCGAGCTGGCACTGACACCGGCCATGGTGGCGCAAGACGGCTTCCTCACCACCCACCTGATCGAGCCGGTACTGGTGCCGGAACGCGCACTGGTGGACGAATACCTCGGCCACTCCGACGACATCATCGACACCCCCACCCCCGGCCAGCGCCTGATCTACGGCGACAAACGCCGCCGCGTGCCCCTGCTGTGGGACGTGGACAACCCGGTCTCCTCCGGCGGTGTGGCCAACCAAGATGCCTACATGCAGGCGGTGGCCGCGCAGCGCCCCTACTTCTTCGAGCACATCCCGCAACTGGCCGAGCAGTGCATGGACGAGTATTACAAGCTGACCGGTCGCCGCTACAAGCGTGTGGACGAATACCGCTGCGAAGATGCCGATTACCTCATCCTCGGCCAGGGCAGCATGACGGTGCAGGCCGCCGCCGTGGCCGACTGGCTGCGCGAGCATCGAAAGATCAAAGTGGGCGTGGTCAACCTCACCATGTTCCGCCCCTTCCCCGGCGACCTGCTGGGCAAGGTGCTGAAAGGCAAGAAGGGCGTGGCGGTGCTGGAGCGCACCGACCAGCCGCTGGCGGAAGACCTGCCGCTGATGCGCGAAGTGCGCGCTACGGTTTCCAAGTGTCTGGAGAATGGTCGCGAGAACAACCATGAAGGTTATGCCGCTTACGAAAACCTGAAGGACATGCCCGCGCTGTATTCCGGCTGCTACGGCCTGGGCTCGCGTGACCTGCAACCGGAAGGGCTGATCGCCGCCGTGGAGAACATGCTGCCGGGTGCCGCGCACCGCAAGTTCTACTACCTCTCCGTCGATTTCGTGCGCGACGAATCCGCCACACCGAAACAGGAAGTGCGCCAGCAGGCGCTGCTGGAAGCCTATCCCAACATCAAGCAGATGGCGTTGCGCGGTTCCGAGAACCCCAACCTGCTGCCCAAGGGTGCCATCGCGGTGCGCATGCACTCCATCGGCGGCTGGGGCGCGGTGACCACCGGCAAGAACCTGGCGATGACTTTGTTCGAACTGCTGGGCTGGGACATCAAGGCCAACCCGAAATACGGTTCCGAGAAGAAAGGTCAGCCGACCACCTATTACCTGTCGGCCGCACCGGAGCCGATCCGCATCAACTGCGAATACACCGCCATCGACGTGGCGCTGTCGCCCGACCCGCAAGTGTTCCTGCACACCAACGCGGTGGCCGGTCTGAAGAAAGGCGGCGCGTTCATCATCCAGAGCAACCTCGGCAGCGCCCAAGCGGTATGGGCCACCTTCCCCGCCCACACGCAGAAATACATCGTGGACAACGACATCCGCGTGTTCTACCTGGACGCGTTCAAGATCGCCCGCGAGGAATCCTCCAATCCCGACCTGCAGCTGCGCATGCAGGGCAACGCCTTCCAGGGCGCGTTCTTCCATGCGTCCGATGTGAAGGAGCGTGCGGGCCTCTCCGAAGAAGCGCTGTTCAAGGCCATCGAGAACCAGCTGGAAGCCAAGTTCGGCAAGAAGGGCAAGCGCATCGTCGAGGACAACCTGCGCGTGGTGCGCCGCGGTTACGAAGAGATCTACGAGATACCCGCTTCCGCCAAACAGGTCGGCGCGCGTCAGCTCGCCGTGGCCAAAGTCGCCCCGGCGCTGCCGGTGATGCTCAAGCACTTGCCGGAAGGCGACGGCGGCGCGACCGACATCCACCGTTTCTGGGAGCAGACCGGCAGTTTCTACATGAAGGGCCAGGGCTCCGACAATCTGGTCGATCCGTTCATGGGCATGGCGCTGATCCCGGCCGCCACCGGCGTGTACCGCGACATGACACAGATCCGCTTCGAGTATCCCGAGTGGATCGCCGAGAACTGCACCGCCTGCGGCGAGTGCTACACGCAGTGCCCGGACAACGCCATCCCCGGTCTGGTCTCGACCAGCAGCGACATCCTCAACACTGCGATCCAGATGATAGAGATCGGCGGACGCCCGACGCGCTTCCTGCGCAAGTTCAGTCGCGCCGTCGACAAGAAGCTGCGCGGCATGCTGGACAAGGACGGCCTCGACGTGCGCACCCTGATCGGCAACGCCATCACCGAAGCCTTCGCGGAGGATGCCACGCAGGGCGACGAGCGCGGCCGGCTGGAAGTGGAACTGAACCTGCTGCGCGAGAAGTTGAGCGACTTCAAGTTCGCCACCACCAAACCGTACTGGACGCAGAAAGAGAAGAAGGAGAAAGGCAGCGGCGGCCTGTTCTCCATCACCGTCAATCCCTACACCTGCAAAGGTTGCGCGGTGTGCGTGGAAGTGTGCGCGGACAACGCGCTGCAGATGGTGACGCAGACCCCGGACCGCATCGAGACATTGCGCAAGGAGTGGGACTTCTGGATGGAACTGCCGACCACACCGGCGCAGTTCAGCCGCATCGACGATCTGGACGAGAAGGTCGGTGCGCTGGAGACCCTGTTACTGGACAAACACAACTACAACTCCATGGTCAGCGGCGACGGTGCCTGTCTGGGTTGCGGCGAGAAGACCGCCATCCACCTGTTCACCAGCACTGTCACCGCACTGATGCAGCCGCGCGTGAAGAAGTTCGTGGCCAAGCTGGACACGTTGATCGGCCAGCTGGAAAACCACTTGCGCATGAAGCTGTCGTCCACGGTGAACCTGACCGACACCCATGCCCTGTTGCAGGCCGTGCAAGCCAATCAGGGCCGCGACCTGACCCTGTCCGCGCTGGCTCAGGGCGGCGAGCCCATCGACCAGGACTGGCTGCGCTGGGTGAGCCAACTACTGGAGAAGCTGGTCGACCTGCGCGAGGCCTACACCGGCCCGCGCAGCCGCGCCCACATGGGGGTGATCAACTCCACCGGCTGCACCTCGGTATGGGCGTCGACCTTCCCGTTCAGCCCCTATCCCTTCCCGTTCACCTCGCACCTGTTCCAGGATTCACCGTCGGTGGCGATGGGCGTGTTCGAGGGCCACATGGCCAAGATGATCGACGGCTTCAAGGCGGTGCGCATGGCCGAGATCGAACTGGAACGCGGTTATGCCGCCGCGGACGATGCCGCATTCTTCTCCCACTTCAACTGGCAGCAACTGTCGGAAGAAGAATGGCATCTGTGTCCGCCGGTGGTGGCCATGGGCGGCGACGGCGCGATGTACGACATCGGCTTCCAGAACCTGTCGCGCATGCTGATGTCCGGCATGCCGGTGAAGGTGATGGTGGTGGATACGCAGGTGTATTCCAATACCGGCGGACAGGCGTGCACCTCGGGCTTCATCAGCCAGGTGGCGGACATGTCGCCGTACGGCAAGAAGGGCCACGGCAAGACCGAGATCCGCAAGGAGATCAGCCTGATCGGCATGACCCATCGCACCTCCTACGTGTTGCAGGGCAGCGTGTCCAATCCGACCCACCTGATCGAGAGCTACATCGACGGCCTCAACAGTCGCCGTCCGGCATTGTTCAACGTGTATGCCGTGTGTCCGCCCGAGCACGGCGTGGGCGACGACACCCTGACCCGGCAGAGCAAGCTGGCGGTGGAATCGCGCGCCTACCCGCTGTTCCGCTACGACCCGGATGCGGGCGTCACCTTCTCCGAGTGCGTGAGCCTGGAAGGCAACCCGTCCCTGGACAAGGACTGGGTCGAGTACAGCCTCGATTATCTGGACGAGAACGGCCAGCCGCAGAAGATGAGCTTGCCGCTGACCTTCGCCGACTTCGCGCTCTCCGAAGGCCGCTTCGCCAAGCAGTTCAAGAAGGCTCCGCCCGACACCTGGAACGACGACATGGTGTTGCTGGCCGACTTCCTCAAGCTGGATGCGGACGAGCGCAACGGCAAGTTCCCCTACATCTGGGCGGTGGACAAGAAGCAGCGTCTGATGCGCGCACTGGTGTCGCAGGAACTGGTCAACTCTTGCGAGGAGCGCCAGCAGTTCTGGCAACAGTTGAAGGATGTGGCCGCCATCGGCCGCGCAGTCGGCGACGAGACTGTCATCGCAGACCGCGTACGCCGGGAACTGATCCAGCAATTGTCTTCCGGCCTGGGCGGTGGCGCACCGGCACCGCAGGTGATGAGCACAGTGTCCGGTGGCGCATCCGCCCCGGCTGCCAACGCGGAGAACTATGAAGCCGTGTGGATCGAAACGCCGGAATGTACGGCGTGTGACGAATGCATGAATATCAACCCCAAGGTGTTTGCCTACAATGAAGCCAAGAAAGCAATCGTTATCGACCCGAAAGCGGGCACTTATCTGGAGATCGTCAAGGCGGCGGAGAAGTGCACCGCCGGCGTGATCCATCCGGGCACGCCCTGGAACAGCAATGAGCCCAACCTGGACAAGCTCGTTGCCCGGGCAGCCAAATTCAACTGATCCATCACCGAAAAAATGGATCGACCGGTTTACAGTGAAGCAGGTTCGGCAAAGGGGCTCTCTCTCCTCCCTGCGCCCCCCGCGCATCCCCCCTTGGTGGAAGGGCAACATCCTTCCCACGGGCTTGCTTCACTTTTTTCTTCCTGGCGTCGCGGCACGTTCCAGCGCGGCGTCCACCCCGCACCGCACAAGGGCACGCTCGATCAGCCGATCAAACGCATGCCCTTCCCGCGCAAGCTGGTGCTGCCGCTGGCGCAGCACATCGGCAAGCCTTCCGTGCCGCTGGTCGCGGTCGGCGAGGAAGTGGCGCGCGGTCAGCTCATCGCGCGTGCGGACGGCGCGCTGTCCGCGCCCATCCACGCTCCGGCCGACGGCGTGATCGAGGCCATCACGCCGCGCCCCAACACGCGCGGTGCGTGGACCGATGCCATCGTGCTGCGCGTGTACGAAGCCTCGACACAGGAGGTGCGCTGCGGCGAGCCGCTCGACCTCGACGCGCTCGACCACACACAACTGATCGCCGCCATCCAGCAGATCGGTATGGTCGGTCTGGGCGGCGCGGCCTTCCCCAGCCACGCCAAGTTGAACGTACCCGCCGACAAGCAGGTGCATACGCTGATCGTGAACGGCTGCGAGTGCGAGCCCTACCTCACCTGCGACTACAAGCTGATGCGCGAATGGCCAGCCGAGTTGCTGGCCGGTATCCGCATCGCGCTGCGCGCCAGCGGCGCCACGCGCGCCATCATCGGCGTGGAAGACAATAAGCTGGACGCGATGGCCGCCATCCGTCCACACCTGTCCGCGGACGGCAGCATCACGCTGCAGGCGGTCGCCACCAAATATCCGCAGGGCGCGGAGAAGATGCTGATCAAATCGTTGCTCGGTCTCGATGTGCCGAACGGCGGCTTGCCCAGCCAGCTCGGACTGGTGGTGCACAACGTCGGCACGCTGGCGCTGCTGGGTCGTTTGCTGCCGCGCGGTCAGGGCCTGATCGAGCGTGTGGTGACCTTGGCCGGCCCAGGCATCAAGAAGCCCGGCGATTACTGGATCCCGTTCGGTACCACGCTGCGCAGCATCCTCGACTGGGCGGGCGATCCGGATTGCAAGGAACGCGAGGTCATCCTCGGCGGGCCGATGATGGGACAGGCCGCCAGCACGCTGGACATCCCGGTGAGCAAGGGCACCTCCGGCATCCTGGTGTTCGACAAGCGCATGCTCGAACCCATCACCAAACAGAGCTGGGCGTGCATCCATTGTTCCGAGTGCGTGAACGCCTGCCCGATGGGATTGAATCCCTCACAGCTGGGCATGCTGTCGGCTAAACTGGAGTTCGACGAGATGGCCGAGCACTATCATCTCGGCGACTGTTTCGAATGCGGCTGTTGCAGCTATGTGTGCCCGTCGCACATCCCGCTGGTGCAGCAGTTCCGCGCGGCCAAGGCTTTCTTGCGCGAAAGGAAACCGACTTGAGCATGCAACTGCGCGCCTCGCCGCACCTGCACAGCGGGCGCGATGTCCCCACCATCATGCGTCATGTGGTGTATGCGCTGCTGCCGGTGTGCGCCTTCTCGATCTGGCAATACGGCCTGTCCTCGCTCGCGCTGATCGTCACCGTCACCCTTTCCTGCCTGTTCGCCGAACGCCTTTCCAACAAACTGTCCGGCACGGTGAACACCCTGTCCGACTGGAGCGCCACCATCACCGGCGTGCTGCTGGCGCTGACGCTGCCGCCCGCTTTCCCGCTGTGGATGGGCGCGGTGGCCGGACTCACCGCCGTGTGGCTGGGCAAGTCCCTGTTCGGCGGACTGGGCCACAACCCGTTCAACCCGGCGCTGGTCGGCCGCGCTTTCGTGCAAGCCGCCTTCCCCACCGCCATCACCACCTGGGCGCCCGCTTTCGCCCCGCAACGTTTCACCGAGTTCATCCCCTCCTCGCTGACCCTGCCGCTGATGCAGCCGAACGACATCAGCGCCTGGGTAGCGGCCAACATGGTGGACGGTTTCACCGGGGCCACGCCGCTGGCGCGCTGGAAGTTCGAGCAATTCGTCTACCCGGTGGAAGACATGATCACCGGCGCGGCCTCCGCCTCCACCGGCGAGACCTCGGCCTTGCTGCTGGTGGTGTGCGGCCTGTACCTGATCGCGCGCAAGTTCATGGACTGGCGCATCCCGGTGGCGGTGGTCGGCAGCGCGCTGCTGCTGGCGCTGGCCTTCCGCCTGTTCGGTGGCGACGAATATCCGCCCGTGCATCTGGTACTGCTGTCCGGCGGCCTGATGCTGGGCGCGCTGTTCATGGCCACCGACATGGCGACCTCGCCGGTCAGCCCGCGCGCAGTGTGGGCCTATGGTGCGATCATCGGCACGGTGACGATATTGATCCGTTATTTCGGCGGCCTCACCGAAGGCGTGATGTACGCCATCCTGTTCGGCAACGCGCTGGCGCCGCTGCTGGATAAATACCTGCAACCCAAGGTGTTCGGAGCGCACAAAAAATGAGTGGCGTGCAACCCATCCACGTCGTCCCGCCGGTCAACAGCCTGCGCATGGTGCGCACGCTGATGCTGGTGACCGCGCTGTGCGGCGGCCTGATCGTGGCGGTGTGGCAATGGACGCAACCGGCCATCGCCGCCAACAAGAAAGTAGTGCTGGAACGCAGCGTGCGCGCGCTGATCCCCAACGCGGCCGAGATCGTCGAGTACGACGCAAGCAGCCAAGGCATCATGCCCGCCAAGGGCGACCCGGCGGCGGGCGCGGTGCGTTTCTATGCCGCTTACGACAAAGACGGCAAGCTGGAAGCCATCGCCGCCGAAGGCGCCGCGCGCGGTTATTCCGACACGGTGCGCGTGCTGTACGGCTATCGCCACGCCTGCGAATGCATCTTCGGCATCCAGGTCACGCAGATGCGCGAGACGCCCGGCATCGGCGACAAGATCATCACCGACCCGGCGTTCCTGAAGAACTTCGAGCGTCTGGACGTGAGCCTGACGCCGGACATGAAGTCGCTGTTCAATACCGTGAAGACCGTGAAGCACGGCAGCAAGCAGTTCGGCTGGGAGATCGACGCCATCGCCGGCGCGACCATCACGTCCAAGGCGGTGGGACGCGGCATCAACGACAGCGCGCAGCGTCTGCTACCCCTGTTGCTGCCGCATCTGGAAGCCGTGAAACAGAATGGAGGCATGCAATGAGCAGCCAACCCTTGCAGGCGAGCAACATGGAACAGTTGCTGGAAGGCATCTGGAAACAGAACCCGGTGTTCGTGATGGCGCTCGGCATGTGCCCCGCGCTGGCGGTGACCGTGTCGGCATTCAACGCGCTGGGCATGGGACTGGCCACCACCTTCGTGCTGATCTGCTCCTGCACACTGATCTCCATGCTGCGCCGCTTCATCCCCAGGGAAGTGCGCATCGCTACCTACATCGTGATCATCGCCACCTTCGTCACGCTGGTCGATTACCTCATCCAGGCGGTGAGCCTCGCGCTGTACGAGGCACTGGGTGCCTTCATCCAGCTCATCGTGGTGAACTGCATCATCCTCGGCCGCGCCGAGGCGCACGCAGCCAAGAACCCGCCGTTCTCCGCGATGGTGAACGCGCTGGGTATGGGCATCGGTTTCACCATCGGCCTGTTCGCGCTGGGCAGCGTGCGCGAGATCCTCGGCGCGGGCAAGCTGTTCGGCATCTCGCTGTTCGGCGAACATTTCCAGCCCTGGGTGGTGATGGTGTTGCCGCCCGGCGGCTTCTTCGTGCTCGGTCTGTGGCTGCTGTTCTTCGCATGGCTGGCCAAACGCAAGGAGGCTCAACATGGAGCATGAGACCCTCGGGCAGATCTTCATCATCACCGTGCTCTCCAGCAACTTCGTGCTGGCGATGTTCCTCGGTCTGTGTCCTTTCCTCGGCGTGTCCGGCAAGCTGGAGACCGCCGTACCGATGGGCATCGCCACCAGTTTCGTGATGCTGGTCGCCTCGCTGTGCAGCTATGCGCTGAACCAGTTGCTGACCCATTTCGATCTGGAGTTCCTGCGCCTGATCGCCTATATCGCGGTGATCGCCTCCGCCGTGCAACTGGTGGAGATGGTGATGAAGAAATTCTCACCCGCGCTGTTCCGGGCGCTGGGCATCTACCTGCCGCTGATCACCACCAACTGCGCGGTGCTGGGTGTGGCACTGTTCCAGACCGCGCGCGGTTACGACCTCGGTCAGGCCGTGGCCTTCAGTCTGGGCGGCGGAGTGGGTTTCTCGCTGGCGCTGATCCTGATGGCCGGTGTGCGCGAGCGATTGAACCTGTCCAATCTGCCCGGTGTGATGCACGGCACAGCGCTGTCGCTGATGCTGGCCGGGCTGCTGTCGCTGGCGTTCATGGGCTTCGGCGGCATCGGAGTGGCGCGATGAAGTATCTCGTCGCCATCACGGTCATGCTCGGTCTGGTATTCATCTGGCTCGCGGTGCAAACTGCGGCCAGACGGTTCGCGGCGCACCATCCGGAATTCGGACCGGCGCGCGAAGAGGGAGAAGAAAGTTGTGGCGGATGCAGCAGCAGTTGCGCCGGCCATTGTGTGAGCAGCACTCATCACCACTAGAAGATCTTTAACGAGGGAGAACGTTATGCAACCGTATGTCATTCCATTCGAATCGCTGGGCATCGCCGACATCCCCGAGGTAGGCGGCAAGAACGCCTCGCTCGGCGAGATGATCTCCAACCTGAGCTCGACAGGCGTTCAGGTCCCCGGCGGCTTCGCCACCACGGCGCATGCGTATCGCGACTTCCTCGCCAACGACGGGCTGGACAAGCGCATCGAGGAGAAGCTCTCCACGCTGGACATCGAGGATGTCTCCGCGCTGGCCGAAGCGGGCCGCACCATCCGCAACTGGATCGTCGACGCACCGTTGCCGGCGCGGCTCGAGGCCGAGATCCGCGAGCACTATGCACGCATGACCGACGGTGACGAAGGCAGTTATGCCGTGCGCTCCTCGGCCACGGCGGAAGACCTGCCGGACGCCTCGTTCGCCGGCCAGCAGGAGACCTTCCTCAACATCCACGGTATCGAGAACATCCTGCATGCGATCCGCGAGGTGTTCGCCTCGCTGTACAACGACCGCGCCATCTCCTATCGCGTCCACAAGGGTTTCACCCACGCCGAAGTGGCTTTGTCCGCCGGCGTGCAACGCATGGTGCGTTCCGACGTAGGCGCGTCCGGCGTGATGTTCACGCTGGATACCGAGTCCGGCTTCAAGGACGCCGTGTTCATCACCTCATCCTACGGTCTGGGCGAGATGGTGGTGCAGGGCGCGGTGAACCCGGACGAGTTCTATGTTCACAAGCCACAACTGGCAGCCGGCTTCCCCGCCGTGATCCGCCGCGGGCTGGGCTCCAAGCTGCAGCGCATGGTGTTCGACGAGCAGCGCTCGGCCGGCCGCTCCACGCGCATCGAAGCGGTTCCCGCCGCCGACCAGCAGCGTTTCTCCATCACCGACGAGGACGTGCTGCAGCTGGCGCGCTATGCGGTGGCGATCGAACAGCACTACGGGCGCCCGATGGACATCGAGTGGGGCAAAGACGGTAACGACGGCAAACTGTACATCCTGCAGGCACGCCCGGAGACGGTGAAATCCAACGTCGCGCACGGCGGCACCGAGAAGTACCGGCTGAAACAGCGCGGCGACGTGCTGACCGAGGGCCGTGCCATCGGCCAGAAGATCGGCGTGGGCCGCGTGCGCATCGTGTCCGGTCCGGAAGAGATGGGCAAGGTCGAGGCCGGCGACATCCTGGTCACCGACATGACAGACCCGAACTGGGAGCCGGTGATGAAGAAGGCCGCCGCCATCGTCACCAACCGCGGCGGCCGCACCTGCCACGCGGCCATCATCGCGCGCGAGCTGGGCATCCCGGCCATCGTCGGTTGCGGCCACGCCACCACCGACCTGCAGGACGGCGAGATGGTGACCGTGTCCTGCGCCGAAGGCGACACCGGCTTCGTCTATCACGGCGCGCTGCCGTTCGAGGTGGTGGTGCATGACGAGGAAGCCCTGCCGCAGATCCCGGTGAAGCTGATGCTCAACGTGGGTAATCCCACGCTGGCCTTCGAGTTCGCGCAACTGCCCTCTGCCGGCATCGGTCTGGCCCGGCTGGAGTTCGTCATCAACAACATGATCGGCATCCACCCCAAGGCCGTGCTGGAGCACAACCGCCTGCCGGGCAAGCTGCACGAAGCGGTGATGAAACGCGCCGCCGGCTATGCCGACCCCATCGAGTTCTACGTGGAGAAACTCACCGAAGGCGTGGCCACACTGGCTGCCGCGTTCTGGCCGAAGAAAGTCATCGTGCGCATGTCCGACTTCAAGTCGAACGAGTACCGCAAGCTGCTGGGCGGCGAGGTCTACGAGCCGATGGAAGAGAACCCGATGATCGGTTTCCGCGGCGCAGGGCGCTATGTCGCCGCCACCTTCAGCGACTGCTTCGAGCTCGAGTGCCGCGCCATGAAGCGCGTGCGCGAGAAACTGGGCTACACCAACGTCGAGATCATGATCCCCTTCGTGCGCACCGTGGGCGAAGCGAAAGAGGTGGTGGAGACGCTGGCCAGGCACGGCCTGAAGCGCGGCGAGAACGGCCTGCGCCTGATCATGATGTGCGAGATCCCGTCCAACGCGCTGCTGGCCGAAGAGTTCCTGCAATACTTCGACGGCTTCTCCATCGGCTCCAACGACCTGACGCAGCTCACGCTGGGTCTCGACCGCGATTCCAGTCTGGTGGCCGACCGTTTCGACGAACGCGACGGCGCGGTGAAGGCGTTGCTCACGATGGCGATCAGCACCTGCAACCGGCTGGACAAATACGTCGGCATCTGCGGCCAGGGGCCGTCTGACCATTTCGACTTCGCCCAGTGGCTGATGGAACAAGGCATACAGACCATGTCGCTCAACCCGGACACCCTGCTGGAGACCTGGCGCAAGCTGGGCCAAGCCAAGTAGGCGGTCCAACCGTTTGCCCGTCCCTCCGCTTCTCTCTCCCTCTCTCCTCGGCGGAGGTGTCGGGCCCTTACTCTGAAGGGTCGCCAGACATGGCGACCCTTTTCCATGCGTGGGCATGAGCCTGTTTTGGCTTGTGTTTTTGCCCTGTTTCCAGTACCTTGCGCCCCTCGCTAGGGGTCTGCCGCAGGGCAGTGAGACACACCCTTTGAACCTGTACGGGTCATGCCGTCGTAGGGAAGCATCCTTCCGGTGCTTCTTGCAATCTCAGGAGTACCACAATGAACGCACCCGAATTCCTTTCTTCTACTGCGCATGTCGATGAGGCCGCCATCAAGCCCTTGCCGAATTCGCGCAAGATCTATGTGCAAGGTTCGCGCCCCGACATCCGCGTGCCGATGCGCGAGATCACGCTGAGCGACACCCACCTGAACAACGGCGTGGAGAAGAACCCGCCCATCTACGTGTACGACTGCTCCGGCCCTTATACCGACCCGGATGTGAAGATCGACATCCGTTCCGGTCTGGAAGAACTGCGCGCAGGATGGATCGCCGAGCGCGGCGACACCGAGGAGCTGCCGCGCCTGAGTTCCGACTACGGCCAGCAACGTCTGGGCGACCCGGCGCTGGCCGACATGCGCTTCAACCTCAAGCACACCCCGCGCCGCGCCAAGCCGGGCATGAACGTGACGCAGATGCACTACGCCCGCAAAGGCATCATCACGCCGGAGATGGAATACATCGCCATCAGGGAGAACCAGAAGCGCGACGGTCTTTCCGAGATGATGCTCAAACAGCACCCCGGCGAGAACTTCGGCAAGGCGATGCCTAAAGAGATCACGCCCGAGTTCGTGCGCAGCGAAGTTGCCGCCGGACGCGCCGTCATCACCGCCAATATCAACCACCCCGAATGCGAACCGATGATCATCGGCCGCAACTTCCTTGTGAAGATCAACGCCAACATCGGCAACTCCGCGCTCGGTTCCAGCATACAGGAAGAAGTGGAGAAGATGACCTGGGCCATCCGCTGGGGCGGCGACACGGTGATGGACTTGAGCACCGGCAAGAACATCCACGAGACGCGCGAATGGATCATCCGCAATTCGCCCGTGCCCATCGGCACTGTGCCCATCTATCAGGCGCTGGAGAAGGTGAACGGCAAGGCCGAAGACCTGACCTGGGAGATCTTCAAGGACACGCTGATCGAGCAGGCCGAACAGGGCGTGGACTACTTCACCATTCACGCTGGCGTGCTGCTGCGCTACATCCCCATGACCGCCAAGCGCATGACCGGCATCGTCTCGCGCGGCGGCTCCATCATGGCCAAGTGGTGTTTGGCGCACCACAAGGAGAACTTCCTCTACACGCACTTCGAAGAGATCTGCGAAATCATGAAGGCCTATGACGTGACCTTCAGTCTGGGTGATGGTCTGCGTCCCGGCTCGGTCTACGACGCTAACGACGAAGCTCAGCTCGGTGAACTCAAGACGCTGGGCGAACTCACCCAGATCGCGTGGAAGCACGACGTGCAGGTGATGATCGAAGGCCCCGGCCATGTGCCCATGCACATGATCAAGGAAAACATGGACCTGCAACTGAAGTGGTGCCACGAAGCGCCGTTCTACACGCTAGGGCCCCTGACGCAGGACATCGCCCCCGGCTACGATCACATCACCAGCGCCATCGGCGCCGCGATGATCGGCTGGTTCGGCACCGCCATGCTCTGCTACGTCACCCCCAAGGAACACCTCGGCCTGCCCAACAAGGCCGACGTGAAGGAAGGCATCATCACCTACAAGATCGCCGCCCACGCCGCCGACCTCGCCAAGGGCCACCCCGGCGCGCAGATCCGCGACAACGCCATGAGCAAGGCGCGCTTCGAGTTCCGCTGGGAAGACCAGTTCAACATCGGCCTAGACCCCGACCGCGCCCGCGAATTCCACGACGAGACCCTGCCCAAGGAATCCGCCAAAGTCGCCCACTTCTGCTCCATGTGCGGCCCGCAGTTCTGCTCGATGAAGATCAGCCAGGACGTGCGCGACTTCGCTGCGAAGGAAGGACTATCCGAGCAGGCCGCGCTGGAAAAAGGGATGGAAGTGAAGTCGGTAGAGTTTGTGAAGCAGGGAGCTGAGGTTTATCACAAGGCGTGATGCCTCTTGTACTCAGCAAAAGAAACGGGCCGCATCGCGGCCCGTTTAATTTTCAACCATTAGTATTTCGCGCTTGCAGCCTAAGCATTCGTTAACAAATACGCGCTCGCCTTCGATTTCCTTTATTGCGAGTAACTCAAGACGTGCGCCGCAATATCCGCAAGTGTCTGGTTGGTCGTTCATGATGAAATAGATTCGACTATCCGAATTTTCAGCATTGCAATGCACGTTTTCGTCACCCCCGACTATCCAAAAAAAGTTCGTTGCGGTGCCATGCAATGAATTCTGGCTGAGGTGCAAAGCGTTCGGGCAATTCTATCACCCGCCCCTCTAGCGGCAAGAGAACCTCAACCACAAACGCCTCTTTGTTCCGCTTCAACTCTTCCGAAACGACGACCCTCATATCGTCGGAAATCGTTATAAGCCCTTTATCAAATGCACGGTCATGAATGGCTGACAAACAAAGGCCATTGCTTGGATTCAAGCGATTCGCCTTATCTTTGCTCCAAGGCACGATATGACTGGCTACCAGCAAACGAGGCTCCGACAAACCTGACATACAACAGCGCCCTCGATAGCTACTCAACACTGCACGGCGGAAGAAGCTTTGTTTGATGCGTTGCTCGGTCACGACTTTGCGAGTCTCCCCAGTGAAGTCTTCTGGAATGAGTTGTTCGTCTGAGTCGTCCATCGGTTGAGCATCGGCGTCCAGCTTTCGCCTGAGCATTTCGCTCTCGACAGCCAAAGCCTCCCAGTCAGCGTGAAATTCATCCCAAATCTCACGATCAAGATTCGACGCCCCTTCAAGCCCTTTTCGACCCGTGCTCGTGATGGCCGGATCAAGGCTGGCAAAGTTACTCAGCTTCATTGCCACGGCTCCGGGCGTCCGCCCAATAAGACCCGCAAGCTTGATGACCTCTGGCGTGCGCATATCCAACTTGCCGAACGGTAATTGGCAATACAGATGGAATGCGAGTTTTAATTGTTCTTTCGTCCAGCGGTTCGTAGCCATGTAGTCCTCCGACGATTCGACCTGCATATGGCCGAGGCATCCGTATCAAATGGTGCGCATCAGTTTATCCTGGTATCCATTCTAGATATATCTCCGATGTAAACTATCGCTCCGCTCGCTCACTTACCCACCATGATCTGCCGCCCTTCCTGTGCCGCCTGCTGCATCGCGCCTTCCATCACCTCGCCCCTGCCCGGCATGCCGCATGGCAAGCCTGCCGGGGTGCCGTGCGTGCAGCTTGATGAGGCGTTGCGTTGCAAGGTGTTCGGCAAGCCTGAGCGGCCTGCTTTCTGTGGCGGGTTGCAGCCTTCGGCGGAGATGTGTGGCGAGTCGCGTGAGCATGCACTGGCGTGGTTGACGCGTTTGGAGCTGGCGACTTGCCCGCGGGTATAATGCCGCGCCATGTCTTCCGCACATCCTCCCCTTCCCCTTGAGATCACTGCTGATTCACCTTGCATCGGCCATTGCACCACGGTGCTGGGCGATGACGTTTGCCGCAGTTGTTTGCGCACCTTCGAGGAGGTGAGCCGCTGGCTGGAGATGAACGATGAGGAGCGGCGGGCGGTGAATCGGCGGATCGCGTTGCTGGGTGATGGACGCGCTCGGCAAACCTAGTACGACAACTTGCGTTCGCCCTGCTTGGGGTGAACGGTTCTTTGATTAACTGGATTCCCGCGTGCGCGGGAATGACAAGACTTTATGGATATTGCTCTGCTTTTGAAGGCCGCCATCCTCGGCGTGGTGGAGGGTTTGACCGAGTTCTTGCCGATCTCTTCGACCGGTCACTTGATCATCCTCGGTGATCTGCTTGGTTACAACGACGAGACGAGCAAGGTGTTCAAGATCGTGATCCAGTTGGCGGCGATTCTGGCGGTGTGCTGGGATTATCGCGAGCGGCTGATGCGCACGGTGCGCGGCATCAAGACGGATCCGGTCGAGCAACGTTTCGTGGGGTTGCTGTTCGTGGCATTTCTGCCAGCGGCGGTGCTGGGCTTTATGTTCCATTCGACCATCAAGGCGCTGCTGTTCAATCCGATCACGGTGGCGACGGCGCTGATCGTGGGCGGCTTGGTCATTCTGTATGTGGAGAAGCGCAACTATCACCCGCGCTTGAATTCGGTGGATGAGATGCGCTGGCCGGATGCGCTGAAGGTGGGCTTTGCGCAGGCGCTGGCGATGATCCCCGGCACGTCTCGTTCGGGGGCGACCATCATGGGCGGTTTGATCTTCGGTCTGTCACGCAAGACAGCTGCGGAGTTCTCGTTCTTTCTGGCGATCCCGACCATGTTCGCGGCGACGGCTTACGATCTGTACAAGAACTGGGCGTTGCTGCATGCGGCCGACATCCCGGTGTTCGCGGTGGGCTTCGTGTGCTCGTTCATCGCTGCGATGTGGGCGGTGCGCGGTTTCATCAAGTTCATCTCGAACCATACCTTCGTGGTGTTCGCCTGGTATCGCATCGTGTTCGGTGTGATCGTGCTGTTGACGGCTTACACCGGGGTGGTGAGCTGGTCGCATCCGTAAAAATGCCCGCCGAAGCGGGCATTTCTTGCGTTCATACTTCGGCTAGCGCAGCACGAACGGCGTGTGGTCAACCCTGTTCCCAGGGCAGGTCTTTTGCGCGCCAGCCGTTCAGCTTGTTGCGCTGGTTGCTGCTGTTCTTGTCGCCTTCGAAGCCTTCGAGGATGTTGTAGCAATCGGCGTAGCCGTTCTGCGTGGCGAGTGCAGCAGCCATGTGTGAACGTTGCGCGGTGCGGCACAGGAAGAGCACCAGTGATTCCTTGTCCACTTGCTGTTCCAGCGAGGCCATGAAGTTGGGGTTGGGTTTCATGCCGGGGTAGCTCAGCCATTCGATCTCGACCGCGCCCGGCACTTTGCCGACCCAGTCGATCTCGGCGCGGGTGCGCACGTCGACCAGTTTGGCACCGGGGGCGCTCTGCCAGATGGTGTTCGCTTCTTCAGGCGTGAGTGCGCCTTCGTACGGCAGGCCCAGATCCTTTGCGCGGTTCTGTGCTGTCGTCAATATTTCTGTGATCTTTCCCATATACCTTTGTGTCTGTGTTGTTTAAGGTTCGGTGCGCGGATGCTATCCTGCGCGCTCGTCTGCATACTATCCCAACAGCGATGAAAAATCACACGCACGCACATGGCCACGACAAGTCGGCCGCCTTTGAACCCGCTCATCCCGAGCGCTTCGCTGCGGCGCGCAAGAGCACCTGGGTCAGCATCCTCGTCAATCTGTTCCTGACTGTGGCGCAATTGGTGGGCGGTTATTTCGGTCGCTCGCAATCGCTGATCGCAGACGGCCTGCATTCGCTCTCCGATCTGCTGGCGGATATCCTCGTGCTGTTCGCGAACCGTCACGGCAACAAGCACGCCGATGCGAACCATCCCTACGGCCATGCGCGCATCGAGACGGCGGCTTCGCTGATCCTCGGTGCGAGTCTGGGGGCGGTCGGCATCGCGCTGCTGATCTCGGCGGGTTTGCGCCTGCAACATCCCGAGCAGGTGCAGCCGGTGCAGGTCTACACATTGTATGTGGCGCTGTTCACTCTGGCCGCGAAGGAGATATTGTTCCGCTACATGCTGGCCATCGCGAAACGCGTGCGTTCGCAGATGCTGGTGGCGAACGCGTGGCATGCGCGCTCCGATGCGGCGTCTTCGCTGGTGGTGATCGTGGGGATCTCGGGCAACCTGCTGGGCTATACCTTCCTCGACCTGATCGCTGCGGCTGTGGTGGGGGTGATGATCGCCTACATGGGTTTCCAGTTCGCGCGCGATGCGATGCTGGAGCTGGTGGATACCGGGCTGGAGGCCGAAGAGGTGCGCGCCATCCGCAACACGCTCAAATCGGTGCCGGGCGTGCTGGGCCTGCACGAACTTCGCACGCGCAAGATGGCGGACAACGCGCTGGTCGACGCGCACATCATGGTCGATCCCTACATCAGCGTGTCGGAAGGGCATTACATCGCGGAGGCGGCGCGCGCCGCCGTGCTCAACAGCCACCATGTGATGGATGTGATGGTGCATATCGACCCGGAGGATGATGTGAAGTCCAAGCCGAATGCCCATACACCGCAGCGCCATCTGCTGCTGATGCATCTGCAGAAGCGCCTTGAAATGGAGCTGCCGCCGGACACGCGTTTCGTGCTGCATTACCTGAACGGCAAGATCGAGGCCGAGTTGCTTCTTCCGCTGGCGGTCGATGCCGGGATGTTGCAGGCGAAGTGCGATGCCATCGTCGCCGACGACCCCTATTTCAAGCGCATCAAGGTGTTTCAGATTTCCGCACCAAAATAGTGCGCGTCGCCTTCGGAACGCCCTGTTTTTGGGCGTGTACGTTGCCCGCCATTTCCCTTGATATATGGCACAATGCTCGCCTGACTGGATATCCGGCGATGGCACAGTTTCTGCTTTTTTCGACCCGTACCAATCAAACGGTTCGCCTTACTGACTTTTGTTTTTAATTTCCTGGGAGATTCGAGTATGTCCAAAACAGCCGCCGACGTTCTGAAGCTGATCAAAGAACAAGGCATCAAATTCGTCGACCTTCGTTTCACTGATACCCGCGGCAAGGAGCAGCACGTTGGCGTGCCGGTCAGCGCCGTGGACGAGAGCAAGTTCGAAGACGGCCACGCCTTCGACGGTTCCTCCATCGCCGGCTGGAAAGGCATCCAGGCTTCCGACATGCTGCTGATGCTGGATCCGGATTCCGCTTATGTCGACCCGTTCTTCGACGAGCCGACCCTGGTCATCACTTGTGACGTGATCGAGCCGACCGACGGCAAGGGCTACGACCGCGACCCGCGTTCCATCGCCAAGCGCGCTGAAGCCTACCTGAAGTCCACCGGCATCGGCGACACCGCTTTCTTCGGCCCCGAGCCGGAATTCTTCATCTTCGACTCCGTCGAGTGGAAGGTGGATATGTCCGGCTGCTTCCTGAAGATCAATTCGGAAGAGGCTGCATGGTCTACCGGCGAGAAGTTCGAAGGCGGCAACACCGGCCACCGTCCGATGGTGAAGGGCGGCTACTTCCCGGTTCCTCCGGTGGACAGCCTGAACGACATCCGCGCGCAGATGTGTCTGTTGCTGGAAGAAGTCGGCATCCCCGTCGAAGTGCATCACCACGAAGTGGCGACTGCAGGCCAGTGCGAGATCGGCACCAAGTTCTCCACGCTGGTGAAGCGCGCCGACCAGACACAGACCCTGAAGTACATCGTGCACAACGTTGCGCACCAGTACGGCAAGACTGCCACCTTCATGCCCAAGCCTATCGTTGGCGACAACGGTTCCGGTATGCACGTGCACCAGTCGATCTGGAAAGACGGCAAGAACACCTTCGCGGGTAACGGCTACGCCGGCCTGTCCGAGACAGCGCTGTACTACATCGGTGGCATCATCAAGCACGCCAAGGCACTGAACGCGATCTGCAACCCGGGCACCAACAGCTACAAGCGTCTGGTTCCGCACTACGAAGCGCCGGTGAAGATGGCTTACTCCGCCAAGAACCGTTCCGCTTCCATCCGCATCCCGCACGTCGCCAGCGACAAGGCACGCCGCATCGAGACCCGCTTCCCGGATCCGACTGCGAACCCGTACCTGTGCTTCGCCGCACTGCTGATGGCCGGTCTGGATGGTATCCAGAACAAGATCCACCCCGGCGATCCTGCTGACAAGAACCTGTACGACCTGCCGCCGGAAGAAGATGCGAAGATCCCAACCGTGGCGGCCGGCCTGGACGAAGCCCTGGCAGCACTGGACAAGGACCGCGAGTTCCTGACCCGTGGCGGTGTGTTCTCCAGCGACTTCATCGACGCCTTCATCGCGTTGAAGATGGACGAAGTGAACAAGATCCGCATGACGACCCATCCGGTCGAGTTCGACATGTACTACAGCATCTAAGTCGTTCGCGACTTGCCGCAAAACAACGGAGCCCTCGCGGCTCCGTTTGTTTTTGGGCGGTTTGTCTCACCCCTGACCTTACCCTATACTTCCCCCATCGCATCCAGAGGACACCCCATGAAGCCAACCCGCATGCTGTTGTTGTGCGCCGTCTTCACTGCCGCCAGCAGCACCGCCCACGCAGAGATCTACAAGCGAGTGGACAAGGATGGTCGCGTCACCTATTCCAGCGAGCCGATCCGCGGCGCGCAGAAGTTGAAACTGGAACCTTTGCCGACCGTGCCCGCGCCCAGAGCCGTTGCCAAAGAACGCAATCGCGAAAGCGAGGAGTCCTCTTTCCCGCGCGTGGACAACGCGACGCAGAAGCGTCGCGACGACAAGCGACTGCGCATCCTGGAGGACGAGATGGCCAGCGAGCGGCAGGCACTTCAGGATGCACGCGCGCAGTTGAAGGTGGCAGAGGATACGCCGCAGATCTACACCGGCGCGGACGGCAAGACTTACCGCAATATGGCGAAATACGAAGAGAGCATCCAGGCCGCCCAGGAGAACGTGCGCATGCACGAGAACAACCTGCGGGCGATACAGACCGAGATCGACAATCTCAAGTGACCTGACGCTGGCATGTTTTCTGCTCTTTTAATGACATGACCAGCGCCCCGCTCCCCACACTGGATTTCCTGTCGACAGCCGTGATGCTGCTCGACGACCAGTCGCGCATCGCATATCTGAACCCGGCTGCGGAGCATCTGTTCGCGGTGAGCCACAGCAATCTCATCGGTCATCCGTTGCAGTTCGCTTTCACACATACCGAACAACTGTTCAGCGCGATCCAGTCAGCGCTGGCTAACCGTTCATCACACATCGAGCACGACCTGCTGCTGGGTACGCACAGCCATAACCAGAAGCTGCATCTGAGTTGCACGGTCAACACCTTGCAGCTGCCGCACTATGCCCTGATGCTGGAATTCCACCCCATCGAACGCCCGCTCAAGCTGGCGCGCGAGGAGCAGATGCTGGACCAGACGCAGGCCAACCGCATGCTGTTGCGCAATCTGGCGCACGAGATCAAGAACCCGCTGGGCGGCATCCGCGGTGCCGCGCAACTGCTGGAGCAGGAACTGGAGAAACCGGCACTGCGCGAATACACGCAGGTGGTGATCCAGGAGGCGGACCGGCTTCGTTCGCTGATGGAGAACCTGCTCACGCCGCAGCACACGCCCCATTTCAGTGCGCTGAACATCCATGAGGTACTGGAGCGCGTGCGCAGTGTGGTGATGGCCGAGTTGCCGGACAGCCTGACCATCCAGCGCGACTATGACCTGAGCTTGCCCGATCTGGACGGCGACAAGGCGTTGCTGATCCAGGTGATCCTGAACATCGTGCGCAATGCCGCGCAGGCGATGCAGGGCAAGGGCACGATCATCCTGCGCACGCGCATCTCGCGCCAGGTGACGCTGATGAAGAAGCGCCACCGGCTGGCCATCTCGGTACAGATCATCGACGACGGCCCCGGCATCCCGCATCATTTGCAGGACAAGATCTTCTACCCGCTGGTCTCTGGGCGGGCCGACGGGCACGGCCTGGGCCTCACGCTGGCGCAGGATTTCGTCAGCCAGCATCAGGGCAGTATCGAATTCGACAGCGAACCGGGGCGCACCTGCTTCACGGTGATGCTGCCGCTCACTTCCATGGAAAAACAGCAATGACTAAACCTGTCTGGATCATCGATGACGACAAGTCCATCCGCTGGGTGCTGGAGAAGGCACTGGCGCGCGAGGAGATCGAATACAAGAGTTTCGCCTCGGCCGACGAGGCGCTGGCCGAATTGCCGCACAGCCTGCCGCAGATGGTGATCAGCGACATCCGCATGCCCGGCAGCTCCGGCCTCGACCTGCTACAGACGCTGCGCAACGAATACCCGGCGCTGCCGGTGATCATCATGACCGCCTATTCCGATCTGGAGAGCGCGGTGTCCTCGTTCCAGGGCGGCGCGTTCGAGTATCTGCCCAAGCCCTTCGATGTGAACCATGCGGTCGAGCTGATCCGCCGCGCGCTGGCGCAGAGCCAGCGCAAGCAGAGCAACGGCGTGGAAAGCACGGAGGCACCAGACATCCTCGGCCATGCCCCGTCGATGCAGGAGGTGTTCCGAGCCATCGGCCGGCTTGCTGCATCCAACGCCACCGTGCTCATCAACGGCGAATCCGGTACCGGCAAGGAGCTGGTGGCGCACGCGCTGCACCGCCATAGCCCGCGAGCCGACAAGCCCTTCGTCGCGATCAACACTGCCGCCATCCCCAAGGACCTGCTGGAATCGGAACTGTTCGGGCACGAGAAAGGCGCGTTCACCGGTGCCAACACCACACGCCACGGTCGCTTCGAGCAGGCCGAGGGCGGCACGCTGTTCCTCGACGAGATCGGTGACATGCCGGCCGAGTTGCAGACGCGATTGCTGCGCGTGCTGTCGGACGGCAACTACTACCGCGTGGGCGGCCACCAGCCGATCAAGGCCAACGTGCGCATCATCGCGGCCACGCACCAGAACCTAGATGAGCGCGTGAAACAGGGGCTGTTCCGCGAAGACCTGTTCCACCGCCTGAACGTGATCCGCCTGCGTCTGCCGCCGCTGCGCGAGCGCCGCGAAGACATCCCGCTGCTGGCGAAGTATTTCCTGCAGAAGAGCGCGAAGGAGTTGGGCGTTGAACAGAAGACGCTGAGCGAGGCCGCGCTGAACTATCTCGCCGCGCAGGACATCCCCGGCAACGTGCGCCAACTGGAGAACCTCTGTCACTGGCTGACGGTGATGACGCCGACGCAGCTGGTGGAGATCGCCGACCTGCCGGCGGAATGGCGTGCCGCCTCATCCTCCGCACCCGTCGGCGGGGATTGGCATGCCTTGCTGGCGCAGCAGACTGCACTCATGTTGCAGCGCGGTGAGCCGCATATCCTCGACGCGCTCACCCGGGAATTCGAGCGCACCTTGATCACGCAAGCGCTGCAACACACCGGCGGACGCCGCATCGAAGCTTCCACGCTGCTCGGCATGGGCCGCAACACGCTGACGCGCAAGATCCAGGAGCTGGGTCTGGACGGGGACGGCGAGTAACCCTAGCGCCAAACGCCCCCAATCGTTTCCGCGCGGGCACTCTCGTTCAGTCCCGGCAGGCCGTGCATGTGCAGGATGGTGCCCAGCACGCTGTAGTGGTCGATACGCTGTGCATACTTGCCCGGCTTCACCATCTGACCGACGAACAAAGTGACGATGCGATTCCCTTCCGATCCATCGTCCTCGTCGAAAGTGACTATGAGCAGGCTGTTGTTGTCCATCGCCCATTGCGCATAGCCTTCGATGTTCTGTTTCAACCATGCATCGCCCTGCGCGATGCTGCCATCGTGCATGTCGTGGCGCTGGTCTGGCACGACGAAAGAGACGGTGGGCAGCTTCGTATAGTCCCGCGGCCAGGCAGTCAGCGGCTGGTTCGCCGATGCCAGTTCCTTCCAGTTCGCCACCGGATTGTGTTTGCGCATATACGCGCCGTAGCGACACCCCGGGTAGCCGGTCGTCGGCATCGATTCCGAATAACTGATGAAGCTCAGCTCTTTTTCCTGCAAGGCACTGGCGAGATTGTCACCGGACAGATCGAGCGGACAGGTATTGCTGCCGATGCCGCGTGTGCTGCCGCTGAACAAAGCCAGGTAGTTGGGCTGGCTGGGATGGGTGATGCCGTGCGAGTTTGTGAACAGCGCACCGCGTTGCGCCAGCGCGTTGATATAGGGTGCGTCGGGATTGCCGATGATCTGCGAGTACGACTTGTTCTCCTCGATCACGATGACGATGTGGTCGGGCCGCGGCAAGGCGGCTGACTGCACCTGCGCTGCCGCGCAAAGCAGGAGCAGCCCGGACACGAATCTCATCATCTTTCCTTGTCGTTCGAGGCCGGCGCGGACGTATCGTCCTGCACCTTTTTGCGTGTGCGGTTCTTGCCCGGATCGGCAAAACGGAAACGCCCTGCCAGCACACAACCTTTCATGCCGATGTCGCACGGCAGGTTCAGCACCTTCTGGCACTTGCCGTCGACCTCGTGCGGACAACCCCAGCCGCTCATGACAGCTCCTTGTTACGCCTTCTTCACGAACTCGGTCTTCAACTGCATCGCGCCGATGCCATCGATCTTGCAGTCGATGTCGTGGTCGCCGTCCACCAGACGGATGTTCTTCACCTTGGTACCGACCTTCACCACCGAGGACGAGCCCTTGATCTTCAGGTCCTTGATGACAGTGACCGTATCCCCGTCATTCAACACCGTGCCGAACGCGTCCTTGAACACCTTCTGCTCCTCGCCGGCATCGGCGGTCTCATGCTTGCTCCATTCCCAACCGCATTCCGGGCAGACGTAGTTGTCACCGTCCTCATAGGTGAAGGGTGAGTCGCATTTGGGACACTTGGGCAGATCGGACATGGTGTTTCCTATAAGTAAAAGATTAGTAAGGCCGGTCGGGCACCCAACAGGGGACGAGAGCGCAGCGTAACCAGGCGTATGGGGGATGCAACGATGCGGATTACAGCTTGTATCCCCGATGCACTGCCACCACGCCGCCGGTCATATTGAAGTACTCGACGCGCTCCAGTCCCGCATCGACCATCATCTGTTTCAGTTCTTCCTGACCCGGATGCATGCGGATGGATTCGGCAAGGTAGCGGTAGCTGTCGGCGTCGTTGGCGATGAGTTCGCCCATCTTGGGCAGCAACTTGAAGGAGTACAGGTCGTACATCTTCTCCAGCGGTTTGGCGACCTTGGAGAATTCCAGCACGATGACGCGTCCACCGGGTTTGAGCACGCGTTTCATCTCGCGCAGGGCGGCGTCCTTGTGGGTGACGTTGCGCAGGCCGAAAGCGATGCTGACGCAGTCGAAATAGTTATCCGGGAAGGGCAGATGTTCGGCATCGCACTGTGCGGTGGGTGTCGGTGTGCCGTTGTCCAGCATGCGGTCGCGACCGACGCGCAGCATGGCGTTGTTGATGTCCGTGAGGACGACCTGACCGCTGCGGCCGACCTTCTTCAGGAACAGTTTGGTCAGGTCGCCCGAGCCGCCTGCCACGTCCAGCACGCGCTGGCCTTCGTGCACATTGGCCAGACCGACCGCAAAGGGTTTCCACACGCGATGCAGACCGACCGACATGAGGTCGTTCATGATGTCGTACTTGCTGGCGACGGAGGTGAACACGCCCGCGACCTTCTTCGCCTTCTCGCTCTCGTCTACGGTCTCGAATCCGAAGTGTGTCTTTGCCATGATGGTTTCTCCTATTTCGGATCGCGCATGGCACCTGCCGCCTGCAGCTTGTCCAGATATTCCTGCCACAACTCCTGCTGGTTCTGCCCCAGCGTGTAGAGCAGGTCCCAGTCGTACAGGCCGCTGTCGTGGCCGTCGTCGAATTCCAGTTTCAGCGCGTAGCTACCCGCAGGTTCCAGCCCCTTGAGCACGACGTTGCGCTTGCCGACCTGCAAGGTCTCCTGACCCGGGCCGTGTCCGCGCACTTCTGCGGAAGGCGACTGGACACGCAGGAACTCGGCCGGCAGGTTGAAACGTGCGCCGTCGGAGAAGGCGATCTCCAGTGAGTTGGATTTCTGGTGCAGGACGATCTCGGTCGGGATGGCATTCATAGTGAGCGTATCTTCTTGAGCAATGCGGTGGTGGAGCGTTCGTGCAGGAAGGGGATGCTGTGCACACTGCCGCCCCAGCCCTGTACTTCTTTTGCGCCGACGATGCGGTCCGGCGTCCAGTCCCCGCCTTTGACCAGCTTGTCCGGCTTGCAGGCGAGGATCAGGTTCAGCGGCGTGTCCTCGTCGAACTTCACCACCAGGCTCACCGCTTCCAGCGCGGCGAGCACCGCCATGCGATCGACCTCGTTGTTGATGGGGCGGTCATCCCCCTTGCCCAAACGTTTCACCGACGCGTCACTGTTGACGCCGACGACGAGCGATGCGCCCAGCGCGCGTGCCTGCGCCAGATAGGTGACATGACCGCGGTGCAGCACGTCGAAACAGCCGTTGGTGAACACCACGGGACGCGGCAGCGCAGCCACCTTGGCAGCCAAATCATCTGCCGTGCACAACTTGTCTTCGAAGCTCGGGGTCGGGTACATCACTGCATGTACTCGAACACGCGTACCACTTTTTTCACGCCGCGCGTGGTGGCCGCGATCTCGGAGGCCGCATCGGCCTCGGCGCGGGTGACGATGCCCAGCAGATAGACTACGCCTTCTTCGGTGTAGACCTTGATGTGCTCACGATTGAAAGACTTGTCTTCAAGGAACCGTGTGCGCACATCGCCCGATATACCGGAATCGCTGCGACGCACGCCGGTATCGGCCGCGCGCGCCACATGCAGTTCGTTGGCAATGCCCTTGATGGGAGAGATGCCGCTCACGATGCGCTCTATGCCCTGCTTGGTCGCATCGTCCGGCACTTGTCCGGTGATCAGGGCGAAACGGTTGAAGCAGGTGACGTTCACCTGGATGTTGCTGCGATACTTGTCGGCGATGCGCTGGCGCGAGGTGTACTCGATATTGCGGTCGTCCTGCACGGCTGCGGCGCTGCGGCGCTCGATCTGCGGATCGGTGATGCCCTGCGTCTGGGCGCAACCTTGCAGCAGCGCAAGCAGGAACAGCGCGACCAGCGGCCAGCGTCCGATCATCACTCGCCCCCCAGCAGGACATGATCTATCACATCGCACAGGCAATGCAGCATGAGCAGGTGCACTTCCTGGATGCGTGCCGTTCTCTGCGTCGGTACGCACAGGTGGAAATCGCCTTCCTGCAGCATCGCACCGATCTGTCCGCCGTCGCGGCCGGTGAATGCGACCACGACCATGCCGCGCTCGTGCGCGGCTTCGATGGCTTCCACCACGTTGGGCGAACTGCCGCTGGTGGAGATGGCGAGCAGCACATCGCCTTCCATGCCGAGCGCACGCACCTGTTTGGAGAATATCTGCTTGTAGTCGTAATCGTTGGCGATGGAGGTGAGCACCGAACTGTCGGTGGTGAGCGCGATGGCCGGCAGGCCCGGACGCTCGACCTCGAAACGGTTGATCAACTCGGCGGCGAAGTGCTGCGCGTCGGCGGCGGATCCGCCGTTGCCGCAGGCAAGGATCTTGCCGTCATGCATCAGGCAGTTGACCATGGCCTGCGCCGCATCGGCGACCGGCTGGGCCAGCACCTTCTTGCTCTGGAGTTTGATCTCGGCGCTATCGTCGAAATGTTTGCTGACGCGTTTTGCGAGTGTCATATGTAGGATTTCTCGTTGGTGAACGGGCCCGATTTTACCCTATCTGGAAGGCGTTCTTCAGCCACTCGATGCCTTCGCTTCCTTCGGCCGCGCCGAGCAGCACGGCATCGAAACGGCAAGGCGGCGTCGGCGACACGGAAGAAAGGTAATGCTGCGCGGCGAGGATGAGCTTGTGCTGTTTGCGCGCGTCGATGCTGGCCGCCGCTCCGCCGAACTCCGTCCGCGTGCGCAAGCGCACTTCGACGAACACCAGCGACCCGCGATCTTCCATGACCAGGTCGATCTCGCCGAAGCGGCAGCAATAGTTGCTTTGCAGCAGTCGCAGGCCCTGATGCTGCAGATACCGTGCAGCAGTCTGTTCGGCCCGCGCACCGGCCTTCATCCGGTCACTCTTCCGGCACCGACGTCGGCATGGGCGGCTGCGGCCCTCTCAGCGCGGCTTCCAGCGTCATGCCCTGACCGTTGCGCATGGTGGACTTCACACCTTCGCGTTTGACCTGATGACCTTCCAGCGACAGCTTGCCGGTGACACCGTCCAGCGGCAGGCCGTTGCTCGTATTGTGGTGGTACAACACCTGCAGCATGCGGTAGGCGTCGATGCCCAGCGCGAACAATCGCTCCATGTCCGTCGGATAGGGCGGCTCCGCGCGCGGGTAGACCATGACCGCCGGATGGTCGGGCTGGATCACCCAGGGCATGTCGTAAAAGCGCACCTCGCCCAGATCGAAATTGACCAGATTGTTGCCGTTGCCGATGAACACCTGCGACGTGGTGTAGACCGGGATGTCGGCGAAAATATAGGGCCGGATCAGTCGCGCCTTGTCCGGCTCTGCGGCCATGAACACCATGCTGCCCGCTTCGCCGCCCAGCAGACGGATCTCGCTCGGGTCGCCCTCGTACACGATCTCCGGCCACAACACCCCGCCGGTGCGCTGCCATTCTTCCTCGAACGCCTGCGCCAGCCGCTTGGACAAGGCGCTGTCGGTGCGTACCACGGTGGCGGTGAGCAGGCCGTTGCTGGCCGCCCACTGCGCGGCCTGGCGTGCTTCCAGTTCGGGGGGAAGCCCGAAGAAATACAACTGGTCGCCGCGCTCGCCCTCCAGCACGTTCAACGCCAGCGTCGGCACCGGCAGCGCGGGATTCGCGGCCAATGCCGCAACGCCGTTGCGGGTGAGCGGGCCGGCCACCGCCAACGCGCCCTGCTCCAGCGCCTGGCGATACAAGGCATCGACCTCGAACTTCTCGTCGCTGGCGGAGTAGACGCGCACCGGCAATTCATTGGGCTGCAGTTCCGCCGCAGACAGGAAACCCAGTTGCACCGCTTCCGCGGCGCGGCCGAACACGGGCGAACGCAGTGGCAGGATCAATGCGATATGGTGTTCCGCACCTTCCGCTAACTTGGGCAGTACCGGCTCGACCTGCGGTTGCTCGATATCGACGATGCCGGTCTCGACGACGGGCGCTTCGGCGGCGGGTTTTTCGGTCGTTGCTGCTGGAGCAGTAACAGGGACTGGGGGCTGTGGCGGAGTAGCGCAGCCAAACACGCTCACGTATAGTGCGGCGATCAACAGACCGCGCAACCATCTCAACCCGGGGATACTCGTTTGCATAGCAGGACCAATAAAAGAATCGAATGCGCATTATATGTAGTCGCCACCCCGATTGGAAATCTGAGTGACATCACGCTGCGTGCGCTCGACATCCTGAACGGCGTGGACGTCGTGGCAGCCGAAGATACGCGTAATACCCGTCATCTGTTGCAACATCATGGCATCGGCGATGCCATGCTGCTCGCCGTGCACCAGCACAACGAACGCGGTTCCGCAGACCGTATCATTGAATTGTTACAACAAGGGCAAAGCGTCGCGCTGGTGACCGATGCCGGCACCCCTGCCGTCAGCGATCCCGGTGCGGTGCTGGTGGAAGCCGTGCGCGCAGCAGGCTTTCGTGCCATCCCTATCCCCGGCGCCTCCGCCGTGGTCACCGCCTTGTCCGCCTCGGGTCTGGTCAATCCGCATTTCCTGTTCTACGGTTTCCTGCCCAACAAATCCGCCGCGCGCCGCGCCGCGCTGCAGGCACTCGCCAACCAGACCTGCACGCTGGCCTTCTACGAGGCCCCGCACCGCATCCTCGAATGCACGGCCGACCTGCAGGCCGTGTTCGGCGACGAGCGCGAGATCGTGTTCGCGCGCGAGATCACCAAACTGTTCGAGAGCATCCATCGCTGCAAGCTGAGTGTCGCGCTGGACTGGCTGAACAGCGACCCCAACAACCAGCGCGGCGAGTTCGTGCTGCTGGTGTCGGGCGCGGCAGAGCGCACCGAGGAACTTGATGCCGAGGCAGAGCGGGTGCTCACATTGCTACTGGAAGAACTGCCGCTCAAACAGGCAGTGCAACTCGCCGTGCAGATCACCGGACAGAACAAGAACGCGCTCTACCAGAAGGCACTGTCCCTCAAATCCGCTTAAGTACGCGGTTGTTATTCGCGTCGGCTTTGCTAAACTCGCCCTCCCGCATCACGATCCGATCTTTCGAGGACGCAATGAATCCCGCATCCAAATTCCTCCCTGTCCTGCTGGCGCTGTCTCTGGCTGCCTGCGGTGCCGGTGATAAGAAATCCGCCGCACCCGCCGCCGGAGCCGGGGCCATGCCGCCGCCGCCCGAGGTCGAAGTCGTCACCATCGCCACTGGCAATGCCACTTACACGCGCGACCTGCCGGGCCGCGTGCAAGCCTTCCGCACCGCGCAAGTGCGCGCTCGCGTGGATGGCGTGGTGGAGCAGCGCCTGTTCAAGGAAGGCAGCGAAGTGACCGAGGGCACACAGTTGTTCCGCATCGATGCACGCAACTATCGCGCTACTGCCGAGGCGGCCAATGCCGACGCCGCGCTGGCCTACCAGAATCTGGATCGCGCCAAGCGCCTGCTCGAGATCAAGGCCATCAGCCAGCAGGAATACGACCTGACCCTGGCCAAGGCGGCGCAGGCGCGCGCGGCACTGGTGCGTGCCAACGAGGACGTCACCAACGCCGGCGCACCCGCGCCCATCTCCGGTCACATCGGCCGCAGCGAAGTGAGCGAGGGCGCACTGGTTAGCAAGAATGCCGCCACCCTGCTGGCGACCGTCGAGCAACTCGACCCGGTGTATGTGAATTTCTCCCAGTCCGCCGCCGATCTGCTGCGCCTGCGCCAGGCCGTGGCGACCGGCGTGCTGAAACGCGCCGATGCCGCCGACGTCGAGCTGATGCTGGAGGACGGCAGCGTGTATCACAAGACCGGCCGCATCTTCTTCACCGACCTGGCAGTGGATGCCAACACCGGCTCGGTCTCCCTGCGCGCCCAGTTCCCTAACCCGAAACGCGAGCTGCTACCCGGCATGTTCGTGCGTCTGCGCTTCCCCGAGGCGATGGCGGAGAACGTGATCCGCGTGCCGCAGCGCGCGGTGCAGTCCGGCGCACAGGGCCAGTTCGTGATGACCGTGGGCCCGGACGGCAAGGTCGCGCCGCGCCCGGTCACTACCGGCGGCATGGCGGGAGCGGATTTCGTCATCGCTTCCGGCCTGAAACCGGGCGACCAGGTCATCGTCAATGGCCTGCAGAAGGCACGCCCCGGCACCGTGGTGAAACCGGTGCCGCTGGCGACCACCATGAAGATGGAAAGCCAGCTTTCCGCTGCGAAGTAACACGCCATGCTCGCCCGCTTCTTCATCGACCGCCCCATCTTCGCGTGGGTCATCGCGCTGGTCATCCTGCTGGCCGGTGTGCTGGCACTGCGCGGCCTCCCCATCGCGCAATATCCCTCCGTCGCACCGCCCGCGCTGTCGGTCAGCGTCACCTATCCCGGCGCTTCGGCCGACGTGGTGGAAGAGACCGTCATCGCCCTGCTCGAACAGGAGATGAACGGCATAGAGGACCTGCTGTACATGGAGTCCGCCGCCGAGCTGGGGCGCGGCAGCATCACGCTGACCTTCGAGGCCGGCACCAACCTCGACTTCGCTTCGGTCGAGACACAGAACCGCGTCAAGCGCGCCGAGATCCGCCTGCCGGAGGAAGTGCGGCGCATGGGCGTGACGGTGACCAAGTCGGCACGCAACTACGTGATGATCGTGTCGCTGATCTCGCCGGACAAGAGTTACGACAACGTGGCGCTGGGCAGCTATGCCGCCGCCAACGTGCTGGACAGTGTGCGCCGCGTGCCCGGTGTGGGCGAAGCCATGCTGTTCGGTACCGAGTATTCGATGCGCCTGTGGCTGAAGCCGGAGAAGCTACAGGCCTATGGCGTCTCGCCGGTCGACATCTCCAAAGCCGTGCGCGCGCAGAACGCGCAGATGTCCACAGGTGAACTGGGCCAGCTGCCTTCCGCGTCCGGTCAGGAACTGAATGCGGTGATCGTGACCAGAAGCCGCCTCGCCACACCGGAAGAGTTCGGCAACATCCTGATCCGCACCGATCCGGACGGCTCCACCCTGCGCGTGAAGGATGTAGCCCGCGTGGAGCTGGGCGCGCAGGACTACTCGGTACGTGCGCGCATCGACGGCCAGCCCGCTGCCGGCATCGCCATCCGCCTGACGCCCGACGCCAACGCGCTGGAGACCGTGTCCGCCGTAAAGGCGCGCATGACCGAGATGGCGAAGTTCTTTCCCCAGGGCGTCGACTGGCTGGTGCCGTATGACACCTCCAAGTTCATCGAGATCTCCATCAAGGAAGTGCTGAAGAGCCTGGCCGAGGCGCTGCTACTGGTGTTCCTGGTGATGTACCTGTTCCTCGGCAACCTGCGCGCCACGCTGATCCCCACCATCGTGATCCCCATCGCGCTGGTCGGTGCGCTGGTCGGCCTGTATCTGCTGGGTTATTCCATCAACGTGCTGACGCTGTTCGCCATGGTGCTCGCCATCGGTATCGTGGTGGACGATGCCATCGTGGTGGTGGAGAACGTGGAGCGCATCATGACCACGGAGAACCTGCCGCCGCGCGAAGCCACACGCAAGGCGATGGACCAGATCATCGGTGCCATCATCGCCATCACGCTGGTGCTCTCCGCCGTGTTCATCCCCATGGCGCTGTTCCCCGGATCGACCGGCGCGATCTATCGCCAGTTCGCTGTGACGCTGGTGCTGACCATGGGCTTCTCGGCGCTGATGGCGCTGACGCTCACGCCCGCGTTGTGTGCCACCCTGCTCAAGCACACACCGGGTAAGGATGATCTGGTGCCTTCCAGCGGCCCCCTGCACTGGTTCCATGATGCCTTCGCCCGCCTGACCCAGCGATATGTCGGCGTGGTCGGCAAGATCGTCCGCAAGGCTGCGCGCTACCTGCTGGTCTATGCCGCCATCCTCGTGGCCGTGGGCTGGATGTTCAGCAAACTGCCGGGCAGCTTCCTGCCGTCGGAAGACCAGGGCTATTTCGTCAGCGTGATCCAGCTGCCGCCGGGCGCAACGCATGACCGCACGGTCGAAGTGCTGTCGCAGGTGGAGCAGTATTACCTCGGCCTGAAGGAAGTCGACCACGTGATCGGTGTGGCGGGTTTCTCTTTCTTCGGTCGCGGCCAGAACGCGGCCATCACTTTCGTGCGCCTGAAAGACTGGAGTGAGCGCCCGGGCGAGGCCAGCAATTCCAACACGCTGGCGCGCAACGCCAACATGGCGCTGTTCCGCATCAAGCAGGCGATGATCTTCGCCATCAACCCGCCGCCCATCCCTGAGCTGGCGGCGGCCGGCGGTTTCGACTTCCGCCTGCAGGACCGCGGCGGTATGGGCCGTGAGAAACTGCTGGAAGCGCGCAACATGGCACTGGGCATGGCGATGCAGAATCCTGTGTTGGCCGGCGTGCGTCCCGAAGGCCAGGAAGCCGGCCCGCAGCTGTTCCTCGACGTGGACCGCGTCAAGGCCGAGGCGCTGGGCGTCTCCATCACCGACCTGAACGAGACCCTGCAATCCATGCTGGGCGGTGCCTACATCAACGACTTCGTGCGTCAGGGTCGCGTACTGCGCGTGCAGATGCAGGCCGAGGCCGACACACGCCGCACGCCGGACGACATCCTCAACATCGCCGTGCGCAACAAGCAGGGCGGCATGGTGCCGTTGTCCGCCATCGCCAAGGCGAGCTGGATCAGCGGTTCGCCCAAGCTGGATCGTTACAACGGCCTGCCCGCGATGAAGATCGCCGGCGGTCCCGCGCCCGGACGCAGTTCCGGTGAAGCGATGCAGGCGATGCAGGAGATCGCCGCCAAGCTGCCGCCGGGATTCGGTTTCGAATGGTCGGGCACCGCGCGCGAGGAGATCCAGTCCGGCGCGCAATCCTCGCTGCTGTTCGGCGTCTCCATCATCGTGGTGTTCCTGTGTCTGGCGGCGCTGTACGAGAGCTGGTCCATCCCGTTCGCGGTGATGCTGGCGGTACCGCTGGGCGTGTTCGGCGCGCTGCTGGCGGTGACGCTGCGAGAGTTGCCGAACGATGTGTACTTCAAGGTCGGCCTGATCGCCATCATCGGCCTGTCTTCCAAGAACGCGATCCTGATCATCGAGTTCGCGCGCAAGCTGCAGGACGAGGGCATGAGCTTGGTGGACGCCACGCTGGAAGCCTGCCGTCTGCGGTTCCGCCCCATCCTGATGACCTCGTTCGCCTTCATGGCGGGCGTGCTGCCGCTGGCCATCTCCACCGGCGCGGGCGCGCAGAGCCGCCACGCCATCGGTACCGGCGTCATCGGCGGCATGCTCACCGCCACGCTGTTCGCCGTGTTCCTGGTGCCGGTGTTCTTCGTCATCGTACGCCGCTTCTTCCCGGGCCATTCGCGCAAACACGTCGACTAGGTGGCACCGAACGACTCGCGAGCAATCGCGCTACAATCCCGGCTGACTTCAATCAGCCGGGATTCTTCCATGCAACAACTCACCCTCACCCGCCCCGACGACTGGCACCTGCACTTGCGCGACGACGCGCTGATGGCTTCGGTGCTGCCCGACACCGCCCGCCAGTTCGCCCGCGCCATCGTCATGCCTAATCTGCGCCCCCCGATCACCACCACCGCGCAGGCCGTGGCCTACCGCGAGCGCATCCTCAAGGCATTGCCGGCGGGCATGAAGTTCGAACCGCTGATGACGCTGTACCTCACCGATATCACCAGTGCCGAAGAGATCAAAAAAGCCAAAGCCAGCGGTGTGGTGCATGCGGTGAAGCTGTACCCGGCGGGTGCCACCACTAACTCCGATGCTGGCGTCACCGACCTGCGCAAGACCTATGCCGCGCTGGAAGAGATGCAGCGTTGCGGCATGCCGCTGCTGGTGCACGGCGAAGTCACCAGCGCGGATATCGACATCTTCGACCGCGAAGCCGTGTTCATCGAGCGCGTGATGCAACCGCTGCTGAAAGACCTGCCCGGCCTGCGCGTGGTGTTCGAACACATCACCACCAAAGATGCCGCGCAGTTCGTCGCCAGCGCACCCGACACCATCGCCGCCACGCTTACCCCGCAGCACCTGCTCTACAACCGCAACGCCATGCTGGTCGGCGGCATCCGCCCGCACTTCTACTGCCTGCCGATATTGAAGCGCGAGACGCACCGCGAAGCGCTGGTCAAAGCCGCCACCAGCGGCAGCAGGAAATTCTTCCTCGGCACCGACAGCGCCCCGCACGCCCAGCACACCAAGGAGAACGCCTGCGGCTGTGCCGGCTGCTATACCGCGCACAGCGCCATCGAGCTGTATGCCGAAGCATTCGACAACGCGGGTGCGCTGGACAAGCTGGAGGCGTTCGCCAGCTTCTACGGTGCGGATTATTACGGCCTGCCGCGCAACACAGAGACGATCACGCTGCGCAAGGATGCGTGGCAGGTGCCTGCTTCGGTGGGATTCGGCGAGCATAAGCTGGTGCCGCTACGGGCTGGCGAGACGATGCAGTGGAGGCTGGTGAAGTAGGCTACGCGGCTCGTGCATCGACAGATATTGCTTGTGCGCGGCTTTTCAGTGACGACAGGGATAGGCGAATAGCTGGTTATTCCTGCGGATGCGCGTGTGTATGGGCCTTACAATGTGCACTCAGTTTCGGGAGGACATGATGGTACGCAAGATACGCACCACAAAATCCGGCAAGGGGGAGACGCCGTCTCGTGATATCAGTCAGCGGGATGCCGTCATCCTCGATGCGCTGGTCGATTCCCTTCACTCGATCTTCGAGACGATGATGGGTACCAAAGTCGAGATGGGCACCCCCTTTCCGAAACCGGCGAATACTGTGCAAAGCGGCGTCTCTGCCCTGATCGGCATGAGCTCCGATGACGCACGCGGCAGCGTGGCCATCTGCTTGCCCATGCCTGCCCTGAACGAGATCTCCCGCAGGCTGCTGGGTGAGGAGATCACAACCATCGATGGGGAAGCAGCCGGTCTGGCGGGCGAGATTTCCAATATGCTGGCGGGTGGTGCGAAGCGCATCCTGTCCGAGAAGGGTATGGAGTTCGATATGCAGACACCACGCATGATGCACGGCGATGGCCACGAGATCGCGCATCATCACGACGGGCAGACCATGCTGTTGCCGGTGAACATGAACGGTCATGAGTTCTTCGTCGAACTGAATTTCGTGTGAGTCGGGCAATGCCGTTATCCAGCTACCTCGACACTACGCCTGTCATCGGGCACAAGGTCTACCTGCACCCTTCCTGCCAGGTGATCGGCGATGTGACGATCGGCGAGGATAGTTCCGTCTGGTGCAACACGGTGTTGCGCGGTGATGTGAACCGCATCGTGATCGGGCGCGGTTCCAACGTGCAGGACCTGAGCATGGGCCATGTGTCGCACAAGACACCCGACAAACCGGATGGCTCGCCGCTCATCATCGGCGACTACGTGACGGTCGGCCACTCGGTGATATTGCACGGCTGCCGCATCGGTAACGAGTGCCTGATCGGCATGGGGTCCATCATCATGGACGATGTGGTGATCCCCGATCATGTGATGGTGGGTGCGGGCAGTTTGATCTCACCCGGGAAGACACTGGAGGCGGGCATGCTGTACATGGGCCGTCCGGCCAAGGCGGTACGCGCGCTGACCGGGGACGAGTTGCGTTACCTGCGTTATTCCGCCGAGCATTACAACCGCGTGAAAGACAACTATCTGCGTGGCGGAACAAGCTGATATGTTCGGCACGGAAATCGAAATGCAGATCGAACGGGAGCTGGAGCTGGAGATCGAACGCAAGTGCCTGCTTCTGCGGCTGGATTGCAATGACCATGCTGCGCTGCACCATTTCGCCCATGATGTGTTGAGCCATCTGGAGAGCTACGGCAAGGCGGCTGCGAGCGGTGACATGCAAGCGCGCATCAAGATCGAGCTGTATGGACTGGCAGTGCTGATGCACAAGGCCAATGTCACCACCTTCGGCCCAGCCTACATGACGCAGCTGGACGCCCTCTCCCGGCAGCAAGGTGCCTGGGTGAACATCGCGCAGGCCATATGGAGCGAGCTGGAAACACGCAATGTGATGAGTAACCTGAGGAATGAGCAAGCATGAATCCGGAGAAGAACGAAAAGCTGCTGCGCGGCCAGATCAATCTCGAGACCGCGCAGATAGCCTGGCGAGAGCTGCAACGATTTTTTGCTAGTGGTGCGACGGTGTATGTCGGGCCAGAGCTCGACCTGGTCGAGGTGGCCTACCAGATCGCCAAGGACAATGCGGCGCAAGTCGCGGAGTGGATGGAACACGGCCACATCGCCCGTGTCACCGATGCCCAGGCGCTTGCCTGGCATGATGCCGACGCTATCGTGTGGGCCGTGGTCGCAATACCATACGTGCTGATCCAGGAACACCGGCTGTCCTGACCTGCGGTGCGTCCAGCCAGCGCGCCCTATTTCACTTTCTTCAGTGCCGCTTCGATGCGGTCGCTCAATGTCTTCAGCACCTTGATGCGCGCGAAGTTCTTGTCGTTGGCCTCGACCAGCGTCCACGGCGCGATCTCGGTGCTGGTGCGGTCCACCATGTCACACACCGCACGTTCGTAGTCGTCCCACTTCTCGCGGTTGCGCCAATCCTCCTCGGTGATCTTGAATCGCTTGAAGCCGATCTTCTCGCGCTCCTTGAAACGGCGCAGCTGCTCTTCCTTGCTGATCGCCAGCCAGAACTTGACCACCACGATGTCGTGCCGGTCCAACTGCGTCTCGAAGTCGTTGATCTCGCTGTAGGCGCGCATCCAGTCTGCCTCGGAACAGAACTTCTCGACGCGCTCCACCAGCACGCGGCCATACCAGGAACGGTCGAAGATGATGACGCGTCCCTTGCGCGGGATGTGCCGCCAGAAGCGCCACAGATAGGGCTGGGCCCGCTCTTCTTCGGTGGGCGCGGCGATGGGCACGATGTTGTATTGCCGCGCGTCGAGTGCACTGGTGATGCGTCGGATGGCACCGCCCTTTCCGGCGGCATCGTTGCCCTCGAACATGGCGAGCACGGTGATCTTGCCGAATTTTGGCGAGCGCGTGAGCAGGGCCAGCTTGCCCTGGTATTTCTCCAGTTCGGCCTCATACTTCTTCTTGTCCAGCTTCTGCTTCAGGTCCAGCGTCTTCAGCACGTTCAGCCGGTCGATGGACGGCATCGGCGGTGGCGCGGTGATGGCAGCCGGTTTCTTCTCGGCCGCCTTCATCCGCTTCTCGATCGCATCGAGGATGATCTTGCCCACGGTGAGGCTGCGATAACGGGGGTCGTAGCCTTCGACGATGGTCCACGGCGCGACAGCGGTGCTGGTATGACGGATCACCCTTTCGTTGACGGCGCTGAACTTGTCATACATGGTGTAGTGTTCCCAGTCACGCTTGGTCACACGCCAGCGCGTCTTGGGATCCTTCTCCAGCGACTTGAGCCGTTTCTGCTGCTTCTCCTTGGACAGATGCATCCAGAACTTGAGCACCAGCGCACCCTCGTCCACCAGCATCTTCTCCAGTCGCTTGGCGCGCTCCAGACTCTGGTCCAGCTCGGCGTTCTTGGTCACACCACGCACGCGGTTGAGGATGGGCCAGGTATACCAGGAGCCGAGGAAGATGCCGATGCGCCCTTTGGGCGGCAGCGCGCGCCAGAAGCGCCACATCATGGGTCGGTCGAGTTCCTCGTCGGAAGGTTCGCCCATGCCGTGTGTCTGCAGGAAACGCGGGTCCATCCATTCATTGAGCAGGTTCACCGTCTCGCCGCGCCCTGCGCCATCCACACCGCCGATCAGGATGACGACCGGGAATTTCGCCTGTTTCGCCAGCTCCATCTGCGCATCCAGCAAGGCTTCGCGCAGCTTGGGCACTTCGGTGTCATAGGTGGCTTTGTCTATCTTGTGTCCTAGTTCGGCGGATTCAAACATTTTCTTCTCCCTTGCGTTACAGGCTTTCCGGGGCGATGACCAGCTTCAGGCTGGTCTGGAAATCGCCTTCGTTCGGTTTGCGCACCAGCCACCACACTGCGCCTTTCTTGACGCTGAAACCGGCATTCGAATCCGACAACAGGCGGGCGGCGATCTGCCCCAATGTGGGCTGGTGGCCGACCACCAGCACCGTGCCTGTAGCATCGGGCCAGCCGACCGCGTCCAGCACATTCTGCGGGGTGGCGGCGGTGCCCAGCGCGGCGTCGGTGATGTAGTGTTTGGTGAGGGCGAGTGCGGTCTGCTGGGTGCGCTTGGCCGGACTGACCAGAATACGGGTATGCTCGGGCAATCTGGCGCGCAGGAAACTCGCCATCTTGTCGGCCTGCTTGTGTCCTTTTGCGGTCAATCCGCGTTCGAGATCGGGCGTTCCGTCTTCTGCCTCGGCATGCCGCCAAAGTATCAGTTCCATGCTGCCTCTCCCGAAATATTACAATCGTGTCAGCAGGATATACCGACTATACTGTTTTTGCCATCACCCAACCGGAGGCTACGACATGGTCACATCCGCATCAAAGAAAGCAACCCCCGCCGCACGCAAACCCGCCACGGCTACCCGCCGAACAGCCATCGCAAAACTGGCTGCAAGACCTGCCGCCAAAACGGCCAAGAAAGTTGCCGCGCCCAAGAAGGTGAAAGTGGTTCGCGACAGTTTCAGCATGCCGCAGGATGACTACGCGTTGATCGCGAAGTTGAAAGAAAAGGCGCAAGCCGCCGGCTTGCCGGTGAAGAAGAGCGCGCTGTTGCGTGCCGGTCTGCAGTTGCTGGACAAGAGCAGTGTGCTGCAGCTGAAACGCGTGATCTCCGGCCTGACACCGATCAAGACCGGCCGTCCCAAAAAGCACTAAGTTTCTTCAGGCAGTGCCGTCTGCAGCTGACCGAGCTCCATCGCCAGCTGCAGTTGGGCATTGATGGCCTTGCCGCGCCCCGGCTTCTTGCGATGCCAGAAGCCGTTGCAGTCCATCTCCCAAGCCAGCAGATTGTCCTTGAGGTATATCCCCAATCCCTCTTCCAGCACACGTTTCTTCAGCTTTTTGTCCAGAACGGGGAAGCAGGCCTCGATACGGCGGAAGAAGTTGCGGTCCATCCAGTCGGCGCTGGCAAGGAAGACGTCTTCCTTGCCGCCATTGTGAAAGTAGAAGATACGCGTGTGTTCGAGGAAGCGGCCGATGATGGAGCGCACGCGGATGTTCTCCGACAGTCCTTTCACCCCGGGACGCAAGGCACACACGCCGCGCACGATCAGATCCACCTCGACCCCGGCTTGCGAAGCCTCATACAGGGTATTGATGGTTTCCGGCTCCAGCAGCGCGTTCATCTTGGCGATGACGCGTGCCGGCTTGCCCGCCTGGGCCTGTGCGATCTCGTTGCGGATGGCTTCCAGCACCTTGTTGTGCAAGGTGAACGGCGACTGCCACAAGTGCTTGAGCTTGCTCGCTTTGCCAAGACTGGTGAGCTGCATGAACAACTCGTTCACGTCGGCACCGATCTCTTCATGGCAGGTCATCAGGCCGAAATCGGTGTACAGGCGCGCGGTACGCGGATGATAGTTGCCGGTGCCCAAATGCACGTAGCGGAGCAGCTTGCCTTCTTCACGGCGCACCACCATGAGCATCTTGGCATGTGTCTTGTGGCCGACCACGCCATACACCACATGCGCACCGACCTGCTCCAGACGCGAGGCCCAATTGATGTTGGCCTCTTCGTCGAAGCGCGCCAGCAACTCCACCACCACGGTGACTTCCTTGCCACGCTTGGCTGCAGCGATCAGCGCCTCCATCAACTCGGAATCGACACCGGTGCGGTACACCGTCTGCTTGATGGCCACCACGTCGGGATCACTGGCCGCCTGGCGGATGAAATCCAGCACCGGTTTGAACGACTGGTAGGGATGGTGCAACAGGATGTCGCTCTTGCGGATGGCCTGGAACATGTCCGCGCCCTTCTTCTTCAGCACCGTGGGAAGGCCGGGCACGAAATCGGGGAATTTGAGGTCAGGGCGTTCCACTTTGTCGGGGATGCCCATCAGGCGCACCAGGTTGACCGGGCCATGCACGCGGTACAGGTCGTCCGCGCCCAGCTCGAACTGCTGCAACAGGAACTCGGCCAACTCCTGCGGACAGTTGTCCGCCACCTCCAGCCGCACCGCATCGCCAAAATGGCGCTGCGGCAATTCGCCCTGCAGGCTGATGCGCAGGTTCTTCACCTCTTCCTCATCCACGAACAGGTCGCTGTTGCGTGTCACGCGGAACTGATAACAGCCCTTCACCTCCATACCGGCGAACAGCTCGCCCACGTGCGCGTGCAGGATGGAAGACAGGAATACGAATCCGTGCGGACAAGCGGCGATCTCCGGCGGCATGACGATGGCGCGCGGCAAGGCGCGCGGCGCTTGCACCACCGCCTTGGCCGAGTTGCGACCGAAGGCATCCTTGCCCTGCAACTCGACGGCGAAATTTAGTATCTTGTTGCTTACGCGCGGGAAGGGATGTGCCGGATCAAGACCTATGGGCGTCAACAGCGGCATCACCTCGCGCAGGAAGAAGTCCTTGACCCAGACTTGCTGTGCCTCGTTCCAATGCGTACGACGCAGAAACTTGATGCCTTGGGCGGCCAGTGCGGGTACCAGTTCTTCGTTGAACAACTGGTATTGACGCGCGATCAGTTGATGCGTCGGATCGAACAGCCGTTTCATCGCTTGTGAGGCACCCAGGCCATCCGGACCGGTTGCGATGCCATGCAAACGGATCTGTTCCTTGAGACCGGCGATACGAATCTCGAAGAACTCATCCAGATTGCTGCTGACGATGCACAGGTATCTCAGACGCTCCAGCAGCGGCACCGAGGGGTCCTCGGCCTGCGCCAGCACGCGCCGGTTGAACTCGAGCTGGCCGAGTTCACGGTTGAGGAAGTTCTGCGCGGTATAGGTCTTGGCCAATCTCAGCTTTTTGGCGGCACGTAACCCTGCGGCATCTGTGCCTCCGCTCCGAAGAAGTAGTTCTCCATCTGCTGCGCCAGATACTGGCGCGCCTTGATGTCCGCCAGATTGAGGCGGTTCTCGTTCACCAGCATGGTCTGGAACTTGATCCAGCCCTGCCAGGCCTCCTTCGACACGTTGTCGAATATGCGCTGTCCCAGCGGGCCCGGGTAGGTCGGGCGCTCCAGCCCTTCCGCCTCGCGTCCCAGTTTCACGCATTGCACCATTCTTGTCATTGCTCTTCTCCATAGCCGGTTGATGATAGGCGCGCAATGTTACACGCCGATGAAACAAAGCATCTCATTTCAGGTTCTTCACGAACACCTTGGAGCGGCGCTGGTAGTTGTACAGCGCTTTCTTCTCCTTGGGCAGCTGGTTCACATCAGCCTCCTTGAAACCGCGCTCGATGAACCAGTGCGCGGTGCGCGTGGTCAGCACGAACAGCTTCTTCATGCCTTGGCTACTCGCCAGCTCGCTCATGTGATTGAGGATAGCCTCACCGTAACCGTGGTCCCGATACTGGCTGTCCACGGCCAGGCAGGCGAGCTCGGCAGACGCCTCGTTGGGGAACGGGTAGAGCGCAGCGCAGCCGATGATGCGGTGGTCGTGCTCCAGCAACTCGAAGCGCGATATCTCGCGTTCCAGCAGTTCGCGCGAACGCCGCACCAGGATGCCTTCCTCTTCCAGCGGACGCAGCAACTGAAGGATGCCGCCCACGTCCTCGATGGTGGCCGCGCGCAGGGTATTGAGCGTGGATTCGACCACCATGGTGCCTATGCCGTCGTCGCTGAACAGTTCCTGCAACACCGCACCGTCCACATGGCGGCTGACCAGGTGTGTGCGTGCCACGCCCGCCTCGCAGGCGCGCACGGCACAGGGGAGGAACAGGCTGATGTCATCCGGCAGTTTGCGCTTGCCGGACAGGATGGCTTGTGCCTGACTGATGGTCAGCTCCTTCAATAGGCTACCCTTCTTGTCCTGCACGCCGTCCGTGTCCATCAGGAACACCAGCTTGTCGGCATCGAGCGCGATGGCGGTGGCGGTGGCGACGTCTTCCAGGGTGAGGTTGAACACCTCGCCGGTGGGCGAATAACCCAGCGGGGACAACAGCACCACTTCGCCGAACTCCATCCTGTCGTTCAGCGCAGCAACGTCCACTTTGCGCACGCTGCCGGTGTGCATCAGGTCGACACCATTGATGACTCCCAGCGGTTGCGCGGTGATGAAGTTGCCGCCCGCCACGCGGATGTCGGCATTGGCCATCGGAGAATTGGCCAGCCCCATGGAAAGCAGCGCCTCGATCTCGACCCGCACGCGACCGACGGCTTCCTTCACGCATTGCATGGTCTCGGCATCGGTCATGCGCACGCCGTGATGGTAGGCGTCTTCCAGCTTGTTCTTGGCCAGATGTTGTTCGATCTGCGGGCGCGCGCCGTGCACCAGCACCAGCCGGATACCCAGTGCCGCCAGGAGGTTGAAGTCATGCGTCAGCTCGACGAACTTGCCGTCCGCCACCACCTCGCCACCGAAGGCGATGACGAAGGTCTTGCCGCGGAAGGCATTGATATAGGGGGCGACCGAACGGAACCAGTTGACGAACTCGGTGGACTGGAATGGCATGGCGATCGTTTCGGAAGAAGTTGGCAACGCTTGTAATTAGACACCCAGAACGGAAAAATTGCCATTTGTCGCGCGGATCAAAGGCGCTAGAATCCAAGCGACGAACAAGACGGCGATCTTCGCCACACTGCAAGGCTCACGACCATGAACCATCTCCTCAGCCAGGTCTCTTATCCGGTATTCCTGTACATGACGCTGCTGTTCTTCCTCATCGCCAGCGCGTTCTCTTTCCTGGTGGGGCTGGGTCTTGCATTCCGGAGCCGGCGCGCGATGCGTTTGTTCGACGTGCTGAACCGCTGGATCTCGGTGCGCAGGATGATCAAGCCGCTCACCATGCCGCATCAAGTGGAACCGACCCTGATGCGACAGCCGGTCTGGCTCGGCAGCGCCATCATCCTGGGTGCCGCGATCGCGCTGTACCTGTTGCAGGATGTCGATCTGCGCCCGGCACTGCTGCTATTCGACGGCAGCCTGACCCCGATCGAGATGAGCGGCGTCGCCGATAATCTCAAGACTTTCCTGCTGGTCGGCAACGCGCTCTGTCTGCTGGTCGGCATCGCCATCCTGTTCTTCCCCCGCACACTGACCGTGGTCGAGCGCTATACCGATCACTGGTATACGGTACGCAGAAGCACGAAGGCATTCGACACCATGCACATGGAAGTGGACAGCTGGGTCCTCAAACACCCGACCAGCGTGGGCCTCACCATGTCGCTGCTGTCGGTCAGTCTGGGCATGATGATGTACAGCTTGATGCAGAGCCTGCCCGCCTGAATCACACGGGAACGACCGCGTACACCGTCACGCCTCGTCCAAGAGCTTGCCGGCAATGGCCCAGTTTTCATCCGGTAGTTCATCGAAGGAAATGTAGGTGTAGCTCGCCGGCTTGTTCGCGATGCGCTCCAGCGTTTCGGTGATCTCTTCGGCGATCCTGGCCTTCTGCTCGCGGCTCAATGTTCCCGCGATGCGGATGTTCACATAGGGCATGCTGCCTCCTCCTTGCTAGTTGAAATCTCCCCACAGGGTCTGGATGGCGGTGATGCCGGCGATAGCCGCCGTTTCGGTGCGCAATACGCGCGGCCCGAGCAGGATGGGGCTGAAACCGACCTGCTGTGCGACATTGGCTTCATCCGTGGTGAATCCACCTTCCGGTCCGATCAGCAGGGTCACGCGCGCCTGAGGTTCGGCTTGCGCCTTCAGCGCGCAGGCACCGCCCGGCATCAGGATGAACTTGCTGCCGCTTTGAGCGCGCGTGCTTTGCAGCCATTCCGCCATCGGCGCAGGGGGATGCATGTGCGGCAGATCGTTGCGCCCGCATTGCTCGCAAGCCGAGACGATGACGTTCTGCCAGTGCTGGGCCCGCTTCTCGGCCCGTGCGCCGGTCAATTTCGCCACGCTGCGCTGCGCCTGGATAGGTACGATTTCGCTCACGCCCAGTTCAGTGGCCTTCTGTATCACCCAGTCCATCTTCTCGCTGCTGCACAGGGATTGTGCCAGCACGATCTGCAGGTCGGACGCCTGCTGCTGGACCATGCAAGTCTGCAGATTACCCAGATGTACATGCTTGCCGCTGATGTCGTGGATGGTCGCATCCAGCGCGTTGCCTTCACCGTCGAATATCTGCACTGCATCGCCGACGCGCAGGCGCAACACGCGGCTGGCGTGATGGGCCGCTTCTGGCGGCAGTTCGCAGTTGTTGTTTTGCGGGAGCGGCGGCGGACAATAGAATCTGGGGACGGACATGCGAGTGCGTAGGCTTTTGAATGGCCGTGATAATATACCGCCGCAAAAAATCACGCTGTTCATCAGGAGGAAGTCTTTCATGGTCAGTCTGCAACCCCCCTTGTGCGATTTCGGCTGGAAGGCCCGCCCATTCGAGCTTCCGGGTGTGGATGGCAAGCGCCATACGCTGGAGCGCGCGAAAGGCCCGAACGGCCTGCTGGTGATGTTCATCTGCAACCACTGCCCCTATGTCAAATCGATCCGCGACCGCATCATCCGCGATGTGCGCGAACTGCAGCAGCACGGCATCCACAGCATCGCCATCATGTCCAACGATCCCGCCGATTACGAGGAGGATTCGTTCGAGAACATGAAGAAGGTGGCCCAGGAGTTCAATTACCCTTTCCCCTACGTGTGGGATGAGACACAGCAGATCGCCAAGGATTACGGTGCCGTTTGCACGCCCGACTTCTTCGGCTTCAATGCCAAGCTGGAACTGCAATACCGCGGTCGCTTGGACGCTTCGCGCAAGGAAGCCGCGCCGGATGCAAGACGTGACCTGTTCGAGGCGATGCTGCAAGTCGCGCAGACCGGGCAAGGTCCGCGTGAGCAGCTCGCCAGCATGGGCTGTTCCATCAAATGGAAAGGCGAGACAGCGTGAAGATACTCATCCTCGGGGCGGGACAGGTCGGCTCCACCGTAGCCGAGAGCCTGGTCGGCGAAGCGAACGACATCACCATCATCGACTCAGACCCCGAAAAACTGCGCGTATTGCAGGACAGACTGGATCTGCGCACCGTAGTCGGCAATGCCGCGCATCCGTCGATCCTTGAACAGGCCGGTATCGCCGATGCCGACATGCTGCTGGCGGTGACTCAAAGCGACGAGGTGAACCTGGTCGCCTGCAAACTGGCCGCCAGCCTGTACAACACGCCGACGCGCATCGCACGCATCCGCGCCACCGATTATCTGAACCGTCCGGAGATCTTCGAGAAAGACATCTTCAGTGTCGATTTTTCCATCTGTCCCGAACAGATCCTCACCGATTACATCGTGAAGCTGATCGAGTTCCCGGAAGCGCTGCAGGTGCAGAAGTTCTCGCAGGGCAAGGCTTCGCTGGCGGCCGTGCGCGCCTTCCAGGGCGGGCCGCTGGTCGGCCAGCCGCTGTCTTTCCTGCGCACCGACATGCCGCAGGTGGAAACGCGTGTAGCTGCCATCTTCCGCCACGACCGCCCGATCATCCCCGAGGGCACGACCGTGGTTGAGGATGGCGACGAGGTGTTCTTCATCGCCGCCACCGAGAACATCCGCCATGTGCTGCACGAGTTGCGCCGCATGGACAAACCGGTAAAACGCGTGGCCATCGTCGGCGGCGGCAACATCGGTTTCCGCCTGGCGAAAGCCATCGAGAACGACTATCAGGTGAAGCTGATCGAATACAACAAGAAGGCCTGCAACCGCCTTGCCAGCCTGTTGACCCATACGCTGGTGCTGAACGGCGACGGTACCGACGAGAAGCTGATGGAGCAGGAACACATCGGCGAGGTGGATGTGTTCTGCGCACTGACCAACGACGACGAGAACAACATCATGTCCGCCCTGCTGGCCAAACAGGCCGGCGCGCGCAAGGTGATCGCCCTGATCAACCGCAGCGCCTATGTCGACCTGCTGCAGGGCGGCAAGATCGACATCGCGCTGTCGCCCGCGCAGGTCACCATCGGCTCGCTGCTGGCCTATGTTCGTCAGGGCGATGTGGCCGCCGTGCACTCGCTGCGGCGCGGAGCGGCCGAGGCGCTGGAGCTGGTCGCCCATGGCGACCATGATTCCTCGCGCGTGGTCGGCCGCCGCATCGACGCGATCGACCTGCCTAAAGGCGCGACCATCGGTGCCATCGTGCGCAACGGCGAGGTCATCATCGCGCATCGCGATACGGTGATCGAGGCGGAGGACCATGTGATCGTGTTCGTCATCGACAAGAAGATGGTGAAGAAGGTCGAGAAACTGTTCCAGGTCAGCCTCGGGTTCTTCTGATGGGCCGCACCCTGACCGTCTTCCACGCGCTGGGCCTGCTGCTGGTGATGTTCAGCCTGACCTATCTGTTCCCGGTCATCACCGCGCTGGTCTACCACGACAGCGCCCTGCTGCTGGATTTCCTGCTCGCCATGCTGTGGACCGCCGGCTCCGGCATCGCCATGTGGCTGCTGACACGCCGCTTCAAGGGTGAGCTCTCCATCCGTCACGGCTACCTGCTGGTGGTGACCATGTGGACCGCGATGCCCTTGTTCGCCACCATCCCGCTGCTGCTAGCCATCCCCGGCCTGTCCTTCACCGATGCCTATTTCGAGACCATGTCGGCCATGACCACTACCGGTGCCACCGTGCTGGTCGGGCTGGACGCTTTGCCGCCGGCGATCAATGTCTGGCGGCACGAGTTGCAATGGCTGGGCGGGCTGGGCGTGATCGTGCTGGCGGTGGCGGTGCTGCCCCTGCTGGGCATCGGCGGCCGCCAGCTGTTCAAGGCCGAGACGCCGGGCCCCATGAAGGACAAGTCGCTCACGCCGCGCATCGCCGACACGGCGCGTAGCATGTGGATCATCTATGTCGTCATCACGCTGATCTGTATCGGTGCACTGAAATGGGCCGGCATGGATTGGCTGGATGCGGTCTGCCATGGTTTTTCGGCGATGGGGCTTGGGGGGTTCTCCACCCACGATGCCAGCGTCGGCTATTTCGATTCGCCGCTGATCGAGTTCGTGCTGATCGTGTTCATGCTGTTCGCGGTGGTCAGCTTCACCACCCACTTCCTGATCTGGCGCGGCAGATCGCTCAGGCTCTACCTGCGCGATGCGGAAGCGGTCGCTTCCATCGGCCTGATCTTGCTCAGCTGCGGCGGCATCGCGTTGTTCCTGTGGTGGCAGGGTGTCTATCCGGACTTTCTGACCGCATTGCGCCATGCCAGCTTCAATCTGGTGTCGATCGCCACCGACAGCGGCTATGCCAGCGTGGATTTCGCGCAATGGCCGATCTTCGCGCCGATGTGGATGTTCTTCCTCGGCTGCATCTGCGCCGGCTCCGGCTCGACCGGCGGCGGCATCAAGATGATCCGCACGCTGGTGCTGGTGAAGCAGGCGGGGCGCGAGTTCCTCAAGCTGCTGCATCCGGCGGTCATCAACCCGATGAAGATCGGCGGCCATGTGATCGCCAACAACATCGTGTTCGCCGTGCTGGGTTTCATCTTCCTCTATTTCATGACCATCGCCACACTGGCTTTCGTGCTGTTCATCAGCGGCATGGACTTCATCACCGGCTTCACCGCCGCCCTGTCGATGGTCAACAACATCGGCCCCGGCCTCGGGGCGGTCGGCCCGTCATCCAACTTCCAGGGGCTCACCGACTTCCAGACCTGGGTCTGCGCCTTCGGCATGCTGGTCGGACGACTGGAGATCTTCACCGTGCTGATCCTGTTCACGCCCGCATTCTGGCGCAGATAAACACATTGAGGCTGCAGGGACAAATGCGGTAGGATTCGCCCGTATCGCGGCGGCGATGCAGCGGGAGGGGTCTCGAACACAACCAACTTAGGTGGGCAGCATGAGCGATAGTCTGGCCGGGATAAGCGTTTTACTGATCGACGATAGCAATACCATCCGCCGCAGCGGCGAGATCTTCCTGTCGCAGGCGGGTGCCAAGGTCATCCTGGCCGAGGACGGTTTCGACGGCCTGTCCAAGGTGGTCGATCACAAGCCAGATATCATCTTCGTCGATGTCATGATGCCCAGACTGGACGGTTACCAGACCTGCGCGCTCATCAAGAACCACCGCGATTTCAAGGACGTGCCGGTAGTGATGCTGACCAGCAAGGACACCCTGTTCGACCGCGCACGCGGCAAGCTGGTCGGCTCCGACCAGTATCTGACCAAGCCGTTCAGCAAGAAGAGTCTGATCGAGGCGGTCATCGCTCATACGCAACAATACGAGGATGTGGATTATGGCAATTAGCAAAGTGATGGTGGTGGATGACTCGGCGACCGAGCGCCATGTGTTGGGGGACATCCTCGGCAAGAAGGGTTTTCAGGTGGTCTATGCCGAAAGCGGTGAACAGGCGGTGGCGAACGCCAAGACCGAGTTGCCCGACCTGATCCTGATGGACGTGGTGATGCCCGGCCTCAACGGCTTCCAGGCCACGCGCGCGATCACCCATGACGACGCGACCAAGCATATCCCCATCATCATCTGCACCACCAAGGGTCAGGAGACCGACAAAGTGTGGGGACTGCGCCAGGGTGCCAAGGATTACATCACCAAACCGATCAGCGCCGACGAGCTGCTCGGCAAGATCGCCGCCCTCGGCTGACCCCCCAGACGATGTCGAAGCGTTTCAACCTGCGCGAATTCCAGCAACAGGTGCTGGATCGCCTCCAGGCGCAGACCGCCGGCGACAGCCGCCAGTCGACGCTGGGCATCCAGCTCGGGCAGGAGAACTGGCTGGTCGACATGACCGACATCAGCGAGGTCATGCCGCTGCCGGCACTCACGCCGGTGCCGCTGACCAAGAGCTGGTACTGCGGTGTCGCCAACGTGCGCGGCAACCTGTACAGCATCATCGATCTGAACGCCTATACCCGCCAGCAATCGACCGTCCGCGATGCACACAACCGCGTGCTGCTGCTCGGGCAACGCTACGCCTTCAATACCGGCCTGCTGGTCTCGCGCGTGCTGGGTCTGCGCAACACGGAAGACTGGCCGCAAAGCGCGGAGGACGGCATGACCCGTTTCCGTGACCCGGACGGGCAGACATGGAACAAGCTGGACATACCAGGATTATTGTCGCAACCAGAGTTTTTGCAGATCGGGGAATGAACCCCGAGGCACAGGGAGAATAAGCAATGGCTTTCAAGTTACCGTTCACCAAAACCCCGACCAAGCTTGCCAAGCACGGCACCGCCCCGCAACAGGCGGAAAGCGCCATCCGTATCCCATGGTTCAGCGACCAGTCGTTCGACCGGCAGCTGCGCATCCTGGGTTTCCTGCTGATGGTGTTCCTGATCATCGCCGCCACCTTCACCTATCTCGACACCCGCACGACCAGCGAGAGCTCGCGCTATGTGGCGCAGGCGTCCAAGCTGCAGCTGCTGTCGCTGCAACTGGCCAAGCATGCCGAAGTGGCCAGTATCTCCGGCGAGAACGATGCGTTCGATGCGCTGCTCAATACGCGCGCCCAGTTCTCGGACACGCTGAACGGTCTGGACAAGGGCAGTGCCGAGCTGCCCGCCACCACCGGTGCGCCGCGTGACTCGCTGGACGTGCTACTGCAAAAATGGCAACAGCATGAGAAACTGCTGAACCAGGTTGAGGAAGGCCGCCCGCTGCTGGTGACGCTGGAGCGCGGTGCCTCGCTGCAACGCGACATGCTGCACCGTGCGGAAGTGATCGCATTGCGTGCGCCGCCCGTGTACAGCCAGAAGGCCGCCCGCCTGCAATTGCTGCTCGAGCAGATCGTGGGCGCGGTGCAGACCGTGCAGACCTCTTCCTCCATCGACATCCTGGATAGCCTGCCAGCGAAGATGCAGGCTGCCCGCGCCCTGTTCAGCGAGCTGCCACAATCCGATAGCGATGTGCTGGAACTGGACGAGGAATTCGATGGCTACCAGAACGTGGTGGGCTTCATCATCGCCAACCAGAAACTGCTGCTCAGTTCACGCCAGGCCGCGCAACAACTGCTGGACGATGATGCGCGCATGCAGACACTGATGCAGAACCTGCTGACCGCCTATGAGCAGACCAGCCAGAACCGCATCACCAGTTTCGTGGTGGCACTCTCCGGTGGCATGCTGCTGTTGCTGCTGCTGTTGCTGTCCAAGATCTATCTGGACGAGTCGCAGCGCCGTGAACACGAATCCGCCCGCATCAACCGCCAGAACCAGCAGGCGATTCTGCGGTTGATGAACGAACTGTCCGACCTCGCCGACGGCGACCTTACCGCCAAAGCGACCGTCTCGGAGGACATCACCGGTGCCATCGCCGATTCGATCAACTACACCACCGACGAACTGCGCAAACTGGTGTCGCGCGTCATCACCGCATCCGAACAGGTGAACAAGGCGACCAGCGACGCGGGTACCGTTACCAAAGGCCTGTTGAGCGCTGCCAGCAAGCAGGCTGAAGAGATCCGTGATGCGGGCAGCGCGGTCGAGCTGATGACCAAGTCTATCCAGGAAGTCGACAGCAGCGCGTCGCAGGCGTCGCAGGTGGCGACGCGCACGCTGCAGGTGACCGAGCAGGGTGCCCAGGCGGTGCAGAAATCGGTGTCCGGCATGGACGGCATCCGCGAGCAGATCCAGGAGACCTCCAAACGCATCAAACGGCTGGGCGAGAGCTCACAGGAGATCGGCGAGATCGTGGACCTGATCTCGGACATCACCGAGCAGACCAACGTGCTGGCGTTGAACGCCGCTATCCAGGCCGCTTCCGCCGGTGAAGCGGGCCGCGGCTTCGCGGTGGTGGCCGAGGAAGTGCAGCGCCTCGCGGAACGTTCCGCCGAGGCGACCAAACAGATCGGTCTGCTGGTGAAGACGATCCAGGGCGACACGCAGGACGCGGTGGCGGCGATGGAAAAGAGCACGCAGGGTGTGGTCGAAGGTGCGCAGCTCGCCGATGACGCCGGCCAGTCACTGCAGCAGATCGAACAGGCCACGCGCGAGCTGACCGACCTGGTGAACAGTATCTCTGTATCGACCCAGGTGCAGACCGACATGGCGCAAGAGGTCGCGGCAGTGATGGCAGACATCCTGAAGATCACCGAGCAGACCTCAAAGGGCACGCAGCTGACCAGCGCGTCGGTCAACCAGCTGGAAGGTCTGGCCAAAGAACTGAGCGGGTCGGTCTCCGGCTTCAAACTCTAATCACGGCACAGGAATCCAGTGACTCCCGCGTTCAATCCGCTGCTGCTGTCTTCGGTCAAGTCCGAGCTGGACAGCTCGCTGGCCACCATCCTCCGCGAGCAGGAACAGTTCTTCTCCTCGGGCGGCAAGCACCCGCTGGATGCCGCACTGGACGAGTTGCACCGCTTGCGCGGCGTGTTGCAGATGCTGCACCTGCAAGCCCTGGAAGTGTTCTGCGGAGAACTGGAAACACTGTTGCGCGAAATGGCCGATCGCCCGGAAAGCGCCACGGTGATGCATCAGGACGCCCTGCGGCATGCCTTGTTCGGCCTCACACACTATCTGGATGCGCTGTCCGCCGGTGCAGCCAATGCCGCCCTGCGGCTGTTCCCGGAATACCAGGAACTGCACCAGGTGCGCGGTCTGGATATGGCCTTCGAGGTCGACCTGTTCTTCCCCGAGCTGAACGTCGAGTTGCCACCGGAACTGCTGGACGGCGCTACGCCCGACAACGCACCCGCACGCATCAAGCAGGCTCGCATGCACTTCCAGCAGGGGCTGCTCAAGTGGTTGCGCCAGGACGGCACGAGCGAGGCTTTGCGTGCCATGAGCGCGGCGGTCAAAGCCGTCGCGGGTTGTGTGACCGGCGAGGCACGCGCCTTCTGGTGGGTGGCGGAAGGGGTGTTGGGCTGCGTTTCGCTGGACGGGGTGCCGCCCGAATTGAACGTCAAGAAATCGTTCAGCCGCATCGACCAGGGTATGCGCGCCCTGCTGGACGGCAGCGCGTTCGATATGGTCGGTGCGATGAGCGAGATGCTCTACCTGGTTGCCCGCAGCCACACCGTCAATGAGACGGTCGAGCAGATAAAGCAGGTGTTCGATCTGGACACCTACCTGCCCGATGCGCCGCCCCTGCCGCCCGGCGAGACGTCGGCCTTGCTGGAGAACATGCGCGCGCAACTCGCCGTTGCCGACGAAGCATGGGAACAGTGCGTGCTGAACGACCGCGCGGCCTGCACCCGCTTCGCGACCCAGACAGAGCAGCTCCATGCCTTGTCCGAGCAACTGGACCGCAACACGCTACAGTTCCTGTGCAAGCAAATCCATGCCACGGCACAGCATGTGGAGAATCCCGAACACGCGCAGACCATCTCCATGGATATGGCCATGGCGCTGTTGTTGCTCGATAGCGGTATCGAGCACTACCAGCATCTGGGCAGCGGCTTCCACGAACAGGCGCGGCTGCTCACTTCGCGCCTGCACGAGACGCTGCTGAACCAGCCCGAGGACCATGGCAAACTGGCCAGCCTGGTCGCACTGTACTGCGAGATGGAACAGCGCGACGTGATGGGGCCCCTGGCCGTCGAGATGCAGAGCAATCTGCAGCATATCGAGCAGACACTGAACGCCTTTTTCGGCAATGCCGCCAAACGTACCGAACTGCTGCAGGTGAATCGCCTGCTGACGCAGGTGCAAGGCGGGCTGCACATCCTTTCACTGGATATCGCCGAACAACTGCTGCTCACCCTGCGCCAGATCACCGAGCGTTATCACCAGGGCGATACGCCTTCCCCGGCCGAGATGCGCGCCGTGGCGACATCGATCAGCGTCATGGACGACTATGTGCACGGGCTGACATTGGGACAGAAACCCGACCCGGTGGCGCTGAACGATGTGCTGCGCGAACTGGCCGAGGCGACCGCCGGTCATGCCCAGGCCGCTGCTGAAGCGGCAGAAGCGGAAACGCCCGCTTCGGTGGTGTCCGTGCGCTCCGGCGACGAGGATGCCGAACTGCTGGAAGTGTTCCTGGAAGAAGCGCAGGAAGTGATGGAGACGTTGCGCACCAATCTCGAGGTCTCGCGCCTGCATCTGGACAGTCGCGATCCCTGGATCACGATACGCCGCGCCTTCCACACGCTCAAGGGCAGCGGCCGCATGGTCGGACTGACCGAGCTGGGCGAGGTCGCCTGGGCGGTCGAACGCGCCATGAACAAGTGGATAGCCTCCAACCAGCCCGCCACGCCGGACCTGCTCGATCTGGTCGGCGATGCGGAAGTGTTGTTCCAACATTGGGTGGACATGCTGAAGAGCGGCAGCACCACCGCGCAGATCGACACCGCGCATCTGCTCACGCTGGCGGATTGCATCGAACACGGCAAACCGCTACCCCAGCCAGCCGTGCCCGAGGTCGCCGCAGCCGAGCCGGAGGTCGAAGCCGCTGTCGAAGCGCCTGCCGAACCCGAGGAAGAAGGCCCGGTCGTCATCGGCGACGTCAGCATGTCGCCGGTACTGTTCAATATCGCGTCGGAAGAGGCACTGGAGCACGTGCATGCCCTGCGTGCCTGTTTCGATGTGGTACAAGGATCGTCCAAACCGGTCGTCGCCTACGATTTCATGCGCGCCGCCCACACGCTGGCAGGCGTCAACCGCACCATGGGCTTCCTGCCTGTCGCTGAACTCGCCTACACACTGGAGATGTGGCTGGAACCGCGCATCGACAAGGCCGGTGCCATCGGCACCCCGCAACTGGTGTTGCTGGACGACGTCATCACCCGACTGGACGAACTCTGCAACGGCGTGCGCGCGCGCATCGCGCCGACTGCGCAAACCGAGCTGATCGAGCGCCTGCAGTCAGACAAGCTCCTTGGCGGCTCCGACATCCCGCAGGAACCAGCGGAAGCGGCCATCGGGGAACCCGCTGCGGCTGCAGCGCCGGTCAGCGCCATGCCGGAGCCCGAGCCGGAAGCAACGCATCCGGCGACTGCCGCAGAAGCAGCAGTGGAAGAAGAGGAGACTCCCGCGCCCCAGCCGGAACTGCATGAACGAACCGTCCACGATGAAGTGGACGAGCAACTGCTGCCCATCTTCCTGGAAGAGGCGCATGAGCTCTATCCACAGATCGGCAGCACCCTGCGCGCGTGGCGCGAGACGCCGGAGGATGCGCAGCTTGGCCGCAACCTGCAACGCAGCCTGCACACGCTCAAGGGCAGCGCACGCATGGCCGGTGCCATGCGACTGGGTGAACTGACCCACCGCGTGGAAGACCGCGTGAGCAAAGCCATCGCGCAGAATGTGCTGGACGAGACCCTGTGGAACGAGATGGACAACTATCTCGACCGCATCGCGCATGCCATCGAGCAGTTGACCCAGCCTGTCGCGGAAGAAGCCCCTGCACAACCTGCCGAATCGAAACCGGCTCCGGCAGCCGAACCCGCCGCCGAGATCCCTGCCACCCCTGCGGCACCTGTCGCCGCGCTGGAGGTCGGTGCCGAACGCGCGATGCAATCGGCCCTGCTTCGGGTGCGTTCCGACATCGTGGACCGGCTGGTCAACGAAGCCGGCGAAGTCAGCGTGACGCGCTCGCGCGCCGAGGCCGAGCTGCGCGAATTCCGCGCCAGCGTGCTGGAACTGACCGACAGCGTGAACCGCCTGCGCAAACAGTTGCGCGAGATCGAGATCCAGGCGGAAAGCCAGATGCAGGCCAATGTCGCTGTCAGCTCGGACGTCGCCGGCCAGTTCGATCCGCTCGAGTTCGACCGCTTCACCCGTTTCCAGGAACTGACGCGCTTCATGACCGAGAGCGTGCACGACGTGCAGACGGTGCAGCAGACTCTGCTGAAGAACCTGGACGAGACCGCCGCCGCGCTGAACGCCCAGGCACACCTCAACCGCGACCTGCAACAGGGCCTGATGAGCATACGTATGGTGCCGTTCGCCAGCATCAGCGAACGCCTGTACCGCATCGTGCGCCAGACCGGCAAGGAACTGGGCAAACGCGCCAATCTGGAACTGTCCGGCACCGAGATCGAACTCGACCGCAGCGTGCTGGAAAAGATGACGGCGCCGTTCGAGCATCTGCTGCGCAATGCCATCGCCCATGGTCTGGAGACCCCGGAGCAGCGCGAGCTGAGCGGCAAGCCGCCCATCGGGGAAGTGCGCTTCTCGCTGCGTCAGGAAAGCAACGAAGTGGTGTTCGAGCTGGCGGATGACGGGGCCGGTCTGGACATCGGCCGCATCCGCCAGAAGGCACTGGAGGGCGGCCTCATCACCGCCGACGAGGAGATCAGCGACGAACAGCTAATGCAGCTGATCTTCACGGCCGGTTTGTCCACCGCCGGCGAGGTGACCGAGATCGCCGGGCGCGGCGTCGGGCTGGACGTTGTGCGCAGCGAGGTATCGGCGCTGGGCGGCCGCGTCGATGTCAGCTCCGAGGCCGGCAAGGGCGTGCGCTTCACCATCCACCTGCCTTTGACGCTGGCAGTCACCCGCACCCTGATGGTGCGCGCGGCACATGCCGTATATGCTCTGCCCGGCACCATGGTCGAGCACGTGCAACAGGTGAAGCCCGCTGAATTGAACGCCCTCTACGCCCAGCAATACGTCGATTGGCAGGGCAAACGCTACCCGCTGTTCTACCTGCCGCGCGTGCTCGGCGACGACCAGGCCGAAGTGGTCAGCCTGCCGCACAATCCCATCCTGCTGTTGCGCAGCGGCGAACAGCGCATCGCCCTGCATGTGGATGCCCTGCTCGGCAACCAGGAAGTCGTGGTCAAGAACATCGGACCACAGCTGGCGCGCCTGCCCGGCATCGCCGGGGCGACGGTATCCAGCAGCGGAGCCGTGATCCTGATCATCAACCCGGTCGCCTTCACCCAGCGTATCGCGGTGACGCGCAAGATCGCCAAGGCTGCCGTGGCCGAGGAGGTACACAGCAAACCGCTGGTGATGGTGGTCGACGATTCACTCACCGTGCGCAAGATCACCACCCGTTTGCTGGAACGCAACGGCTATCTGACGGTGACCGCGAAGGACGGCGTGGATGCGCTGGAGCAGCTGATGGAGATATCGCCCGACGTGATGCTGCTGGACATCGAGATGCCGCGCATGGACGGTTTCGAGCTGGCCAAACGCCTGCGCCAGGACAGCAAGACCAAGGCGCTGCCCATCATCATGATCACCTCGCGCACAGCGGACAAGCACCGCAACTATGCTCTGGAACTGGGCGTGAACGAGTACTTGGGCAAACCCTATCAGGAAGACGAACTGCTCGGCCACATCGCGCGCTTCGTCAGCGCGCACAGCGCTTGAACATCTCCAGCGTGCGCACCCGCGCCACGGCATGATCCACGATAGGCAGGGGATAGTCCCTGCCCGGCACGAACCCGCTCGTCTGTTGTGCAGCCGCCGGGATCCGCCACGGCGCATGCAGATACCGGTCGGGACACTGCGCCAGTTCCGGCAAGTAACGCCGGATGAAGAGTCCCTGTGGATCGAAGCGCTCCGATTGCATCACCGGATTGAAGATGCGGAACCACGGCTGGCCATCGCAGCCGGTGGACGCCGCCCATTGCCAGCCGCCGTTGTTGGCCGCCAGGTCATAGTCCAATAGCTTCGCGGCGAACCAGGCTTCGCCCTTGCGCCAGTCGATGCGCAAGTCCTTGGTCAGGAACGAGGCCGTCACCATGCGCAGGCGGTTGTGCATGTAACCGCTCTGTTCCAGCTGGCGCATGGCGGCATCCACCAGCGGATAGCCGGTACGTCCGGCGCACCAGGCCGCGTACCCTTCCGCATCGTCCGCCCATTCCAGCGCATCGAACTGCGGCTTGTAGGCATGTGCGACCACCTGCGGATGATGGTAGAGCACCATGTGGTAGAAATCGCGCCAGATCAGCTCCGACAGCCAGGCCTGCGCGCCCTTGCCGCCGGCATGCCATGCCGCTGCGGCCAGTGCGCGGATGGAAACCGTGCCGAAACGCAGGTGCGTGGAAAGATAGGAGACGCCTTTCACCGCCGGATAGTCACGCGCGGTATGGTAGTCGACCATGCGCGTCTGGAAATCCTCGAACAGGCGCGCCGCGCCGGCACTTCCTGGCGGGACCATCAGCGTGGTGTGCTGGAAACCCAGCGCCTCGATGGCAGGTATTGCTGCTGCAGGTTCTCGGGCAAGGTGCGCCAGATGGCGCTGCACCGGATAGGCCTTGAGCTGGAAATCGTCCAGCACTTTGAGCCAGGCGTTCTTGTAGGGTGTGAACACGGCAAAGGGCCTGCCGCTGCCGGTCAGGACCTCATCCTGTTCGAAGATCACCTGATCCTTGAAGCTTTGCAGACTGCGGCCTTGGGCAGCGAGTTGCGCCGCCACCTGTGCATCGCGCGCCCGTGCGGCCGGCTCGTAGTCGCGGTTGCAGTACACCGCCGTGACACCCAGGCTTTGTGCCAGTGCCGGGATCTGCTCCGCCGCACGGCCGTGCAACACATGCAGGGTGGCATCCTGTTCGGCCAGCTCTGCATGCAGGGCACGCACCGATTCCCAGATGAAGGTCACGCGGCGGTCTTGCCGGTCCTGCAAACGATCGAGGATGTCGGTATCGAACACGAACACGCAATGCACCCGGTCATGCCGTTTCAGCGCATGGTAAAGGGCAGCGTGGTCATGCAATCGCAGGTCGCGGCGGAACCAGCACAGTGCTGGCAGTGTTGAAGGCGCTGTCATGCGGCGAATTGTGAAGGCAAGTGCGTAAAGCTACAATGCCGCCATGTCCGACATCGACCTCACCAACCACTTCCTGATCGCCATGCCGGCGATGACCGATCCGTTCTTCGCCAAATCGCTCACCTACGTGTGCGAACATAATGAGGAAGGCGCGATGGGCATCGTCGTCAACCGGCCGATCAGCCTGACGCTGAGCGAGCTGTTCGCGCAGATCAACATGCCGCTCACCCAACCCGGGCTGGAGGACATGGCGGTGCATTTCGGCGGCCCGGTGCAGACCGACCGCGGCTTCGTGTTGCATGACACAGGGGAAGCGTGGCAATCCACTTTGAAAGTGAACGATCAGGTCAGCCTCACCACCTCCAAGGACATCCTGCAGGCGGTCGGTGAGGGTCGCGGCCCCAAGCACCTGCTGGTGACGCTGGGCTACGCCGGCTGGTCGGAAGGCCAGCTGGAACAGGAGATCGCCGATAACGCCTGGCTATCGGTCCCCGCGACCGAGCACATCCTGTTCGATCTGCCGGCCGAAGAACGCCTGCCGGCCGCGATGAAGCTGCTGGGCGTGGATTACGCGACCCTGTCGGATGAAGCCGGCCATGCCTGAGGGCGTGACCATCGCTTTCCCTTCCGGCACCCTGCTCGCTTTCGATTTTGGCACCCGCCGCATCGGTATCGCCGTGGGCAACACCATCTCCGCCACTGCCAATCCGCTCGCCACCATCGATGACGAACGCAACGAGGTGCGCTTCTCCACCATCGGCGCGCTGATCCATGAATGGCAACCAGCTGCACTGGTGGTCGGCCTGCCCTGCAACGACGACGGCAGTCCGCACGAGCTGACCGCGCTCTGTCGCCGCTTCGCCAACCGCCTCAAAGGGCGTTTCAATCTGCCCACCTTGCTGGTGGATGAGCGGTATACTTCTGCCGCCGCAAGTTCGGCCCTGGACGAGCGTGGCATACATGGCCGGAAGCAGAAACCCCTGCTTGACCAATATGCCGCGCAACAGATACTGCAAGCGTATTTCGATGAACCCAGCTCAGGGATCCCTGCATGAATAATCCTCAGTTGAACAAGAACGGTGAACTGCAGCACCTGCTGTCCACCGAAGGCTTGCCCGCGCGCATCCTGCGCGACATCCTCGACCGCGCCGGCGAGTTCGTGAACCCGAACGGTGCCAGTGAAGTACGCAAGGTACCGTTGCTGCACGGCAAGTCGGTGTTCAACATCTTCTTCGAGAACAGCACGCGCACCCGCACCACGTTCGAGATCGCGGCCAAGCGCCTGTCAGCCGACGTGGTTAACCTCAACATCGGCTCCTCCTCCACCAGCAAGGGCGAGACCCTGCTCGATACCGTGGACAACCTGTGTGCGATGCATGCCGACATGTTCGTGGTGCGCCATTCCACCAGCGGCGCGGCACACCTGATCGCCAAGCATGTCGCGCCGGACATCCACGTGATCAACGCCGGCGACGGGCGCCATGCACACCCGACGCAGGCGCTGCTGGACATGTTCACCATCCGCCACTACAAGAAGGAGTTCCACAACCTGACCGTGGCCATCGTCGGTGACGTGCTGCATTCGCGCGTGGCGCGCTCGCAGATCCACGCGCTGACCACGCTGGGCGTGCCGGAAGTGCGCGTGATCGCACCCAAGACGCTGCTGCCCACCCACGTCGACAAGCTGGGGGTGCGCGTCTTCCATGACATGCAGGAAGGGTTGAAGGGCGTGGATGTGGTGATGATGCTGCGCCTGCAGAACGAGCGCATGCAGGGGGCGCTGCTGCCTTCGGCGCAGGAGTATTTCAAGTATTACGGCCTGACCCAGGAGCGACTGGCGCTGGCCAAGGACGACGCCATCGTGATGCACCCCGGCCCGATGAACCGCGGTGTGGAGATCGACTCCAGCGTGGCCGACGGCTCGCAGGCGGTGATCCTGCCGCAGGTGACCTTCGGCATCGCGGTGCGCATGGCGGTGATGAGCATACTGGCGGGGAATTGAACATGGACATCCAGATCAAGAGCGGTCGCCTGATCGATCCGCAGAACGGCCTCGATGCGCAACGCGACCTGTACATCAGCGAAGGGCGCATCGTCGGTATCGGTGATGCACCCAAGGGTTTCAAGGCGGAACAGGTGATCGATGCACAAGGCCTGGTGGTGATGCCTGGCTTGGTCGATGTCGCCGCGCGCCTGCGCGAGCCCGGTTATGAATACAAGGCCACGCTTGAATCGGAAATGGCGGCAGCCGTCGCCGGCGGCGTGACCTCGCTCGCCTGCCCGCCCGACACCGATCCGCCGTTGGACGAGCCGGGCCTGGTGGAGATGCTCAAGCACCGTGCGCGTAACCTCAACCAGTGCCGCGTGTTCCCCATCGGCGCGCTGACCTATGGACTCAAGGGCGCGGAACTGACCGAGATGGCCGAGCTGACCGAAGCCGGCTGCAAAGCCTTCAGCCAGGCGGATGCGCCGCTGACCGACACCCGCGTGCTGTTGCGCGCGATGCAATACGCTGCCACTTTCGGTTACCGCGTATGGTTGCGCCCGCAGGACAGCTTCCTGGCCAAGAACGGCGTCGCACATGACGGGGAAGTCGCCACCCGCCTCGGATTGCCACCCATCCCCGTAGCTGCGGAGACCATCGCCCTGTCCACGGCCTTGCAGCTGGCCCGCGAGACCGGTGTCACCCTGCACATCTGCCGCCTTTCCAGTGCTGCGGGCGTGGACATGGTGCGCGCCGCCAAGCTGGAAGGCCTGAACGTCACTTGCGACGTGTCGATGAACCATGTGCACCTGACCGAGATGGATATCGGCTTCTTCGATGCCAACTGCCACCTGATGCCGCCGCTGCGCAGCCAGCGCGACCGCGCTGCTTTGCGCGCCGGTCTGCTGGATGGCACCATCGATGCCATCTGCTCCAACCATTCCCCGGTGGACGACGACGCCAAGCTGCTGCCGTTCGCCGAGGCGGAAGCGGGGGCGACCGGGCTGGAGCTGCTGCTGTCGCTGGTACTGAAATGGGCCGAGCAGGAGAACGTACCGCTGCTGCATGCTCTGTCGCGCATCAGCATCAACCCGGCGCAGCTGCTGGGCCAGAAGATGGGACACCTGTCTCAGGGCGCGCATGCCGACATCTGCATCTTCGACCCCGAAGCCCGCTGGCGCGTGGCACCGGCAGCATTGAAGAGCCAAGGCAAGAACACGCCGTTCAACGGCTACGAGATGCAAGGCCGCGTGCGCTACACGCTGCTCGACGGCCAGATCGTATTCCAGCAATGACACGCGCCCAGCCGGGCGCGGCCTTAACCCAGGAACATCATGGATAACCCTTTACTCGATTTCTCAGGACTGCCCCATTTCGCCGACATCTGCCCCGAGCATGTCGCACCCGCCATCGACCAGTTACTGGCCGAGAACCGTGCGCTGATCGCACGCCAGTTGGCTGATGGCGTGCCGCCCACCTGGGACGCATTCGTGCGCCCGATGGAGGATGCCAACGAGCGGCTGTCGCGTGCCTGGGGGCCGGTGGGCCACCTTAACGCGGTGATGAACTCGCCCGAGCTGCGCGAGGCCTATAACAGCACCCTGCCCAGGATCACCCAGTATTACGCCGAGCTGGGCCAGAACCAGGCTCTGTACGAGAAGTACAAAGCGTTGCGCGCCAGCGCTGCGTTCGAGTCCCTCAGTCCGGCACGCAAGCAGGTGATCGAACATGAATTGCGCGACTTCCGCTTGGGCGGCGCGGAACTGCCGCAGGACAAAAAGTCGCGCTACATGCAGGTGCAGGAGCGCCTGAGCGAACTGTCCTCACGCTTCTCCGACAACCTGCTGGATGCGACCAATGCCTTTACGCTGGTGATCGAACAGCGCGGGGAACTATCCGGCCTGCCCGAGGACGTGCTGCAGACCGCGCGCGAAGCGGCCGAGGCGGCCGGCAAGAGCGGCTGGCTGTTCACTCTGAAAGCGCCTTCATACTTGCCGGTGATGCAGTTCGCCGACAACCGCGCATTGCGCGAACAGATGTACCGTGCCTATGCCACGCGCGCGTCCGAGTTCGGCAACCACGACTGGGACAATTCGCCGCTGATGGACGAGATCGTGTTGTTGCGTGCGGAGGAGGCCGAGTTGCTCGGCTTTGCCAACTACGGCGAACTGTCGCTGGCAGCCAAGATGGCGGAGACGCCGCAGCAGGTGGTGGAGTTCTCGCGCGAGCTGGCGCATCGCGCGCGCCCGTTCGCGGAGAAGGATCTGGCCGAACTGCGCGAGTTCGCGCACAACGAGCTGGGCCTGCAGGAACTCCATTCCTGGGATGTGGCCTATGCCAGCGAGAAGCTGCGCGAGCGGCGCTATGCTTTCTCCGAGCAGGAGGTAAAGCAGTATTTCCCCGAGGACGCGGTGCTGGGCGGCATGTTCCGCGTGGTGGAGACCTTGTATGGCCTGCGCATCACCCCGGCTCAAGCCCCGGTGTGGCACGACACTGTACGTTTCTTCGATATCCGCGACGACCAGGGCGATCTGGTCGGCCAGTTCTATCTCGACCTGTATGCGCGCGCCAGCAAGCGCGGCGGTGCCTGGATGGATGACGTGATCACGCGGCGCCGTCTGGCGGATGGCCGTATCCAGACCCCGGTGGCCTACCTCAACTGCAACTTCTCCGCGCCGGTGGGAAATAAACCTGCACTGTTCACCCACGATGAGGTACAGACCCTGTTCCACGAGTTCGGCCACGGGCTGCACCATCTGCTGACCGAGGTGGAGGAACTGGGTGTGTCCGGCATCAACGGCGTGGAATGGGATGCGGTGGAACTGCCCAGTCAATTCATGGAGAACTTCTGCTGGGAGTGGGACGTACTGCGCAACATGACGCGCCACGTGGAAAACGGCGAACCGCTGCCGCGCGCCCTGTTCGACAAGATGCTGGCGGCGAAGAATTTCCAGAGCGGCCTGGCGACATTGCGCCAGATCGAGTTCGGCCTGTTCGACATGCTGATGCACAGCAGCTTCCAGCCCGGCGGTGCGAAATCCATCCTGCAGCTGCTGGACGAGGTGCGCGCCGAGGTCGCGGTGCTGCTCCCGCCCGAGTTCAACCGCTTCCCACAGAGCTTCTCGCACATCTTCTCCGGCGGCTATGCGGCCGGCTACTACAGCTACAAGTGGGCCGAGGTGCTGTCGGCCGACGCCTACAGCCTGTTCGAGGAGCATGGGGTGTTGAACCCCGAGATCGGTAGCCGCTTCCGTAGCGAGATCCTGTCCATCGGCGGTGCGCGCCCGGCGATGCAATCGTTCACGGCCTTCCGCGGACGCGCGCCCTCGATCGACGCGCTGTTGCGGCATAATGGGCTGGTCGAGACTGAATAGCAGGAGTTCGCCATGCGTTTCTTTCTTCTCTTCGCACTGTGTTGCGGTCTTACCGTCACTGCGCATGCTGAGCTATACCGTTCCGTGGATAGTCAGGGCAAGGTACATTACAGCGACCGTCCGCTGGCGGGTACCGATGACGTCGAGCGATTGAAGCAGGACACGCCGCCCACGCCGGATGACAGCCTGCCCTATGAGACGCAGCGCGCCCGCAACAACTTTCCCGTGACTTTGTTCGTCGCCGCCAACTGTGGTGCGCCCTGTGATGAAGCCCGTGCTTTCCTGTACAAACGAGGCATCCCTTACACCGAACAGAATCTGGATACCGCCGAAAAGGTGGAGGCCTATCGTCAGGAGAACGAGGGGCTGGAGATCCCCGCGCTCACGGTAGGCAGCACGCGCCTCAAGGGTTTCCTCGATAGCGCCTGGCACAAGGAGCTGGATCTCGCCGGTTACCCCAAGACCGCACCTTATCGTCCGCACCAGGAGCAACCTGCGCGATGAAGATCGCTACCTGGAACGTCAATTCGCTCAAGGTGCGACTACCGCACCTGCTGGATTGGCAGACAGCATCGCCTGTGGATGTGTTGTGCCTGCAGGAGACCAAGACAGAAGACGCGAACTTCCCTTTGGCCGAGCTTGAGGCGGCAGGCTTCCACTGCGTCTACAGCGGCCAGAAGACTTACAACGGTGTCGCCATCCTCAGTCGCGAACTGGCCAGCGATGTACAAGTCGGCATCCCGGGCTTCAACGACGAGCAAAAACGCGTGATCGCCGCGACCATCGCCGGTGTGCGTTTCGTCTGTGTCTACATTCCCAACGGTCAGGAGGTGGGGTCGGACAAGTACGCGTACAAACTGCGCTGGCTCGCCGCCCTGCATGACTGGCTCAAGGACGAGATGCAGAAGCATCCACGGCTGGCGCTGCTCGGCGACTACAACATCACCCCGGATGACCGGGACGTGTACGATCCGGTCGCGTGGAAGGACAAGGTGCTGTGCAGTGCGCCTGAACGCGAGGCGTTCCAGGAGCTGCTTGCGCTCGGCCTGCGCGATGCCTTCCGCCAGCATGAATCCGGCGAGAAACTCTATTCATGGTGGGATTACCGCATGATGGCCTTCCGCCGCAACATGGGCATGCGCATCGACCACATCCTGATCAGCGCAGCGCTGCAATGCGGCTCGTGCCACATCGACAAAGCCCCGCGCAAACTGGAACGCCCTTCCGACCACACCCCCGTGGTGGCTGACGTCGCTTGAACGATCCCGCAGTCGAATTGCTGTTCGCGGATGACCACTTGCTGGTGGCCGTCAAACCTTCCGGGTTGTTGTCGGTCCCAGGGCGCGGGCCTGATAAACAGGATTGTCTGTCGGCCCGTGTACGGGTTCATTTCCCGGATGCGCTTGTCGTCCACAGGTTGGATATGGCGACATCTGGCTTGATGTTGTTTGCGCGGGGGGTCGCGATGCAGCGCACCTTGTCTTTGATGTTCCAGCGGCGCACGGTCGACAAACGTTACATCGCCGTGTGTGCAGGTACATTGCAACCACCACAGGGCGAGATAGATCTGCCCATCGCACCCGACTGGCCGAACCGACCCCTGCAGCGCATCGATGCCGAAAATGGCAAGTCCTCGCTCACGCGTTATCGCCTGCTGCAACAAGAGAGCGATCGGTCACGCGTCGAGCTGGAGCCGGTCACGGGGCGCTCCCACCAATTGCGTTTGCACCTTGCTTCCATCGGTCACCCCATCCTGGGCGATGCACTGTACGGCGATGAGCATAGTGCACCGCGCCTGTTGCTGCATGCCTGCGCCTTGCGCTTTACCCATCCCGCAAGTGGGGAATCACTGGCATTCGAGCATATGCCATCGTTCTGAAATCGCCCTTTGCTGCGTTATACTGCGCGCCCTGTTCGATCTCGATTTTAAGGATGCAAATGAAACGTTTCGCTGTTGCCCTGACTTTGCTGTTTTCAAGCCTGTCCCTGATCTCCACCGGTGCCGAAGCCAAGCGCCTCGGAGGAGGCGTCAACCTCGGCAAGCAGCGCACCATGAGTGCGCCGCAGAAACAGGCTGCACCCGCGCCGACCCAGGCCGCCCCTGCCCAAGCTGCCGGCACCCCCGCTAAGCAAGGCAACAAGTGGCTGGGACCGCTGGCCGGTATCGCGGCCGGTCTCGGTCTGGCGGCGCTGTTCTCCCACCTCGGACTGGGTGAGGGTATGGGTATGTTGCTGATGATCGTCCTGCTGGCAGTCGGCGCTTTCTTCCTGTTCTCGATGCTGCGCAAGAAGCCGCAGCCGGCCATGCAGTACGCCGCGGCCGGACGTGACTATGCGGCCACCGCACAAGCCGCGCCTGCCACCACCCAGGTTTCAGCCGATACAGCCCCGCACCGTGCCGCAAACATCCCCGCCGATTTTCCCGTGGAGAGTTTCCTGCGCAGCGCCAGGATGTCTTTCATCCGCCTGCAGGCAGCCAACGACCGCAAGGACCTGAACGACATCCGCGAGTACACCACCCCCGAGATGTTCGCCGAGATCAGCATGCAGTTGCAGGAGCGCGGTGATGCACCGCAGCAGACCGATGTCGGCTTCGTGAATGCCGAACTGCTGGAAGTGGTGACCGAGAACGATCTCGCCATCGCCAGCGTGCGCCTCTCCGGCCAGCTGCGCGAGAACAACGGTGCACCGGAGCACTTCGAGGAAGTCTGGCATGTGCAGAAAGACCTCAAGGACGAAGCTTCCGTATGGCTGCTGGCCGGAATTCAGCAGAATTGAGTGTGAACTGAAGTAGACTTACGGGCACGGCACTTTGGCCGTGCCCTTTTCATTTCTAGCGATGCGTTTCTTTCGACTGCTAAAGATCTGCTACATCGTCCTGCGCTTCGGGCTGGACGAATTCCTGCTGGCGCATGAACGCACCAGCTGGCTGTTGCGTCCGCTCAACCTGCTGCTGTTCTTCCGGGACAACAAGCGCCCGCGCGGATTGCGGCTAAGGCTGGCACTGGAGGCTCTGGGCCCCATCTTCGTAAAGTTCGGCCAGTTGTTGTCGACCCGTCGCGATCTGTTACCGACCGATATCGCGGACGAACTCGCCTCCCTGCAGGATCAGGTTCCACCCTTTCCTTCTGCCATGGCCGTGTCCTTGCTGGAATCCGCTTTCGGCAGACCTTTGCAGGAGGTATTCGCCAGTTTCGACCAGCTGCCCGTCGCCAGCGCGTCTGTCGCGCAGGTCCATTTCGCCGTGCTGCCGGATGGGCGCGAGGTTGCCGTGAAGGTGTTGCGACCCGGTATCCAGCAAGTCATCGAACATGACCTTGCTCTGCTCGACATCGCCGCCTCGCTCATCGAACGCCTGTGGGAAGACGGCAAGCGTCTGAAGCCAAAAGAGGTCGTCGCCGAATTCGAGAAGACGCTGCATGACGAACTGGATCTGATGCGCGAGGCGGCCAATGCCAGCCAGCTTCGGCGCAATTTCATCGATGCCAGCCTGCTGCTGGTCCCCGAGGTCTACTGGGACTGGTGCAGCGAGCGGGTGATGGTGATGCAGCGCATGCAGGGCATCCCCGTCAGTCAGATCTCCACCCTGCGCGAGGCCGGTATCGACATCCCCAAGCTCGCCAGCGATGGTGTCGAGATCTTCTATACCCAGGTTTTCCGTGACGGTTTCTTCCACGCCGACATGCATCCCGGCAACATCCTGGTGGCACGGGATGGCCGTTATGTTGCGCTGGATTTCGGCATCATGGGTACGCTGACCGACAACGACAAGCATTATCTGGCGCACAACTTCATCGCTTTCTTCAACCGTGATTACCGGCGTGTGGCCGAGTTGCATATCGAATCCGGCTGGGCGCCTGCCAGCACACGCATCGACGAGTTCGAAGCCGCGATCCGGGCCGTGTGCGAGCCTATCTTCGACAAGCCGCTGCGCGAGGTCTCGTTCGGCCGCATCCTGTTGCGACTGTTCCAGACTTCACGCCGCTTCGGTATCCAGATACAGCCGCAATTGGTGTTGCTGCAGAAGACGCTGTTGAACATCGAAGGACTGGGGCTGCAACTCGATCCCGAGCTCGATCTGTGGAAGACGGCCAAGCCGTGGCTGGAGCGCTGGATGAGCGAGCAGATAGGATGGCGGGGATTCCTGCAGACGCTCAAGCGCGAGACACCCCGTTTCGCTACCCTTATCCCCGAGTTGCCGCGGCTGATCCATCAGCGTCTGAAGCAGGAGCCTTATGAGCACGCGGCTCCCCTGTTGCTGGAACTGGTCGCGCAGCAGCGGGTACGGAATGGCTGGCTGTCCCTGATCGCGGTCCTGCTTGCATCCGGTCTGGCACTGGCCGTCTATTCACGCTTCGGCTAGATGAAGCCGGTTTCGGTCAGCTCCTTGGCCAGCGCCCTGTAATCTGCCGCACCCGGACTGTTCGGCGCGTAGGCGAACACATCCAGACCGTGCATGGGGCTGGTAGCCAGCGCCACCGTCTCGCCGATGCGCGTCTTGCACACCAGGTCACCGTAGCGCTGCTTGAGCTTCTCGTAGATATCGAATGAGAGTTTGCGACGCGAATCGAAACGCGTCACGACGATGCGACGCTCGAATGTCCTTTGCAGTTTCTTTTCCAGCACGTTCAATGCACTGTCCAGCCTGTGCACACCGTGCTGCGACAGGAAATCGGGCGACACCGGTATCAGCACCTTGTCCGCCGCCAGCAGGGCGTTCAGCGTCAGCACACCGAGCATGGGACAGCAATCTATCATGATCGGTGCGCCTGTCAGCGCCAGTTCCTCGGCCAATCCCTGTTTCAGTTTCTTGGCTGCCTGCGGGTCGTTTCCGTACATGGCATCGATCTTGGAGAGTTCCAGTGTCGCGGGTATCAGCTGCCAGCCTGCGGGCGTCTCGTATAGTAGTTTGGCCAACGGCGTACCATCCCTGAAGAAGGATACGATGCTGTCGCGCTGGGTCGTGCCGTGGCGCAGGCCTGATGCCAGACTCAGGTGTCCCTGCGGATCCATGTCCAACGCGATCGGGTTGCGCTGGGCAAGCGACAATGCCGCCGTCAGATTGAGGCAGGTTGTGGTCTTGCCTACTCCACCCTTCTGATTGAATACGGCGATCGTCGCCATGCGTGCTTTTCTCCGGTGTAGCGGGAGGCCGGAATCACTGTATCGTCATAGGAATCCATAGCTTTTCCTGCGCCATGCTCCCTTCTTCGACTGCGTCATTCCACCGTTACGGATTTGGCGAGGTTCCTAGGCTTATCCACATCCGTTCCCTTTTGCAGTGCTACGTAATATGCCAACAGTTGCAAAGGGGCAGTGTGCAGAATAGGGCTGAGAAAGCCCGCGTGTTCCGGCATTTGCAGGATGTGTATGCCGGCACTTGAATGTATGTGGGTATCTGCATCGGCGAAGACAAACAACTCTCCCCCGCGCGCACGGACTTCCTGCAGGTTAGATTTGAGTTTTTCCAGCAGTGCGTCATTGGGTGCAACCGATACTACAGGCATGTCCTTGTCCACCAGTGCCAGTGGGCCGTGTTTCAGCTCGCCGGCCGGATAGGCTTCGGCATGGATATAGGAGATCTCCTTTAGTTTGAGCGCGCCTTCAGCAGCGATCGGATAGTGCATGCCGCGCCCGAGGAACAGTGCGTGATGTTTGTCCGCAAAATGCGCGGCGATCTCTGCAATCTGAGGTTCCAGTTCCAGCACCTTCTGCATGGCGGTGGGGAGATGACGCAATTCATGCAGGAATTGTTGTTCTCGCGTCTCGTCCAGACGGCCGCGCACTTTCGCCATCACCAGCGTGAGCAGGAACAATCCTGCCAACTGGGTGGTGAAAGCCTTGGTGGAGGCCACTCCGATCTCCGGACCTGCGCGCGTCAGCAAACGCAGTTTCGATTGGCGGATGATCGCGCTTTCCGGCACGTTGCAGATTGCCAGTGTGTAACTGTGGCCGGTAGCTTTCGCATGATTGAGCGCGGCCAATGTGTCGGCGGTCTCTCCCGACTGAGAGATGGTCACCACCAGTGTCTTTGGGTTAGGAACACTGGTGCGGTAGCGGTATTCGCTGGCGATCTCGACATTGCACGGGATACCGGCGACCTCCTCCAGCCAGTAGCGCGCGACCTGGCCCGCATGGTTGCTGGTACCGCAGGCGAGGATGAGGATGTTGTCGACATGAGGGAAGATGTCGTTCGCTTCTGCCCCAAAGATCCCCGGCACCAGCGACTGGCTGTTGCACACAGATTCCAGTGTATTGGCCAGCGCCTGCGGTTGCTCGTGGATCTCCTTCTGCATGTAATGCTGGTATTTCCCGAGCTCTACGCTGTCATTATCCAGTTCGCTGACATGCATCTGTCGTTGTACGCGCACGCCGGCCATATCGAAAATGCGGAAGCTGTCTGCTTTTATTTCGACCACATCGCCTTCTTCCAGATACACAACGTTCCTTGTGACCTGCAGCAGGGCCGACATGTCTGAACCTACAAAGTGTTCTCCCTCTCCTACACCAAGCAGTAGCGGACTACCCTTTCTAGCCGCGACCATCAGGTGCGGGTTGTCAGCAGCGATGACCCCGATCGCGTAGGCACCGACCAGTTGCGTCAAGGCCATCTGTGTCGCAACCAGCAAACTTCCTTGGGCATAATGGCTATGGATCAGGTGAGCGATCACTTCGGTATCGGTATCCGAGGTGAATTCATAGCCTTGGGCGGATAGTTCCGCCTTCAGTTCTTCGTAATTCTCGATGATGCCGTTATGTACTACGGCAATCAGTTCGCGACTCATGTGAGGATGGGCATTGCGTTCGCTCGGTTTTCCGTGCGTGGCCCAGCGTGTATGGGCGATGCCGACCTCGCCTGAGGTATTCGCACTTTTTTGACCCAGTTCGGCCACGCGCCCGGCACTGCGTACCCGCTCCAGCTTCCCTTCATGCACCACGACCAGCCCAGCTGAATCGTAGCCCCGGTATTCGAGTCGCAGCAATCCATTCACCAGGACCGGGACGATGTTGCGTTTTGCGACTGCTCCGACGATACCGCACATGTTATTTCATTCCTTTCACTGGACGCTGCCAACCGGCAATCGTGACCTGTTTGCTGCGCGAGAGAGTAAGCTCCCCTGCAGGGGTGTCTTTGGTGATGGTGGATCCTGCCCCTATGGTAGCGCCCTTGCCTACCGTTACAGGTGCGACGAGCTGCGTGTCTGAGCCGATGAAGGCATCGTCTTCGATGATGGTTCGGAATTTGTTCGCGCCGTCGTAGTTGCAAGTGATGGTACCCGCGCCGATATTGACGCGGCTGCCCACGGTGCTATCTCCGATATAGCTCAGGTGGTTGGCCTTGCTGCCTTTGCCGATCTCGCTGTTCTTGATCTCGGTGAAGTTACCGACATGCGCTTCGTCCTGAAGTTTGGTGCCGGGCCGCAAACGGGCATATGGCCCAAGCTGGCAGTTGGCGCCGACCTCGCTCTGGTCGATGTGGGTATAAGGAGCGACCTGCGTACCGCTGCCGATGCTGGCACTACGGATGACGCTGTAGGCGCCAACCTTCACGCGGTCGCCCAGCATGACCTTGCCCTCGAAGATGCAGCCGACATCGATCTCGACATCGCGTCCGCAGTTCAATTCCCCGCGCACATCCAGCCGTGCCGGATCGGCCAGCGTGACGCCCTGCGCCATCAGCTTGCCCGCGACATCCTGTTGCCTGATACGTTCCAGCGCAGCGAGCTGGGTCTTGTTGTTGATGCCTTCGACTTCCCAGCGTTGTTCTGGTTGCACGGTATGCACCGACACACCCTGCTGCACGGCCATCGCGACGATATCGGTCAGGTAGTACTCACCCTGCGCATTGTTGTTTCCCAGCTTGCTCAACCATTCGCGCAGCTTCGTGGTCGGGGCGAGCATGATGCCGGTGTTCACTTCTGAAATCTCCAGTTCCTCCGCCGACGCATCCTTTTGCTCGACGATACTCAGTACATCGCCTTGTGGATCACGCACAATGCGACCGTAGCCTGTCGGGTCGTCAAGATCTACGGTAAGCAGAACAAGTCCATTCCCTGCTTGTTGCATCTGGTGCAACGTGCTGTGCTGGATCAGCGGCACATCCCCGTACAGTATCAACGTTCGGCTATCGTCATTCAGGTGCGGCATGGCTTGCTGCACTGCGTGGCCTGTACCGAGTTGCGGCTCCTGCAACACGAATCTGTCTGCGTACCTCTGCATCGCCTGCGGTACTGCCTCTCCGCCATGCCCATACACGACACAGATCTGTTCCGGTTGTAGAGAAATTGCGCATTCGAGCACATGCTGAACCAGTGGCTTGCCAGCCAATGCATGCAGCACCTTGGGCTTATCGGAGAACATGCGTGTGCCTTTACCGGCAGCAAGGATGATGATGTTCAAGGCGGTCATAACGTTATGTTCTTCATGGATTCGCGAGTATATCTTTCGGACAACAAAAAAGCAGCCGAAGCTGCTTCTTTGTCGTTACTGATACCAGAGTCCTAGTGCGTATGCTTGCGCATCTGCTGAATAGCTCGCAACTGCGCAATCGCTTCTGCCAGTTCTGCCTGGGCAGCTGCATAGTCGATATCAGAAGTGCGGTTCTTCATGGCCTCTTCAGCCGCCTGCTTGGCTTCCAGTGCACGTGCCTCATCCAGATCGGTGCCGCGGATAGCGGTATCGGCAAGGATGGTGACTACACTGGGCTGCACTTCCAGCATGCCGCCGGACACATAGATCAACTCTTCCTGCTCCTGGTCCGGACGCTTGATGCGTACAGCACCAGGTTTGATGCGAGTCATCAGGGCTGTGTGGCGAGGGTAGATACCCAATTCGCCCATCTCGCCCGGTACTACGACGACTTCAGCCAGTCCGGAGAAGATCTGCTCCTCCGCACTCACCACGTCTACATGTACGGTCATTGCCATGGTTATCCCCACTAATTATTGCAGTGTCTTGGCCTTTTCGACCGCTTCTTCGATGCCGCCAACCATGTAGAACGCTTGCTCCGGCAGATGATCGTACTCGCCATTGACGATGCCCTTGAAACCTTTGATGGTGTCTTTCAGGGTCACATACTTGCCTGGTGCGCCGGTGAACACTTCCGCAACGTGGAAAGGCTGGGACAGGAAACGCTGGATCTTGCGGGCGCGTGCCACAGCCAGCTTGTCTTCCGGTGCCAGTTCGTCCATACCCAGAATCGCGATGATGTCGCGCAATTCCTTGTACCGCTGCAGGGTCTGCTGCACGCTGCGGGCCACGGAGTAGTGCTCTTCGCCCACGACCAGCGGGTCGAGCTGGCGGGAAGTGGAGTCCAGCGGATCGACGGCGGGGTAGATACCCAGCGAGGCGATGTCACGGGACAACACAACGGTGGAGTCCAGGTGCAAGAAGGTGGTCGCAGGAGACGGGTCGGTCAAGTCATCCGCAGGAACGTAAACGGCCTGGATGGAAGTGATCGAGCCTACCTTGGTCGAAGTGATACGCTCTTGCAGGCGGCCCATCTCTTCGGCCAGTGTCGGTTGGTAACCCACGGCAGAAGGCATACGGCCCAGCAGCGCGGACACTTCGGTACCGGCCAGTGTGTAGCGGTAGATGTTGTCCACGAAGAACAGGATGTCGCGGCCTTCGTCACGGAACTTCTCGGCCATGGTCAGACCGGACAGCGCGACGCGCAGACGGTTGCCGGGCGGCTCGTTCATCTGGCCGAACACCATCGCGACCTTGGACTTGCTGAAGTCTTCCTTGTCGATAACACCCGCGTCGGACATCTCGTGGTAGAAGTCGTTACCTTCGCGAGTACGCTCACCCACACCGGCGAACACGGACAGACCCGCGTGTTGCTTGGCGATGTTGTTGATCAGCTCCAGCATGTTCACGGTCTTGCCCACGCCAGCGCCGCCGAACAGGCCGACCTTACCGCCCTTGGCGAACGGACAAACCAGGTCGATCACCTTGATGCCGGTTTCCAGCAGGTCAACGGAAGGAGACAGTTCGTCGAACTTCGGTGCAGTTTGGTGAATGGAGCGTTTTTCGTCGCTCTTGATCGGACCGACTTCGTCGATCGGGCGGCCCAGCACGTCCATGATGCGGCCCAGAGTGCCGGTACCGACAGGCACCTGGATCGGGTTGCCGGTTGCTGTCACGGCCATGCCGCGACGCAGGCCGTCGGAAGAACCCATCGCAATGGTACGAACAACACCGTCGCCCAGTTGCTGCTCGACCTCGAAGGTCAGTCCAACTTCGGCAGTGGAGTTACCTGCATCCGCCAGCGTCAAGGCCTCATACACCTTGGGCATTTGGTCGCGCGGAAATTCGATGTCCACCACGGCACCGATACACTGAACAATCTTTCCTTGACTCATTTTAAGATTCCCCGTCTAAATTAATTCTGAATTCTTTGCTATCGAAATCACTCAAGCGCCGCCGCGCCGCCCACGATCTCCGAGATCTCCTTCGTGATCGCTGCCTGACGAGCTTTGTTGTAGACCAGTTTGAGTTCGCTGATGACGCTCTTGGCATTGTCGGAAGCGGCTTTCATCGCCACCATTCGCGAGCTTTGCTCGGAAGCCATGTTCTCAACCACGGCCTGATACACCAGTGATTCGATATAGCGAAGCAACAGTTCGTCGATGACCTTCTTGGCATCCGGTTCATAGATGTAGTCCCAGTTTCCTTCGCTGGTTCCCATCTTCTCCCCGGTCAGTGGCAACAATTGCTCTACGCGCGGCTCCTGCTTCATCGTATTGATGAAGTGGTTGTAACTCAAATATATCGCATCGATCTCGCCCGCCACATATGCATCCAGCATCGCCTTGACGGTGCCGATCAGTTTCTCGATATGCGGCGTATCACCCAAGCCCGTGAGGTGCGACTGGACTTTGGCCCCGATACGGTTCATGAAACCGAACCCTTTGTTGCCGATCGGGCATACCAGCAGACCTTTGCCTTCACCTTCCCAGGACTTCATCTCGTTTACTGCGAGACGCAACAGGTTGGTATTCAAACCACCGCACAGGCCTTTGTCTGAAGTGACGACGATCAATCCCACGTTCTTTACTGTTTCGCGCTTCACCAGGAACGGATGCTTGTATTCCGGATTTGCACGTGACAGGTGAGCGGCGACATTGCGGATCTTCTCGGCATAAGGGCGAGCGGCGCGCATACGATCCTGCGCTTTGCGCATCTTCGCAGCTGCCACCATCTCCATCGCACGCGTGATCTTGCGCGTATTCTCTACGCTCTTGATCTTGGTGCGAATCTCTTTACTGCCCGCCATAACTCAGCTCCCCTTAGTAGACTGCAGTTGCCTTGAACGATTCGATTGCAGCGGCCAGCAGCTTCTCATTGTCTGCAGAGAGGTCCTTGCTCGCTTCAATCGCGTCCATCAGTTCCTTCTTGCTCGATTTCAGGTTTGCGTGCAAAGCGGACTCGAAAGCCAGTGCCTTGTTAACCGGAACGTCGTCGAAATAGCCCTTGTTCACTGCAAACAGCGTCGTTGCCATTTCGGATACGGACAAAGGTGCGTACTGCAATTGCTTCATCAATTCTGTCACCAGACGGCCGCGCTCCAGCTGTTTGCGGGTCGATTCGTCCAGGTCGGAAGCGAACTGCGCGAACGCGGCCAGTTCACGATACTGGGCCAGCGCCAGACGCACACCGCCACCCAGCTTCTTGATGACCTTGGTCTGTGCTGCACCACCCACGCGGGACACCGATACACCTGCGTTGATCGCGGGGCGGATACCGGCGTTGAACAGGTCGGCTTCCAGGAAGATCTGACCGTCGGTAATGGAGATCACGTTGGTCGGCACGAAGGCGGACACGTCACCGGCCTGGGTCTCGATGATCGGCAGCGCGGTCAGCGAACCTGTCTTGCCCTTGACTTCACCTTTGGTGAAGGCTTCGACGTAGTCGGCGTTCACGCGGGCTGCGCGCTCAAGCAGGCGGGAGTGCAGATAGAACACGTCGCCGGGGTAAGCTTCTCGGCCGGGAGGACGGCGCAGCAGCAGGGAGATCTGGCGATAGGCCCAAGCTTGCTTGGTCAAATCGTCATACACGATCAGTGCGTCTTCGCCGCGATCGCGGAAGTATTCGCCCATGGTGCAGCCCGAGTACGGAGCCAGGAACTGCATCGCGGCGGAGTCGGAAGCGGTCGCTGCCACGACGATGGTGTATTCCATCGCGCCGTGCTCCTCCAGTTTGCGCACCACGTTGGCTACGGTCGAGGCTTTCTGGCCGACAGCAACGTAGATACAGGTCATGTTCTGACCCTTCTGGTTGATGATCGCGTCGACAGCGACAGCGGTCTTGCCGGTCTGGCGGTCGCCGATGATCAGTTCGCGCTGGCCGCGGCCGACCGGGACCATGGAGTCGATGGACTTCAGACCGGTCTGCACCGGCTGGTCAACGGACTTACGTGCGATAACGCCCGGCGCGACCTTTTCGATCTTGTCGGTCATCTTTGCATTGATCGGACCCTTGCCATCGATGGGCTGGCCCAGCGCGTTCACCACACGACCGCGCAGCTCGGGGCCGACCGGCACTTCCAGAATGCGGCCCGTGCACTTGACGGTGTCGCCTTCGGTGATGTGCTCGTATTCGCCCAGAATAACGGCACCGACGGAATCGCGCTCGAGGTTGAGTGCCAGACCGAAGGTGTTACCGGGGAATTCCAACATTTCGCCCTGCATCACATCGGACAGGCCGTGTACGCGAACGATACCGTCGGTTACGCTGACCACCGTACCTTCGGTGCGCGCCTGGGTCAGTGCTTCGAAGTTATCGATGCGACTGCGGATCAAATTGCTAATTTCAGAAGGATTGAGCTTCATCTGGATTTCCTTATTCTTGATAAATCTATCAGGCCAGGGCTGTCGCCATTTCGCCAAGGCGCGTCAACGCGGATCCGTCGATGACCTTGTCTCCGGCGCGGATCACCACGCCACCCAGCAATTCTTTTTTGATGCGGCTTTCAAGTTTGATCTCTCGGCCCATGCGCTTTTTCAGCGAAGCTGCGATCTTGTCTTGCTGCGCGGCTGACAATTCGAACGGAGACTCAACCACTACACTGACCGATTTTTCCGCTTCCGCTTTCAGTGCTGCAAAGCTGGCTGCAATCTCTGGCAGAACCGATACGCGCTGATTGTCGGCCAGGATATGCACGAAGTTCTTCAGCTTGGCATCCGGAGCGTTACCCAGAAAACCCGCCATAAGCGAAGCCACTTGTGTTTTCGCTACCTTCGGATTGCCGATGATGGCGCGCACTTCGGGGTGGGAGACTGCTTCTGCCAGTGCAATGAGTGCATCCGACCAAGCCTGTAGCGCATTCAGCTTTTGAGCTTCCTCAAAAGCTGCTTGGGCATAGGGACGTGCAATGGTTATGGCTTCAGACATGGTGATCAGATTTCCGCAACGAGTTTGTCCAGCAGATCGTTATGCGCCTTGGCATCGATCTCTCGACCCAGGATCTTGCCGGCACCTGCCAGCGCGATCGCGGATACCTGTGTGCGCAGCTGTTCTTTTGCGCGGAACACTTCCTGATCGATCTCAGCCTTTGCACCCGCGATGATGCGGTCACCCTCGATCTTGGCCTGAGTCTTGGACTCTTCGACGATCTCACTCGCGCGCTTTTCGCTGTTGCCAATGATCTCGCCAGCTTTCTCCTTCGCTTCGCGCAAGATCTCTGCGGAACGACGGGACGCGAGCTCCAGGTCCTGCTTGGCGCGTTCTGCATCTGCCAGACCGTCAGCGATCTGCTTCTTGCGCTCGTCCAGCGCCGCCACGATCGGGGTCCACACGAACTTCATGCAGAACCATACGAACAGCGCGAACATGATCAGCTGAGCGAGAAGAGTTGCATTGATATTCATGCAAGCTTCCTTTCTAAATTATGCGTTTCGCTTGCGCGAATCAGCCCACCACTGCGAACAGAACGTACATGGCGATACCGACAGCGATCATCGGGACAGCATCGACCAGACCCATCACCACGAAGAACTGTGTACGCAGCATCGGGATCAGCTCAGGCTGGCGCGCTGCGCCTTCCAGGAAGCGACCACCCAGGATACCGATACCGACAGCTGCGCCGAGCGCGCCCAGACCCATCATCAATGCGCCAGCGATGTACAGCAGTGCGTTTGCCATTTCCATTTTCAATTTCTCCTGTTAGATAAAAGTAAAGTTAAAGTTAAGTGAAGCCGAAATTAGTGGTGTTCCTGATGCGCCATATCCAGATAGACCACGGTCAGCGTCATGAAGATGAACGCCTGCAGGGTTACGATAAGGATGTGGAAGATCGCCCAGCCGAGAGACAGCAGAATCTGCGAACCGAACAAGGTGACACCGCCCAGCGAGAAGCCCGCCCAAGCGCCGCCCATCAGCGCGATCAGGATGAAGATCATTTCACCCGCATACATATTGCCGAACAAACGCAGCGCCAGCGAGATCGGTTTGGCGATCAGGTTGACGCCTTCCAGCAGGAAGTTGACCGGCATACCCCATTTGCCGAACGGCTGCAGGGTAAGCTCGCCCATGAATCCGCCGAACCCCTTCATCTTCACGCTGTAGTACAGAACCAGCAAGAACACGCCGATGGCCATGCCAAATGTCGCATTGGGGTCGGTTGAAGGGACGACCTTGAAGAAAGGTACGCCCAGCGCAGACATCATCAGCGGCACCCAGTCGATCGGGATCAGATCCATCAAGTTCATCATGAAAACCCAGAAGAAGATGGTCAGTGCCAGTGGTGCAACCATGTTGTTCTTGGAACTGAAAGAACCGCGAACGCTGGTATCGATGAATTCGATTGCCCATTCGCAGAAGTTTTGCAGACTGCCGGGAGTTCCGCTCACTATTGTTTTCGCTACGTGGCGGAATACGAACAGGAAGATCGCACCCAGCAGCAAAGACATGAAGAATGTATCCAGATTGAGTGCCCAGAAGCCCATAGCCTTGGCTTCTGCTGCGCTATGAGCGATACCCCATGTGCCGTCCGGCAACTGGCCATATGTCAGGTTCTGAAGGTGGTGCTTGATGTAATCACCCGATGTGTGGGCCGCCTCGTGAGCTACCTCGGTTGCTGCATGCGCCATTTCACTGGACATTTTGTGAGCCACTTTCCGTCTTGAACTTTAACAATAAGCGCGCTGCCAGCAGCGTCGCCTGCCCCAATACAAATCCACCCATTACCATCAGCGGAGAATCCTTGAGTTCTACCAGGGCCAGACCCAGCAGAACCACAACCGCCAAAAACCGCTCGGCGGCAAAAAAATACATGAGCCGTAATTGTTGATGCGCGTCTTGGATCGGGCGCCGAGTCGCCTGGGACATCCTCCAGGCAAGCAACGCGCCGTTGAGAATCGAAATCCCTCCCCCAACCAACACTGCTATCGCATTTTGCGGCGAGCTTCCCAAAATGACAGCACCAGCTGCGGACAGCGTCACCAGCATTTGGAGCCAGATCACTTGGCGTGCCGATCTTTCTTCTTGTTCTTCGGCTTGGAAAAGCGGCGGGATGATAGCGGCGTTCTTACGGGGTGTCAAACACTCTTGCAGCTGTTTTCCCATGACTTCGTACGCTATCCAGCTCGGGTCAGCCGTGTGATCAATTCGTCCAGATGGTCGTTGCTCGCATACTCGATGACCAGTTTGCCCTTCCCTTTGCTACCACTTTTGATCTGCACACGTGTGCCTATCTTCTCGGTCAGCTCTTCTTGCAGGCGTTCTGTATCCCTGTTCGCCACCCTTTGTCTGGAACCGGACTTTTGTACAGCCTCCCCCTGTTTTTGCACCAGCATCTCGGCCTCACGAACTGACAGGCCATCCAACACCACCTTGTTTGCCAGCATAATCTGTTGCGCCGGCTCCAGTGACAGCAAGGCCCGTGCGTGCCCCATATCCAGCTTGTTTTCCATCAACATGCCTTGCACCTCTACCGGCAATTTCAGTAATCGCAACAGATTGCTGGCTGCACTTCTGGATCGTCCGACCGCATCGGCTGCTTCCTGATGGGTCATCTGGAATTCATCTATCAGACGCTGAATGCCCACCGCCTCCTCCAGCGGATTCAAATCTTCGCGCTGGATGTTCTCGATCAGTGCCATGGCCAGCGCTGCGTTATCCGGGACGACGCGCACCAATACCGGCACCTGAGTCAATCCCGCCAATTGCGAGGCGCGCCAGCGGCGCTCTCCGGCTATGATTTCGTAACTACTGTTCGGCAATTCACGTACCAGGATCGGCTGCATCACACCTTGCGATCTGATGGAGGCAGCCAATTCTTTGAGTGACTCCTCGTCCATATGGCTGCGCGGCTGGTACTTGCCAGGCTTGAGCTGGTTTACGTTCAATTCGCGTAACGATTCATTGGTCTTTGTTGCGCCGCCACCCAGCAGCGCATCCAATCCCCTGCCCAAGCCCTTGTTTATTTTTGCCATTGTTTTTCCGTTCAATTTAAGTTATTGAATAACCTGATTTTTCTGTGCTCTATTCAGGATCTCTCCAGCGAGCGCCAGATATGCTTGTGTTCCTTTGGACTGGGCGTCGTGGTACAGCACTGGCACGCCATAGCTCGGGGCTTCTGCCAGCCTGATGTTGCGAGGAATCACAGTGCGGTACACCTTCTCCCCGAAATGTTGCTGCAATTGATCAGAAACCTGCTGCGCCAATGAGTTTCTCGGGTCGAACATGGTACGCAATAGCCCCTCGATCTCAAGCTGAGGGTTCAAGCTTTCTCGTACCATGCGTATGGTGTTCACCAGATCGCTCAATCCTTCGAGCGCATAATATTCGCACTGCATGGGGATCATCACGGAATGTGCCGCGCACAATCCGTTCAGCGTCAATAGATTAAGTGCGGGGGGGCAATCCACAAGTACGTAATCGTATTCGTGCTCGACAGACTCGATCTCATTTTTCAAGCGCGTTTCGCGCCCATCCACGTTCACCAGTTCGATCTCTGCACCGGCCAGATCCCTGCTGGCTGCCAACACATCGTATTTCCCTTGTTGGTAGCTTATCCTGGCTTGCGCAATAGTGGCCTCGCCCAGCAGTACATCATAGACAGTAGTTTGCTGCGCATGCTTGTCTATGCCGCTGCCCATGGTTGCATTCGCCTGCGGATCGAGATCGACCAGCAACACACGCTTTCTCGCCGCAGCAAGACTGGCTGCCAGATTCACCGTCGTCGTGGTCTTTCCAACCCCGCCCTTCTGGTTGGTTATTGCCATTATCCTTGTCATTCCTGTCGCTCCCTATTTCCTGCCTGCGATCACCAGACTTCTTGATGCATCAAGTCCCGGCACTTGCAACGAGATGATTTGGTCAACTTTATATTGGCTGGGAATGCTTTCTTCCAGTTTCCCCTTCATGGCAGCCCAGCGTCCCGTCGGGGCCAGCAACCTCTCGGTCAGGCTGAAAAAATTCCCAATCTCGGCAAATGCCCGGGAAATAATCCCGTCGTACCGTCCATCTTCCTTCCAATCCTCAACCCTGCCGGTATTTACGCGTACGTTCTTCAACCCGAGCCGAATGACTGCCTGTTGCACGAATCCCGTTTTTTTTGAATTGCTGTCCAGCAATGTAAACTCCCAATCAGGACGCATGATAGCCAGCACTATTCCTGGCAGCCCTCCGCCGCATCCCACATCCAGCCATTTGCCAGCCCACAGATGCGGCAGTATTGCCAGACTATCCAACAGATGGTAAGTCACCATTTCTGGACCGCTTTTGATCGCGGTCAAGTTGTACACTTTATTCCATTTCTGCATCAAGGCCATATATTGGAGTAACTTCGCCTGGGCGTCTGCACTCAGCTCCATGCCTAATTTCTCCGCGCCAGCGATCAGTATTTGGCGCTCACTCTGCATCATTGCCACCCGAACGGATTGTACGAAACCCTCGCTTCAGATGAACCAGCAACAATGCAATATCGGCCGGGGTAATTCCCGAGATGCGGCTCGCATGGCCTATCGTTTCCGGCTTTTGCAGATTCAATCTCTGTTGCGCCTCGATGGATAAGGCCCTCACCTCTCGATAGTCCAACGTCAAGGGAAGCTCCAGATTCTCTTGGGAAGCCTGCTGTTGCACCTCTTGATTCTGTTTGGTGATGTAGCCCTGATATTTGGCACAGATCTCCACCTGCTGGGCCACAACCTCTTCCGCCACACCTGGGCCGCTATTCGGTAATGACATCAATGCGTCGTAACTCACCTCCGGACGTCGCAATAGATCGTACAAAGAGTATTCTCGTTCGACCGGCTTTCCCAAGACACGAATCGCGTGTTCTTCACTCAGGATCGCAGGGTTGAGCCAAGTGCTTTTCAGGCGCTGCTCCTCGCGTTCAATCGCCTCGCGTTTCTCGTTGAAGGCCCTCCAGCGCGCCTCACCCACCACCCCCAGATTCCAGCCAACTTCAGTCAACCGCAGGTCCGCATTGTCCTCGCGCAGCTGGAGCCTGTATTCAGCCCGACTCGTGAACATTCGATATGGCTCCGTCACGCCCCTAGCCGTCAGATCATCGACCATCACACCGATGTATGCTTCGTTGCGCTTTGGAATCCAAGCTTCTTTCTCGCTTGCATATCGAGCTGCATTAATCCCCGCTAGCAGACCTTGTGCGGCCGCCTCTTCATAACCCGTTGTGCCATTGATCTGCCCGGCAAAGAACAAACCCGCCATTGCCTTGGTTTCCAACGATCTTTTTAGACCTCTGGGATCGAAGTAGTCGTACTCTATGGCATAGCCGGGGCGCAAAATATGCGCATTTTCAAGGCCCTTGATCGAGCGTACCAATGCTATCTGCACATCAAAGGGAAGGCTGGTCGATATTCCGTTGGGATAGATCTCATGTGTCTGCAAGCCTTCCGGTTCAAGAAATATCTGATGGGAATCTTTGCCGGCAAACCGGGTTATCTTATCCTCGACGGAAGGGCAATAGCGCGGCCCCACACCCTCGATCACGCCCGTGAACATCGGGGAGCGATCCAGCCCTCCTCGAATGATCTCATGGGTTCTTTCGTTGGTTTCCGTGATCCAGCATGGCATCTGTCGCGGATGCTGGGCGGCTTTACCCATGAATGAGAACACCGGGGGCGGATCATCACCCCACTGTTCCTTCATGACTGAGTAATCGACAGTGCGTCCATCAATTCTGGGGGGGGTACCGGTTTTCAGCCGACCGACCGGCATCCCCAACTCGCGGAGTTGCTCGGCTAGCGCAATCGAGGGGGGATCCCCCGCTCGCCCAGCCGAATAATTCGATTGGCCCACATGTATCAGGCCGGACAAAAAGGTCCCCGCCGTCAGGACGACGCTATTGGCTGAAAAACGAATCCCCGCTTGGGTAATTACACCCTCTACCTTATTTGTGTTGATGATCAAGGCGTCCACCGCCTGCTGGAACAGCCATAGATTCTCTTGGGTTTCCAAGCGTGAGCGTATGGCTTGTTTATACAGCAATCTATCAGCCTGCGCTCTGGTTGCCCTGACTGCTGGACCTTTGCTGGCATTCAAAATTCGAAATTGAATACCGCCCTCATCCGTCGCCGCAGCCATGGCACCATCGAGTGCATCAACCTCTTTGACCAGATGGCCCTTGCCAATCCCGCCAATCGATGGATTGCAGGACATCTGACCCAAGGTTTCTATATTGTGGCTAAGCAACAACGTCTTGCAACCCGCTCGAGCACTTGCTAGTGCCGCCTCGGTCCCCGCATGACCGCCGCCAACAATGATCACATCAAATTTATTCGGATAATCCATCGTATTCACGAATCAAAAGGGGGGCGCATCTTACATCAGGGCGATCCAACCACAAAACCATGTTTCACGTGAAACAATTGTGTTTCGCTCTATTTACCTATGCAAAACTTCCCGAAAATTTCGCCCAACAGGTCGTCAGCAACGAATTCTCCGGTAATCTGGTTAAGCTCGTTTTGGGCGTAGCGCAACGATTCTGCGAACAACTCCAGTTGGCCGCACAAGTTCTCTGCACCTCGCAGGGCTGTCACTGTCTGGGATATCGCATCCATATGCCTGGTCCTGGCCATGTATATGCCTTCTTCCCGGCGCCAGCCTACGGCGCTGAGAATGGCTTCCTTTAGAAGCTCCACACCCTCTCCCGTCTTGGCGGAAAGGAACACCCGCGTCGTCCCGCCATGTCGCTCGATAGAAGCAGGTGCACCAGTTAGGTCGATCTTGTTATGGACGAATATCGTTGGGGTAGCGCAGTCTTGCATTTCCGCCGCAACCATGTTTTTCGCTGTTACTGCGCTTGTTTCGTCTATCAACAGGATGATCAGGTCGGCTTTGTCTATGCTTTGGCGAGCTCGAACGATACCCATCTGCTCCAGCACATCTTCGGTTTCGCGTATTCCCGCTGTATCGACCAGATGGATCGGCACCCCTTCGATCTGCAAAGCTTGCCGTATGGTATCCCGTGTCGTGCCGGGGATATCACTCACCAGCGCCACTTCCTCGCCTGAAAGCAGATTCAGCAAGCTAGACTTTCCCGCATTGGGCGCGCCGATCAAAACGACCTGGGCACCTTCCCGCAATATATTTCCTTGCGTAGCCAATGACTGTATATGCTCCAGCTCACCCCTCAAGGCACCCAAATCTGTCTGCAGCCGCCCGGAATCAACCGTCACAACGCCTTCTTCTTCAGGGAAGTCCAAGCTGGCCTCAACGAACACTCTCAAACGTATGATTTTTTCCAGAACGGAGGTTATGGCCCTAGAGAATTCACCATTAAGAGATCGAACCGCGCTTTTCGCCGCTTGTTGTGTGGTCGCTGCTATCAAGTCTGCAATGCTTTCTGCTTGGGCCAAATCAAGCTTGCCATTCAAGAATGCGCGTTGGCTGAACTCTCCGGGCTGGGCCAGGCGCGCCCCAAGACTGATACAACGATGCAGGATGGACTGCATAACTGCCGGCCCGCCATGACCTTGCAATTCAAGCACTTCTTCTCCTGTAAAGGAGTTGGGGGCAGTGAAATATAGCGCTATTCCCTGGTCCAGGGTTTCACCGGCGTCATCAAGGAATGGTGTATAGGTAGCAATTCGAGGGGCCAACTCTCGCCCCGTAATGGCCTTTGACAGGCCCTTCAAGGAAGAGCCTGTTACTCGAACCACGCCGATCCCACCTTGACCTGGCGCAGTGGCAATCGCCGCTATTGTGTCAGGCTTTGGCAACACCCTTTTGAGCCGCTTCTGCACCGCGAGTGATATACCACTGCTGTGTAATGGACAGGATGTTGTTTACGATGGAATACAATACCAACCCTGCGGGAAAGAAAAAGAAGATGACACTGAATGCCACTGGCATGATCTGCATAATCTTGGCTTGCAACGGGTCAGTCGGCGTGGGGTTGAGTTTACTTTGTATCAGCATGCTGACCCCCATGATGACAGGCAGCACAAAATAGGGATCGGTCGCGGAAAGATCTACGATCCAGCCCACAAACGGTGCGTGACGCAACTCCACGCTTTCCAGGATAGCCCAATACAGGCCGATGAAAACCGGGATCTGGATCAACACTGGCAGACATCCGCCCAAAGGATTGATCTTCTCGCTCTTGTACAGGTCCATCATCGCTCTGTTGAGTCGCTCTCTATCATCACCACATTGCTGTTTGATCTTTTCCAGCTTTGGAGCAACCAATCGCATTTGAGCCATGGATCGGTAGCTCGCGGCTGACAAGGGGAAGAACACAAGCTTGATCAACACCGTCAGCACAATGATGGCCACCCCCCAGTTCCCTGTCCAGTCATTCAGGAACGACATCAACCAGAACAAGGGCGATGCGAATATCGTGAATATTCCATAATCAACCGACAAACCAAGGCCGGGCGCGATGTCGTTGAGCTTGGTCTGGGCAGGGCCAACATAAAGCCTTGACTTGATCTCGACAGCTTGACCAGGTGCGACTTCGGCTTCTGGCATAACAACGCCGGCCGAATACAGCCCATCACCCAGAGATTTTGTGTAGAACTCTCGTTGACCATTGCCTTCTGGCAACCAAGCCGATACGAAATAGTGCTGCAACATGCCGACCCAGCCATTATTGGCCGCCGTAGGTAACTTTTGCTTCTCCTTGGCAATATCGCCAAATTCAATCTTCAAAAACTTTTCTTCATCCGTATAGATAGCCGGGCCAGTATAAGTCGGAATGAACATCGACCCACCCTCTGGCGGCACCTCGTCCCTTACCAATTGAAAGTAGGCTGTGGGCTGGATGATCTCTTTGCTTTTGTTTTCAATGCGGTAGGTAACGTCAACCAAATAAGAGTCGCGATGGAATACAAGTGTTTTGGTAACCTGTGCCTGGTTGTTTTCAGTAGCAGATAATACGACCGAAACAGCCTCTTTTCCGTCTTCCAGACGGGTCGTCCCGGTCAGGTCTGTCTGGAATTGCGCGTTATGCGTGGGAAGCCCGGGACCCAGCAATCCGGATTGGGCTACATATGTGCGGCTGCCATCTTTTTGAAACAGTGTGATCGGCTTTGTCTTGTCATCTGCCACACGATGCTTCAGCAAAGAGAAACCAACGATGCTCCCGCCGGCTGTGTCGATGTGAGCAACATAGTTGTCTGTTTCAACAACCAGGATTTTTCCAGTTGCCGCCGCGTTTGTTGTTTGCTCTTTGGGCTGTGCAGGAACTGATTTCAGTGAAGTCACTTCAGGTGTTACTTCAACGCCCTTCTTTTCCTGTGTCTGAGGGGTTGTCGGCTGACCTTGTCGACTCCACTCGCCCCACAATATGATCAAGGAAAAAGAAAAAACGATAAAAAGCAATAAGCGCCGTGTTTCCATGAATCTGTCACCTGTCAGTATTGTCTAAGGTACGGGATCGAAACCGCCCGCATTCCAAGGGTTGCACCGCAATATTCGCTTTGTAGACAGCCAAACGCCCTTCAATACCCCGTGTTTGACGATTGCTTCTTCTGCGTATTGTGAGCAACTTGGATGAAACCTGCATGAAGGCGGCCGGAGCGGGCTGATCAGGTATTTATATACGCGCACCAAAAATAGCAATATTGATTTCATTTCTTCACCAATATCACTTTCAACATCTCGGCAAGCGCAGAGAAAACCTGCGATAGCTCCGCTGTTTCGATCGGTCTTCTCAATCTAACAATCACATCCTGCTGTAAGCCGCTTCTGGCTTGAAGGCGAAAGCTCTCTCGAATCTTTCGCTTCAACCTGTTACGTTGGACAGCACCGGGGATGTGGCGCTTACCAACGGACAGCCCTAGTCTTGCGCATCCCGAATTGTTTGGTTTGGAATGGATGACAAACCAGCGATTCGATATGGGCTTTTCTTGCAAAAGCCTGGAAAAACCTTCTTGGCGTGAAATCCTGGAACGCCTAGGAAAACAAAAGTTTTGTCCCGCTTTATACACCAAGGCGGGTTCTACCCTTTGCTCGACGGGCAGCAATCACTGCACGACCTCCCTTGGTCTTCATGCGAACGAGGAACCCGTGGGTGCGTTTTCTTTTGGTTACTGACGGTTGAAATGTGCGCTTCATGGTTGAATCCTATATTTCTAGTATTGAAAAGCTCGCAATTACAATCGTTTGCGCTTCCTCTGTCAAGCTTAATTTATATTGTGGATAACTTTGGGTGGAGCTTGTAGAATCGTGCGGTCTACAAGTGATCGAATCCTGTCTTTTTATGTCATCCCAAGGCCTGTCTGTGTCCTACCAGAAGTATTTTCAGGAATTGCTGCCCCCGCAACAATACAATTCCTGGATCAAGCCCTTGTTGTTCGAAATTGATGGCAACAAAGTCATTCTTACCGCTCCAAATAGCTTTACCTTGAGAATCATTCAGGAACGTTTTCTCACCGCTCTATCAAAGCAAGCCCATGATTTCTTTGGGTTCCCTGCTGAAATAGAGCTAAGGCTCCAAAAAAAACGTACTAGCAAACCTGTAGTGCCCAATGAGCTACAAAGCGCTTCCACACCCGTCCCGGCAACAACACCAAAAATTCAAAAATCCTCCGGCAAGCTTAATCCTCTGCTTACTTTTGATACATTTGTAACCGGTAAAGCAAATCAACTCGCACATGCGGCTGGTTTACAGGTTGCAGAAACACCGGGGGCGACGTACAACCCTCTCTTTGTCTACGGGGGCGTGGGGTTGGGAAAGACCCATCTATTACAATCGATTGGGAACTTGGTTGCAAAAGAGAATAGTGATGCAAAGATTTGTTACATCCATGCCACCAACTATGTTTCCGGTGTAGTCAAAGCCTTCCAGACAAAAAGCTTCGATGAGTTCAAGCAGTATTACAACTCATTGGATTTATTGCTTATTGATGATATTCAGTTCATCGCGGATAAACCTGGGACTCAACAAGAATTCTTCTATACCCTTAACTCATTGATAGATACCAATAAACAGGTTGTAATCTCTTGCGATACCTTTCCCAAAGAGATATCAGGGATAGAGCCCCGGCTTACATCCAGATTCACCTGTGGTTTGACTGTCGCTATAGAGCCGCCTGGACTTGAGATGCGGGTAGCAATCTTGTTGCAGAAAGCCGCTAATAGCGCCACTCCCATCACAGAAGATGTCGCTTTCTTCATCGCCAAACACGTCCGCTCCAATATCCGCGAGCTGGAAGGGGCGTTGAACAGAATCGAGGCCTACGCTCGTTTCCACAAGAAAGCGATTTCAATTGATCTGGCCAAGGAAGCGCTAAAAGATTTGCTCGCCGCGCAAAACAAGCAAGTTTCTATCGAAAACATTCAAAAGACCGTCGCGGACTTCTACAGAATCAAGTTAGTTGAATTGTTATCCAAGAAAAGAACACGCGCGATCGCCCGCCCTCGACAGATCGCTATGGCTTTGGCCAGAGAACTAACTCAGCTCAGTCTTCCTGAAATAGGTAATACGTTTGGCGGAAGAGACCATACCACTGTGCTCCATGCTTGCAAGACAATAGATTCATTAAGGAACACTGATTCAACGATAGAAGCAGAATTCAATCTATTGCATCAGACATTAAGGGGATAACTATGGATATCGCTGTTTATAGTTGTGAGCAAGTGCAGAAAAATTCGTTTTGATTTTTTTTTCCACAATCTGTTTACAGTATTCAGTACCGTTGAGTAACAGCATTTAATATATTAATGTTGTTGATTTAAAAGAGATTTACAGGCTTTCCACAAAAACGATCGCTGTTATTATTTTTATTAAGAATTTAAGGAAAAACATGTTTATCAAACAAATCAATCGAAATGACTTGGTAAAACCCTTACAAGCAGTTGTCGGTATTGTGGAAAGGAAGCAACCTCTTCCGATCCTTTCAAATGTATTGCTTAGAAAAAGCGGAGATTCGCTTAACCTGGTGACGACAGATCTAGAGATACAGATTGAAGCCAGGCAAAAAATTGATCTACAGGGGTCGGATGGTCCTGACTCTATAACGATATCAGCCAAAAAATTCCAGGATATTTTGAAAGCGATCCCGGAAGAAAGTCTGGTCAGTCTGGACATCCAGGAAAGTAAGCTGCTTGTAAAAGCCAACAAGAGTAAATTCAGCTTGCAAACATTGCCCGCTCAGGACTTTCCGAATCTTACAGACCAATTGGATGGGGCAACCAAGATCCGAATCAAACAAGGCAAGATGAAACGCCTGTTGAGTTCGGTGCAGCATGCAATGGCACAGCAAGATATTCGCTATTATCTCAATGGTGTTTTAGTGGTTGTGGAAAATACTTCCATCAAACTGGTTGCGACCGACGGTCATCGTTTGGCCTACATCGCAGAAGAAATGGATGGCGAATATCCAAAATTGGAAGTGATTCTTTCCCGCAAAACCGTGAATGAATTATTGAAACAACTCACAGATAGTGATGATGAACTGCTAATTGAGCTCGCAGAAAAACAAGTAAGGTTCAATTTTGCAGACACCACCATGACCTCCAAGGTGATTGATGGGAAATTTCCTGATTACACTCGGGTCATTCCCAACCACACCAATCATTTGGTATTGAATAGAGTGGTTATCATGCAGGCGCTACAAAGGGCGGCAATCCTGTCCAACGAAAAATTCCGTGGGGTAAGACTGCTTCTTACACAGAATAACCTGCAAATAATCAGCAACAACAGCGAACAAGAAGAAGCCCAGGAGGATATTGAGACCCAATACACAGGAGGTGCGCTGGATATTGGATTCAATGTAAATTATCTGCTTGATGGTATTAATTACTTGAATAGTGATGAGGTGACATTCTCATTTGGGGATCAAAATAGCAGCTTATTGATTACAACACCCGAAAAGAATGACTATAAATATGTAGTTATGCCCATGCGTATTTAACTTGTTCCACGTGAAACAGCAATGAAAGTGTAAATAAGAGATGAGCGAAAACTACGACGAATCAAGTATCCAGCAACTAGAAGGACTCGAGGCTGTACGTAAGCGCCCCGGCATGTACATCGGCGATACTTCGGACGGCACCGGCTTGCACCATATGGTGTTCGAAGTGGTGGATAACTCCATCGATGAAGCCTTGGCAGGGCATTGCGATGACATCAAAGTCATCATCCATGGGGATAACTCGATCTCTGTTGCCGACAACGGTCGAGGTATCCCGATTGGCATAAAACTGGACGACAAGCACGAACCCAAGCGCTCTGCCGCCGAGATCGTCCTGACCGTACTGCACGCTGGTGGTAAGTTCAATCAGAACAGCTACAAGGTATCCGGCGGCCTGCACGGCGTAGGCGTGTCCTGCGTTAACGGTTTGTCCGAATGGCTCAAGCTCATCATCCACCGCGATGGCAAGAAATACGGCTTGGACTTTGCTCGTGGGCACGTCAAGGATCGCTCGATCGAGCAACAGAACGGCGTGGATGTTTCCCCGGTGCGCGACCTGGGAGAGAGTAAGAAGCGCGGTACCGAAGTGCACTTTCTGGCTGACAAAGAAATCTTTGGGAACGTCGAGTTCCATTACGAGATCTTGGCCAAACGCCTGCGCGAGCTTTCCTTCCTGAATAACGGTGTGAAGATCGAACTGATCGACGAGCGTACTGGGAAGAGCGAGAACTTCGCGCATTCCGGTGGCGTGCGCGGTTTCGTCGAATACATGAACAAGAGCAAGAGCGTACTGCATCCCAATCCTTTCTATGCCGAAGGCACTTCCGGTCCGGTGAGCGTGGAAGTCTCCATGCAGTGGAACGACAGCTATTCCGAAGCTGTTCAGTGCTTCACCAACAACATCCCGCAGCGCGATGGCGGCACCCACATGACCGGCTTGCGTATGGCGATGACCCGCGTCATCAACAAATACATTGAAGAACATGAACTGGCCAAGAAGGCCAAGGTGGACACCACCGGCGACGACATGCGCGAAGGTCTGACCTGCGTGTTGTCGGTCAAAGTGCCCGAACCCAAGTTCTCCTCCCAGACCAAGGATAAGCTGGTTTCCAGCGAAGTCCAGCCCGCGGTGAACGAAGTGGTGTCGCAGAAGCTGGCCGACTACCTGCTGGAGAACCCGGTGGATGCCAAGATCATCTGCGGCAAGATCGTCGAGGCTGCCCGCGCCCGCGACGCTGCCCGCAAGGCACGCGAACTGACCCGCCGCAAAGGCATCCTGGACGGCATCGGCCTGCCCGGCAAACTGGCCGACTGCCAGGAGAAAGATCCAGCCCTGTCCGAGTTGTACCTGGTCGAGGGCGACTCCGCCGGCGGCTCCGCCAAGCAGGGCCGCGACCGCAAGTTCCAAGCCATCCTGCCGCTCAAGGGCAAGATCCTCAATGTCGAAAAGGCCCGCTTCGAGAAGCTCATCGCCTCGCAGGAGATCGCCACCCTCATCACCGTGCTGGGCACCGGCATCGGCAAGGAGGAATACAGCGCCGAGAAGCTGCGTTACCACCGCATCATCATCATGACCGACGCGGACGTGGACGGCGCGCACATCCGTACCCTGCTGCTCACCTTCTTCTATCGCCAGATGCCCGAGCTGGTCGAGCGCGGCCATATCTACATTGCCCAACCGCCGCTGTACAAGATCAAGAAAGGCAAGGAAGAGCGCTACCTCAAGGACGAGCACGAGCTGAAGAACTACATGCTGGCCGCAGCGCTGGATGGCGCCGCGTTCTACCCCGCGCTCGATGCCGCCCCCATCCAGGGCGAAGCGCTGGGCGAGATCGCCAAGCAGTATTTCCTCGCCGAAGCCGTCATCGACCGCCTCTCCCACTTCATCGCGCCCGAAGCCAGCCACGCCCTGCTCGTCCTGCCCGAACTCTCGCTGGCCGACGCAGCCCAGGCCGAAAAGAGCGCCAGGCTGTTGCAGGATGCCTGCGGCGGCATCATCAAGACCGTGGTCGAGACCGACGAGAACGGCGAACTGCGCCTGCGCCTGGAAAAGACCTGGCACGGCAACCACTCCGTCAGCTACCTCAATCAGGAATTCCTGCAAGGCGGTGACTACACCCAGATCCGCCAGACCGCCCGCGCACTGGAAGGCCTCATCTCCCCCAGCGCCTACGCCCAGCGCGGCGAACAGAAGCGCGGCGTTGCCAGCTTCAAGCAGGCCATCGAATGGCTACTGGAAGACGCCAAGAAGGGCGTCAACATCCAGCGCTACAAAGGACTGGGCGAGATGAATCCCGACCAGCTGTGGGAGACCACGATGGATGTGAAGAACCGCATCCTGCTCAAGGTGCGCATCGAGGACGCAATCGGGGCGGACGAAATCTTCACGACGCTGATGGGGGATGTGGTCGAACCGCGCCGGGCGTTCATTGAACAGAATGCGCTGGGGGTGAAGAATCTGGATGTTTAATGCAAGATAGATTTGGGAACTTTCTGCCGATGGAATAACTTCTCACGACAGAAAGTAATCCCCGGTGCGGAGGCATCCGCGTCGTCAGGTGGCCAAGACCCAACATGAATTACTTCGCCTTGGCTCTCGTAACCACCAAAGCCCGGCCACATTCAGTTGCGGTCGAGCGGGCCCGCGAGACTGCTTATCATGGGTGAATTGTCATGATTGAGCTATCGCCAAAGTTGAAAATCAGCTGTAGGCAATTACAAGAATTTCTGTTGTTTTTGCTTATGATGATATTCAGTTAGCATCAAACCCGGCCCCGCAAGGGGCCGGTTCTTTCAAAAAGAATAATGGTGTTGCAGAATAAGCTTGGTAGGCTATGACCTGCCCCCTGTAGCCCTACCACCGATCAGTAGTAAAGCCCTTGGGTTGCGAGCTTAAACTATTTCACTGCTCGATTGCATTGCTCCATCTTTGTTCTGCCGGTGCTG